>CAZYTC010000058.1:0-1658 GCA_964650175.1 uncultured Campylobacterales bacterium | reverse complement strand
TACTAATATTAAACGCAAATTCGCTGTAACGACGCAGGGCGGGGGCTCGTATATGCGAAATATTTAATAGTATTAAATATTTATGGGTGAGTCGTGCTAAAAAAGCATATATGAAAGCTTAAATATCACAAAAAGCAGTAGAAATAAATCGGCTAAAGTAGCTAGTGAGATGACGCAATCGTCTAACTGCTATTTTTTTTATACGGTTAAGCCCCAAGTAAATATCACTCTTTCATCTCTTAATCCATTGAGTCTCAGTCGCAAAAAACAAAATCTTAATCCTTTTAAACAGAAACATAGCTTACCTTTCAAAAACATTTCACTCACGCTTTCTGATGAGCCATAGGCTCACATCAGCGTGAGGCGGTGTGGGCGGGAGAGTTTTATTTATTTTAGATTTTAATGAGTCGCCTACACCTTGAAATCTTTTTTCAAGCCAAGCATTGTTTCAGTTAGTAAAAGGGATTTAGTTTTTTTTACGCGACCGAGAAACTCAACGGAAGAAAGAGATTGAAAGAGAGCGATAGTTATGAGCTTAACCTAAAAAAATAGCGTTAGCCTCAGACTCTCCGCTCCCTCAAAATCTAACAAAAGAAAGTTGCGGACGCAATAAATCTAAAGGGGATGAAATGTTGGTAAAAATATATGATGCGAAAGAGCTTCAAAAAGAATTTCAAAAATACGATAGAGATTATTTCTCTATATATGGATACGAAGCAATTATAGATTACTTCAATGAATGCTACGAGACCGCACAAGAATTGGATGTAATAGCAATTTGTTGCGATTTTAACGAAAGCAAAGAAAGAGAGATAAGAGATAATTATCTAATAGATGAAACTATAGATATAATGGATTATTTAGATTATCATACATACGCACAAAAACTAAAAAATGGGAATATTTTATATATTACATTTTAAGAGCCTTTTTATAGGCTCCATCAAAAACAAAAAAAAGAGGTAAAAAAATGAGAGTATTTAAACCCGCATCAATGGCGGAAATAGTTTATCATATAGCGACAAACTACCCTAAATCGTTTAAATCTTATACGATAGAGGCGATAGAGTATATAATAAACGATGCCAAAGAAGATGTTTTTTTAGATGAAGTCCTAGATGTATTTAAAAAATATACATTTCACAAATACAGATTAGACCAATCAAACACAATCAAAGCACTAAAAGAATATCTACAAAACTCAAAAACAATTAGAGAATTTGTAGAACTTTCTGATGGTTCTTTGCTAGTAAAACATTAATCTTCAAAGGTCTTTTTCACGAGTAGTGAGAAGACCTTATCGACCCTCTCGCCATCAATTCTGACAAACTGTTTTATGGCTTCTACTATCTCATTTTTATTTTTATTGAGTTTTACATTTCTGATGTTCACTTGTATCATTTTACCACTAGAGCTAGTTTTCGCCCAACATTTAACCATTCGTTTATACTGCATATCATCAACGGGGATAATACCCGTATGGTTTAAATATGGAGTACTAGCACCGCCCCAAACCTCAGTAACTTTTGCAGTAGATAATAGAGTGTAAAAATTTACTGCGGAGGCTTGGTCGGAGAACTCACAACGCTCTATATATGTTTTACTGCCTTGTTTCATTTGGATTCTACATTTATTGCTCATAATTATTACCTTTTAAA
>CAZYTC010000057.1:0-1913 GCA_964650175.1 uncultured Campylobacterales bacterium | reverse complement strand
AGTATGGATAACTACCAACGCCTATGGGGAGAGCAACAAGCAAGAGCTACAGAGCTAGAGTCAAGATATATCAAAAATGGGCTAGTTGATGAAAAAGCAATCGCAAAAGACGCATCAGAATTTTTACCACAGCCAGTAAAAAATATTGAAGAATTTACTTCTCTTCTGAAAAGTGATGGAAAAGGGAATTATGTAGATACTCCTATAGGCAGAGTGAATGTAAATGCAAGACAAGCATATAACCATCTTATACACAATACCCACTTTGAGGATAGGGCATATATTAGTGGAGCATTTGCTAAAACATTAAATGACCCATTATTTGTGGTGGAAAAGCTATACAATGGAAAGCCTAGTACTGTTTTTTATAAGCCATTTAAACAAGATGGAAAGGTAACTCATTTAGCTAGTTTTGCAGTTAGCAAAGATGGGTTAGTGCATAAAACATTTTATGAAATAGATAGTTTAAAGAAGATGGAATCGTTATTGAGAGTGCCGAACAAAGATATGCTCTACTATAAGCACTCCCTTCAACTAAACAAAGGTTTAGAAGCTTCCCATCAACAAAAGTCGTGGAGGAGTGCTCATAATGAAAGTATATCACAACCCAAAGAAAATGTCAATCCAAATATGAGAGGCGGATTTGTAAACAATCCATTTCACGAAACACTAGAGGGTGCTAGAGATAGAATACAACACGCCGTAAGCATGGTATAAATGGTTTAATATTGTCTATCTTTATCTTTTGTGATTTTATTATAGTACCACATAGCGTAAATCAAAACCACTGTTGCTACTGCTGTGATAAATGTTTGTCCGTCCATCTATTCTCCTTTGTTTTGTATCAAGATACCAAATAGAAGTATCTTTACCGCTATAAATGTAACTATAACAGAGTTAAATGAGAAACCGTTTTGAGTGATTGTAAATAAACCATTTACAAAAAACCCTAATCCAACATCTCTTATAAGTGTACCTGTTGTTTTCATCTTGATATTGTATCACAAAAACTAAACTCTAACAATCCTCTTTTATTTGCACGCTCACTTATTAAAAACTGATGTTTTGCTTTAAAGCTTACTATATATTATCTTGATTGATATTATCTAATATCTACTAGCAGGAACTGTCGCAGGTGTAGACATAGATGAGAACGGAAATGTATCGTTTGATGCAGAGAAGTTTGTATTGGGACTAGGTGGATATACAGCAGTAAAAGCACTACTCAAAAACAAGCAATTTCAAGGAGCTATGAGAGATTATGCACAGAGGGCACTGTATGAAATAGAGACGGGCACATCTCAAGGCTCACGAATGGCTAGGGCAGTAATGGGGAATAATTATGCAGTACAGCCGACAAAGGGAGGTGTGGCTAAAGATATAGATATTGAGGCATTAAATAAATTTGCAGAGCCATTACGAAAAAGCGATAGTGTTATTATGCTGATGAATGATTTTAGAGACCCTATAAAAACACCTATTGGAGATTTAAAAGTAGATATTGATTATATGCTAAATAAAGCTATAGGGCGAGATAGTGGTATGAGAGTAAATCAAATTGGTTTTATTAAACCAACTTTAGAAAAACCTGCATATATTGTAGAAAAAGATGGCAAATTCCACTTTATAAGGTCTTTTTTAGATGACGAGGAGAATGTTAAAAAATTCCTTAGCGTGATTTCTGATAGAGATGGGAATGTAAAAATAGTAACTTCTCACATACTACAGGATAAAAACATAAAGAAAATTATAGAAGATGGACATATAATTGAAGATTTTGTATCAAAAAATGATACTGGACGCTTCACATCTGGAGCAGGGGTTAGAGCCGAATCAAAGACCAGATACTCTAACTAATGAAATTATACCACAAAACCAAAAAGATGTGAATATAAATCTTGCACCATCTCTAG
>CAZYTC010000056.1:0-1994 GCA_964650175.1 uncultured Campylobacterales bacterium | reverse complement strand
TAGTTAAAGCTGATGATGAAGATGAGGGCTAGAAATGGCTAGGGGTAGTGTTGGTGGAAATCCAAATATAAATTCGGGTAGTGTTGGTAGACATCCAAATATAAATTATGGTGGAACTGGTACTCGTATTGCTACACCTGAGCAGATAATTGCTAGTGCTACTACACCTGAGCAGATAGCTGCTAGAAAAAGTGCTATGGATTATATTAATACTACAGAGGTTAATCCGAGAATGCAACCTGCTGGAGTAGGTGTATTGGGTTCTCTTGCTCCTGTTTTAGGTAATCCAATCGTTAATACTATGAATATTGTTGGTGCTGGTGTTTTTGCTGGTATGGCTTTATCTAAAGGTTCTGAAATGTTAGCTGATGTTGCCACTGGCGGTGGCTGGACAAAAGCAAAAACAAATTTTATGGAAACTGGTAAATATAATCTTTCACTAGCAGAACTCGAAAAACAGAGACAAGAACAACAAGCACAAAAAGAGGCAGAAGAAGCACAAAACAATCCAAAACCCGAACCTGAAAATGAAAATAATCCTCCACCTGATGGAGAGAATAAACCAAATCCAGAAGATGAAAAAGAAGATGAAAAAGAGGGTCTAGTTAATGTATTAGCAGATAATGGCAAAAAAAGCGTAAAATCCATAAATGATTTAGTTGATGCTATGAATAAAAATGTCAAATCTATGAATGATATAAATAAACAATTTGCAAAAGCTATAAATGATGGCAACAAGCTAAACGAGGGTTATTACAATGCAATCATAGATGTATCTTTTCATAATGCAGAACAGACGACTAAAGCTATTGTATCTGCTGGATTTATGCTTGGTGATATAGCTGAAAGTTTAAGATATCTTATTCAGAATACATACACTGGCGATAGTATTAATTCGTTGAAACCTTATATTTTAGCTGGAAAATCAGAATTAGACACCACTCCTATTGTCGAACAACTAGAAAAAAATAATAATATTTTTAAACCTGCATATATACCTAGTGGCGAGTTTTGGGCTAGAGCTGATAAAGCTACACTAGAGTTTGATAAAATGAGAGGTTTTACAAATTTCTATTCATCTCCTCCTAGCAATTCTCATCTAATCGGTGAAGTAACGATGATAGATAATATGGTTTCAAATGGCACTAGAGCTACAAAGATAATAGCAGATGTTGAGGCATATAGAAAAAACGCTCTAGATAGTAGAGTCTATGCTCTAACTATGTATGCTGGAGAAGATATAAGCTTGGTTAGCGAACAGATAAAAGAGGGTCAAAGAGAGTATTACGATAAAACAAATCCACAGTCACCGCTTCATCCTGAAAACAAACCTGATGGTGGTTTAAGTGATGTCAAAAAGCATATACCACTACCTGATGGAGAGGTTTTACATATGAGTCCAAAAGAGATAGAAGAGCAAAAACAAGCTATAGAGTTTGCTTTAGCTAAAAGACAACTAGAGCCTAGAACATTCAAAGATAGTGATGGAGATGTTTTAAAACACGCTTCGCCTGTTGAGATAAAAGAGGAACTAGAGGCTCAAAGACTTAAAAACTATGATGATAGAAATACAGAAACAATAGATGAAGATGACTTTCATTTACCGCTTGATTTAAATCCACTCCTTGGATTTATTGGTCGCTCAGATGTATTTGATGAATCTAAAAATTTAGATACAAATGAATTTTTAGCTAACTTAAAAGCAAAATATCCTTTTATGCGATAAAATATCATAAAGGGGTATATGGTGGGGATATTAGATAGAGATTATACTAAAGAAGATTTTAAAAATAATAAAAAGCATTTTGAGTATGTTTTTAATGAGTCAAAGGGCGAAATCGAACTAGAACCACAAGTTATAAAAACTAAAAACCCTTATTGGAAAGAGTCCCCAAAAAAGATATATAGTTTTGAGCGACCTGATTCATACTATGAAGATGATATTAAGAAAAGAGCTGATTATATAAAAAATAATTTTAAAAGAACAACTTATA
>CAZYTC010000055.1:0-2259 GCA_964650175.1 uncultured Campylobacterales bacterium | reverse complement strand
GGAACAAGTCCCGATTGGCTACGCTAACGCTGAGTTTGCTTCAGCAGCAGGCTCGCACGACTTTGTCGCTTTGTTGTTCCCTCGTCATTGCGAGGCTTTGAAAAAGCCGTGGCAATCTATACTAAAACCTATCCATATTACTCATTTTGTGATACAATTTAGCTATGACATTACAAGAGAAAAAAGATAAAGCTGATATTATTTCCAAAGAAGCAGACATAGTCCATAAGAAAATATTACCATTGTTGGCAACCGCAGCAGGTGCTGGGTCTTATGCTATTGTTTTTTCTAGAGATGGTCTATTGTTGCTTGGTATATTGCTGTTTTTAGTTTTTATTTTTGTTGCCATAGGTGTGGCTATAAACTATAGGGAGCTATCGAGTCTAAAAAATAAAATAAAGGATTTGAATTATGATTAATGAAATAGTCGCTTCTTTGGTTCCAGTGGGATTGCTGATAGCTATTGTAATAGGGTATTATGCACATAAAAACAATTGGAAAATAGCAAATATCTTTTAATTTATTTTTTCTACACTTACATTTTAATAGACTGCCACGCTTCGCTCGCAGTGACAAAACCAGTCATTGCGATGAGCGTAGCGACGCGGCAATCCATCTTGACAACTCTAGTTATTGCGAGGAGTGTAGCGACGCGGCAATCTATTTTGACAAAACCAGTCATTGCGAGGCTTTGAAAAAGCCGTGGCAATCCATATCTCCCAACATAACTAACATTTTATGCTAAAATACCCCATATTTTGGAGGTAGTGATGATACGAGATGCTCTAGTAGATATGATAAAGCCAGATAATTCTATAGTCGCCACTAGATGGGTGGCGTTTTTAGAGTTTGCTAAAAAGATAGAGGCGATAAAAACATTCAAAGAAGAGGAGTACCAAGATGGTTTTCTAGTCGATATATTTGAAAAATCGCTAGGCTACACTCTAAAAACCACAAACCCAGAGAGTTTTAATCTAGAGCGAGAGCGTAAAAACACCACCGATGCGAAAAAAGCCGACGGTGCTATCTATGCTGGTGGTAAAATCATCGGCGTTATCGAGCTCAAAGATCAAAAAACCCGCAACCTAGACACCGTCCAAGCACAAGCATTTTACTATCTCTCGCAACACCGTGACGCACACTATGTTATCATCAGCAACTTCGGCGAACTGCGACTATATATAGACAAATCGACCGAATTTGTATCGTTTAATCTTTTCGATATGAGCTATGAGAGCTTTGTTAGATTTCACACACTACTCTCATTTGAGTCGCTATCACGCCACCTACCACTAGAGCTAAAGAGCAAATCAAACGCCTATGAGCAGCAGATTTCTAAAGAGTTGTATCGAGATTTCAGCCAGTTTCGATTGGCACTGTTTGAGAATATCGTTAAAAATAATTACAGAGGTGTGGCTGCAGCCTCGCACGAAATGGCGGGACAATCTACAGTAGACTGCCACGCTTCGCTCGCAGTGACAGAGCAGCGTCATTGCGATGAGCATAGCGAAGAAGCAATCCATCTTGACAGCTTCAGTCATTGCGAGGAGCAGAGCGACGCGGCAATCCACATCGATAAACCTACACTACTACGCCTCACACAAAAACTCTGCGACCGCATAATATTTATACTTTTTGCAGAAGATAGAGGACTTCTTAGAACCAACACCATCCGTGAAATCAGAGAGGAGTTTACCACCCAGAAATTCACCTCATATAGCCTCTATGATATCTATAAATTCTATTTTAACGCGATAAATGAGGGCGATGAGAGGCTAGATATCCCCAAATATAACGGCGGACTATTTCGCAGTGATGAGCTGTTAGATTCGCTCATTATCGACGATGATATACTAGATGAAAATGTACAAAACCTATCCAATTATGACTTTTTGAGTGATGTTAGTGTCAATATTTTGGGGCATATTTTCGAGCAATCTCTCACCGATTTAGAAGAGCTACAGGCAAATATCGAAAACACAGAGTTTGATAAAACCAAATCCAAACGCAAAAAAGATGGCGTATTTTACACCCCAGAGTACATCACCCGCTACATAGTCGAAAACACGCTAGGTAAAATGTGCGAGGATAAAAGAGCCGAGCTAGGGATATCTGCGGTATCTGCTCCTAAAAATCTCAAAAAGCTCTCTAGTAGTGAGCAACAGATTAAAAACAATCTAGAGAGCTATAAAAACTGGCTGATGAATCTAAAAATCCTAGACCCAGCTTGTGGAAGTGGAGCATTTCTAAATCAAGCTT
>CAZYTC010000054.1:0-2306 GCA_964650175.1 uncultured Campylobacterales bacterium | reverse complement strand
GAGAAATCTCTTAACATGTTGGTTTTTTTGATGTTTGATCATATCGGTGGGTTAAATACTGTTTTTAATGCCATGTCGATGGGGGCAACTTTAATCATCCCAAAAGAGAAAGATGCAAAAAATATTTGTGCTTTGATAGAGAAATACAAAATAATGGTTCTTCCATCTAGCCCCACATTTTTAAATCTGATTTTGATTTCAGAAGAGTATAAAAACTATGATTTGAGTAGTCTGCGAATGATTACCTATGGTACAGAGACGATGCCTGAGAGTCTATTAAATAGGCTAAAAAGCACTTTCCCAAAAGTAAAGTTTTTACAAACATTTGGCACAAGTGAAACGGGCATAGCAAACACAATTTCCAAATCCTCTAATTCAACTTTTATGAAGATAGATGATGCAGAGCTAGAATATAAAATAGTAGAAAATGAGCTGTGGTTAAAAAGTAAAACACAAGCTTTAGGTTATCTAAACTCATCTATGGATAGCTTCACATCTGATGGTTGGTTTAAAACTGGGGATTTGGTCGAGATGGCTGAAGATGGATATATAAAAATCATCGGTCGAAGTAAAGAGGTGATAAATGTAGGTGGGCAAAAGGTGTTGCCAAGTGAAGTTGAAAGTGTGATTTTAACTCTAGATTTTATAGATGATGTGATGGTTTATGGTGAGAGTAATGCTATCACAGGTCAAAGCGTTGTTTGTGATGTGGTTTTAAATAGAGATGTGGATAATATCAAAAAAACTATAAGGGCTTACTCTAAAGAAAGGCTAGAAAACTATAAAATCCCCACAAAAGTAAATGTGGTGGAAAAGACAAACTTTAGTGATAGGTTCAAGAAGATAAGAAGAAGGGATTAAAATATTGTTATCTTTTGAAAATAAAAAAATATATTTAGCCCCTCACTCTCCTATGACTCTAGCTCTAGAGAGTTATTTAGAGAGTAAAACTATAAACATCAAAGGCTTTATAGATAAAAATAAAAAAGATACAAATATCAGACAAATTGAAAAAGTATCAAATGCAGAGCTTGATTATATTTTGATTTTAAGCCCAAACCATTTTGATGTAATCGCTAGTGAATATCTAAAATATATCTCGCAAGATAAGATTATAAAAGTAACTATAGAAAATGGTAAATATGTTTTTGAAGATGATTTTACTATTACTAGGCGAGAGTTTGCGTATATTCCTAAAAATATAGAGATTGATAGAAAAAAAATTGTTTTTATCTCAAAAGGTTTTATCGGCTCAAATAACAAATCACTGTACTTATACTGTGTAAAAAACAATATTAATGCAACCATTTTAACAGACAACAGTGAGCAGATAGATGAGCTAAAAGAGCATAATCTGCCATACCAACTGTTAGATACTCCAGAGGCTGATTATGAGATAGCAATTGCAAAATATATTATATTTGATCAGGGAAACTATACATATTTGCCACCACTTCATCCATCACAAAAAACGATTCAGTTATGGCATGGTGTGGGGCTTAAAAAGATGAGTAAACTAAATAATATAATATATGATTATTTTATCTCCACATCAGAATGGACAAATGAGACAAATTTTGAGCATATTTTTAGTGCGAAAGAGTTTTTGAATCTCGGATATCCTAGAAATGATATTTTTTATAGAGATGAGGATGAACTAGATTTGATATTTTGCGATAGAGATATCTATAATATTGTAAAAAATGGTTCTAAAAAAGTGATTTTATATATGCCAACACATAGAGAAAATCACTCATCTATAAATTTGGATTTTAAAAGATTGAATCAAAAGCTAGTACAAATAGATGCTATTTTTATACTAAAACTGCACCCATTTGTACTAGAGCACTACAAAGATAGTGAAATCTCAGATTATGAGAATATATTTTTGCACAATGGTAGTGGAGATGTTTATCCAATACTAAATTATGTCGATATTCTAGTTAGTGATTACTCATCGGTAGTGTATGATTTTTTGCTCTTAGATAGAGAGATTATATTTTACAACTACGATATGGATGAGTATATGAAAAATGTCTCACTGCTGTTTGATTATGATAGTTTTAGCCCAGGGATAAAGGCAAAAACGCAAGATGAGCTTGAGAATGCTTTTGTAGCAATAGATGAGTATAAACAAACAAGAGCGAAGATGAGAAATCTATTTTTTGATAAAATCGCTATGGATGTAACATCAAAAAATATTATAGATATGCTAATAAAGGAAAATATGTGAATATCGCAGTCATTTTAAGTGCAGGAAGTGGCAGTAGATTTGGTAGTGATGTTCCAAAACAGTTTATAAATCT
>CAZYTC010000053.1:0-2403 GCA_964650175.1 uncultured Campylobacterales bacterium | reverse complement strand
AAACATAAAAACTATCTGGAGGTGTAAAGTGAATATATGTATAGATAAATATGAAAAGGAGGTAGTCAGTGCCATATGTACTCTAATATTAGCTGGTGATAAAAATATCACCCCTTATAAGGTTTCTCATAAAGTTGCTAATGTGTCCCACACAAAAGTATATCAGATTATAAAAAAATTTACAAAAGGAATATAAAAATGTCAGCAGTTAAAGATGTAGCAAATCAAGCAAGAGAGTATATCAAACTTACTCAAAGAAACATAGTAGAGTTAGCAGGTACTGCAATAATGAAGCAGGAAATAAAAGGCAAAGTAAAAATGAAAGATGGTTTGCCAGTTTTGGATATTGAGGGAAATGAGATTCACTATCCTAGTATTTATCAGCTAAAAATAGTTTTCACAGGTGGAGAGCTACAAACAAACATAGATGAGGATATGTTTAAAAAGGTAAAAGAGGGCGATATGTACTTGCTAAAAGGTCGTATAGGTATGGTTAGAGAGTTTGGGCAAGATAAAATCGGCTGGTACTTTACTAGCATAGAAGATTTATAAAATGACACTAAACGAAAAACTACGCAGTTTCAGGATAGATAATGGGGCATTTTATGATGTCCCTAAATTAAATGAGTGCAAAGATTATTTTATGCTAGATGGTAATGAGTATTTCTCTACTGATAACAGAGGCTATTTTGTAAAAGAGAGATATCAACCATACGCTAAAAAGTTATCTATATTGCAATATCACACTAAAAAAAGTGCATATAAAAATAAAATGAATTTAGAGAGAGCTAAAAAAGTTCAAACTTTGTTTGATTTTACTTAGTCCCAAGCTGGATTAACAAGGGGGGTTAAAAGGACTTTTTACACCCCCACAAAAATTTTACCATAGAGAGTTTTAAATGACTTTATTATCACAACACATAGACACATTCAAAGAAGCACTATATCTAAACGCAGACGCTACAGAATACAATAAAACAATCAATTATTTAAAAAGCTTAAAAGAGCAAGCACAAAGTATAAAAGATATAGACAACGATAACCGCTTCGTGAGCGTAACACTAGATAATAGAGTATTTAAAGTAATGGCAACTTCTATCCGTGGCTATAGCGTAGTTATCAAAAACGGCGATGTATCAATAGCACTAAAAACAAAAAAAGATATCAATGATAAAAATCCATCTATAAAGATAGAGTATCGCTCATCATTTTTAGTAAATTATGGTTTGCGTGGTGCAATAGAGACAACAAACGAATTTATAAAAAAAGCATTCCACAACGACTATATCTCAAAAGTGCAAGAGATACATATCGCTAGCGATATACAAGGGCATAGTTTTAGCCTACTTGATATGGTACGATTTAAAACAAGAGCTAGAAAAGTAAAAGCGATAGAGGGCGACGATGGCGATATAGGTCGTAATCTATTTCTCTCAAGTAGAAGATTAGAAACACTATATTTTGGTTCATCTAATAATATGCTCAGAATTTACGATAAAACAAAAGAGATTAGCAAAAATCCCACATCAGCACACATAGAGCGACTTTGGAGATTAAATAGCGATTACAACGATAGAATCGATGTATGGCGTATAGAGTTTCAAATCCGCCGTGAAGTGCTAAAAAACATCTACAGCGATAACAACATAGAGCTAGAATATACATACAATCTATTAGAAAATATGGGTTCTTTATGGTCATATCTCACAACATATTTTCAGTACAAAAGCTTTAGTAGAGATGAGTCGCTTTCTATCATAGAGGGCTATAGAACTCTAAAAAGTGGTAAAGAAAAGCTACTAACCAAAGAAGCTGTGCGAAAAATGTATCAAAGAGCAAACAACCACGATGTATGGAATTTATTAAAAGATTTTAATGCCACACAACCTAAACACTATTTTAGATTTCAAAAACAAAAAGCGACAAGCCCTGTCTATGTTATGAATAGCATAAATAGTGTCGTTTCTACAATGATAAAACACTTTGGCAGATTTGATTATAACTTATTAAAAGAGTGCGTAGAACTATCAGAGATTCGTTCATATAAAAACTACGAAACATCACTAATAGAAAAACAGATACAAAAAGCGGATGATTATTTTAACAAAGTAGTCTATCAAAAAAAGATTGGGTTAGAGTGCATAGATTTACATGACTCTGTAAAACAAAATTTCATTGAGTTTTCAAGCGAGATTTTATCCCACATAAATCCAAAAGAAAAGGAGGCAATATGCCAGTATGGTTAATAGGTTTACTTGTACCTGTAGCGTGCAATGTTTTAGAAAAGTATGTTAGAATATCTGACAATAAATATGATGATATGATACTCGATACGATAAAAGAGATTTATGTTAAAAAAGAGGTTAATATCTTTAAGAGTGAGGATGTGAAGAATGGCTAAAA
>CAZYTC010000052.1:0-3030 GCA_964650175.1 uncultured Campylobacterales bacterium | reverse complement strand
CATTTGCGGCAGGAACATTTATACAAGATAACCAAAACCTAAACCTAACTACAAATACCCTAACATTTGCAAACTCATCAAATAGCTCCTACCACTCTAATAAAGAGTTAGGAGTAAACTTAAACTATAACTTAGATAGTAAAAAGATAGAGAACCAAAAAGAGAAAGAGCAACAAAAAGGTATCTCATCTATGGGTTACAACTCTTCAAGCTCACTAGGCATAGAAGCATCTAAAACTCTAGCAACACTGGGAGAGGGAGAGATAGTAGTTAAAGATATAGAAAACTCAGATGATTTAACTAGACTAAACAAAGATACAAACAAGATAGACAGAGATCTATACTCAAGCAAGAGTGGAACAAGTGTAGATGCTACATTAGATACTAGGCTATTAACTAAAGAGGGAAGGGAACAGATAAAGAAAGAGTATGAGGAGATGCCTGAAAGCATATCTATCGTTGGAAAATCACTACCAGATGCGAAGAGTGACAATCCTATTGAATCAGTAATAGGAACAGTTTGGAAATGGCTTGGAAGAGGAACATTAGATGTTGCACCTTCAAATGAGAATAATGGAGGCGCTTTGGGTAATGTACCTATCTGGTTTGGTGTATATGACAACCTACATGAGCTCCAAGGTGATAAAAGTAGTAAAAATGTATATATAAATGGAATATTAAATTCACAAGAAGATGCAATGCAAGGTGGAAGAAACCTAATAGGAGAAGATGAGAGCTATTTAAACTTCTATAACCCAACAAGAGGAGTCTTGGGAGATTTAGTAGAGGCAGGAGTCGACAAGTGGGGAAGTGCCATAGGAATGCAAACAGGGATTAGCAAGCAAGCAGAAGAGTACTTAAAAAAAGAAGAGAATTTAAATGTACTTATGCACTCTCAAGGAAATGAAGTTGCTAAACAAGGAGCACTAAACTCTAAAGACAATGGACATACATATAAAAGCTATGGAGCTCCGATGATTTCAGATGAAAAGCTTCAAGAAACATTTAGAGTAAAGAATCCTGAAATAGATATAGAAAAAAACGATGGGGATTATGTATCTTATCCACTAAATATATTTAACCCTAAAACTTGGAGTGAACCAGGGCATGGAACAGAAAACTATGGAGCTTCAAGAAAAGCTAAAGAGCAAGGAGCTAAGAAATGAGATATATATTGATTTTTATAAGTCTATTTCTATTTTCTGGTTGTTTTAATAAACCTTTTATGGGGGCAAGTAAATATACAACAGGAGCCTTTATGACTGCAAGGTGGTTTTTAAATCCTGAATATAAAAAAGAAGATATTCCAAAAGGAACAGAGTTTTATGGAGCAAGTGCAGATAAAATAAAAGATAAATTTACAATTAAATATTACGAACTAACACCAAATGGAAGAGATGACATCATAATCCCTAAAAAAGATATATGGACAATAAAGCATAATGGTAAAAGATTTAATGAGCAAGATGATGAAGATTTATTTATATACTTCAAGCAAAATGGTAATTATATTGTCCATATAGATCATCATGGGGATAAAAATACAGTAGAAAATGGCAATTACCCAGTAAAAGAGTGTTATTCTGATGGCTGGTGTAAGCTCTATCCAAACTTTTGGAAGATAGATTTATATATCAGGCAGTCTGTTTTAGATAAGCCATTGAGTGAAGAATAAAAAAGGTAAAAATTGAGTATAAATCCAATAATAAATAAAGATAAATTGTTAAACTATGAACTCCCAACAAACAAATACTCAATGTTTGTGCAAACAACCAATCCACAAGCAAATTACCTAATAGAGAGTAATCCATTATATACGAACTACTCAAACTTTATAGGGAGTTCATATTTTTTAGAAAAGATGAACTATAGAGGAGATAGAGTGGTAAAAAGATTGGGTGATGCAGCTTATGAGACCAAACTAGTAAGTGATGCAATATTTGCTCAAACAGGACAACGATATCTAAACCCAAATCTACACAGCGAGAATCAGCAGTTAATCTATCTAATGGACAACGGAGTTAATCTAAGTGAGATATTAAATCTAGAGATAGGCAAACCTCTAACACAAGAGCAGATAGATAACCTCACAGAAGATATAGTATGGATGGTAGAAAAACTAATAGATAATCAAAAAGTCCTAGTGCCAGTAGTCTATTTAGCAAATAGTAGTGAGAGATTCAATGGTGCAAGTATAGCAGCAAAAAATATAGACCTAGATGTAAAAGATAGCCTAAACAATAGTGGAACTATAAAAACAGATGAAAACCTAAATGTAAAAGCAAATAGTATTATAAATAACTCTGGTAATATTATCTCAAACGGAGATATAAACCTTATCTCAAATGATGACTTCGTAAATAAAAATGGCTCTTTAATAAAAGGTTCAGATATATACCTAGCTTCACTAAATGGAGGTGTGATAAATGAAACATACTCACAAACAAACACTATAAATCAGGGAATAAATAGCTCTACCTATACAAACATTGGAAAAACAAGCTCAATAGAAGCAACAAATGGAAATTTAGTAATACAAGCAAACAAAGATATTTCAAATATAGGAGCAAACCTAAGTGCAACAAATAGTCTGCTTCTTCAAACTCAAAATGGTGATATAAACCTAAATGCAATAAAACTAGAGCAAGGATATAATGTTTACTTTAAAGGTGGATTTGATAAAGCAAAAGATGTAAGCTATCAAACTTCAAACATAGAAGCAAACAACATCATATTACAAAGTGCAAATGATATAAACCTAGAAGCCTCTAAAGTAAATGCCTCTAACCAAATAAATCTAAATGCCCAAAATGATGTAAATATCTTAGCTTTAAATAGTGAATATTATAGAGATACACAAACAACTACAAAAGGGTTTATGAGTAAAAAAACACAAAGAGATATGGTTTATAAAGAGAGTGTAAATTCTAGTGAGCTAAATGCA
This sequence comes from uncultured Campylobacterales bacterium, assembly GCA_964650175.1. GTDB lineage: Bacteria > Campylobacterota > Campylobacteria > Campylobacterales > Sulfurimonadaceae > CAZYTC01. Next base: position 86 of record CAZYTC010000052.1, on the reverse strand, counting down.
AATGATATTTATATGACTTCTGGAAATAATATAAACCTAGAAGCTGTAAATATAAATGCAAAAAATGAGAAAATAGCTTATGCAGA
>CAZYTC010000051.1:0-5226 GCA_964650175.1 uncultured Campylobacterales bacterium | reverse complement strand
TTAAAAGATTTTTTCACTCAAGAGATAGAGGAGTTAGGGTTATCTGAGTGGTGATTATTTAAATAAAAAACGCAACTTTTGATTGGAATATTAATTATAAAATTACAAAAGATATCAAGCTATTTGGTGGTATAAATAACCTCTTTAATAGTGGTATCGATGATGTGCTAGGTTCAACTAGTGGTAGATACTACTTTGGTGGTGTGAATTTTCATTTCTAAAGGATAATATATGAAAAAATTGGCTCTAATAGCTGCTCTTTGTGTTAGTGTTTTTGGCGCAAAGATGGATAAAATCATCATAGCTGGACCTGTGGCTACGGTTTCTCATCCAGTGTTTAAGATGATTGAAGATAATGCACTGCGTGATGTGGCAGATAAAATAGAGTTTAGGCTATGGCAAAATCCAGATGAGCTAAGAGCTATACTACTAAAAAAAGAGGCGCATTTTGTGGCAATTCCTACAAATGTAGCTGCAAATTTATATAATAAAAAAGAGCCAATTAGACTCATAAATATCCCTGTTTGGGGGATATTAGAGATAGTGAGTAGAGATAAAAATATAAAAACTATCGCCGATTTAAAAAACCAAGAGATAATAGTCCCATTTCGCTCTGATATGCCTGATATTGTTTTGCGTGCTATTATGAAAAAGAGCGGTTTTAATCCAAACAAAGATTTCAAAATAAAATATGTTCCAACACCGCCAGATGCGATGCAGATGATGATTACTAGACGAGCTGATAATGTACTGTTGGCTGAACCTGCAACATCTATGGCGATGAGAAAAACAGGCTCATTTCCAGTAAAGCTAATCGCACCAGAGTTGCATAGAACGATTAATCTACAAGATGAGTGGGGAAGAGTCTATAAAAGTGCCCCTAAAGTTCCACAAGCAGGACTGGCTGTAGTAGGTGATATCGATGCTGATGTAGTAAAAAGATTTAATGATGAGTACAACAAGGCACTATCGTGGTATAAATCAAATCCAACAAAAGCTGGGGCATTAGTGGCTAAAAATATCAAAATGTTTACACCTGAGGCGGTAGCTGATTCTATAGCTCATGTAAAACTAGCATCAAAAGATGCACAAGGTAGCAAAAAAGATTTAGAGCAGTTTTTTGGTGTGTTACTAGAGAATGAGCCAAAACTAATAGGTGGAAAACTGCCTGATGATGGGTTTTATTACAAGTGAGAACAGTTTTAAAGATAATCAAAGATTTTCCATGGTTTCTATGGAGTGGCTGGGGTAGTATCGCCTCTATATTTTTGTTTTTGGCACTATGGGATGTGGGTAATCTCATCTATGGTGATTTGGTTTTACCATCTCCAAAAGAGGTATTTTTATCTATCTATACACTTTCAAATGATAGTGAGTTTATAGAAAATCTATATCTAACTATCAATCGTGGGCTCATAGGATTTGGAATATCGCTTGTTATCGGGACATTTTTTGGTCTTATTGCTGGATATTTTGTAACGGCATCTATTATGAGTCGCCCTATTGTTACGATATTAGTGGGTGTTCCACCGATTGCGTGGATAGTACTAGCTATGATATGGTTTGGTTTTGGTGATACAACTGTGATGTTTACGGTTGTTATTGCGTCATTTCCTATAGTGTTTGTGGGGGCTTTGCAGGGCTCACGGACGCTAGAGGGTGACTATAAAGAGATGATGGATAGCTTTAGGATAGGATTTATCCAAAAGTGTCGCGATCTCTATTTTCCTCATCTATTCTCATATCTCTTTCCATCGTGGGTTTCGGCACTAGGGATGAGCTGGAAGATAGTTATAATGGCTGAACTACTTAGCTCAAATGATGGTATCGGTGCGGCACTTGCCGTTGCTAGAAGTCAGCTAGATACTCCTGTGGCTCTGGGGCTTGTGGTTACTATGATTGGGGTATTGCTTTTTATAGAGTATGTGATACTAGAGCCAATACGCATAGAGGTTGAGTCATGGCGAAACTAGAGGTAAAAGAGCTAAATTTCTATTATGGATTTACGCAGATATTAAATGATATAAATTTCACACTAGAGCAGGGCAAGGTAGTCTGTATCGTAGGACCTAGTGGCGGTGGTAAATCGACACTGCTAAAGCTCTGTGCAGGATTGCTTGATGTAGAAGAGGGTGAGATAGTAAATGGGTTTAAATCGTTTGCTTTTGCCTTTCAAGATGATAGATTACTGCCGTGGAAAAATGTGCTAGATAATATAATGATGCCGTTGAGTTCTAAAATGAAACGCCGTGAATTAGAGCAAAAAGCAAAAGATTTAGCACTACGATTTGGGCTAGAAGAGGCTGATTTGTCTAAATACCCAAAAGATTTAAGTGGTGGTATGAGACAACGCGTTAGCTTTGCTAGAGCTCTTATAGTAGAGCCAGAACTACTATTTTTGGATGAGCCATTTTCAGCACTTGATATAGGGCTAAAGCGAGAGCTACAAAACTTTGTAATAGAGAGTAAAGAGCGTTTTAATACTACTGTTTTGTTTATCACTCACGATTTGATGGAGGCGATACGGATGTCTGATACTATATTGCTACTAAAGAGTGACCCTGGAGAGATAATAAAACGATACAGCATTGAGTGTGATTTACAAGAGCGTGATGATGAGTTTGTCTTTGCAAAAATGAGAGAGTTTTTAAGTGATGATGAGATAATTTCCACATTTGAGATAAAGATATGAATGAACAAAAACTAAACGCTACAAAACACTATAAATTTTATCCAGATGAGGCAAATATACCGCCATATTTGGCATATGGATTTAGACCTATTTTACTACTGCTACCGCTATATATGGTGCTAAATATGATAATCTGGAGTGTGATTTTAAGCACAGGCAAGAGTCCATTTAACGACCCGCTTGTCTGGCATATCTATGAGATTATATATGGTGTAGGTTTTGCTGGGATTATGGCATTTATCTTTACGGGACTTCCAGAGTTATTTCCTGGGTTGGTGCCGATAGTGGGAAAACAGCTCTCAACATTAGTAGCACTATGGATAGCTGGGCGGATTAGTTTTTATATGATAGATTTTATACCTATTTTTATAGTGGCAATTATCCATATCTCACTCTCTATTTGGCTGATATCGTGGGCATTTAAGCCTGTGGTGTTAGATAAGCTTCAGAGGCACTCTAGCATCGCATATATGATTACGCTTATAACAATTCTACAAGCTCTATTTTTCGCTTCACAAGCGGGGCTAGTCGATATTTTATCATACGATATTCTAAAGCTCTCTATGGGAATGTTTGTGGTACTGATTGTTTTGGTGCTTCGTAGAGTCAATATGGAAGCTATAAATGAGAGGCTAGAGTTTAGAGGCGTGGATGATGTGCTACTCTCAAAACCATTTAGATATAATATAGCCGCCTTTAGTGTTTTTATCTACTCATTTACAGAATTTTTCTATCCAAATATGACCTCAACTCTAGGGTGGTTGGCACTAGCTTGTGGGGCTGGGATTTTAGCGATTATAAATGATTATAGATTAGAGTTTGAATCACTATCAAATGAGCCATATGCGTGGTTTTTAGGCTCTATAGCTTTAGTGTTAGCGTCTGGATATTTTTTGATGGGGTATGGATATCTAAATGAGTTACATATCGCCAGTGATGCTAGACATATTATAATGATAGCCTCTTTTGGACTGGCGTTTTTTGTTATTATGGTGATTATCGCTACTGTTCATACGGGGCGAGTGCTATATGGTCATCTATGGATTTGGGCTGGAGTGGCTATGTTGATACTAGCGGCGTTTACTAGAGCTAGTGTTATATTTTATCCAGATAGATATTCGCTACTAGTAGCTATTAGTGCACTACTTTATATGGTGCCATTTATTATATATTTTATAAAAACCAAAGATTTCTTACTAAATCCACGAGCAGATGGGATAAAGGGGTAGTTTATGAGATTAAAACTGTTGTTCTCAATAGCGGTTGCTATTGCGGCTGGCTGGTATCTATATAGTACGCTACTAGGTAGCGATGATGATGGAGTGTTTTTCTCTAGCAATGGTAGAATCGAGGCGACTGAGGTAGATATATCTACCAAATTAGCGGGCAGAGTCGATGAGATATTTGCGGAAGAGGGAGCATTTGTTAAAAAGGGTGATATTTTAGCTACTATGCAGATAGATACACTTGAGGCACAGTTGCGAGAAGTGGAGGCTCAAAAAAAAGAGGCAATAAATGGAGTATTGGCAGCAGAGGCAGAGGTAGCGATGCGAGAGAGTGATCATAGCTCTAAGATAGCTGATGTATCTAGAGCTAATGCGGAGCTAATAGCAGCCCAAAAGCGACTAGATAGATCACGAGTTTTAGCAGAGGCTGGGGCGACATCGATGCAGGTATTAGATGATGATATAGCCAGGGCAGAGGGTGCAAAAGCGAGTGTAGAAGTTGCAAAATCTCAGGTGGCATCAGCGACATCAGCCATTATCGCTGCAGAGGCAAAGGTAATAGCGGCAAAATCAAAAGTGGAAGCGATGAGTGCGACGATTGATCGAATAGAAGTAGAGATAGAAGACAGCAAGCTAAAAGCTCCTAGAGATGGCAGGGTGCAGTACCGTGTGGCACAAGTGGGCGAGGTGCTATCTGCTGGCGGTCGTGTGATGAATCTTCTGGAACTAAGCGATGTCTATATGACCTTTTTCTTGCCAACTGAAGTTGCAGGGCGACTAGCACTTGGTGCAGATGTGCGAATATTGCTAGATGCTGCTCCAGATTACCCAATATCAGCCAAAATCTCCTTTGTAGCAAGTGCCGCACAGTTCACACCCAAAACCGTAGAAACAGCAAGCGAACGCCAAAAGCTGATGTTTCGAGTGCGAGCCCAGATAGATAAAGATTTGTTGCAAAAATATTTAGAGCATATAAAGACGGGGCTACCTGGTGAGGTGTGGATTAGGCTTGATAACACTAAAGAGTGGCCAGAGTATCTAGAGATAAAACCAGATAGATGAAAAATAGTAGTGCAGTATCTATAGAGTCGCTACTTTATAGCTACAAAGACATAGCGGCACTAGATAATATAACACTAGATATCCCAGCTGGCAAAATGGTGGGGCTAATAGGTCCTGATGGCGTGGGCAAATCCACACTTCTTTCGCTAATAGCAGGTGCTAGAAAAGTCCAAAAGGGCAAAATCGTAGCACTAGATGGCGATATGTCGCTCAAATCGCACCGAGACAATGCCTGCGTACAGATTG
>CAZYTC010000050.1:0-5417 GCA_964650175.1 uncultured Campylobacterales bacterium | reverse complement strand
ACAGTCACTGCGAGGAACGAAGTGACGCGGCAGTCTATAGAGCACCAAAGGTGCGAGGGCACTCTGCCGAAGAGAACTTAGCGTTAGCGTAGCCAGATGGAATTTACTTCCATCGGCGTATATATTTAATGGTGCTCGAACGGGTACTAGACATATCTTTTAGAATATGATAAAATGAGGGGGTAGTCAAAATATTATTGGAGTATGTTATGGCACTACAAGCTGGTATAGTACAATCATTAAGTGGCGGAAAGTTTTTTGCAAAAGATATAAATGGCAACACGAGAGAGATAAAATCAGGTGATGTCATATATGAAAACGATACAGTTTTTGGAGATAGCTCAAATAGCAAAAGTGCAAAAGCAGAGATAGTATTAGCAGGAAATGATATTATAGTATTACAAGCTGGACAAAAACAGCTCATAGACCCATCTCTAATAGAGACAGCTTATGGCAATGAAGAGCTATTTTTTACTACCGAAGCAGCTCTAGCAAACATCGATGCTTATAAGGCTCTAGTAGATGTAGAATCAGATTTGCGTGCCGCAGCATGGAATGATGGTATCGATGGCGATATAACAGACGCAAAAGGCGAAGATGATGGCGAGGTAACAGCGGGGGAAGAGGAAGCAGAAGATGAAGATGGCGAGGGGGGGGGAGATTCGCGGCTCGTGATGGCGATATGACCGATATCGAATCAGATTTGCGTAAAAAGGGATGGTTACATACAAAAGATTACCGCGAGGTTGAAAACAACAAAAACATATTAGACCATAATGCAAAAGAGCTAGGCAAAATATCGCCAAATCCATTTGAAAATCCATCTAGACCAACTGAGCCAACTAGACCACACCACCCAGATAGTCCAAACAAACCAGACAAGCCAGACCGCCCTACATCAGAGGTTAAAGACCCTGAGCCAACACCAGATGAAAAACCACCATTTACTCCACCGATTGACAATGAAGTACCAGCAGAGCTGAGCATAGATGATGTTGTGATTTATGAGAGTGATGGAAAGCTAGTTTTCACAGTTACGCTAGATAAACCACTCCGTGGCGATGTAACATTTAGCTACAAAACATCTAGCGGTACTGCTACAGAGAGCGTAGATTATGTAGGCAAAAACGGCACTATAACGATACCAAAAGGTCAAACATCAGTTATTATTGAGATAGATGCAAAAGATGATTATCTATATGAAAATAGTGAGTTTTTTAATATAGATATTACAAATGTCACAGGTAATGCAAAAGCGGTAAAACCACACGGTACGGGTACGATTTTAGATAATCCACCAGCTACAAAACAGCCAATAGATAATAGCGGTAATCCAGATAGTGAAACAGGAACTTATGGACCAGAGGATACGGTTTATGTAAAAATAGTTAATAACGCTACAACAATTGAAGATATGGCAGGAATAACAGGAGTAGGTTTAATAGAAATAGATGGTGTAAAAAATGATGGAGTACTAGAGCATTTTTTGCAACTTGTAGATAAAGATGGTAAACCTGTAGAGATTCCAGATGGAAAAAGTATAACTGTAACTTTAGAGTACTCTTCATCGCAAGGAACGATAGATGATACAGATTTTGATAATACTCGCGAAATAGAAATAACTTTAACAAAAGATGATTTGGTAATAAACCACGATGGAACACTAAGCTATAAGATTACAAACCACGCTATTATTGAAACTGGCGAACCAGCAGAAGAGTTAGAGAGCTACAATCTAAAAATTACTGATATTAGACAAAATGCAGATATCTTTGAAAATATTGTTATCCATGAAAATTTCGATACAGTTACAGGAACTATTATCGATGTAACTCCTTTGTTAGAAAATGTTACAACTCCTGAAGATATAGCAAAAACTATATCATTAACTGAAACTTCAAAAACTATAAACAAAATGCTTGTAGATAATGGAACAGGCTTTGTGGAAGTTTCAAATGGTGAAACTGTAGATTTATATGACAACGGTGAGATAATAGGTACTATAACTTATGATCAAAGTGGTAAAAAGTTTACTTTTACCCCAAATGAAGATTATAGTAACTATAAAAATGCAGATGATATTAAATTTATGTATTTTGCTGATTTTGGAGATAATACAAATGAATTTAAGCAGGTAAAAGTGCAAGTTACCCCAGTTGCAGATGCTCCAACTGTAACTGTAAATGATGTAACAACTTATGAAGATAACCAAAACACTCAAGAGGGACAACACAAAATCGCACTAGAGCTGAAAACTCCTGCTCTATCAAAAGACCAAACAGATAAAAATGGAGCTGATGGCGACCACCCAGAGCGAAATGGAGAGATAACTCTTAAATTTACAAATGGTAATTCAGTAAGTGGAGCGAAGCTATTTAAAGCAGATGGGACTGAATTAGCAACTATAAATACAGCAAATCAACTTGTAAAAGTTGTTATAGTAGACGATTTAGGAAATGTAGATTACGACTATCACCATAAAGATGTAACAACAGGAGAAGCAAACACTCTTTATCTCACAAAAACAGAGTATGAAAACCTAAAAATCCAACACGCAGAAGATAATGACACAGATATAAAAATAAATATATCTGTAACATCTTATGAGCTAGATGATGATGATAAGCCGTTAACTGGAAGTACTGATTATTCAAAATCAACAAGTGCAGATATGACAGTAGTTGTTTTGCCTGTAACAGATGATATCTCTATAAAATGGGATAGTGTTTCGCAAGGTACTTATACAGAAGATGGTAAAACATATACATTTAGTAATATAGATAAAGCAAAAACCAATACGCTAGATATAAAAGCGATAATGTCGCCTACAAGTGGTGCACAAAATGGAGCAGGTGGGAGCAAGGGAGATTTAGATGGAACTGAAAAAAGAACTTATATCGTAGATGGTTTACCAACTGGTACAAAAGTAATCATCGGTGGGCAGAGTGTAACAGTAGGGGCAGATGGAAAAGCTACAGTTATACTTAGTGATACGAACAATAAATCAGCCGACCCAGATTTTAAAATCACTCTGCCAGAGTATTATCAAGGTACTGTAGAGGCAACTATAACTCTAAAAGTTGTAGATAAAGGTGTAGAAGAGATAAATGATAGCTCTAAATGGGGAGTTGAAAAAACAGATACTGTAGATTTTAAAATAAATGTAATGCCAACAGTTATTCCTGACACTTCTAATAATACAATCAGTATAGCACAAGCCATAGGCGATGAAGATGCTGGAAGAGCAAATAACAATAAAGTTGGAAATGGCAATTCAGTTGTAAGTAATGCAAATATCACAAATCCTGAGAGTGGTTTAAAGCTAGTGATAGAGCCAAAAGGCTCTGAGCTAGGCAAAAAAGGCGAAACAGCAACTATATGGATAGATGGCGTGCCAGTTGGCGGAAGTATGTATATTTATGATAACGATACAGAAGCTTACAAACTAATCGGCGTTGAAGATGGAACAGTTTATGAATATACAAAAAGTGGTAGCGAATATACTACAAAAACAGAACTATCTGATGGTAAAACAGGAAATATAACTGTATCTTTAAACAATGATGGTACCTATAAAGTAGAGATATTAGATTATCAAAATTCAAAATTACCATATTTTATACCACCACACAATGATGATAAAGATTACACTTTCCAAATCTCAGGAGAGAAAGTTTCAACTGCTGTTATAGATGGGCAAACTGTAGTTAGTAAAGAACAATATAATAGTGGAAATACTCTGGGTATGAGTGTGATTGTCAAAAATAAAGCAGATGAGCCTATAGATACAGAGTTTGTAGATGGTGTAACTATCGATGGAGAAGAGTATATCGTAGCCACAGAAGATAGAGAGCTCAAACTAGCAGATATCTATAAAAATCCACCTAGTTCGTATGATAGTGACTCAGAAGTTCTATCTATTAAAATCATCCTACCAGATGGTGCAACTATCTCTATGAAAAATGATAAACAGTATAAAGTGTTTGGCAATGAGTATGTTGTAACATCTGATGATTTAGATGATGTTGTGCTCACTTTTCCTAAAAACTTTAGTGGCAAGATTGACCCAATAAAATTGACATATGTAACTACAGAAAAATCTGGTGAAAATGATAGTAAAACGCATTTTACACAGGATTTAAATATATTTGTGAAGCCAGATGTTGATGGAAAACTACAAACTAAATCAGAAGCCACAGAAGAGACAAGCGCTAACTATATAAAAGGTACTGGCGATAATGCTAATAAGAGTTTCTATAAACTAGATTTAGGTGTGATAGATAATGATGGAGATACTAATGAGTATATAGATAGTGTTAAGTTTACAGTTCCAACAAATGGATATGAACTTTATATTAAAAATAGTGATGATACTTTTACAAAAATTGACTCTAGCAATAACCAAATCCCTAAGGCAAATCTAGGTAATATTTATGTACAAGTGGATGAGCATTTTAGTGGAGATGTAGCTGTAGATATTGCAGAGTATGTGATAAAAGATAAAACAACTGATAATTCAGATGAAGTATCAAAAACTGTAGAAAACTACACACATACTTTAACTATAAAACCAGTTACTGATAAACCAACTATTACTGTAGATGAAACAACAGCTACAACTTCTGATAAAGTTACTATTGATAGTAGTGATAATAAAATCATTACAATTTCAGGCAATGGTGCAAAATTTACCGTAAAAGTAAATACAACTAGTGATGATAAAGATAGTAGCGAAGAAGTTCAAAGAATAGAAATCACAGGTGTTCCAAAAGGTGTAGAGATAGAAGGTGCTAGATTTGAAGGATATAAAGGTGGCTCAGGAGTTTGGGTTATAGATAATCCAACAGATAGAACACTAGATGATGATGGAGCATTTACAGATATTAAATTTATAGTTCACAATGGTGATGATTTTGACAATAGAACTGTAACTATAAAGACATTTACAAAAGATGGAACAGCTTCTGAAAATGATAATTTGGTAAATATTATCTTGAAAGATACTAGGGACTCTGGAGATAAAGGTGGAAATGGAACCGATGTTTTACCAGACTTTACATTAAAAGCACTAAATAAAGATATTTTCGAGGATATGGGAAATAAAGTTGCTGGTGGCGATGAGGGCAATCCACTAATATTGGGAGATTTATTTGATGTAGTAAATTACACCGTAGCTAATCCAGTGCAAAGTGGCTATAACTGGGCAGTAACATTTACAGATATTCCAGATGGCTCAGAAGTAATGGGACTCAATGGTAGAAGTGTTTATAGCTATAAAGAAACTGTAGATGGTGTAGAAAAAACTTTTTATGTAGTTTCTGGAACAACAGATACATCCGTAACACCGAGTGATATTAAAACGGAATTAAATAATGTGCAAATAATATTGCCTAAAGATGTAAACTCCAAGCAAGATG
>CAZYTC010000049.1:0-5725 GCA_964650175.1 uncultured Campylobacterales bacterium | reverse complement strand
ATTGTCGGCTCACTAGATGGTGAGATGCTAGTATTAGGAGCAAACGGTATCACTATCAAATGCGACCGCTCTATAGCTGGATTATCTGCTGATGAGCTAGATATGATAGTGCTTCCTGGGGGTTGGGATGGTACTAAAGCTTTGGCGAGTGATAAAAATGTACAACAGCTATTAAAAGATATGGATGCAAAGAACAAACATATCGGTGCTATCTGTGCTGCTCCATTTGCTCTAGAGGCTGCAGGTGTGCTAAAAGAGGGCTATACTTGCTACCCTAGCGTAGAGGATGAGCTAAAAACTGCTGGTTTTAGAGGCGATGAGTCTGCCGTGGTAGAGAGTGGCAATATTATGACATCTCGTGGTCCTGCGACTGCTATCTGCTTTGGGCTCTCTATCGTTAAAAAACTGTGCGGTGATGAGAAATATAGTGCTCTAAAATCTGGATTGTTAGCGGAGTATTGCGAGGGGTTATGATGACACGAGATTATATCCTATCGACTCTGAGTGATAAAAAAGAGATTCTAAAAAGAGATTTTGGTGTCGATAGGATAGGTCTATTTGGTAGCTATGCAAAAGGGTGTGAGAGTGAAGATAGCGATATAGATATCTATGTGGAGCTAAAGGAAAATAGCTTTGATAGATTAGCTAGGCTCGCACTATTTTTAGAAAAACTCTACAATAAAAAGGTCGATTTGATGCACAGACACAAAAGAAGTGGCGGTGCGATTTTCGACTCTATCTATAAAGAGGTTATTTTTGGATAGTACAACTTTAGAGCTTTTGGAGTTTATCGATAAGAGTATAAAGCTAATCAAAGATAGATTCTCTAAAATAGATAGTGTTGATGATTTTTTAGCTGATGATAGTGGCTTAGAAAAGCTAGACTCTATATCTATGAGAATTCAAGCTATTGGCGAGAGTGTTAAAAACTTATACAAAAGAGATTTAGAGCTTTTGCTAAGCGTTGGCAATAGCGATTATTGGAGTAAAATCATCAGAGCAAGAGATTTTATATCTCATCACTATATAGATTTAAATGCAGAGATAGTTTATGATATTTGTGCTAATGAGATAGAGATTTTAGAGATAAAAATAACTCAATTAATAGGCAGATGATGTTTTCTGATTTTATAAATTTTATCGTAGAGACTGTCAGCAGTTTTGGTTATGCTGGCATATTTTTTATGATGTTTTTAGAGAGTTCATTTTTTCCGTTTCCATCAGAGGTGGTGATGATTCCTGCTGGTTATCTAGTGGCAAAGGGAGAGATGAATATGGTTGCAGCACTCGCTGCTGGTATTGGTGGCTCTTTGGCTGGGGCGATTTTTAACTACTTTTTAGCTATTAAATTTGGTAGAGCTTTTGTCGCTAGATACGGAAAATATATACTATTTAAAGAGGAGTCTCTACAAAAAATGGAGATATTTTTCGATAAACATGGTCATATCTCTACTTTTAGCGGCAGATTGATTCCCGCTGTTAGACAATATATCTCTTTGCCTGCTGGGCTTGCTAGAATGAATCTATGGAAATTTTCACTATATACGAGTTTGGGTGCTGGGATTTGGGTGCTTATACTTACACTACTGGGCTATTTTATAGGACAAAACCAAGAGCTAATTAGCGAGTACCTGAAAATCATAACAATCACGATTTTGATAACTCTAGCTATTATAATATTGTTTTATATTAGACTAAAGATTAAAAAAGAGATTATTAGATAAGTTTTTCTTATATATATATATATATCATTAAGCTTTATAGCTGTATAATTTCTTCAAATTGCGAATGGGTGGTTTTATGAACGAGCTGATGGATGAGTTCTCCATACATCTAAAGAAGTATAAAAAGGGCTATATATTAGAGTGGTCATTTATGATACTCTTTTTGCTCATTATTGCTACGGTTATATCGCACTCATTCTATCAAAAATATGAGAGCGTCGAGAGTATCGAAAGAGGTAAAATCGAAGTTCACAGCCGAATCGCAAAAGATTATCTCACACAACAAATCCACTCCATAAATCAGCTACTGCTCTCACTAAAACAGAAACTAGAGCGAGAGGACGCAGAGCTTAATAGGCTTGCAGTAGGTATCAATTCTCAGGTAAAAATAAACCGCTCTATCCAATCTATCGTGGTATTTGATAGAGAGCTAGAGCCCATAGTATCCAATGATTTAGACTACTACAGAGCATATCACAAAGATACAAAAGAGCTAGAAGAGATTATGGCAAACTCAGCAGATAAAACGCTCTATATAACCAAGCCATATGAGGTTGATGGCGGATTTTGGACGATAGATTTTGTAATGCCATATGCAAATAGTAGCACAAAAGGGGTGGTGGTCGCCTCTATGAATAGTGAGTTTGTTATGGAGATTTTTGAGAGTGTTTTTTACTCTAAAAATATGCGTGGTGGCGTTATATCTGGCGATGGCGTGCTCTATCTGCTCTCTCCTGTAGAGTTTGACAAACTGGGCAAATCTGTAATGTTTGATGGCTCAATATATCTAAAGCATCTGCGAAGTGGCGAAGTTAGCTCATACTATCATGAGTTGGTTCATATCTTCAATGAAAAAGGTTTTATATCATATTATGATTTAGCTCCAAAAGATTTAAAGCTCAGCTCAAAACTAACAATTGTTATTACAAAACTCTCAGCTCCAGCATATAGAGAGCTATTTCATAACTTTAAACATATAGTGATTTTGTATCTTTTATTGGTGCTTTTTTCTACTGTGTTTTTGTACTATTCGCAAAAACGCAGAGCGATGCTCTATAAAAAAGAGCTAGAGCTAGATCTATTAAATAAAAAAACTCTAGAAGAGATGGCGTATGTGGATGCACTAACGCAAATATATAATCGTAGATATTTTGATATCGCACTAGAGCGAGCGGTCAAGCATGCCAAAAGAGATAAAAAATCTATGGCAGTGATTATGGTCGATATTGACTTTTTTAAACTCTATAACGACTGTTTTGGGCATCAAATGGGTGATGATTGTCTGCGTTATGTGGCTCAGAGACTAAATAGTGTAGCAAATCGCTCTAGCGATGTGGTGGCTAGATATGGTGGAGAGGAGTTTGTGGTGGTGCTTGGCGATATCGATTATGATTCTGCTATGATAAAAGCTGAGCAAATCCGCGATGCGATAGAGCAGATTAAGATTCCTCATGCTCCATCATCGGCTTTTGAATTTGTCACTATTAGTGTGGGTGGAGTGGTCTTTACTCCTACTGATACATCAGAGATAGATAGTGCTATAAAACGAGCGGATGAGGCTCTATATGAGTCAAAAAATAGCGGCAGAAATCGTATCACTATTTATCAATCACCTGATTAAATACTCACGCTTAGATATTGATATTTATTTAAAATACTCTATTTTCAGTCGCTTATAACTACTAAAATTATATAATCTATCCACTTTTAGATACCATTTTCCTAGGATTTTTTATATGAGCGTACCTCCATTTACACACCTGCATCTACATACTGAATACTCACTGCTTGATGGTGCAAATAAAATCTCTCAATTAGCTAATAGAGTAAAAGAGCTCGGTATGAGTAGCGTTGCTATGAGTGATCATGGAAATATGTTTGGGGCGATAGATTTTTATCAGCAGATGAAAAAAGCTGGAGTAAAGCCCATTATAGGGATGGAGGGGTATATCCACAATGGCGAAGAGCTAGGGGATAAGACAACAAAACAGCGATTTCATATATGCCTATTTGCTAAAAATGAGATTGGCTATAAAAATCTGATGTATCTATCATCGATGTCATATATCGATGGATTTTACTATTTCCCACGCATAAACAAAGAGCTACTAAAAAATCATAGTGAGGGGCTCATTTGTACATCTGCATGTTTGCAGGGGGAGATTAATTGGCACCTAAATCTAGCAAATGAGCGAAATGTAAGAAATGGTGCAGGGGGCTATGAGGAGGCAAAGCGAGTTGCACTAGAGTATCGTGATATATTTGGCGATGATTTTTATATGGAGATTATGCGTCATGGTATCGGAGATCAGCTATATATCGATAATCAGGTGCTGCGTCTATCAAGAGAGACGGGTATAAAGATAGTCGCTACAAATGATACGCACTACACCTATCCAGATGATGCTAAATATCACGAGGCGTTTATGTGTATCGGGATGAATAAACTCTATGATGATCCAAACCGTATGCGTCACTCAGTGCATGAGTTTTATATTAAATCACCACAGCAGATGGCACGGCTTTTTGCTGATATTCCTGAGGCACTATATCATACACAAGAGATAGTGGATAAGTGTAATCTAGAGCTAACTCTAGGAAATCCAACCCCACCAAATTTTAAATTTACAAAAGAGTACGCTGCAGCTGATGGACTAACGATAGCAAATGTTGATGATGATGAGAGTGTAGATAAAAAACTGTGGCGAAATGCAGCTGATAAAGATGATGCGGAGTATTTTATCTATAGATGCCATGAGGGGCTAAAAGAGAGGCTTAAATATATAGATAGCTCCAAGCATGATGAGTATAAAGAGCGGCTAGAGTTTGAGATAAATGTTATAAATCAGATGAAATTCCCTGGATATATGCTCATAGTTTGGGATTTTGTAAAAGAGGCAAAAAATATGGGTATCGCCGTAGGGCCTGGGCGTGGAAGTGCGGCTGGGAGTCTGGTGGCATATTCGCTAGAGATTACAGATATTGACCCTATGAAATATGATTTGCTCTTTGAGCGGTTTTTAAATCCTGAGCGGGTATCGATGCCCGATATCGATATGGACTTTATGCAGGCTCGTCGTGGCGAGATTATCGATTATGTGGTAAATAAATATGGCAGAGAGCAGGTAGCTCAAATCATCACATTTGGTTCACTCCTAGCAAAAGGTGTTATCCGTGATGTGGCACGGGTTTTAGATATGCCACTAGCACAAGCTGATAAGATGGCAAAGCTCATACCAGATGAGCTAGGAATTACATTAGATGAGCGTAAAAAAGGGAGCGAAGTAAAAGCTGGTGCGTTTCAAAAAGAGCCTAAAATCGCAGAGCTGATAGAGTCAGATGAGCAAGCAGCACAGGTGTGGGAGTTTGCTAAAAAGCTAGAGGGGCTAAAGCGAAATGCGGGGATGCACGCCGCTGGGGTGGTGATATCCAATGAGCCACTATGGAAAAAAACGCCTATCTATAGACCATCAGGAGAGGATACATTTGTAACGCAGTACTCTCTTAGTTTTCTTGAAGATGTGGATTTAATCAAATTTGACTTTTTGGGTCTTAAGACTCTAGATGTGGTCGATGGTGCTATAAAGCTAGTTAAAAATCGATATGGCGTAGAGATTGATTGGCATAAAATCGATGTGGATGATTCTAAAATATATGAGACTATCCAAAGCGGTCACACATCAGGATTGTTTCAGATAGAGTCTGATGGTATGCAGGATTTGAATCGTCGATTGAAGCCCTCAAACTTTGAGGATTTGATTGCGGTGCTGGCACTCTATCGCCCAGGACCGATGGAGTCAGGAATGCTCAATGATTTTATCGAGCGAAAACATGGCAGACAAGCTATTACATATGCATTTAATGAGATGGAGCCGATATTAAAGCCCACTTATGGGGTTATAGTCTATCAAGAACAAGTTATGCAGATAGTACAGAGCATCGGTGGATTTAGTCTAGGTGGTGCAGATTTGGTTCGCCGTGCTATGGGTAAAAAGATTAAA
>CAZYTC010000048.1:0-6700 GCA_964650175.1 uncultured Campylobacterales bacterium | reverse complement strand
TTGTGCAAGAAATCAACCATCTGATGCATATAATATTGTGCAAACGAGCCTTTAAATGTATGGATAATCCTATAAAGAGCTGCTAGACTCTCTGTGTGGTTATCATCTATATAACTATCTAGCGAGTGTGCAAAATGCTCATACTCTCGTTTTGTATCGAAAAATCCATCGCTATCAGAGACAATCTCTACTATCATTTTTAGTAACTCTTGCTCTTGTTTGATACGGTGTTGCAGTCGCTTTTGGGTTGTGATATCAGAGATTATCATCATCACTTTTTTATTTTGTAGTACTTTATACTCTAGCTTTAGTGCACGATTTTGATATACCACCTCTGCTGGAAGCAGTGAGAGAATATAGCCTCTAATAGTCTCATCGTCACTATCTAATGCATCTGCGATTGCCTCGGTGACTAGCTCTTTTTTAGAGCTAAATAAAAGCTCTGATATATCCACGCCACCTAGATTTTGCCCTAGCAATCTCTCACACTCTTTTGAGTACTCATCATCGATAATGAGATTCTCGTCGATAGTTAAAAACCCCTGCCCTGCGTTATCTAGTAGTGTAGAGATTTTATCTGAGTAGTGTTGCAACTGAGTGTTTTGAGTATTAATCGCTGAAATCATATAGTTAAACCCATCATATAGATTTTGAAACTCATCATTTCGCTTATCATCTATCGCTATTGTGTAGTCTTTATCATCGGCTACGCTTCTCATAACTCGCTTTAATCTGATGATAGGGTTTGTAAAAATATGCTCATATCTATATGCAAGTAACACAATAATTGTAATAACTACAACAAATACTATTAGCTGTGTTATAAATATTTCAAATATTACCTTTTTCAGCTCTGCTGTATTAGATACCAGTGCAAGCGAAGCTATTATCTCATCATCAATATAAACAGGGACTCGCACGACGATATAGTTGGTATCTATAAAGCTTTTTTGCTCTGAAATATCCTCTATAGCATAATCATTGAGCACAAACGCATCTGACAAACGCTCTGTTTTATACTCTGCAAACAGCTCATCGATATCGCTATGTAGATGTGCAGAGAGGATGTTTTTACCTAGACTAATAGACTCCATTATTGAGATAGAGCTCTCTGTATCATCAAACTCTATGGGGGCTGAGAGATTTTTAGATAATATACTAGCAATCTGCTCTATAGTCTCTATAGTGTGCTCTTTTTCTCTATCTACATAGTAGATAAATATCGCAACAAATGAGAGCAAAAGTGCTATAATCGCACTTAAACTAAGGAAAAATACCAGCTTATCTCTAATAGATCTAAATTTTCTCTCCATCATCAAAACCTATAATTTGCATTTATATAATAGTACGCTCCACCATATCCAAATGGTGCATATCTAGAGTATTTACGAGTTAGCGTTTTATCATCTACGCCACTGCCCCACTGGCTTGGGTAGCTATCAAATAGATTATGAGCACCTAAAGATATATTAAAAGCTCTGTTAAATGCATAGTTGATATCTAAATCTGCTATCCACTCACTATCAAAGCCATATCTAGTGTTATTTACCACCTGTGCATAAGAGCCATGATGGCTTAGATTGAGCGAAGCTGTGAGGCTATCTATCTTATATCTATTTAATATTCTCACACTATGGCGTGGCTGACCTGACTCCATCCTATCGGCTTGCTCAAAACTATTGGCTCTGTTTTGAGATGCATCATTAAATGATTTGATACTATTTTTAGCGTAGTTATACCAGATAGTGCTCTCTAGCTCACCTTTGCTATCAAAATCACTCTTGTGGCTAAATTTAACATCCACACCCTCTGTTTTTGTATCGACTGCATTTGTAAAAAACCGAGCCTTATTTACATTGCCAATACTCACGCTATGCTCATTTGAGAGCATTATTCTATCCTCTACCTCTGTATAAAAATAGTCTATACTAAATGAGCTTTTGCCGCTTGGCTGATAGATAGTTCCGAGTGTAAAATGTTTAGATTTCTCTGGTTTTAAATCCACAGCACCTAAAGCTCTTGATATAGGATCATCGACTCTAAATGTCCCCTCTGTATTTACCCCAAATGTAGAGGTGTGAGAGTAGAATGATTGAGCTAGAGATGGAGCCCTAAAGCCCGTACTAGCAGATGAGCGAATCGATAGATTATCTGCTACTTTATATCCACCAGCGATTTTTAGATTTGTTGTAGAGCCAAAATCGCTATATTTCTCATATCTAGCGGCTATATTTAGCGTTAATTTCTCACTCGCTCTATAGAGTCCATCTAGATATAGAGCATAGCTATTTCTATTCTCATTTGTACTATTATCTGGTGTATATCCTGCAAAACCTTGTGAAATTCCACCATTATCATATGAGGCACTATCTCCTGATTTTATCTCATACTTCTCATATCGATACTCAGCACCACCAGCTAAATCAAAATCTCCAAAACTGTGTTTTAAATCAAGATTTGTACTATTTTGCAAAAAGCCCAATCTACCTAGATTAAAATCTCTAGCCGATGTGCCACCATAAGCATAGTTCATACTATTTTCTAGTGAATATTTGATGCGATTTATCCCTAGAGTGTTACTTATATCCCAATCTACGCCACCAACAGTATCTCTAACACCCAAAGTTAGCGAAAAATCATCAACTTTAGCTGTAATGGATGGCAAGAATCCATTTGGATATAACATACTATTATCAATACTAGCAGGTCTAAAAAACGCCCCCGATTCACTATTTCTGTAGTTATATATCGCAGTGGCATAGAGCGTAGTATCATTTTGTAGATTATACTGGCTATTTAGCAGTAGCTTTAGATCTTTTCTATCTGGCTGACCCACATGAGATAGTGCAAACTCATTAACCTCATTTGCTCTTTGGGTTTGTCTTTGGGTTGAGGCATCTAGTGAGAGATTTATAAATCCATCATATTGTTGTGGAATAGAGATAAACCCACTGGCTCTTGCTCTCTCGCCATCGCCTTGTTGTCTAATCCCAGCATGTAGCGTCGCCTCATTATCAAATCCATAACCCTTTAGTATGATATTTACCACACCACTAATAGCATCAGAGCCATATTGAGCCGCCGCACCATCACGCAAAATCTCGATTTTCTCTATCGCATCGATGGCTATGGTATCTAAATCTACATGGCTAGAACCCCGCCCTATCGTCGCATTTACATGTAGCAATGATGAAGTATGTAGCCTCTTGCCATTTACTAGCACCAGCACCTGATCTGGCGACATACCACGCAGTGTGAATGCTCTAATATGATCACTCCCATCAGAGATAGATACCTCTGGAGCGTTATATCCAGATATAAAATATCTCAAAACATCACTGAGATTTCTATATCCTGATAGTTTTATCTGCTCTGTGCTTACCACATCAGTTGGCGAGAGTGAATCTAGCTGATTTACCGCTCCACTGCGAGAGCCCACATCTGCGGTAACTTCGCTTTGCATATTGAGCAAATCTAGCAAATCATCATCTAACTCATCACCATATAATCCGCCCACTAATACAGAAGATAATAAAAGACTGATTGTTTTATTTCTCACCATTACCCCTTTATCACTTCAGCAATTTGTAGTAGAGAGGATTTTATCTGTAGATTCTCCTCTTTTGCACGAGCTAGATTGATTTTTAATTTTGGTTTTTGTGCCACAAAAGTGACCTGTATAACGCCATCTTTTTCTGCAAAACCACGAACATCACTCATGGTGAGAATGTTTTTATTTTTTGCTCTATTTATAACGCTCTGCAACTCACTACTGCTAACATTTGATACATACAACAAATCGGTATTGCCTAGCTCATTTAAGCTCTTTATATATCTGATATCTACCTTTTTGCCCTTGATTTTAGAGTTTTTGTAGTGTTTATCTAGCTCATCTCCAAATGGATTATTGAGTACTGTGATGATAAAACTATCACTATTCTCATTTTCCCAAGTGATAAATTTGACAACCTTGCCTATGATTTGTGCCTGCAGTGAGCTCTCTGACTCTGCAGCTGCTAGATGAGTAGCAAATACTATCCCTAGCAAAATAGTTCTAATTGACATAAAATTTCCACAACAATATATTATCTAAGTATTATAGTTAAAAAATCTAATAGTTACTTAAAAAACTATATTTAAAACTGTTATATATTAGAGTCACCACTAGATGAGTAGATTTAGAGCGTGCTATCATCATACTCAATAAAAAATTCAACTCACTGCATATATTTTAGTAATGTTATATATAATTAGAGGGTTAATCTGATTTTTTACTATTAAAAGGTTTGTTTTGCTCTTCAACTCCTACGAATTTATCTTCATTTTCTTACCCATCACCTTTATTATCTACTTTTTTCTTATGGATCGTAGATTAGTGCTAGGAGCTAAAATCTCTCTTGTAATTGCAAGTTTGTTTTTTTATGGGTATTGGAACTATATTTATGTACCACTCATAATATAAAAAGTATATAGAAATGTCTAGATATTAAGATTGGGGTTTTGTGGGGTGAGGTCGTGTTTAAGGGGGTTTGGTTGGTTTTTTTGGACATTTTAAAGCGTTGTACATTTTTAGACATTTGATTGTACAAATTTAAACATTTTGTAAGATAGATTTAAGAAATCTTTGTACATTTCTTAAACTGGTATTTTTGAGAATATTTCAACAACTTTGCCTATTTAGTAGTTTGATTTTTTTATGTAGTTTTTGGGGGATGGGGCTGTTTTTTTGTTTGTAATAATAAATAGAATATTGGGATTTTATAATAGTAAATGGGATACTGGGGGATGTGGTTAATTTTCAAACTCTACATCTATGTTCCAGCCACTTGTATTAATGGAGTGGTTTACGCTTATGATTTGAAAGGTTTGATTTTTAAAGTTTAGTTTTGCACCTGCTTCTATGGTTTGTCCGTAGATGGATAGGCTTCCTTTTATTGTGCCTTTGTTGGCTATATCTAGAGCACTTTTTGCTTTTTGTTTTGCTTCTTCTTCTGATTTGAACTCATTTTTTAAAATCTTGACTGGATTTCCTTCTCCTACTATTACGCTTTTTATTTTATTCTCTTTTGTATCGTGCCAGATGGCTTTGCAAGAGTTAAAGAGTGTTTTGTTTGTGTATTCAAGCTCCCAGTTTTCGC
This sequence comes from uncultured Campylobacterales bacterium, assembly GCA_964650175.1. GTDB lineage: Bacteria > Campylobacterota > Campylobacteria > Campylobacterales > Sulfurimonadaceae > CAZYTC01. Next base: position 1,562 of record CAZYTC010000048.1, on the reverse strand, counting down.
ATTCGTTTTCATCTATTGTGCATGATGTTTCTATATCCTCTTTGTTATCTTTTAAAAATAGTAGAGTGTTGTTTTTTATAGAAAATGTAGCGTTATAATCATGAGAGAGTTTTTTTAGAAACTCTAGATCTGATTGGTTTATTTGGCTTATATGGGTGATATCTATATCTAAGTTGGTTTTGCACTCTAGGCTATGGTTTGAGGCTATATCTTTGCAGATTTCAGCTATTGAGGTATCTTCGAAATCTTTGAATTTTTTCTCTTTTAAATCCCCGCTAAAGTTTATAGCTGTTGCTTCTATTGTGGTGGTGTGTTTTGAAAACTTTACATTTTGGACTGAAAAAACTCCACAACTATAATCATAGTCTCTTCTATAGAGAAAAGGAGGGTGTCAGAGTGATTCCTAAAGTTTCAATAGCAATGTGTACATATAATGGTGAAAGATTCATAAGAGAGCAGCTAGACTCTATAGTGAGTCAAAGTTTTTATAATTTTGAGCTAGTAATAGTGGATGATTGCTCTAGCGATAGCACAGTAAGTATCATAAAAGAGTATATGCAAAAAGATGAGAGGATAAAGTTTTTTCAAAATGAGAAAAATTTAGGTTTTGTTAAAAACTTTTAGCGAGCCATATCTCTATGTAGTGGCGAATATATAGCTCTTGCTGATCAAGATGACATCTGGAAAAATTATAAGTTGGAGAAATTTGTAGATAATATCGGTGATAATACTCTAATCTACTCCGATGCTATTTTGGTGGATGATAAATCAGAACCGATAGGAAAGGAGCTGATTAGACCAAATGGTAATCTGATTAGGGGTAGGTGCAATCTAGCATTTTTGTTTTATAATTGCGTTTCAGGAAATACATTGATGTTTAAAAGAGAGATTGTAGATTCGGTACTCCCAATACCAAAAGAGGCTCTCTATCATGATATTTGGATAGCTTTTGTGGCATCTACTCTAGGTACAATAGATTTTATAGAAGAGCCTCTCACTCTCTATAGGAGATATAGCGAACAGGTTACCAGAACTGTGGAGAAAGAGTACAAATCATTTAAAGATAGGTCAGATAAAAAAGAAAAAATCTATAAATCTCATGCTAAATATATTGTAAACTATTGTAGTGTTTTTAGAGATGTAGATGGTGTTACGCCACAAGAGAAGAGTGTTTTAGATACTATAATGGATCACTACCTAAACTTTGAGCGGGGCTATTTTAACTCCAAAATGTATAGGTGTCTAAAAGAGAACAAAGATAGGCTTTTTGCTATAAAACAGCCTAGAGTTAGAGATAGATATATTAGACGCTACTCTATGAAGCTCAAGCTTCTAAAGATACTTTTTTATTCAGTGTAGATACATGAGAGTCTCTATCGTTTTATGTACCTATAATGGTGAGAAATTTCTATCAGAGCAGCTTGACTCTCTAGTTTCACAGAGCTATCCAATCTATGAGATAGTAGTCCAAGATGATTGCTCCAGTGATAAAACATTAGAGATTCTATATGGATATATAGATAAATTACCATTAAAGATTGAGCAAAACAGCAACAATTTAG
>CAZYTC010000047.1:0-8119 GCA_964650175.1 uncultured Campylobacterales bacterium | reverse complement strand
AACAGATGAAAAAATAATGATAGAAAAAGCTTTAAAATATTCACACAAACATAAAGCAAAAATAAATTTCAAAAAAAGAATAAGAGGACAAAAAGTTGTTGATTGAATCTCAACTTGCAGAGTTCAAACAAATCTGGAAAGATGAATATCTAAAAACCATCTGTGCTTTTGCAAATAGTGATGGCGGAGTTTTATATATTGGATTTGATGATTTTGGAAATATTATAGGGCTTGAAAATCTTAAAGAGCTAATAGAAATATTACCAAATAAGATAAACAATAGATTAGGAATTATTGTTGATATTTTTATTGAGAATGGGGATAATAAAGATTTTTTAAAAGTTGTAGCTCAAAAGACTTATGCACCAGTATCGTATAATGGAAAATTCTATATAAGAAGTGGAAGCAATACAATAGAGCTAAATGGTAGCAATCTTACAAATTTTTTACTAAAAAAATATGGTAAAACTTGGGATGATATTGCAGAAGAGAGATTTAATTTAGATGAAATAGATTTGCAAACAGTAGAGAAGTTTAAAAAACTCTCAAAAGATAGAGTTCCAAATATTGAAAATGAAGATAATTTAGAAGAGCTTTTAAAAAAACTAAACCTTTTTGATGGAAAATATCTAAAAAGAGCAGCAATTTTACTTTTTGGTAAAAACCCGCAAAAATATTATATACAATCTCACTCAAAAATAGGAAGATTTTTAAGTGAAACGGAGATACAGCTTAGCGATATTATAGAGGGAAATCTTATAAATCAAGTTGATGATATTTTAGATATTTTAAGGTTAAAATACCTAAAAGCTTATATCTTTTATGAGGGAGTTCATAGAAGAGAAAAGCTAGAATATCCTTTTGAAGCTCTAAGAGAAGCTATAATAAATGCTTTAATTCATAGAGATTATACAAATACTTCAAATTTACAAATCAAAGTTTTTGATGATAAGCTTGTGATGTACAATGGAGCTACTTTAAGTAGTGAAGTTCCAATAGAAAAATTTGATAAACCACATCCATCAAAACCATTTAATCCAACAATGGCAAAAATTTTTTATCTATGTGGATTTATAGAAAATTGGGGAAGAGGTACAAATAATATTATAAACAGATGTTTGGAATATGGTTTGCCTAGACCAACTTTTGAGTATGAATGGGAAGCAGTAGTAACTACATTTTATAAAACTACCCAAAAGACTACCCAAAAGACTACCCAAAAGCCTACCCAAAAGAGTACAAAAGAGAGAATACTAGAGCTTTTATCTTCAAATAACAAAATGACTAGAGAAGATTTATCGCTTAATATTGGGGTAACATCAGATACAATAAAACATCATATTGCAAATTTACAAAAAGAGAATAGGTTAAAAAGAGTTGGTGGAAGAAAAGATGGATTTTGGGAAGTTATAGAAGAAAAAGGAGAATGATTTGTTGATTAGTGTAATGTATCATCATGTAAATAGTGATAGATGCTCAAATGATTTAGCGATTTTTGAGGAGCATTTAAAGTATATAAAAGAAAATTTCACATCAGTTTTTCCAGCTGAAAAAGTAGAGAAAAACTCTATTTGTCTTACTTTTGATGATGCTTATGCTGATTTTTATTTTCTTATTTTTCCACTACTGAAAAAATACAATCTAAAAGCACTTTTGGCAATTCCGTCAAAATATATTTTAGAAGATACTGATGAAGCTCCTGAGCATAGAATGAATTTTGAGCATAATGATTTGTTTATAAATTATGAAAAAGCAACTTTTTGTACATATAAAGAGCTTAAAGAGATGAGAGATAGTGGGCTTGTAGAGTTTGCTTCGCATTCGCATTCACATATAAATTTGCTTGAAAATGAAGTGGATTTGGATTTAGAACTAAGAGTTTCAAAAGAGATTTTAGAAGAAAAACTAGGTGTAAAAGTGGAGAGTTTTGTATTTCCTTTTGGAAAATATAATCAGAGCATTTTAAAAGAGGCAAAAAAATATTACAAATACAATTTTAGAATAGGAAATGCAATTCACAAAGATTTCTCTGGAATAAATGGTGCAATATATAGAGTTGATGGAGATGGATTAAAAAGTGCAGATGAGATTTTTACACTAAGTAAAATCTTAAAATATAAGTTTAAAGCATTTATAAAAAAGTTGGGTAACAAATGAATATAAGTGTAGTTGTATTAGCAAAAAATAGTGAAAAAACCATAGAAAAAACTCTGCAAAGTTTAGTTGGTTTTTCTGATGTTGTGGTTTATGATAATGGCTCAAGCGATAAAACTATAGAGATTGCAAAAAAGTTTTCAAATGTAAATTTAGTGCAAGGCGAGTTTAAAGGTTTTGGATGGAGCAAAAACCAAGCAGCAAGTTTTGCTAAAAATGATTGGATTTTGATAATAGATAGTGATGAGGTTGTGGATATTGAGCTTTTTTCTATACTAAAAAGCAAAGAATTGGATGAAAAAACTGTTTATAGACTAAATTTCAAAGCATTTTACAAAGATATAGAGGTAAAACATTGTGGCTGGAATAATCAAAAAATAAAAAGACTATACAATAGAAAAATAACCTCATATAACTCAAATGATGTTCACGAAGATATTATAACTGATGGCTTAAAAATGGAAGAGCTAAAAGGAAATGTGGAGCACTATAGCTATTATACAATTTCAGAGTTTATAATAAAAGCTGATAGATACTCAACACTTTTTGCACAAAATAATAAAGGTAAAAAATCTTCAAGCCCTACAAAGGCATTTTTTAATGGACTCTACTCATTTATAAAAACATATATTTTTAAACAGGGTTTTCGTGATGGATATGTGGGATTGATAATAGCATTTTCACATATGGTTACAAATTTTTATAAATATATAAAACTCTATGAGCTAAATAGAGAAAAGTTGATAAAGTAGGCTATTTCATTGTCTTCTCATCAATAAAAATACGCTAAAATATAAATAATAATATTAAAAAAGGTTATAAATTGAATATTCTACTAATTGATAAGGCGGGATTTCAGCTACAGACACGAAAGCTGTTACTATCACAAGAGCTAGGCGATGCCCAAATTGATGTAGCATCTGCGATAGGCGATGTAATGATTAGTTATGCTCCTAGTAAATATCAGGTAGTGATGATAGATCATGGTATTGAGAGTGGAGCAGAGTGCGTTAAGCATATATTAGAGGCAAATCCAGCACAGCAGATATTGGTTGTGAGCGATGCGATAAGATGTATTTTTAGTAGCTGTGATGATTGTTTAGCAAACTATAGTGCTAGAAGATTGCGAAATCCTACATCAATTAAAAATATAGCTAGAATGATAAGTGGATTTAAACAACACAAATGTGATCATTATGATGCAGAGAGTGTGAAAATATAGTTTTGGATAAGTGGCTCCGGATACTGGATTCGAACCAGTGACCAAGCGATTAACAGTCGCCTACTCTACCGCTGAGCTAATCCGGAATAAAAAAGAGTCTCAAAAACAAGTGGCTCCGGATACTGGATTCGAACCAGTGACCAAGCGATTAACAGTCGCCTACTCTACCGCTGAGCTAATCCGGAATGTTATGAGGGCGTAATTATAATCAATAATTACTAAATTGTCAATATTGATTTCTTTTTCTATTTAAATTGGTAGTTGGTAGATAGAAATCTACGCCACCTTGAGTTTTTTTGCTGATTTTATTTGATTTTAGAAGCTCTGATAGAGTCTGTTTTGAGTCAGTATCAAAGAGTATCTCTATATCGCCATCTGTTAATGGTCGCTTATCTAGCATGGAGATAATCTCTACACTGCTATAGCTACTAGCTTTTGAGGTTGCTGCGACTCTGGTGGCGATATGGATAGGGATAGATGGGCTAAATTTTTGCGATATTGCATATAGCTCATCATAACTCAGTGCTTTTACGCTATAAGCTGGTGGCCTATCGATAGTACCTATATCGACTCTATCGCATTTTATCTGCTTTAATGCTCGCTCTAGTGCCTCTATCTCGCTATCGCTATCATTTACGCCACTAACAAATAGTATCTCAATCGATAGCTCGCCTTTAAAGGTGTGAGAAAATCGGATGATATTTTCTATAATAGAGTCTATAGATATATTTTCATGAGGTCTGTCGATTTTTTTAAAGACCTCTGGCGTTGCGGCATCTAGTGAGAGTTTGACTCTATCAAATTTTAGCAGCGCATCAAATATGGCACTATTTTCTAGATTTGTGCCATTTGAGAGTATGAGCGTTTTTTTATCATCTTTTAGGCTATCTATCATATCTATAAGCTCTGGTAGGTGCGGATATAGAGTTGGCTCTCCATTTGCTGTGATAGTTATGACATCGATATTTGGGTGTTTTATGAGGGCTGATTTTAGCTCTGTGATTATCTCATCTGGCGGGGTGATATATTTTTGCTTTTTTGTGGTGAGAGCTGGTGCTAGCTCGCAGTAGAGGCAATCAAAATTGCACTGTTTTATGCTAGAGGAGAGATCCACCCCTAGCGATGTGCCAAAGCGGCGTGATTGGACTGGGCCAAATATGTGCACTAGATTTTGCCACTCACTCTATGACACTCTCTTATAAAGTGTTTTGCATTCTCTACAGGGACATCTGGTAGTATCCCATGACCTAGGTTAAATATGTGTCGTTTTCCACCCATTACCGATTGGATATGCTCTACGCTTTGTGTGATTTGCTCTTTTGAGTATAGTCTACATGGCTCCATATTGCCCTGTAGTACATACTTATCACCTAGTTTCTCTTTTGCAAGCTCCATAGGAGTGGACCAATCGACACCAAAAACATCGAAGTTTCCATACACTCTATCTAAAAATGCTGGAATCCCTTTTGGAAATAGTATCACTGGGATATGTGGGTATTTTTCTTTTAGGTATTCAGCTATCTCAACCATATATTTCCAGCTAAACTCATCATATCTATCAGGCTCTATAGCAGCAGCCCAGCTATCAAAGATTTGAACTACATCTACGCCTGATTTTATCTGATTTTCCATATAGATTTTGACTACATCTGTAACTTTTCGCAGTATCTTATGCAGTAATTGTGGGTTTTGATACATCATCTTTTTACATAGATTGTAGGTTTTTGTACCACGACCCTCTATCATATATGTTGCAAGTGTCCAGGGAGCACCAGTAAAGCCGATAAGTGCTTTCTCATCGCCTCGCTCATCTAGCTCTTTGCGTAGAATTTTAATAGTATCATATACATATGTAAGCTTATCTGCTGCCTCAGAGCCACCTATGAGTGCATCAATATCTGCTTCATTTTCTATAGGAGATTCAAATACTGGACCCTCGCCTTTTAGAAAATCTAGCTTCATTCCCATCTCGTTTGGAATAACCAATATATCGCTAAATAGTATCGCAGCATCGACACCAACGATATCTAGAGGCTGAATAGTAACCTCTGCTGCCATTTGGGGTGCGTGGCATAGATTTAGGAAATTTCCCGCTTTTTCTCGAACTGCCATATACTCTTTTAGATATCTACCAGCTTGTCTCATCATCCATACTGGTGTGTATGGTGTCTCTTTGCCAAAACAAGCATCAACAAATATTTTACTCAAATCAAATCCTTTTAGTGATTGCCCACTTTACTTAAAAAATACAAACCAACAGCAACCGCTGTGATAGAGAGTGCTAGATATAGCAACTCTAGTGCACCTGTAAATGTAGAGTGCCCAACTTTTTGAAAAAACCCAACTACTAAAACCATCACGATAACTTTGGATATTTTATCTTTTAGCTGATCTAGCGAGTCTACTACTAGTAGTTGGTTATCTTTGCCTTGATCATTTTTTGCAACCTCTAAATCAGAGATAAATAGCTCATAAATTCCAAAAGCAAATATGAGCAAAACCACACCGATGAGATACAAATCTACTGCACCGATGAGTCCTCCGACGATATTATCATGAAAATGCTCAGGGTGTGCACCGCTAGCGTATGTGCTGATGACATATGCTGTGGTCTCATATATATCGATACTTGCAACAACAAATAGTACAACTGCACCAATGAGCCCAAATATAACAGCTAGTAGTATGACCAGCCTTGTACTCCAAAGTCCTCGCTCAAATAGTTGTATCATACTAGCCCTCTAATTCTATCCATTTAAGTGCGATACGAACTGCATTTGTAGCAGCACCCACACGCAAGTTATCAGCCACAACCCATAGGTGTAGTACATTATCACGGTATAAATCTTTGCGTATTCGACCTACAAATGTTTGATCTTTGTCGATACAAATCGATGGCATAGGGTAGATACTGTTTGCAGGATCATCTAGAACCACTACATTGGGAGCTTTTTCTAGTATTGCTCTAGCTTCATCAGCATCAACTGCACCATCAAATGTAAGCGTCAGAGCCTCAGCATGCCCACGCAATGTAGGGATGCGAACACAAGTTGCACTCGCCTCTATCTCTTTGTGCATAATTTTTGTGGTCTCATTGACCATTTTTAGCTCTTCTTTTGTGTAGCCACTATCCGTGAAAGAGTCGATTTGAGGGATTGCATTTAGTGCGATACGGTGTACAAACTTTTTAGGCTCATAATCATCTAGTTTAAAGGCAAAAAATGCCTGCATCTGATCTACCAATTCTTCCATCGCCGATTTTCCAGCACCTGAAGTTGCCTGATATGTACTAATGTCAGCACGCACTAAATCATACGCATCATCTAGTGGTTTTAGCACCTGTACCATCTGAATAGTAGAGCAGTTCGGGTTTGCGATGATACCTTTTTTCTTCCAGTTTTTAATATCTTCTGGGTTTACCTCTGGAACTACTAGCGGAACATCAGCGTCCATTCTAAAATGGCTAGTATTATCGATTACAACAGCACCACTAGCAGCAGCATATGGGGCAAATTCAGCCGATACGCTACCACCAGCACTAAATAGTGCGATATCTATTTTCTCCTCATCAAAAACGCTCGGTGTAAGCTCTTTTATAACGATATCTTCGCCTCTAAAGCTGATAGAGTTTCCAGCACTTCTAGCACTTGCAAGCGGAACAATCTTAGCGTATGGGAAATCTATATTCTCTAAAATGTTTAATATCTCTTCACCTACAGCACCACTAGCACCTACGACAGCAACATTATATTGTTTCATCACAAACCCTCTAAAATTTTTGTGATTATAGCAAAATTTTATTTATAATCTTCCAAGCCCACGCGATTCTAGCGATAAATCACTCTTTGTAATCTCATCACTATCGCTGAGTATTACAGCTCTCTCTACTACTGATAAAAGCTCTCTAATATTACCTGGCCAGTAGTAGCTCATTAGTGCATCTGTCGCCTCATCACTAAAGCATTTTTCGCTAAATCCATACTCGCCGCAGTAGCGCTCTAGTGCATCATTTGCTAGCGGAATTATCTCTTCAACCCTCTCACGAAGCGGCGGAATGTGTAGCGGGATTGTATTTAATCTGTAGTATAAATCCTCTCTAAAGTGCCCATCTTTGATATTTTTATCTATATTTGCATTTGTTGCACACACTATTCGTAAATCTATTTTTATACTTTTTGAAGCACCTATAGGTCTAATCTCTCGCTCTTGTAGTACTCGAAGTAGTTTTGCCTGTAGTGCATATGGCATCTCTGCTATCTCATCTAGAAATAGTGTTCCGCCATTTGCTAGCTCAAACTGACCCTTTTTTGCCTCTATTGCATCAGTAAATGCACCTTTTTCAAACCCAAATAGCTCGCTTTCTATGAGGTTATCTGGAATCGCTGCCATATTTATGGCGATAAATGGTTTATCTGCTCTTTTGGAGTTTGTGTGGATATGGCGAGCTAGTACCTCTTTGCCCACTCCACTCTCACCTAAAAGCATTATGCTAGCATCAGTTATGGCTGCTTTTTTTATCTTAGATAGCAGTGTATCTAGTGCAGAGGAGGTTGTTTTTATGGTTTGTGAATCACTACTTTTGGCTACTTTTTTTATAGGGGTTTTTGTGGTGATTTTGGATATTCGCTCGATTGATTCGATGAGTGATTCTATCTCAAATGGCTTTAGTAAAAAATCTTTTACCCCTAGCTGAATAGACTCTATAGCACGCGAGAGTGTGGCATTTCCTGTCATAATTATGAC
>CAZYTC010000046.1:1027-8356 GCA_964650175.1 uncultured Campylobacterales bacterium | reverse complement strand
TCTAAAATAATATTTGAGTTTGATACCCCATAGTTTACTCTTTGACTCAGCACCTCTTGGGCTATATCGATATCAGCTCTATACTCTAAAAGCTCTACATCTAATCCAACCTCTTCGTAAAAGCCCTTCTCTTTTGCTGCTATAAATCCAGCAAACTCAAACTGATATTTCCAATTTAGCTGCAGCGACACTCTCTCTAGAGCGTTTACAGATAGTGCAAATATAGCGATAAATAGTAGAAATCTCATCTTATTTTCCTAAAAATCAAACCAATATAATCGTTTCTAACAAAAATATCTATACTATTATTATATATTCTTATAGCTTCAAAAAAGTTTCACTTTTTATCTAATTCTCACATTTTGAGCAAAGCCCAAAATGAGCTCCTCAGCGGAGGGCTCTCGCGACTGGTCGCTCTTAGAGGCTTTAAGGTTATATATTAAATAACTATTGTAAAAATTGCCCCTTTTTCGCCATTTTTTACACCTATTTCGCCTTGTAGTTTCTCATTTACTAATAGTTTTGCGATAACTAGCCCAAGCCCAGAGCCCTTTTGATTAGTTTTTTGTGAAGTAAAATACTCAAAAACACTCTCAATAGGCTCAATCTTTATTCCACCAGCATTATCCTCATAGGTTATAACTATCTTTTTATCTACAGTGCTAATAGCTATTTTTATATAGTTATTCTCAGGTGCTATAAATGCCTCAAGAGAGTTATTTATCAGTATCAAAAAGATATTTGCAAAGATATGTTCATACCCATAAATCTCAAAATCATCATCTATATCAAAAGCTATCTCTACATTTTTATGTACTATTTTTGAGTTTAAAATATCCACCACATTTACAACCACATTTTTGACTAAAAAATCCTCTTTGGTATTTTTTGTCTGATAAAATGTAGAGAACTCATCTATAGATTGCTTCATGAGCTCTATCGATTTTTTCATAATTGGGAGCTGTTTTTCAAATGTGCCACTCAATCTATCTATCTCATGATTATAGATAGTCTCTAGTAGAGTTAGCGATGTTCCAACGCTCGTAAGTGGTGCTTTCCACTGGTGTGAGATATATCCTACCGCCTGACCGATAGAGTTAAATCGTGATTGCTCTATGAGTAACAGTCTAGATTTTCGCAGCTCATCTTGCTCTTTTTTGTTTTTAAAATATAGAGCAATCACAAGAGATAGTAAATCCACTATATAAGCAGAAGGTATTAAAAATTGAAGTGCGTAGTTATATACGATAATATTAAATAGCCCTAGCGTATGAAAAAATATAACTACAAGCAAAGTCCCCTCTCCTAAAAAATAGTATATCGCCCCTGTCTCTTTTTTATAGAGTGCGTAAATAGAAAAAGAAAAAAGATATATCGTCGTAGCTAAAATCGTCAAAGCCACAAGCCACGCATAGCTAAAAAGCTCCTCATTTTTAAACTGTGCGGCGGTAATGATAAATAAAAGTGCGATAAAACATGCTATAAAAAAGAGAGTAATATATGATGATTTTTTATATTTTTTGCCCTGCTCAAAGAAAAAATATGCAAAAAGAAGCAAAAATATAGCCGCAAAAGATGATGTATTCCACGCCAGTGCCGTAATGAGCTCTAAATTTAAACCAAAATCTAAAAAGTATAAAACCCCATGAAAAGAGAATTGATAAAGACCAAGCGATATAGCTATACCACAAATTATCAGATATATTCTGTTTTTATATAAAACTGTATTTATGACATTATAGATACAAAAAAGTATCAAAATACCAGCGAAAAAACCAAAAAGATATAGCTTTTTGCTATCATGTTTGGCAAAATCGCTACTCTTTTTTATGCTCCAACCAATACTATAGATATAGTAGTTTTCAATTTTGCTCACTATCTCTATAGTCTCATCTGGCTCTATATTTAGATTGAAACTAGAGTATGAGCTGAGACTCTCTCTATCATTTTGCTCTCTCAAATCACCCAAATATAGCCTATCTTGTAGTTTTTTATCTTTTAAAATATATACATCAATCTTATTTATTCCTGATAGTGGATTGTAGATAGTTATATTTTGTAGCTTATCAGAGCTATTTACTAGAGTGATTTTCGTCCAAAAGGTCCTTGTGCTCCTCCAATATGAGAAGTCTCAAGCGGCTTTAAATCCTCTGATACTGCAATATCACTAAATGTATAGATATTGTCTCTATCATTTATAAAATAGGTGTAATCTTTTGGCTCAATACTATCTATTTTTGCAACATCAAATGAGTGTGAAAATAGATTTGTGATAAAAATGGCTAAAAATAGTAAAGCTCTAATCATCTTTAGCCTTTTTTAAAATATAGCCTACTTTTGAGATATTTGATATTATATCTTTTAATAATTTTGCTCGGAGTCTATGTATAATATTTTTTATCGCCTGTTCGCTTTTGTGATCATTTGTAGATAGTGTAAACTCTATTTGAGTTGTATCTACAACTTTATTTACATTATGTATCAATAGCTCTAAAATAGCTATTTCGCTCTTTGATAGCTTTATAAAACTCTCTTTGGTGCTATCATATAGCTCTTTTGTAGAGAAGTTATATTTCAAGTCACTATCTAAAATAAATTCAAAACTACTCTCTAGCTCTAACTTTTGTGCTACTTTAGATAGTGCACCCATCAGCTGTTCATACTCGATAGGTTTGATTAGATAGCTACTCAAACCCAAATCTATAGATTTTAAAAGCTTATCTCTATCGCTATGGCTACTCATTATGATGAGTGGTATTTTAGCATCTGTCTCTCTTATCTTTTTGCATAGCTCATTTCCATCCATTTTAGGCATCACATAATCGGTAATCACTATATCTATAGTGTTGTTTTTATAAACCTCTAGTGCCTCATATCCATCTTTTGCAGTGATAATATTTTTAAAAAATATCGCTAAGGTATCTGCTAAATTGCAGATTAACTCCTCATCATCTTCTACTAAAAGCAGGGTTTGTCTCTTAAGAAGTGGTATGTTTTGCATATGTATAGCTCACTATAAATCTATTTTTTTAAAAAATACTCAATACTATATCGCAAATCATCATCTAAATCATTGACATTAGACAACATCCACACCAGATATGCACTATCTTTTTTGACAATCTCCTCTATATATCGCTTGGCATATTTGCCAAATGGCAAACGATGGATAAGTACATTTGCAGAGCTTATCTCTAATAGCTCATCATATGAAGCCAAATCTAGCAGATACTCATAAATCATCCTCACACTCAGTGCATCGCTAATGGCATTATGCGGGGTTAGTTTGATGCCAAATCTATTAAAAAAACTCTCTTCATTTTTATATAATCTCAGCTCATATCGCAAAAACTGCAGTGCATAGCTATCTAAATCATCCATCAGCGATTGTGAGCACTTTAGTGTATCTATGATGCCTCCTTGCCAGATAAAGCCCTCTTTTGATAACATCTCCAAATCAAACGGTGCATTATGCATCACGATAGTATTTTCGCTACTATTAAAACTCTCTAAAACGCCCTTTATCTCACTATGTGCAAAAGCCGCAGCAACAGCTACCATCTCATTTGTAATATGGTGAATCATAGATGCTGATGGTGGGATTTTCATAAGCGGATTTATCAGCTCATAGTGCACCTCATCACCACAAACTAGACCAATAGAGCAGATTTTATCCTTTTTCTCTACCCCTGTAGTTTCACTATCAAAAAACAAAATCATTTTAGAGTACCCAGTAGATTATAGTAGTGCTCTAGTGCTCTAAAACTCTTCTCAAATCTATAGCTCATCACAAAAGTTACTATATCTTTTTTCATCTCACCAGAGAGTTTTTCAGCCCTGCCAAAATAGCCAATAGAGATATTTTTAGATTTAACCCTCGCATTAGAGTCATATTTTATACCTATAATCTGGACATATTTGCCCTCTTGGATTTTGCCTATATTTTCACTATCTAACGATACTCCAGAGAGATTTATCGCCTTTAAATCAAACAGCTCATCTATCGTAGAGATTTTCTCATCGATTTTAAGCTTCTGATACAGTTCATCAAGCCTCTTTAAATTTGATTTACGCTCTAGCTCATAGCTAGATATCTGTGCTGTAAGATTTTTTAATCTATCTAGTGCTGAGCTCAAAACTATCTCCCAAGATTTAATATTGCTAAATATTAACATTCAATAGCTTATAATACCATATCAAAAAATATGGATGAAAAATGGACTATCTAAAAATAACTGGACCTACAAAACTCAGCGGTGAAGTGGTTATCTCTGGAGCTAAAAATGCAGCTTTACCACTCATAACACTATCACTACTATCTCACACACCTATAAAAATGGAGAATATGCCAGAAGTTGCAGATATTAAAACTCTACTAAAACTGCTTCAAAACCTAGGTGCTACTTGTGAGTTAAAAAACCACACTCTAACTATCGATACATCTAGCGTAAACAATACGATGGCAAACTACGATATAGTAAAAACAATGCGTGCATCTATTTTGGTTCTAGGACCACTTTTGGCTCGTTTTGGTCAGTGTGAAGTGTCACTTCCAGGGGGGTGTGCTATAGGGCAACGACCGATAGATTTACATCTAAAAGCACTAGAGCAGATGGGAGCAGAAATCACAATACACGCTGGATATGTTCACGCTACAGCACCACAAGGGCTAAAAGGTGCTCATATAATATTTGATAAAATTACTGTAACGGGTACTGCAAACATCGTTATGGCAGCAGCACTAGCACAAGGAAAAACCACTCTAACAAACTGTGCTAGAGAGCCAGAAGTAGTGCAGCTATGCGAGATATTGCGAGATAGTGGCATAGATATCACAGGTATCGGCACATCTGAGCTAACAATCATAGGAACAAGTGGCAAGACTATAGAGATGGTCGATTTTACGGTAATCCCTGATAGAATAGAAGCGGGTACATATCTATGTGCTGGAGCGATTACAAACTCTACTATCACACTAAAAAATGTACGACCTGATCATCTAGATGCAGTAACAGCAAAACTAGAGCAGATGGGATGTGTGGTAGAATCTAGCGAAAATACTATGACAATTTACCCTGCTTCTAAACTAAAAAGCGTAGATATAGTTACCCAAGAATACCCCGCTTTTCCTACCGATATGCAAGCACAATTTGTAGCACTAGCTACTATCGCTGATGGTGCTAGTACGATAGATGAGAGACTATTTGAAAACCGTTTTATGCATGTAGCAGAGCTTCAAAGATTGGGTGCTGATATAAAATTAAATGGTCATGTCGCTACTGTCATAGGGCCAAATGAGCTTATGGGTGCTGATGTTATGGCGACAGATTTGCGTGCATCTAGTGCATTGGTTCTAGCGGCTCTTGCTGCTGATGGGGTTACAAATGTACATCGCATATATCATCTAGATCGTGGTTATGAAAACTTAGAAGAGAAGTTAAAAAATCTAGGTGCAAATATAGAGAGAAAGAGCGAGTAGATTTTTCTACTCACAAAATCATTTTAAATCAACAGCTCTACCATAATTGTAAAGCTTTTTTGGTCACTTTTTTGACGGAACAAAAAAGTGACAAATATATCTATCTTATGCTCTCTCAACTATCTGTGCAAAACTATCAAAATAGATAGATTTTAGCTGATTCATATCCATTTTTATACCATTTAATTCAAAACTATCTCCACCTACGACACCAATCTTTTGATATCCTAGCTCGCCAACCATAGCTTCAAAAGCAGATACATTTTCTGCTGAAACCTCTATGATAGCTCTAGAGAAGCTCTCACTAAATATATCTCTCTCATCAGCTAGCTCTACAGTTGCCACTACACCACGAGAGCTCGTTGCAGCCATTTTAGCTAGTGCGATAGCGACTCCGCCGCTACTACAATCTTTTGCAGACTCTAGTAATCCTTGCTTGTTTGCCTCTATCACCAAATTCCATAGAGCTAGCTCTTTTTTATAATCGATTTGTGGTAGTTTGCCAGCTACAGTATTATAAAGCTCTTTCATATATAGTGAGCCACCAAATTCGCTCTCTGTATTGCCCACTAAATATAGGGCATTGCCATCACTACTAAAGCTAGATTTTAGCACCTTATCTACATTATTATTTACACCCACTACACCGATAGCAGGAGTAGGAAATATACTTACACCAGCTGTTTCGTTATATAGTGATACATTTCCGCCGATAACTGGAGTATTGAGAGTTGCACATGCCTCTTTTATCCCTAAACAACCCTCGCTAAACTGCCACATAACATGTGGATTTTCTGGATTTCCATAGTTTAGACAATCTGTAACCGCTAGCGGAGTTGCTCCACTCATCGCTACATTTCTACCACTCTCTATTACAGCAGCCGCAGCACCGCCACGAGGGTCTATATAGCAGTATCTAGAGTTACAATCAGCAGACATTGTCAGGGCTGAGTTGTTTTGCTCTATCTTTATCACAGATGCATCTAATGAGCCACAATCTTTGATAGTTTTAGCAGATTTATCAAACTGATTGTAAATCCATGATTTATCTATCACCTCTACCGAGCCTAGCAGTTTTTCAAATGCTGCTTGATTATCCACTCTATCAAAATCATCAATAGTTACGCTTGCGATTTTATCTAGATAATCAGGGCGAGCCATAGGACGATTTAGCACTGGTGCCTCTTCACTCACTGGATTTACAGGCACATCAGCTACTTTTTCTCCATGCCAAAATAGCTCCATTCTGCCACTATCAGTAACCTCGCCTACTACAGCATACTCTAGGTTATGTTTTTTAAATATCTCTAGTAGTTGCTCTTCGCTACCTTTTTTCGCACACACTAGCATACGCTCTTGAGATTCGCTAAGCATAAACTCATATGGTTGCATATTTGGCTCACGAGCAGGCACACGGTCAAGATGCATAATCATACCGCTACCAGAGCGACCCGCCATCTCAAATGAGCTAGATGTTAGCCCTGCTGCACCCATATCTTGGATACCAACAACTAAATCAGTAGCAAACATCTCCATACACGCCTCGACAAGTCGTCGCTCAATCTCTGGATCTCCAATCGCTACATTTGATTCTTGTTTTTCTACATCTTGCTCAAAGCTATCACTACTCATAACAGCCCCGCCTAGTCCATCACGACCAGTTTTACCACCTACATATATTACAGGATTTCCTATCCCCTCAGCTCTACCATAAAATATCTCATCAGATTTAGCCAATCCCACATTCATCGCATTTACGAGAATATTTCCATCATAGCACTCATCAAAACTGGTATCTCCACCAATAGTAGGTACGCCCATCACATTGCCATAATCAGCCATGCCAGCCG
>CAZYTC010000046.1:0-1017 GCA_964650175.1 uncultured Campylobacterales bacterium | reverse complement strand
CGATGCACCCTTGATAAGCCCTCTATGATACGCCGCACTCTCACTATCGTTTGTGATATTACCAAAACGCAGTAGATTTAGCGTTGCGATAGGTCGTGCACCCATCGTAAAAACATCTCTCATCATTCCACCCACGCCCGTTGCGGCACCATTATATGGATCTACAAAGCTTGGATGATTATGGCTCTCCATCTTAAACACAGCAGCATAACCACCACCAATATCTATTACACCAGCATTTTCACCAGGACCTTGGATAACCCATGGTGCTTTTGTAGGAAAACCGCTCAAGTGCACTTTAGATGATTTATAACTACAATGCTCACTCCACATAGCAGAAAATATCCCTATCTCTACTAGATTTGGCTCACGACCTAGAATCTGCTTGATGTGTGCATAATCATCGTTTGAAAGCTTGTGAGAAGCTAAGACCTCATCGATATTTTGTAGCTGTTGGCTCAATGTAAATCCTTTGGAGAAAATTTTGCTAATTTTAGCAAAAACAACATTTTTAGCCACTTAAATTATTTACTAAATATTGATAAAATATAAAAAATATTTGTTAGGAGTTACTTATGAAAACAACATTTCTATACCCAATAATAGCATCAGCTGTTTTATCATCTAGTGCTATGGCAAATCACTTTAACTCGCCATTTTGGATATTAGATAGTGGCGATAGCTCATTTATGAAATCCGCCTATAGCTCATCATCTATGAGCGAAGAGGCAAACCGATATGTAATCAGCGTAGATTTGCCAGGAATAGATAAAAAAGATATAAATATAGAGACTATCTCAAACAATCTCATAATCTCAGCCTCTAGAGAGGATAAAAAAGAGTCAAAAGTGGCTCAAAAACGCCTCAAAAGAGAGTACAAGCAGAGCTTTTTGCTACCAAATGATGCAAATATGGACGCTATAACAGCTACAAATAAAAATGGGGTTTTAGAGATAGTGGTTCCAAAAACAAAAGGGGCTAAAAAATCTAAAAAGATAGAGATAAAATAATCTCTAT
>CAZYTC010000045.1:0-8922 GCA_964650175.1 uncultured Campylobacterales bacterium | reverse complement strand
CAAGTTTTCTACCATCAGCAGTATTCATAAACTCTTCAGAGTGGATTTGAGATTTGTATTTACTCATCATTTCAATACGAGGTATATTAAGTGTATACCAAGCTTTATAGCCATCAATCAACGCACTAAGCTTCTCTCTATTGCTAGTAGATCTTGTGATTGATAACAGCTCATTAAGTGCAGAGTTAAGCTTTTTATTGCGGTCTTCATATGAAACTATATGGTCTTGATTCATCAAAACTTGATAGCCACGAATCTCCATCATTGCACCATTTGAGTGTGCACGAACATCACCCAGCAGTACCATACGCTCAACAGCAGCTTTTGCGTGGCTATTATTATTCATCGTAATATAACCTAGCACTATCAACACGCCTAGCATAGCCAACGCTAGCATAGTTAATTTGCCTTTTATCGTAGCAAAACTAAACATTGCATCTCCATTTAACTTAGATTTATGCGGTATTGTAGCATAAATAACGGTGTTATTATATTAAAATATTATATTTTAACGCTATTAATGTATAACTTCTAGCGGGTTTATATGTGCGTTTCTTTGAGTTACCTGAAACATTAGCTCTTTTGAGACTCTGCCTATAATGGAGCCTTGCTTTAGTCTCTTACCCACTTCGACTGTCGGGGCTATCTTGTCCATATGAGCGTAGATGGTGTGAAGACCGTTGTCGTGCTCTACAATAACGACATTTTCAAGCATCGCTGTAGGCTTTGCTAGGACGACTTTGCCGTTAAATACCAGTTTTACCTTGGCATCGCTCTCTTTTGGTCTCATAGAGATAGAGTCATTAAAGATTTTGATACCATAAATCGGGTCTGTGTATGGTCCAAATTTTTTCGTAACTGTGTAGCCATCTAGCGGTGCCATCGTCTTTGAGCCTGAGTATCTAGCTGTGTTGGATGGGACATATTCTGAGACTACCTTTTTTACATCGGCTGGAATATCTTTTGCAGCGGTTGTTGTAGTCGCTGGTTTTGGGGCGGGTTTAGGTTTTTGAGCCTCTTTTTTGATAATATTTAGCTGTGCAAGCGTGCTTTGAAGTGATTTTTGCTGTTTTAAAATCTTATCCAGAGATTTTTTATACTCATTTCGCTCTCTCTCTAGTTGGGCAATTGCTTTTTCATTCTCTTTTTTCGTGCTTAGTACCTTGTTTTTTTGGTTATCAATCGCCGCTATGGTCTTTTGTAGTGCGGAGGTCTGTTTGTTTAGCTCATCTATGATAATCACATTTTGAGCAAATATATCATTTAGCTCTTTTATCTCTTCGTTTATCTGTTTTAGATGGATTTTTAGAGCCTCTTCTGTGATGATGGAGTTTGCCTCTTTGGCTCTGTCATCACTGATAACTAGCGACATAGAGGTGTTTCTAGCTATGGCAAATACCAATCTCTGCTCTATATCGTTTTGGGTTTTTATCAAATTTGATTGTCTTTTTCCTAGCTCTTTTAGCTTGGCTTTGTTGGCTCTGTAGACATCCTCTTTGCTTTTTAAATCATCCATTAGTAGATTGATTTTCTCTTGCTGGGTCGATATGAGGCTTTTTTGTTTTACTATCTCTTTTGCTGTTTGATTTAGCTTTGCATTTAGTGATGTGTAGCTCTGTTTTGTTTGGCTGAGCTCTTTTGATGTGGATTGAATTTTATCATCAATTTTCGCACCATAAAGAGTGCCACAAAGTGCTACAGATAGTGCTATAGAGAGCGTGGGTCTATGTAAAAGCCTCATCTATTCCTCTTTGTCGCTCGCAGCTATAACTATCATAAGCGTTAGAACTATCGAAACACTCAGTGCCACACCTAGTGAGCGGAGTGTATCATCGATATAACTATATACATCTATGCTGATGCCAACTGTTAGTAGCAGTCTATCCATCCATCCGTAGTGATCTATCACAAAAAAGGCGATACAGACTAATATCGTAGCAATAATCGCATCTACTATTGCTAGACGAAACAGCACTGCAGAGCGAAGCCATACAGGAGCTCCAAAGAGTGCCATTATGGACATTCGCTGAGAGTGTTGAAACTGCCACAATCTCATCTCTTTTAGTATTAGCATCGATGTAATCACAGCGATTGCGATGGAGAAAATCTGCACCACATCTTTAAATAGTAGCATCAATTTATATACCGTATCGTGCGTTTGGGCGTAGCCCTCTACTCTATCTATGCTGGAGTTTTTTTGCAATCTATCTTGTAGTGCTGATATCTCTGATGGGCTGGGAAATCTATCTAGATAGACTCTATAAAATTTAGGTAGCGTAAGCTTTAGTAGCTCTATGTTTTTTTTCGACATTTCGCCCTCTAGGCGTTTGATGACCTGTTCTGTGGAGATGGATTCTGAGCGGTCTATCATATTGCTCATAGATTTAAACTCATCATTGCTGATGGGTTTGTTTGCAACTATGATTATAGAGTAGTCGCTTTTTAGTCTCTCTTCGTAGGCATCGATAGTTCTATCTACTGCGACATAGATTTGTACTGAAAATAGTACTGTAAATAGTGCGATTATGAGTGATAGATGGTTTTTTAGAGATCTCATGCTATCGCTCCATTATAATCTACGATGACGCCTTTGTCGATGTGTAGATGTCTATATTTGACCTTGATATTTTTGGGAATATGGTGCGTTACCACTACGATGGTAGAGTTTAGTTGCTCGTTTGCACCCTCTAGTAGGTTCCAAATCAAATCTGATGAGAACTCATCTAGGTTTCCTGTAGGCTCATCTGCTAAAATGAGTGGCGGATTGTGTGCTAATGCTCTTGCCATCGCCACTCGCTGTTGTTCGCCACCTGAGAGCTCTTTTGGATATTTGCCTGCTTGATGAGAGAGTTTGACATGATTTAGCAGTTTTTCTACCTGCTTATCTGCTACCTCGTTTGTAATGCCTGATATGATTAGTGGAAGCAGTACATTTTTCTCTATCGTCCACTCATTTATGAGCTTGTAGTCTTGGAACACTACGCCGATATGTTGGCGGAGTTTGTTTAGTTTTCCACTGCTGATGTTATTCATCCTAAAAGCACCCACATGTAGCTCTCCACCTCGTGGAGAGATGGCACCATAGAGTGATTTTAGTAGCGTAGATTTACCGCTACCACTAGCACCTGTAATAAATACAAAACTCCCCACATCTATGGAAAAAGAGACTCGTGAGAGTATCGTCTCATACTCTTTGTAAGCTAGTGATAAATTATCAGCGATTATAATCTTATCCATTTAGTATCTCATTTAATAAATTGTGTGCTTTTTGATTTGTGCTAGATTTTATAGGAGCTGATGGGTAGTATCTGCTACAGCCTCGCTCTATCAAAACATAGATATTTTCAGGTCTATCAAATCCGCCCATAGCGACTCTGATCAATCCTCGATTATCATCTATCCTATAGATTCTCTCTATTCTAACAAATCCCCAATCTCGCACGATAGAGCCGTGTGGCAATCTAGAGAGGTTTTTGCTATCTATCTCTTTATCAAAAACAAAATCATCGATTTGTGCTCTCTCATCAGCCTCACTCAAAGATGTAAAAACGACATCGTAGATATTTTTAGACATCTTTTTCCATCTATCTTCATATTTGCTAGATATCTCTATCTCTTGGTTTTTATCTACAAAAAAGCGAGATTTCGCAGGTGTGCTAAAAACCTCTAGAGCGTATCTGTAGTATAGTTCGCTATCACTGCGAAGCTCTAAATTTCCGCCTACTTTTAGCACCCTATCGGCTTCGCGTAAAAAATCTAATGATATAACTCTGCGGTGTGGTTTTTTATCCCACGGCACTGGAAAATGGACATAGATTTTATCTATGCGGTTTGATGGTATGAGCTCTAGAAAAAGTCTCGCATCATAATCTAGCACCAGTAGATTATCTAGATTTTGAATCTCGATTTGCTTTAGCACCTGCTCGATAGATGGTTTATGTATCTCAAGCCCTATAAAAACCATATCTGGATTTGATTTGGCTTGATGAAGCAGATGACGACCTGAGCCAAAACCTACCTCTATAGAGATATTTTTCGCATCTATAAAGCTACTAAAATCCTCTATAGTTCTAAGACCTCTAGGGCGAACTAGATGTATATTTTCGCCGCCGCTATCGATGTTGGAGTCTAAAATATCCAAACCTAGCGAGCTAGCGTATGCACTCATAGAGTGTTTTAATAGATGATTTGGGTTTGGTCTGGTTGTTTTGTCGGCTTTTATGAGCTTTTTTGCACCATTTTTGAGATTTATGAAAAACTCTTTGTTTTTGTATCTAGTGGCAACTAGCGAGTTCTCATTATCTATAGATGATGCTTTAAATAAAAACTCCACACCATCGCACTCAAAAGGGTATGTGGCATCTTTAAATGAGCTAATATGCATATGAGGCATATACTATTTTACCTCATACATAATCTCGATTTTTTCTGTAGGGTTTGATTTGATACCAAACTGATCTACCGACATTACCTGATAATAATATGTTGTATTTGGCTTGATATTTATATCTAGAAAATATCCATCTTTTATATTATTTATCTCTAGCGTTTCCTGAGATATCCAGCTAGTTTTTGTCGTTTTTAAAACCGTGTAGCTAGTAGCTCTAGCGTCATTTCCTCTCCATCTAAACTCTACATTTTTATCTGCATTTATCTTTGCTTCAT
Organism: uncultured Campylobacterales bacterium; assembly: GCA_964650175.1. Classification (GTDB taxonomy): domain Bacteria; phylum Campylobacterota; class Campylobacteria; order Campylobacterales; family Sulfurimonadaceae; genus CAZYTC01. Next base: position 4,257 of record CAZYTC010000045.1, on the reverse strand, counting down.
ATGCGATAGGAGCTTGTGGTTTTGCTAGCGTAGAGCCCTGTGTTGCGATGTTTGGCTTTAGTGATTCTAAGCCATCTTTATCTACTACTGTAATCTTGTAGAAATAGGATTTTCCATCCTCTTCTATCTTGTCGCTAAAGCTGTTTGACTCTAGTTTTACATGATACTCATAATTTCCATCTGGTCTTGATGAGCGGTAGATATTGTAGTGGCTAAAATCAGATATCTTTGTAGGCTCCCAATCTAACACGATTGTGCGAGGCTGATCATTAGTTGATGAGATATTTACCACCTCTGTTGGTAGTGGTTTTGTAGCTACTTTTACCACATCGCTAGGCTCTGTTTGTAGGTTGTTAAAAGTTACAGCACGCACACGGTACTCATAGACAAATCCATCTTTGAGATTTGTATCGATGTACTCTGCATTTAATCTGCCATTTATGCGTCCTACGGCTTTGAATTCTGGCTCTGTAGAGAGTTTTCGCTCGATTATATAGCTCGTTATTGTCGCATTTGTGTGTGGTCTCCATAGCAATTTTGCACTGCGAGGCATATTCTCTATCGCCTGAAAAAAGCTAATAGGAGCAACCATAGGAAGCGTTTGAACCACTACCGTTTCGCTACCTACTGACTCTGCGACATCTTTTGAGATACTGGAAAATCTATATTGATACTGCGTATTTGGCTGTAGATTTTCATCTGTATAGTGAGTCGCAAAACGGTTATTTACAGTGCCGATGCGGTTTAGTTTGCCACTCACCTCATCAGGCGAGCTACGATAGATATAAAATCCGCTCACTCTTGGATCATTTACGGGTTTCCACTCAAACGCCATAGATGTGATATCTGCTATATGACCATTTACCGATGGTACTGGCAGCGTAGAGTCTATAGTTACTACTTTTTGAACCTCTGGTTGATTGGCACATCCGCTAAATAGGCTCAGTGCTAAAGCTACGCTCAATGAATACTGGATCGATTTTCTCATGCCATCCCTTTTGACTAAAATTATTGTTTAAAAATTGCTCCATCTCATCATCTAGCTCTGCTTTGAAATAGAGCTTTTTATTGGTAGATGGATGTATAAAATATAGGTAGTAAGAGTGAAGCAATATGCGTTCCATCTTGTACTCTTTGGGGGCTGTGCCATAGAGATGATCTCCTATGATATGTCTACTCATTGACTCTAGATGCACCCTGATTTGGTGAGTTCGCCCGCTAAATAGTTTGCACGCTATGAGGTTTAGCTTCTCATCGTTGCTGTGAGTTAGTGATAAAAATGCACTTTTAGCACTTTTGCCCTGCTCTACTATCGCCATTTTTAGCCTATTGTGCGAACTTCTGCCTATTGGTCGCTCAACTATCATAACGCTATCTTTTAGCGGTGGAGTCGCTACTGCTAGATAGTATCTGCCCATAGTTTTATCTTGGAGCTGTTTTGATAATAACTCGTGAGATTTGTTGTTTTTTGCTACTACCATAGCACCGCTAGTGCCTCTATCTAGTCTGTGTACTATCCCGTGCCGCTCTTCGCCACTGATGGTTGAGAGTGAGATATTTTTATGACGCAACCAATCGACAAGCGTCGGCTCTTTTACACTCGGTGCTGGGTGTACTGTGAGCGAGCTAGGTTTGTTTATCACTAATAAATCATCATCTTCATAGATTATCTCTACATCAAAATCTATACTCTCTGGAGTGCTCTGTTTTGGCTGTGGAAAATCTACCACGACACTCTGATTTGGCTTTAGCTTTACGCCTGCTTTTGTGGCGACTTTGCCATCTATCACTACGCATGATTGTGCTATTAGCTGGGCTATTTGACTTCTGGTTTGATTTAGCTCACTAGATAAAAATATATCTAGCCTCTGCTCAATCTCTGGTATAAAAATATTTTTTTGCATAAAAAACCTTAGCGAGCTTATCATTACTATGTTACAATTGCAGATTATTTTACAAGGACTCTAGTTGCTCAATATTGATCGCAGAATCTTAACACACTTTGACTTTATTACGATTTTACTGCTGCTACCTCTAATATTTCTCTCAGGTTGGCTAATCTATGAGATACACCCAAGTCTTGGGCAAAAGCATAGTGCCTATGTGCTGATGAGTATCGTTGTTTTTATAGCGATTTTTATACTGCCTATTAGAAGATTACTCTGGCTCTCTCCGATATTTTACTGGGTTAGTATACTACTACTCATCGCTGTGGAGTTCGTAGGGCAAACCAGACTCGGTGCGAAGCGGTGGATTGAGATACCATTTATAAACTTTACTATTCAGCCATCAGAGCTATTAAAGCCCGCATTTATATTGATGCTGGGGTATCTGATATCTAAAAACCCTCCGCCACTTGGTGGGTACAAGTTTAAAGACTTCGCTAAACTCTCGTTTTTTATCATACTGCCATTTATCCTCATCGCAAAAGAGCCAGATTTAGGGACTGCTATCGTGCTGGCACTGCTAGGTTATGGGATTTTATTTATCGTTGGTGTACACTGGAAAATCTGGACATTTCTCATAGCTGCATTTGTTATTTCACTACCCATAATCTACGCTTCACTGCATGATTATCAAAAACAACGACTACATGATTTCGTAGGCGATAAACCTAGCTATCAGGTGGAGCAATCTATGATTGCCATAGGTTCTGGTGGGTTTTTGGGCAAAGAAAAAGATGAAGCGACACAAGCACAGATGAAGTTTCTACCCATCGCATCTAGCGATTTTATATTCGCCTATGTGGTGGAGCGATTTGGGTTTTTAGGCGGGCTATTTGTGATGATGATATATGCTCTGCTGATTATACATCTGCTGGTTATATCGTTTTGGACAGAGGATTATTATATAAAAGTAATCTCAGGAGGTGTATCTCTGCTGTTTTTTGTATATAGTGCTATAAATGTAGCGATGACGATGGGTTTTGCCCCTGTTGTTGGGGTACCGCTGCCTATGTTTAGCTATGGTGGTAGTAGTTTTATAACTTTTGTAGTTATTTTAGCTATTATGGAGAATCTGCTAGCGTATAGATTTTTGTGTATGTATAGCAAAAGTGGTAAAAAGAGCTTTTTATAAAGCTTATTTTTATATTTGAATGTATATAATATCGCTCTCAAAACGGGTTTCAAACTCTACTATGAGTACCTACAGATAGGTTAAAATCTGATTTTGTTACTACATTTTCACTTTTTAGTGGGTCAATAGCTCAGTTGGTTAGAGCTCTCGGCTCATAACCGAGCGGTCCCAGGTTCGAGTCCTGGTTGACCCACCACTAATAACTCCCTCATAATTCTCATTCACCCTTATAGGCACGGGCTTATATACTGTTTATGCTTCTCTATATTTCTCATTTTTTTTGATGGTAACTTTGATGGTAACATATCAATACACCAAAAAGAGTTACCATCAAAAGGATCATAATGGCTATTATCATCAAACCCCTCACAGATACACAAGTAAAAAATGCAAAACCTGAGGCTAAAGACTATAAACTTAGCGATGGTGGTGGAATGTACATCATAGTAAAAACCACTGGTTCTAAATGGTGGAGGTTTAATTATAGATTTAACTCTAAACAAAAAACAATCTCCCTTGGCGTCTATCCAGAGGTATCATTGCTAGAAGCAAGAGAGCTTAGGGAAGAGTATAAAAAGCTACTAAAAGATGACATAGATCCATCTCAAGCTAAAGCATCATCACAGAAGCAAAAAACATTAACATTTAAAGAGGTAGCCAATCAATGGCTAGAGATAAATAGCGATAGACTAAGCGACTCTTATGTAAAGAGTGTTCAAGGCTACCTAAGGCATCATATAAACCATCAAACACCGCTACTGACGGGTTCTCGGAGTTCTCGGACTACTCCAAAATAAAATAAACCTCTACAAAGCCCTATATTAGGGGTTCTCGGTTATATTTATACACTAGATGTGGACTTGATATATACTCAAAATGTGTAACTATATTTTAAGCTTATTGTGTGTATAATGTGTACTGTATTTAATATCAAAAAGAGTTACTAATGAATGCAAAAGAGATTATCAAAAAACTACAAGAGGCTGGTTACTATAAAAAATCTCAAAGTGGCTCTCACATTAAAATGACAAATGGTGAAAAAACTACCATCGTTCCACAACACGGTAAAAAAGATATAAAAATAGGAACGGTAAAAAGTATTGAAAAACTAACAGGTGTTAACCTTTTAAAATAGGAGATAGTTATGAAATATATTGCATTTATATATCTAGATGAGAG
>CAZYTC010000044.1:0-9544 GCA_964650175.1 uncultured Campylobacterales bacterium | reverse complement strand
AACTATTTGCCTATTACGGGCATAGAATTTAGTTTTTTAACATTCGATTCTGGAGATTCTATGCCTAGTGCCTTTTTACGCTCTAGATACTCACTCCATTTATCGACATATTTTTGAAGCGTGAATGGCTCATCATCCTCTATCACTACAGTTTCGGTAGTGGTGGTCGTTTCGCCTGATGGTTTTACTACTGTGGTGGTTACTAGTGTCGCTGGTAGAGTCTTTTTAAACTCTTCGCCACTTGGTGCTGTGATGGTAATCTCTTTTGTGGTAGGTTCTGTTTTTGTGATGACCTGAGTGCCATCGCTCTCTGTTTTAGTATCTTCTGTAGGTTTATCTGCCATCATCGGCTCCCATGTATCTTTTAGCCATGTATCTAGTGAACGCTGCATAAATCCGCCCTCTGCAGAGGAGGTAGAGCTAGGTGAGATGGCTGCTAGATTTGGGTTTTGTGATGGAGATACGCCATCATATTTGCCACAACCTGCTAGTAGTGCGATGGCTGCTGTGAGAGCTAGGAGATTTGATTTCATTGTGATTCCTATTTTTAGTTTTTATAATCATAGCATAATTAGTTTAGAGATTGTAGATTTTTAATGATTGATAATCCGAGGGGTGATTAGTCCCTCGTTTTTGATTAGTGTAGATACGGCACAATGACCATCAGCACTAAAAAGATTATCAATATTTTGGGTGGCAAAGGAATATTCTCCTTTCATTATGTTTTGCCCACACCGCCCTACCCACCGAAAAATCGGCAAAAAAAAAGCAGAGACCCTAGAGCCTCTGCTTTGGTAACATAACTATCCGATAATCAGTCGGAAGAAGAATATCCTTTGTCCCAATCGTAATTATACCATAAAATATAAATAGTGATATTTATCACTTCACAAACGGATTGATTTTCGTAAGGATTGCATCGGCGATTTGGTTGCCTAGAAGTGTTAAAAATGCACCCATCATAAGTATCCCCATAATTACAGGATAATCACGGCTCATAGCAGAGAGATAAAATAGCTGTCCCATACCCTCGATAGCAAAGATGGATTCTAATATAACAGAGCCTCCGATGAGAGAGGGCAGAGATAACCCTAGCATCGTAACGATGGGTGGCAGTAGGTTTGGCAGAATATAGTATCTAATGATAGTAGCGGTTGGTAAATCTCTAGAGCGAGCAAAATAGATATAATCGCTCTTTAATATCTCTATAGTTAGCGAGCGGATATAGAGCGTGAGGCTACCAAATCCGACAAAAATCATAATAGATATAGGTAGTAGTAGATGATGAGCCATATCTAGATAATATAGCATAGTATCTTCTGGTGCATCTAGTGAGTGTAGTCCTGCGATTGGTAGTACTCCTAGATATAGGCTAAAAAATAGTATCAAAATAAGTGCTAGATAATATGATGGCATAGCAAAGCTGATGAGTGAGAGCTGTTTGATGATGGTGTCGCTTTTTTGCTCATAATGCAGAGCTGATTTGATACCCATATATAGTGATAGAAAAAATACGGCTACTAGTGAGATAATATTCATAGTGAGGGTAATAGGTAGACGCTCTAATATAACGCTACTCACATCAGCTCCACTAACAAAACTGATGCCAAAATCTAGCGTAATGAGGTTTTTGACCCAGTCGGTGTATTGGGTGATGAGTGGTTTATCTAATCCATAAATCGCTTTTAGTCGCTCTATATTTTCTGGCGTCATATTGGGATTGAGCTCTGCACCCATAAAGCTATTTGGGGCTATATTTATCATCACAAACGAGATGATAGAGATGAGCCATAGCATCAGCAGTGTATAGAGTGCCGATTTTAGCAGATATCTCACTCTTTGTTTACTACCGCAAATGTGAGATTTTTGATTTCGCTGTGGCGAGTAATGAAGTGATTTAAATCATCTAGTGAGAGGTTTTTGATAAGCTCTAACTCTGTGGCTGTATAGCCTAGTGGCTGATCGGCGTAATATTCGCTAAATGAGCGGTTTAGTCGCTGTGATAGTGTCTCTACTCGCAGTGGCTCAGAGCCTAGGATAAACTTTTTGGCCTGCTCTAGCTCGCTCTCGCTTACACCACTAGATATAAATAGCTCTATCAGCTCTCGCACCGCTTTTATCGCCTCATCTGCCGAGGTGGTTTTTGTCTGTAGATAGCCGTTAAAATAGCTGTGGCTTTTGGAGATATCTAGTCGTGAGTATGCAGAGTATGCTAAGCCTCGTTTTACTCTAATCTCCTCCATCATACGACTACCAAAACCGCCTGAGCCTAGGATGAACATCGCCACTTTTGCTTTGTAGTACTCGCTATCTCCTTGACGCATATCAAATGGTGAGCCAAAATAGATATATGCCTGCTCGCTTTGTGGTTTTATGATAGTAGAGTTTTTAGTGCTGTTTGATATATCTATATAATCTACACTATTTGCACTGCCTGCATCTAGTGAGCTAATCGCTCGCAGTGCGTGGGTCGTGATATCTGAGAGTGATATATCACCACCTGCTACGATAATGAGATTTGATAGTGTTAGATTTTTAGATTTGAACTCTCTGATATCATCTAGCGTGATGGTTTTTATGCTATCAGCTGTCCCTATAGATGGGAGTTCTAAGGCACTGCCGCTATATAGCAATCTCTTTAGCTCCTCTGATGCTACGGTATCAAAATCTGATGATTTTTTAGCTATTTGACTCTGGGTAATAGATAGCACTTTTTTAAATGGCTCATCGCTAAAATTTGGCTCTTGTAGTAGCTCATCTAGTAGCTCTATTGCTCTGGGAAACTCATCTCTCAAAGAGCCTAGCTCAAAAACAAATGTCTCATTTCCACACGCCGCAGAGAGCCCTATCGCTCTAGCGTCTAGTGCATCTGCAAAACCGCTAGAGCCTTTTTTTAGTGAGCCCTCATTTAGCATCTTTGCTGTTAGCTTTGCTAGCCCTCGCTTGTCGCCATCACGCAGTGCTCCGCTACCAGAGAATACCAGTTGCATCGAAACTATCGGTAGATTGTGGCTCTCTTCATAGATTAGTGGGATTTTGATATCTTTGTAGTTAATATACTCTAGTGTCGCTGCCATCGCTATTTGTCCTGTGATAAATATTGTAAAAAGTAGTTTTTTCATGCAAATTTTTCTAAAATCTCATACGCTGTGTTTCGTATGGCTGGTTTTTCGCCAGAGTCACGAATAAGTGCTATCATCTCATCTTTTGCCATCCTAAAGCTCGCCCCCGCACTGCGGACGACATTCTCCTCCATCATCGTAGAGCCTAAATCATTTGCACCAAAAAATAGTGCCATCTGACCTATGTGAGGTCCTTGGGTTACCCATGAGCTTTGGATATTTGGGACATTATCTAGATACAATCTTGCAACTGCTAACATACGCAGATAGCGGTTGGATGACTGTTTTTCTATCTCTGGATGCTCTAGCATTAACTGAGTGTTTTCGCCCTGAAATGACCACATAATAAATGCTCTAAATCCGCCTGTCTCGTCTTGGAGTTTACGGATATGCTCAAAGTGCTCGATAATCTCCTCATCACTCTCAACAGTGCCATACATCATAGTGGCTGTCGATTTTATCCCTAATTTATGGGCGTTTCGATGGATATCCAACCATACGGCGGTATCTATCTTTTTAGGGGCGATAATATCTCGCACTCTATCACTAAGTATCTCAGCCCCTGCCCCAGGGATAGATGAGAGCCCTGCATCTTTTAATCTACTAAGTGTCTCTACTACTGAGATTTTAGATACCTTTGCTATAAAATCTATCTCGATAGCAGAGAATCCGTGGATGGTGATTTGTGGATATTTAGTGTGGATATGACGCACTAAATCTTCATACCACTCGATTTTTAGTTTTGGATGAACGCCGCCTTGAAACAGTATCTGCGTTCCACCAATCTCTAACAACTCATCGATTTTAGCATCAATCTCTTCAAATGTGAGCACATAAGCATCATCATCTTTGCCGTGTCGATAAAATGCACAAAATTTACAATCTACCCAACATACATTTGTATAGTTTATATTTCTATCTACCACAAATGTGGTAATTCCATCTGGATGGAGCTCTTTTTTTCGCTGTGTCGCCATACGACCTAGCTCTTTTAAATCTGCATTTTTCAGTAGCTCTAGAGCCTCTGCATTTGTAAGTCTGCTCATGCTCTCTCTAGCTCATCATCTTTACTGATAGAATCTAACACACCGTTTATAAATTTAGGTGACTGCTCTGAGCCAAATGCCTTTGCTACTTCTATCGCTTCATTTATCACAACTGGGGTATCAAGTGGCGTAAATAGTATCTCATAAGCCCCTAAACGAAGCGTCGCTCGCTCGATTGAGCCTAATCTATCAAAATCCCAATCTTTGAGATGTTTTGCTATAGCAATATCGATAGGCTCTAGTTTATCAACCACGCCCTCAAACAAATCTAGTGCGAAATCTCTCTGGCGGTTTCGTATCTTTTTTTCCTCTAGTATATCATCGCTAAAATCTTTGATATCGCGATTACCTAAATCGTATGCGTATAACAGGCTAACAACTGCCATTCGTGCTTGGTGTCTAGTCGCCATAGTTATATCTTCTCATATAGATCTAACATCTCAATAACAACTGTCATCGCTTCAAAGCCTTTGTTACCTGCTTTTGTACCTGAACGCTCTATCGCTTGCTCTATTGTATCGGTGGTAAGCAGTCCAAAAGATACTGGTTTTTTATGTTTTAAACTCACTGTTGCGATGCCTTTTGTAGCTTCTGCTGATACATAATCAAAATGAGGCGTAGAGCCACGAATCACAGCACCTAGTGCACAGATAGCGTCATATTTACCGCTAGATAGTAGTTGCTCAATCACCATCGGAAGCTCAAATGCCCCTGGGGCTAATACATGAGTTAAATTATCCTCATCTCCGCCATGACGCATAAACGCATCTTTTGCACCCTCTACTAATCTATCTACCACAAAATGGTTCCATCTAGTACTAACGATAACTATCTTTTTGCCATCTATTACTCGCAGTTGTCCCTCTATTAGTTTCATTTTATCCCTTTAATTTAAATTTTATCATTATCTATAGATTGTTTCGTCGTGCTTCGCACATCTCGCAATGACATTATCACAAAGTTTGTATTAACCGACCACTTATAAATCTAATCATAACACACCACCGATGAGTTTTATTTTATATTTTTCAATCAATTCCTCAAAAATCTCTTCGTGGCTTTGTTCGCAAAGACCTGAATTGACACTTTCGTCAAACTCTTCTTCCGTTGATATATTCAAAATATTCTCTATATCAAAAGTTGCCTCTATGGAATACTCAATCGATTCCATACTTTTCTCTTAGAGCTCCAAATAGCTCTTTGTGTGTCAAAGTACTTCTACCTGAACCAAAGCCCATCTCTAGTTGATTTTCTATATAATCACTATCTTCACTGAAATAATCAATAAAACTAGTTTTTATAAACTCTTCAAATCTCTCTTGATTGCCGTTAAAACCTTTGGTAAAAATCTCTTGCGTCTCTTTATCTTGCAGTGTAATTGTAATCATAACACACCTCTGATGAGTTTTATTTTATCGATAGTTTTTTCTAAATCCTCTAGTCGCAACATATTTGCTCCATCACTTAGTGCACAAGTAGGGTCAAAATGAGTCTCGAAGAAAAATCCATCCACACCCACAGCAGCAGCTGAGCGGGCTAAATGAGGCACCATTGAGCTATCTCCACCTGTTTTTCCACCACCACTTCCAGGCATCTGTACTGAGTGGGTAGCGTCAAATATTACAGGGGCGAATTCTCTCATAATCACAAGAGATCTCATATCTACAACTAGATTACCATAACCAAATGTAGAGCCTCGCTCACAAAGCATTACGCCATTTTTGGCAGATGCATCATACCCCTCATCATCGCAGCCTCTGGTTTTTAAAACCTTTTTAACAGAGTATTGCATATCACTAGGGGCGATAAATTGACCTTTTTTAATATTTATAAGCGATTTTGTCTTTGCAGCTGCTACTAGCAAATCTGTTTGTCGGCATAAAAATGCTGGAATCTGTAACATATCTGCCACTTCTGCTGCGATAGATGCTTGGTAGCTTTCGTGAATATCGGTAATGATTTTATATCCAAACTGCTCTTTTACCTCAGAGAGAATCTTCATCCCCTCCTCTATTCCAGGTCCTCGATAGCTATCTAGTGATGTGCGATTTGCCTTATCAAAACTCGATTTAAAATAGAAATCTATTGTATTATCATCATCATATTTTTTTAGAGCTTCAGCGATTTTAAAAATCTGATCACGGCTCTCAATGACACAAGGTCCAGCTAGTAAAATCATATTTATTCCTAGATTAAATTGTCATATTGTACTAATAAAAAGTTAAAGTTTGGTTTGAATGGTAGTTTATAGGGGATAAAATTTCTAATATGCGAAGTACATCTAAAAGATGGTACGCCCGAAGGGATTCGAACCCCTGACCGCAGGTACCGCAAACCTGTGCTCTATCCAGCTGAGCTACGGACGCATAGAGGGTGAAATTATATCTAAAAAAGCTTATGATTATCTGAGTTGATTAATTTTGAGCACGAAATCTATCTCTGATTTTGAGATTTTTAAATCTTTTGCTATCTCATCAACACTCATACCGCTACGAAAACGCTCTAAAATCTTATCATCATCTAGATTTGTAATGGGTGCGGGGTGCGAGAGATTACGCAGTCGCTCCTCTAGATATTTGAGTCTGCTCTCAGTTCTATCTTTATAGTGATTTAGCGATGATGCGATAGAGTCAAGCGATGTAAAAATAGGCTCTGATATATCTGATATAGAGCTAGTTGGCTCTGGTTGTGGGAGTTGTGAGAGAATCTCTAACTCTTGGGAGAGTCTTTTTTCTATAGAGTGCATCTCTCGCTGAATATCCTCTATCATATAGGCGATAGAGCGAATCTGTTTTGTTCTTGCTGCGTCTCTATTTAGTAGATAATAGAAAAATCCAAACATCACAAATGCCAATATCAAAAGTGCGATTTCGATTGTATAGCTCATTATAAACCTTTTATTCTTCTGATTTTGGCTCTAACTAAACTCATCACAAATGATGAAAAACTCGCCTCATCATCGCTATGGATACGGTTAATTTTAGCTATTTTGTCACTCTCTGCTACAAAAAATAGCCCGATAGTTTTTCTAGGATAGATAGGCATCTCAAATCTGCCATAATAGCTAGTTCCCTCTTTTAATCTCGCATCAGCAAGCTCAAAATACTCATGTGTTATCGCAACTATCTGCGTATTGCCTGATAACTCAATCAAATCTGATGGTGCCTGCGTCATTATAGACTCTAACTTATCTAATCTGTTAAAAATTTCACCAAGTAGCTCTATAATAATCATCTCTCCCTCAGTCGCCTCAGAGAGTAGTTTTGGATTTTTGATGTGTCTAGTTATACTATCTCTTTGCTGCAGTAGATAAAACTCATCTAAAAAGCTCTCGTTGTTATCGCCGATTTGCTCAAAATCAAAAGCGATTTTCGTCTCTACAAAATCGATACTGCTCATATAAACACCTTGTCGCTAATGATAAGAGCTAAAAAAACAAATCCCAAATATCCATTGACGGTAAAAAATGCTCTATCGATTTTTGTAAAATCTTTACGCACTAAATAGTGCTCATACGCAAGCATTATTAGTGCAAACACAACTGCAATTTGAGCAAAAATCCCCAAATTTGCCTCTAATACAAAAAACATCCAAAATATAGCTGTTAGCAGATGAAAAAATGCAGAGATACGCATGGTATTTATCGCACCAAATTGCGATGGTATTGAGTGAAGATTGTTTTTGATATCAAAATCGATATCTTGAAGTGAGTAGAGCAGATCAAATCCAGCTACCCAAAACATCACACCAACACTAAGATATATAACCCATAGTGGAATCTCGCCAAGCACCGCTACAGAGCCTGCAATTGGAGCTAGTGCTAGTGAAATACCAAGTATGATATGAGCAAAATGGCTAAATCTCTTAAAATATGAATAACCAAGCAGTACCGCGAGCATCGGAACGCTTAGATAAAAAGCTAAATCATTTATAAAATATGCAGTTATGATAAAAATCGCAATATTTATCACTACAAAAATAGCAATAGCAGATGGTTTTATCCGTCCATCAACACTAGGTCTACTCGCAGTGCGTGGGTTTTTGATATCATAGGCTCTATCGACATAGCGATTAAAGCCCATCGCAGCATTTCTAGCACTAATAGCTGCTAGCACACCTAGAGCTAGCAATTCAAATCCAAACCACCCATTTGCCGCGACAATCATCGCTATAAATATAAATGGTAGCGAAAATATAGAGTGCTCAAACATCACTAGCTCATTGAAATTGCGCACTTTTTTAATAAAACTATCCAAATCTATCCTCTATTTAAAAGCGTTATATTAGCAAAAATCTCCTTAATAGGCTAAATATTGTATAATTTAAAAATGAAAAAGATAGCAATTATAGGCTCTACAGCATCAGGCAAAAGCGATTTAGCACTCAAAATTGCCACACAACTAGATGGCTACATACTCTCTATAGATTCGCTAAGCATTTACAAAGAGATAGATATCGCCTCAGCAAAACCATCAAGCGATGAGCTAAAGATGATAGAGCATTTTGGCATAGATATATTAAGCCCACATCAAAATGCGAGCGTATTTGATTTTATAGATGAGTATCATAAAATCCTAGAGCAAGCAAAGAGGGATAATAAAAATATAATCATAGTAGGCGGTAGCAGTTTTTATCTAAAATCTATGATAGATGGGCTCTCAAAACTCCCACCATCAAGCAGTGAGAGTATAGAAAAATGCAATCACTATATGAGAGATTTAGAGAGTGCATATAGTATGCTCTATAAAATCGATAGTGAGTATATGAAAAATATCGCCCCTAGTGATAGATATCGCATAGAAAAGGCACTGCTAATATATATAGACTCTAAAATAACACCATCACAGTGGTTTAGACTCCATCCAAAAGAGCCAATAATCGATGATATAGAGATTTTTAATATCGCAGTTAATAGAGAGACGCTAAGAGATAAAATAGCTCTAAGAGCTACAAAGATGATAGAGATGGGCATTATCGATGAAGTGGCGTATCTAGAGCGAAAATATGCCAGATCGCCAAACTCTATGAAAGCTATAGGGATAGTTGAGACGCTAGAGTATCTAGATGGTTTTATATCAAAAGATGAGCTGTATGAGCTGATTGTTACGCATACCGCACAGCTAGCAAAAAGACAAAATACATTTAACACTCATCAGTTTTTAAATATAGTAAGTGATAGTAGTGAGAATTTAGAGAAGATAATTTTAGATGGTGCGACTGGCGAGATTTGAACTCGCACACCAATGGCACTACCACCTCAAGATAGCGTGTCTACCGTTCCACCACAGTCGCAAAGAAGATTCTCGCCGAAGCGAGAAGAGTTATTTTTAGATATTAACCTAAAAATGGGTTCGCATATAGTGCGATTAGAGCGAT
>CAZYTC010000043.1:0-9755 GCA_964650175.1 uncultured Campylobacterales bacterium | reverse complement strand
TTTTTATACTCTTTTTTAATGAGTATAGATCAAAACACTCTATATTTACTATCTCATAATCTTTTGCTCCGCTAGGGAGTTTTATATGAAATTGATCTCCTATTTGTTTGCCTATCATAGCTTTTGCAATAGGAGAGTGTATTGAGATGAGGCTATTTTCAGTCTCGCTCTCTAGCACTCCACAGAGTGTATAGCAAAACTCATCATCACTATCTAAATCTACAATAGTTACACTAGAGCCAAAATGTACTCGTGAGTGATCACACTCTGCTGGGTCGATGATTTGGGATTTTTGTATCATAGAGTTTAGATAAAAGAGTCGTTTATCTATATGTCGTAGCTTCTCTTTTGCGGCGTGATATTCTGCATTTTCAGATCTATCGCCTAACTCTGCAGCTCGCTGTTTTTCTAGATTTACACGAGGTTTTTCGATATCTTTGAGGTAATTAAACTCTTTTATCAGCTCATCATAACCCCGAGGGGTCATAGGTTCACTCACGCTCATTGCTACTCCTCTATCCAATTATCACACCTCAAGCCTCTAATGCGCTCAAACTCTCTAGTATTATTAGTAATCAAAATAGCATCATTCGCCATAGCAGAAGCAGCAATAAATAGATCATTTGAGCCTATAGTTTCACCATTTGACTCTAATTCTGCTCTAATCTTTGCATAATGAAGTGCACCATCTCTATCAAAATCGATAATCACAAAATTCTCCACAAATGATAGTATGAGATTCAATAGTTTTTCACTATCTTTTTTCTTTGCACCATAAATTAACTCTGAGACAACAATGGTTGAAAGTGCGATAGTGTGCTCTTTTTCCACCTGCTTGAGCTTATCTTTAATATATTTAGGTTTATTTCTAATAATATAGCTACAGATATTGGTATCTAGCATATAGAGCATTAAAACATCTCCCTATTTTGAATAGGCAGCTGCTCTATATCTTCTAAAAAACCCTCCGTATCGACACCATCTAATGCATCAAAAAACAACTCCCACTTATTCTCTAGATTTTGTTTTATGATTAGCGTGTCGCCTATTTTATTAATAGAGACCTCATCGGTATCGACACGAAACTCTTTTGGTATGCGAATCGCTTGAGAGCGACCATTTTGAAAAACTTTTGCTATGACACTCATCTGCTATCCTTTTTTTGATATATATCAAAAGTATATACTAAATAAATATTGGTGTCAATGGTTGTAGATTTGAGCCCGCAGGGCCCAGAAGATATTATTTGGAATAACCTATTATGTAGTATGTAGGTTTGCCAGCTACTTTTTCTAGCTCGACTTTATATTTTTCACTAAAGTGATTGATTTTTTCTAGTGCACTATCTGCGTTTGCAGTCGCTGGCGTGTCGATTTTGATTTTAAAGTAGTCATTTGAGTTTGACATCGCAATATATGAATCATCCACTTTTAGTGATTCGTGTAGCTCTAAGATATGTTTGATGATTCTATCATACTCACGAGTATTTTTCTCGATTCTACCTAGCTGATCTGCTAGTGCCTCATTTGGCGTATAGCCTAGTTGGCTAAGTACTGATTCATAAGTCATAAAACTCTCCTATTTTTAAATTATATAGATATTCTATCACAACTAAAGATAATTTGATACAATCTCACTATGAAAACTCTACTAATAAAACTAACCTATGGGCTACATCATATTGATATAAATGATAGCGAAAGAGCTCTCATTGATGAGCTACTCTCTAAAAAGATTATAAAATTAGATGGTAAAAAATATCTATTTAACTCACTCTATCGTGCTGGTACTATATCACTATCAGGCGATGGCGGAGCATATCTGCAGATTATCGGCGAGAGCGTGAGAGATCTGTTTATTAGTGGCGATAATCTATCAGAATCTACTAGCGGGGATTTAGTAATAGCTCAGAGACTACTAGGTGCTAGAGGTGCCCCACAGGCAAAAGTAGTGATGATAGTAGGCAAAAGCATCAGCTACAGTGTAGGGATTGTACTAGAGCGAGCTAGCGGCAAAGGGCTGTATGATATAAAAACACTACACCCCATAGCTCTAGAGCCAGCAGATAGCACTATCGGCTCACTCTATAAGATAGATAATCAAAACAATACTATAGTCTCATATATCGGCGATATTAGCGACCCACTCGTAGATGAGCAGATAGTACTAGCTCAGTTTAACAAACATGATGAGTTTGAAGATGATGTGATAGAGCTAGCAAAGAGCCTGCCACAGACTGTAGAGATAGATGACTATCCATCTAGAGTTGATTTAACCCATCTGCCATTTTGTACGATAGACCCCGTAACGGCGAAAGATTTTGATGATGCTATCTATTTTAACAGTGATAGAAACACTCTATATGTCGCAATCGCAGATGTGAGCGAATATATAGAGGCTTTTGGTGCCATCGATACAGAGGCGATTTATAGAGGCTTTTCTATCTATCTGCCACACCGCTCTATCCCTATGTTACCACGAGAGCTTAGCGAGGGGCTCTGCTCACTACTAGAGGGAGAAAATCGCCTCACATATACAGCAGAGATAAAAATCAGCACAGATAGCTATGATATAGAGAGTTTTAAATTTTATAAATCTATCATCAAATCTCACGCTAGATACAACTACGAGCAGATAGATGCTCATCTACATAGTAGCGACAGTGATGGGATATTGGATTTTGTAAAACCACTAAACGCACTGCTAGATAGAGTGCGAGAGAGACGGATGGAGAGCGGATATAATTTTAGATCCAATGAGTTAGAGATGAGCCTGGATGAGCATCAAAATATAGTCACAACATCATTTGCCATTGAGACACCATCACACGCACTAATAGAGGATGCAATGCTACTAGCTAACAAGGCAGCGGCGAGTATGTTTGAGCGAGGAATATTTAGAATCCATGAATCACCATCTCCATCAAAACTACAAAAACTCTATAGCGAGCTAGCCTCTATCGGGATTTTTACCACATCACAAGGAAGCATAAAAGAGTCGATAGAGGAGATTCAAGCAGAAGCAGATAGGCGAGACCTATCAGCAGAGGTGGATGAGCTCATAATCCGCTCACAAATGCAGGCTAAATATACCCCATATAATGTAGGACATTTCGGGCTAGGATTTAGCAAATATAGCCACTTTACCGCCCCGATACGCAGATATAGCGACCTCACACTACATAGATTGTTAAAATCTATCCAAGCAGGCGATAGTGAAGAGCGTTCATATGTACTGCGAAATATAGAGGCGTTATGTGTCGATATCAGCGAAAAAGAGCGAGAGGCATCTACTATAGAAGTTAGATTTGCACAGCGAAAATTTGCCAGATGGGCAGCTGGTGTGGTGGGAGAGAAATTTAACGCCAGAGTGATAGAGACAGAGCCAAAGACGCTAGCGATTATAGATGATGAACTAAAGGGTGCGATGGTGGAATTAGAGCCATCATCAGCGATAGTGCTATTTGATGATTTAGTTATCGAGATAGACTCATCTGATATAATTTTAGCTAAAATCAGAGCCAAATATATAAATCACAGAGAAAAAGATGTATAAAAACGAGCTAGATAACTGTATCAGAAACTCCAATATTCCTAGAGCGATAATGCTATATGGTGAGTGCTATTACCATACAGACAGATATCTAAAAACACTCACATCTATGATGTATGCTGAGACTCTATCGCTCTATTTTGATGAGTATGAGTATGAGTTAGCAAAAGCACACCTCTCACAAGGCTCGCTATTTGGAGATAAAAATCTACTCATCATAAAGAGTGAAAAAAAGATAGCCAAATCAGAGCTAGATACACTCGTCGCACTAGTACAAAAAAATAGTGATAACTTTTTTATCTACTGCTACTACGGCGATATCAACTCCAGTACAAGCAACTCATTTGATAAAAAATCTGGAGGCGAGTTTGTTAGATTTTTCAACCCCTCACTAGCAGAGGCTATCAATATAGTTCGCACAGAAGCAAGAGAGATGGGTCTAAATATAGATGAGCAGGCTATTATCGAGCTTATAAATATTGATCAAAACGATATCGCACTAGCGGTAAATGAGCTACATAAACTAAAAATATTAGACAAAGATATCGGATTAAAAGAGATAAATGAGCACATCAGTAGCCTAAGCGAGCTCAGACCAGATGATCTATTTGCTCTAATTATAGAAAAAAGAGATTTCACACCTACTCTAAGACAGCTTTTGGATTTAGGGTATGAAAAATCAGAGATATATACACAGTTTTGTAACTATTTTATGGAACTTTATCTATTTAACACCTCTATTAAAATAAGCGGTGATGTAAAACCTATCGAAATCATAGGATATAACCCGCCCAAAGATGTAATAAATAGACGCAAACAGCTATCCATGAGAATCAACTCTAAAAACTACAAAAAAGCACTCACGCATCTGCACGAAATAGAGCTAAAGATGAAATCTAGTGGCAAACCAGACGCAGAGTCGCTACTTTACTCATCACTTATCAAATTTCAATCACTTATATAAAACTAATTTTAAGCAAAATTTTAGTATAATCGCCTGTTCCTTGCTCTTTGCAATTTAAGCTGATTAAATTGTATAAAATCCATAAGGGGCGAAAACCAAAAGGAGAAATAGTTTATGAGACATTACGAAAACTTAGTAATCGTAAAACCAACTCTTACAGAAGAAGAGATTAAAAACACACTTGATGCAATCGAAGAGATTTTAACATCAAATGGTGCAGAAATAGTTGCAAAAGATGTTATGGGTATGAAAAAACTAGCTTACCCAATAGATAAAAATAACCGTGGTTACTACCAAGTATTCTACTACAAAGCAGAGCCATCAGCTATCGCTGAAATCGAGCGTCGTTTTAGAATTAACGAAGAGATGCTACGCTTTGTTACAATGAAATATGATAGCAAAAGAGAGATTATAGCGTGGAACAATATGGTTGAAAAAACCAAAGCTCCAAAAGCTACAGAGAAAAAAGAAGAAGTAGCTTCTTAATTAAGAGGAAAAATCCATGTACAACAAGATTATTTTAGCTGGAAATCTAACTAGAGATATAGAGCTTCGCTATTCACAAAATGGCTCTGCAATCGCAAAAACTGCTATTGCAACAAGTCGCAAATTTACAGTAAATGGCGAAAAAAAAGAGGAAGTATGTTTTGTAGATATTACCTTTTTTGGACGCTCTGGCGAAATCGCTAACCAATACCTGCGTAAAGGTTCAAAGGTTTTGATAGATGGCAGACTTAATTTTGAGCAGTGGGTTGATAGCACTTCAGGACAGAAGAGATCAAAGCACTCAATCATAGTAGAAAATATGCAGATGCTTGACTCTAGAGGCGATGCATCAATGGGTGGTGGCAATAGCCAATCATATGATAATAGCTACTCAAACAATAGCTACGGCGGAGGCGGATATAATGAGCCAAAACCGCAACAATCATACGCAAAACCAGCACCGACACAGATGCCAGAAAACAATCTCCCAGAGATTGATATAGATGATGAAATTCCATTTTAGAAGGTAAAAAATGTCTGAGAAAAGAAAATACAAAAAAAGATACTGCAAATATTGTGAGCAAAAAGTAGACTTCATAGACTACAAAGATACAAACTCACTAAAATACTCTCTATCTGAGAGATTTAAAATAATGCCACGCCGCCTAACAGGTAACTGCAAACGCCACCAAGATATGGTAACGATTGCTATAAAACAAGCTCGTTCAGCTGCACTAGTAGCATACACTGTTTCTAGAAAAACAATCGGTGGTATCCACGATTAATTTAACCATCTGGTTAAATACCTAGTAGCTTTTAGCTGCTAGGCTTCTCTCTTTTAGCAACTATAAAATCACTAGGCTTTGATACAAATCTCTTTAATATAGATAATAACAATCCGCCAATACTGCCAATTCTAACATCTTTTGCTTTTAGGGCAATATTAACCGCTAGTGCGAAACTCACAGTTAGATTAACCATACCAATCATCAAAACAAATACCAAATATTTCAAAAATTCCAAAATACTCATATCGATACTAGAGAATGAGTAGCCCAAATTTGCAGATGAGAATGCGATATGCCTAATCTCTAAATCTGCTTGAAAAATATATCCGATAAATGGAGTAATGCCTAGCAAAACTCCAAATAAAAAGTTACCTATAATAGAGCCATGATTTTCGTGCATATATGATGCAAATCTCTTTCTTTTTGATGATGATAATATCTTAGATAAAAATGGATGATGATAATATCTCTGCTCTAGCTGCAGATAATCAGCTCTATTATCAAAATATCCAGATATAAGACCAGATAAAAATAGCCATATACCCGCAATAGCTGCAAAAATCAGAGCATTTGATGGCTCTAGTTCGCTTAGATAGTGTGTCGCTTTTTCACTACTTAAAATCATATCATTGCTATATAAAAAGTATCCAAAACTAACCAGCATTGCAACGCTAAGTGCAATAGAGACATTGCCCACAACAGCTGCAAACTGTGACCTACTAACTGTAACAAATAGCTCCGTTAGCTCACCTATTTTCGCTTTTTGTGATGACTCTTTTTTAATAGAGCTTGCGATTGTAGATGCTGTCATAGCAGGCTGTTTTGTAGCAACTGTAAAACCTAGCAGATGTATTATCACAAACCCAAGCCCATAGTTTAAACTAACAAAAATCATATTAAAAAACTGCGTCAAATCATATGTTGCGATATGGATTTTATTTATAGCCATAAGTGCGATAATAATACCAGCACCAGCAGCCGATTTTAGCATTGCAATATATCCACTGTAGTTGTTTGCGATATAGTGCTCGCCATGATGACTAGAGTTATTTGTTATACTAAGCGATAAAATTCTAAAGTTTTGACTAATCATCTCTCGCAGAGAGTTTTTGCTAGCCGCATATTTTGTAGCGGTCTTCAAAATATCGATAATACGCCCAGAGACACTAGAGTTAGAGATTGTCTCTAATATATTTGATAGATACTCTAGCCTCTTTAAAATCTGCTCTAGCCTCTCAAATCTATATGTAAGAGAAACGGAGATTCCACGATTTACAGATTTTTTCTTGAGTGATACTATCTGCTCTTTACATTGAGCGAGCAGTACATCAAAATGTGATTTATCATAATCCCAACATCTATCCTCTTTTATAACACTTCTGATGCCATCTATATTTACAAGAACCTCACGATGCAGTGCCACAAACGGAGAGTTACGATTTAAAATATCAGAATCTAGGCGTATAAACTCCTCATCAAACTCCTCTGCAGCGACCCAAGTCGATAGTATCTCCATCGCATACATCAGCTCATCTAAAAAATAGTTTGAAACTTCATAATCAGGTATTATAATACTTCGATAAAATTTCTCCCATATCTCTGGCTCAACAGCACCAACCCAGATAGAGTCACTCTTTTTATCAAAAATCGTAGTAAGCATTCCCTGAAAATTATCCAGTGATGGCGGAGGTGGAAGCAGTGTATTTCTCACACGATTTCCCATCTCGCTCATCAATCCAGATTTAGAGGCAATACCTACTTGTAAAAACGCCATAGAGATTTTAGAGTCTAAAAACCAAGATTTAAAATTGTTGGTTATCTCTATCTTTATAGACTCATCGCCATTTATCCATTCTAGTAGCTGATTTAGCTTTGCTTCTGCTAGATAACTATCTTTTGAATCAGATGGTCTGATATAGTTTATCATAGCACTAAACTTTGAGATAAAGTCTATCTCTTTGTTTTGCAGAAGTGTTAAAAGAGTTGTTTTTAAGCTCATATTACTTTTCTATTTTTACTGAAATTATATATAATCAATATAAATAGTTAGCTTTGTTTTATAGTAAACTATGACTCTTTGGATATCTTAGAGAGCTCTTTTTCTATCAATATAAATAAAAATGGAACCAATGAGTATATAAAAAGTTTTATAGCAAAAACCAGCTTCCACTCTCTGTCAATAGAGACTCTAAAAAGTGCTATACAAAAAAGAATAAACAACACACCGTGCGTCATTCCAACGATTTTTACAGCAATTGGCATATCAAAAAAATATTTAAGTGGCATTGCGATAAAAAGAAGTATCAAATATGATAACCCCTCTATGATAGAGATTGCTCTAAACTGTTTAAATGTAGATGTTAGCATTATTGCTCCTAGTTTTATAGATTGTAATTATAGAGATTATTATCTACATAGAGCTAATATTAATATTAAAAACACAAAGCTAAGGTTACTATTATCTCTATAGATTATCGTCGAACAATAAAAAATATAAATAATAAATTTCTAATTTTCACTAAAATAAAGACCAAGCTTGTCGTTCTTTACAAAACTCTTTTCCAGAAATTATAATCCAACCTATAACCTTTTCAGGTTTATCATCTCTATTTGTTAAATATCCAATAATACATCCTTTAGGTCTTTCTGATGTATAGATATACATATTTTCACTATAAATATTTCTGCTATCAATTTTAAAAGATTTAGGAATATCTGATTTACCTATATGATAATTCCTACTCCTTTCAAAAACTTCATAACTTGCTGCACCAATATAGCAACCACTTAAAAGAATACTTGCTGTAAAAATGAGTATAATATTTTTCATCTATTATCCTTTGCTTTATTTAAAGCTTCTTTTTGTTTTTCTTTTTCATCTTTTTGTAGTTTTAATCCAGTTTGTATTTGTGTTGAATAATCTTGTATAAATACTGCTCCAGCAAATGGTATAGTTGGTATTAAAAGTAGCCCTCTTGCTGTATTTACTAAACTTCCATTATCTTTTAAGTATGTAATCCCATCTATATTTTCATAGTTCCAACTAGACATAAAATCGTGAGGTCCTGCGAAGTATTCAACTCCTTTATCAAAAAATCCACCATTTTTATATTCAAATCCAAACAATTTACCTTTGTCCATTTGACTTCCTCCAGTTGGTGCATTAACTGGATTAGGTACAAGTTTTCCATTCTCATTATAATTTTTTTCTGGATGACTTCCTCCACCTTTTCTACCATCACCCCTTATACCTTCACTTAATTTTCCATCTCCAACATAATCATAATTATCTTTTACATACTTTCTCATTTGCAATGCTCCATCACTTACTACTGATATTAAGGCTCCTGTTGCAAAGCCATCTTTAAACTCTCCACCTCTTATTTCTGAACTTATCCCTTGTCCTACTCCATTTATACTTGCATTTTTTACATAATCAGATACTGCCATATTTTCTTTTAAAGCATCTGTTCCTAATGTAGAATTTGCATAAGATAAAACTCCAGCTGTTACTGCACTTGTTACAACTGTTTCTAAATCTAATTTTGGTTTATTCCCTGTTATTGCTGATGTTACCAAAGAAGTTGTTGCTTGTGTTGTTACTGCTTGAATAGTTGCTTGTATTGCTGTTTGAATTGCTGCATTTGATATACCTGCTACTAGTCCAGCTCCTGCTCCTGCTGTAAAGTATGTAACTATAGCTGTAATGATTAATGCTCCTACTCCACTTAGAGTTGTTGTTTTATCATGCCACTCTTGTGAAGAAGCTATCTCTTTTACTAGGTTTATTTGCTCTTCTGTAAGGTTTCCTTGAGAAGAGAGAGTTTTTATTAGGTTATTTGTTTCAAGTTGATCTGTTATATCTTTTTTATTAAAGATTAGTTTATCATTTACTTCTATAGTTGAGGGAATTACTACTTCTTCTGTCTTACCTTTATTTTCTATAGTTGCTGTTAGTATTCCTC
>CAZYTC010000042.1:0-10707 GCA_964650175.1 uncultured Campylobacterales bacterium | reverse complement strand
TTTCTCTTATATCTTCTCTTACACCAACAATTACAATTCTCTCTCTTTTTTGTGCAACATCAAAATCATTTGAATTTAAAACTTTATAGTAAACTTTGTATCCAACTTCACTAAAAACATCTATCATAGTAGCAAGAGTTCTTCCACCATCGTGACTTACTAAACCTTTTACATTTTCTGCTAAAAATATTTTTGGTTTTAACTCTTGCAAGATTTCAGCAAAACTATAAAAAAGTGTTCCTCTTGTATCTTCAAGCCCTAATTTTTTTCCAGCATAAGAAAAAGCTTGACAAGGATAACCACCTGATAGTAAATCAATCTCTATATTTGGATTTTTTAGATATTTTTTTATTCCAACATCTGCTATTTTTATAATGTCATCTTCTAAAACATTCCAATTTGGTCTATTTTTTCTTAAAGTTTCACAAGCCCATTTATTGTTTTCAACAGTCGCAAGAGTTTCAAAACCAGCTTTTTCAAGTCCAAGAGCAAGTCCACCAGCACCTGCAAAAAGTTCAACAACTGTTGGACTAGATTCAATTGTCATAAATTTTGTCATACTCATATCCTTATTTATACAATTGTATACCAATATTAAAAATTAGAGTAAAAATATGACAATTTGTCATCTCACCCACCACCTACAAAATCTAATAGCTCTATCTTTTCGCCATCAACTAAAATTCGCTCATCCCACTTCTCTTTTTTGACAATCTCCATATTTACAGCTGCTGCCATAACTCTATCTTCTATAGAGAGTTTTTTTATCAGCTCTAGAAGTGTTATATTCTCATCAAAGCTCATACTATCGCCATTTACGATTAACTCCATCTCAATCTCCTACATCGACATTTTTATTAACGCTGCAATAGAAAAAAACCCTTTTGCCATCGCAAAATCATAGGCGCTATAGCCATCGTTATTTAATATTTTTGGATCAGCATATGCTTTTAGTAAAAAATCAACTATCTTATCATTTCCACTAAATGCTGCTTGATGAAGCGGCGTGATACCATCTTCGTTTTGTAGATTCACATCGCCACCAGCTAGCACTACATATGAAACTAGCTAAAAGTTTTTCTTTTTCACAGCTAGTATCAGCGGAGTATTGCCGTTTTTATCTTGGTGGTTTATATCAGCACCTCTATCTAGTAGTATTTGAGCCATCTTAAAATCTGTCTTTTTGATGGCAACATGCAGTGGTGTGAGCCCTGCACTATTTTCTATATCTACACTCTCATGCTCAAGTGCCTCATAAAAACACTCATAATTCTCTTCAAAAACACATCTATGTAGCTCACTAGCAGATAGAAATAGCGATAGTGAAAATAACATTATTAAAGCTCTCATAATCAACACTTTATAAATCGTATCATCTTAAATCTCTCACCCAGCACCGATGGCGTAATGAGAGTTTTGACCTTTTCTAGCTCTTGGATATAGATCTGCTCACTGCTATTTTCTCGCAACATATCTAGCAGAGTGATAATACCCATATCCACTAGTGCTACAAGCTGTGTTTTATAATCAGCTAGCACAAATCCAGAGGCTAAAAAGGCATCTTTAACATGGCTAAAGTTTACATCATATGTGATATCACTATCTTTAAAATAATCAGCTAGTAAGATTTCATCAAAAAGCGGATAGGTGTTATGATTTTTATAGATTCTGATGGAAAAGTCACTTCTAGCGGCTAACTCACCATAATCAAAGCTCATAAACTCTATCTTTTTAGCACTTTTATATATAGATTGTGCAAAATCCTCATACCCTATAGCTATTTCTCCACGATCTTGGTTATATTTTTTAGCCAAATCAGATATGTTGCTATCTTCGATATTAAACTCTATCTTATGCTCTGTAACTGTAGCGATTTTGCCTTTATAAAATAGCTCGCAACTAAACGCATCGAAAATCTCATTGGATATATAAAATATACTATTTTCACTCAACTCATTAGGCGAGCTATATTGCTCCAACTCTATAGCCTCGCCAAAAGATTCTCTAAAATACTCTCTTTGTGATTTTCGCAAAAGCTCAAATCTCTCTATAGTAGCAAACCGCAGTGTTTTTAGCAGCTGCGGGCGAAGCGTGTAGATAAATTCGATAATATCAGCCAATAGATACCCATGATGAGCACCTATCTCACAAATAAGGCTATTTTTAGCTAAAAACCCATCATCTACTCTACTGATAATATGATTTGCGATAGAGCCACCGAAAAATTTTGATGTACTTACAGCG
Source organism: uncultured Campylobacterales bacterium (assembly GCA_964650175.1). Lineage (GTDB taxonomy): Bacteria > Campylobacterota > Campylobacteria > Campylobacterales > Sulfurimonadaceae > CAZYTC01. Next base: position 8,463 of record CAZYTC010000042.1, on the reverse strand, counting down.
GTATAGAAATCTCCACTCTTGCCTATCGCTCTATATTTGCTGTAATAGCCATCCTCTCCATAGAGCCACTGGCTCATATAGTCGCTAAAGTGCACTATATCGACTCCAGTGCCTTCTCAAGTCTAGCAAACCCTTCATCGATATCAGCTTTTGTAATAGTTAATGGTGGCAAGAATCTCAGAGTATTTCTGCCAGCTTTTAGTACCACTACGCCCTCTCGCAGTGCAGAGTTGATGATTTTTGATAGCGTCTCAGCATCTGCTACGCGAAGCCCTCTCATCATTCCAAGCCCTACATGGTCTAAAAATATAGCCTTATGAGAAGAGGCAAACTTACTTAGTGCTTTTTCAAAATAGATAAGTGTATTATCTAACTCTCCGCTATTTTTATGCTCTTCTAAAATATCTAAAACCTCTATCGCAGCTGCAGTTGAAAGAAAATTTCCACCAAAAGTAGAACCATGATCTCCAGGGGCAAAAATATCTGTTTTAGTAGTCATCACAACACCTATTGGCACTCCGCCACCTAGCCCTTTTGCTAGTGTAACCACATCTGGTGTGATGCCATATAGATTTGATGCTAACAGCTCGCCTGTTCTATAGATACCCGTTTGAACCTCATCTACCATCAGTAGTATATCTTTTGAGCGAAGCAATCTCTCTAACTCTTGCACCTTTGCTATATCTTGTGGCTGGACACCGCCCTCGCCTTGTACTAGCTCCAAAAGCACTGCTACTGTATGATCATCTATGAGTAATGCTATCTCATCGATATTTTTCGCATATACAAAACCATCTGGATATGGACCAAAATAGTTATGCATCGACTCCTGAGCAGTTGCTTTTAGCGATGTAATAGTTCGCCCATGAAATGAGTTATCTAGCGTAATAACCTTGTATCGCTTTGGCATTGAATTTGATTCGCCATATTTTCTAGCAATCTTGATAGCACCCTCATTTGCCTCTGCTCCAGAGTTTGCAAAAAAACATTTCATCTTATATCCACTAAGCTCTACTAACTTTTTAGCACACTCACCTTGTGGAGCGATATAATATAGGTTTGATGTGTGAGTTAGATTATCTAGCTGTTTTTTAATCGCACTATTTAATCTCTCGTTTGCATGGCCTACGCTACATACGGCTATTCCAGAGGCAAAATCGACATAATCTCTACCATCTGCATCATATAAAATCGCATTTTTACCAGATACAAACTCTATATGAGCTCTAGCATAAGTAGGCAGTACATAATTTTCAAAATTTTTAGTCATTAACTATCCTCAATTTATAATTTTTATAGATTTTTGCATCGATATCATAATATTTTGATACCTCAAATATATCATCTAGCTCAAAACCGGAGCTAAATATCACACAATCACGCCTCAGGCTCTCGTCTCTGATCACATCTGCACTAAAGCTTTTTGTATCTGAAGCTAACACAATAGCTGATGCGTCAATATTCATAGATACACTCCCTAGAGGCAAACTCTCATCAAACCCTATAAAATATAGCTCATCATTAGATGGCTCAATATCAACTTCATCTAAAAACTCAAACTCATCTATATCTTTAGAGACACGATTAAAATCGCAATTATAATATATATAAGTAGATTTATCGCCAATCAATCCACCGATAAAAGCAGCTGATTCTATGGAGCGTAAAATATCCAAACTATCAGGATATCTCATAACCCCGCTACCTACGATAATAGCACAACTATCACTACAAATCATTTCTATAATTTTACCTATATGATGCAACTCTATACCTATATCTTCTAGTGCAGCTTTTATCCGCAAGGTTTGCGTCATCTCATAAAAATCTATTACGCCATCTGAATATCTATCTAAAATATCGCGATCAGCTCTATTTTCTATAATCAAAAAACGACTCAAAAGTAGTGCAAGCTCATAATCTTTTTTAGGTTTTATAGTGATAGTATTTTTATCGATACTTTTAGGATTTATCCTCAGTACTTTTTTACCACTAAACTCTATCTCATCGCCCCAAATGATGATGTTTTTAATACCATCTAATCTATTGAGATTATCTTTTAATGGCAATGCAAATAGCATATCACTACTGCATAACTCTTTTTCGCTAGCCTTTATTAACTCAAGGTTTTTCATAATTTAATCCAAATGATGTATAATGTCTTATAATTACTATATTATCTAACTATCGCTTTATTTTTTAGTAAAGCTAATTGATTTTTAGATATGATTAATACAAATGTAAAAAAGGTTACAGATGTCACTTCTAGATCATGTCGATGCGGCCACAAATCTTGCCAAAAATAACGAAGTCCAGCTACTAGTTTTCAAAGTAGACTCAACTCCAGATGCTCCATATTATGCTATAAATGTATTTAAAACGCGTGAGGTTTTAGAGTCCAAACGCCACAGGCTTACGCTTATACCAGGGGTTCATCCACTACTTGAGGGTACTATAGTTTTGCGTGATATGCAAATTCCTATATTAAATCTGCCATATTGGGTGGGCGTGCATCTAGATGATGAGAAAATTAAAAAATCAAACATTCTAGTATGTGACTTTAACGGTGCTATTATCGGCGTGAGAATTATGGATGCATATAGAGTAATCAAGAAAAACTGGAGAGAGATTCACTCGCCAGAGAGCTACAGATTGGGCGATGATGGGCTTGTTATAAATGATACACGATTAGATGATGGGAGTTTATGTCTGATACTAGATTATGAAAAACTACTCTCAGATGTAATACCACAAGCGATGGTTGATGTAGAGGCAACTGCTAGAGCTATGAAAAATCTCATCATTCCAGATAGATTAAAAAATGGTACTGTACTCATCGCAGAAGACTCTAGAGTAGCTCAAAAGCATCTATCTCAAATCTTTACAAAAGCAAATATCAAATACCATCTATTTGATAATGGTAAAGAGCTGATGGATTATATAAATTCTATGCAAGATACATCAATTATCCCTGCGGTTATCACAGATATCGAGATGCCAGAGATGTCAGGCTTTACGGTTATACAGAGATTAAAAGCAAACGGTGCCACTAAAAATATCCCTATTATAGTAAATAGCTCTATGACAGGAGACAACAATAAACGAGAAGCAGCAAATCTAGGTGCTGATGGGTTTATATCAAAAACAAAGAGTGAAAATATTATAAATCTAATAGTAGAGAAGATGATAGAAAAATCAGAGATGAAAGCATTAGCTAATTAGACAAAACTATCTAATTATAAATTTGTGTGGCAACTGCCACACACCTTATTCTACAATTGCTAGAGCTTGACCAGCTTCTACTTTATCGTTTACATTTACATTGATAGCTGTTACTTTACCATCTTTTGGAGCAACTACATCAATCTCCATTTTCATAGCCTCTAGTATCATAATCTTGTCGCCTTTTTTAACGCTTTGACCAACTGATGCTACTAGCTTAAATACAGAACCTGGAAGCTCTGCACATACTGCATTTGCATTAACCACCGCTGGTGCCTCTACTACTGGTGCTGCCACTGGTGCCGCTGCTACTGGTGCTACGCTTTGAACAGTCGCTTGACCACCTACCACTTGTACATTATATGATTGACCATCTACGATCACTGTGTATGTTCCATTTGCCATAAGAAGACTCTCCTGTTGTAATAGTTGATTTAATTGATTTGACCCTGCTGGGCTATTTTTTCTAACATTTACTGTCGCTTCGCCTTTTAGAAAAGCGATACCTTTTACATCACAAGAAGCTGCGATAAAGATATTCTCATCACTCGCTTCAAGACCCTCATCGGTTAATTTTTTACTCCAATATGCGATAGATTTTGTCTCATCACGATCTGCGATATCTATTGCATTTTCGCTCGTTGGCTCTAACTCTAACTGCTCCGCAGCGATACGAACCACCTCTGCATCTGGAGTTGATGGTGTCTTTCCAAAATAGCCAAGCACCATTTTACCATAACCAGGGGCAATTTTCTTCCACGGCCCCATCAATGCATTATTGAGAGCTTGTTGGAAATAAAATTGAGATACTGGAGTTACCGAAGTACCATAACCACCCTTTTCTACCACTTCACGCATCGCACGGATAACCTCTGGATAACGCTCTAGCATATTATTATCACGCATCATCTGCGTATTTGCTGTTAGAGCACCACCTGGCATAGGTGAAAATGGTATTAGTGGTGAAACTTGTGTCGCCTCTGGTGGCATAAAGTAATCTCTAAGGCAATCTGTAAGAACATCCTCATATTTGAGAATTTTCTCAATATCAAGACCGCCCAAGTCGAAATTTTTACCCTTGGCAGCATGTAACATAGTTAGGATATCTGGTTGCGATGTACCACCACTCACTGGAGCTGCAGCTAAATCTATACCATCAACTCCCGCCTCTAGTGCTGCCATATAACATGCCACACTCACACCTGCTGTTTCGTGAGTATGCAATCTAATATGAGTCCCCTCTGGAACTAATTTTCTAGCCATAGAGATAGTCTCATATACTTTTTGTGGGCTAGATGTACCACTCGCATCTTTAAAACAGATAGAGTGATATGGGATACCTGAATCTAATATATCACGCAGAGTCTTTTCATAAAATGCCACATCATGAGCACCCACACACCCTGGTGGTAAATCCATCATCGTCACTACCACTTCGTGTTTTAGTCCATGATGAGCGATTCTCTCACCTGAATATTTTAGATTTTCTACATCATTTAGAGCATCAAAGTTTCTAATGGTAGTTGTACCATGTTTTTTAAACATCTTTGCATGCAGATCTACTAGCTCACGACTACCCGTATCAAGCATAACAGTATTTACGCCACGAGCTAGAGTTTGCAGATTTGCATCAGCCCCTACGATAGAGCGAAAACGATCCATCATATCAAATGCATTCTCATTTAGATAGAAAAATAGAGATTGAAATCTCGCTCCTCCTCCAAATTCAAAGTGGGTAATCCCCGCCTCTTTTGCAGCCTCAACAGCTGGAAAGAAGTCATCCATAAGAACACGACCACCAAAGACAGATTGAAATCCATCTCTAAATGTCGTATCCATGATATCGATATACTTTTTTGCCATTTATCTATATCCCTACTTTTTTGTTATTGTGATGATGCACAGATGCTACCAATGTTGCTAAACCCAATAATCCGTTATTAGCAGGAGCACTAGAGCTTTCTAGTTCGTGATGATGTAGTGCAGCAGCAATAGCCGCTACCTTTTTTCGCTCATCGCTACTCTCATGATGATGCAAAGCCGCCGCTATCGCTGCAACTTTTGCCTTATCTACATTTTTGGATCTATTGTGATGATGAACAGCCGCTACTAAAGTTGCAAGACCCAGAAATCCACTATTTGCAGGGGTTGGTGCACTTTGGCACTCCTGCTCATTATGATGGTGAAGTGCCGCTGCTATTGCTGCAACTTTTGCACGCTCAATTTTTGAATCTTTCAAATCAGCCTCATCAGTAGAGATTTGAGATCTACTAGCACTTTTAGCTTTTTTAGGGCTAAAATAGTTTAACACTCTATCTAGTAGTGCCATCTCACTTCCCTTTTTTTTGATAATTACGCGTAACTCCGACACGATGAGTGATTTTAGTATATTAATCATTAAATATAGATTTAGTTTTGGTTTTTTCAAAGAAGCTTTTAGTTTATTTTGCTAAAATCACACATCTAATTATATATAAAGGATATTTAATGAATCTAGATATGATAAATCCTGGTGAAAACCCAGATAAAGTAAAAGCGATAATAGAGATCGCAAGCGGCTCAAATGTAAAATATGAGATTGAAAAAGAGAGCGGTGCACTTGTGCTTGATCGTGTTATGCACTCAGCGATGTACTATCCTGCAAACTATGGCTTTGTAAACAAAACTCTATCTCAAGATGGAGACCCAGCAGATATTCTAGTTCTTACAGATTTTCCTATGGTAGAGGGGTGTGTTGTAAACTGTAGATTAGTTGGTGTACTAATTATGGAAGATGAGAGTGGAATTGATGAGAAACTTTTAGCTGTTCCAACGAGCAAAATCGACCCTACATATAATGAAATCCAAGATTTAGAAGATTTACCAAAACATACTCTAGATAAAATCAAAAACTTTTTTGAAACTTACAAAATGCTAGAGCCAGGCAAATGGGTAAAAGTAAAAGGTTTTGAAAATAAAGCATCAGCTACAAAAATCCTACAAGATGCTATCGAAAACTACAAGGACTAATAAATAATGGTAGATTTTTCATCAGAAACTACATTTGCTTATGCTATTTTAGGACTCGTTTTAAATTTTGCATTCTCAATCGCATTTGGTGTGTATCTGAGCAAAAACATCGGCATAGAAGAGATGATGATGTCAAAAGGGGACAAAGAGCAACCATGGTATCTTGCCATATCGCTCGCTATTCCATTTGCAAAGATGTTTATCACTCTATATAGAGTAGCGATTTTACAGATATATTTTCTAGATCGTGGCTACTCTCACAAAGACTACTGGGTCTATCTCACTAGCAAATAGACTACTGTTTCAGCTCGCATAGCTCCTCTATATCGGTGCTATGTAGCCCTGCTTTATTTCTTACAGCTCCATCATAGGCATATTTAAACTTGCCATTAAACTCTCTATTATCAAACTCTGGCTTTATAATCGCAAGCCCATTTCGTAACAACATCTCACTATAACTCTCAGGTCCATTTGCATATAGTATGCACCCATCTTTATATATACTATAGTGATAACTCTGCTCTATGATGAGATTTTTATAGGCAAATCGCTTAAAAGATGGATTGGTATACAAAAAGCTATCGACCGCATATTTGCACTCTTGTGCTTTTTGGGCATATAGAGGTAACTCTTGGAGCGTTACGACCCCAATATTTACGCACATTACACCTCTTCCATTATGTTTTAGTGATTGCGTTTTTAGATTTACAATCGATACTAGCTTTGCCACTTTTACATCAGATGCCCAAACGCTACTATATATATAGGGCAAAATTATGGCGATAATTAAACTTTTAGCTGTTAATTTCACTAAAAAAATCCTATCTTTATCCAATATTAGAAAAATTGTTTAAGTTAATATGGAAATAATTTATTAAAAATAATATTTTATAACATAAATAAGAGCTTAACTTAATCCCAATTCCTCGTTATTATAGCATATGCGACTTTTTTATATCAATTAAACTTAAGATATTTATTTAAAAAAGATAATTATTGCTTTTAGCTTTATTCTATCTTAAAATTCCGCATCCAAAATAAGAGGTGAAAATTTGAGATATATATTTTCTATGATTATATTTTCTACTATGATGCTCGCTCACGAGCTAACCCCAAAACAGATTGCAGTTTTACAAACAGTTAGAGATGTTGCTAAATCTATTCCTGATAAAAATGGCAAGACTTACGAAAACACGCTCAGTGCGATTTGTCTCACAGAAAGCAGTGCAGGCAGAGACAATATAGGCGATGTAAAAAACAAAAAACACTATACAAAAGGCTCATTTGGAGCGATGCAGATACAGCTTCGCACAGCTAGGGCTATCTGTGCACAAAACGAAAATCTAAAATGGCTAAATAACCTAAATGATTTACAACTTGCAGGCAGATTGCTAGGAGATATCAAACTCTCAGCTCAAATCGCAGCATACTACCTAGTCTATCTACAAAACAGCAGACGCGACCACTTTTACGCAGTTAGTGGCTACAATGGCGGATACACAAATCACAAATATTACAATAAAGTGATGAATAACAAAAAAATCATCAAAAATCTTGTAAATAATGGAAAGCTATCATAATTTTTGATACAATGCACAATAAAAAGAGCATAGTATGAATGATGAAAAACTAAAAATCATCTTAGCAATAGTCGGTGGACTCTTTTTTGGTCTCATCTTTATACTGCTTGCTTTTGTGCTTCCTATAGAGTCTAAAAAAGACCCTATGCAACTGATGAATGAAAACCTACAAAAACTCTCTCAAGAGTACAAAGATAACAAGCCCCTACCCCCACCAAACCAATAAATACAAAATAAATCTATTAAAAATATTAAATTAAAACTTCCTATATAATGATACTTTTTCATAAAATATGCTAGACTTTCGTTACAAATAGTAACAAGGAGAGCTTAATATGCTAAATCTCACTACCATAAAAGGTAAATTAACAATCCTAGCGACATCAATACTAGGTGTATTGATAATTTTAGGATATATGTCTATGAGCAATAATTCAAGTGCAAAGGAAGCGTTAGAGAAAACATTGCTACTAGGCGATATAAGAGCAAACTCAAATGGCGTTATGATGGAGATTCGTGGCTATCAAGTGCTATTTAATGAAAACCATTATAATGAATATGAATCAAGACTAGTTAGGCTAAACAAGGCTCTAGAGCAGTTTAAAGGTACGCTAGTACTTCAAGAAAGTAAAGATTTAACACAATCATTAAT
>CAZYTC010000041.1:0-10876 GCA_964650175.1 uncultured Campylobacterales bacterium | reverse complement strand
AAGTAAAGCACAGTCATTGCGAGGCTTTGCAAAAGCCGTGGCAATCTACTCTTGTGTTATTTAAATCTCACTAAAATATCCGCCATTGTTAGCTGGATTACATCTTTTTTACTATCATAATTTAAACTATTTACCAAAAGCTCTAGCTCTATCTTATCATCTGATAAAATTAGCGTCATCTTATCTCCATCGTGGTTTATGATATTTGTACCTGCATTGTATGGCACAAGTGATTTTATAAAATCATCGATATCAAATCTACTCATGATATCTCTATTAGCTATACCTACAGTAAGCATAAACCTATTATCTATCTTATCAATTCTAAAACTCTCATCAATATCTCCTCTATCTAGCCGAATAGATTTATATAGATACTCATAACCATCTACAACTATCACGCCGTTTTGATTATTTCGACTAATATAGTAGACATCGTGCGAGGTATGCTCAGATTTTATATTCTTACTGCATACCCAACTATTTAGATACTCAAACCCTAGCTCTTTTGTAGCAAAAGGTGCAAACCCACTTATATAATTATCGCTACTGCTATATTTATCATAAACATTTGGCAAGGCTATATTTAATCTCTCTATATCGCCATAGCTATATAGCTCATCAATCGCACTTGATATATCACATTTGATTTTTTGATCACTGCTTTCTGAGAGGTTTTGCTCGCTTGATAACAGCATCTGCAGCCTCTCAAGCTGAGACGCACCGCTAATATTGTAACTATTTATGCCATATCCATATTGACTAAGCAGCAGCACTATAGTAAAAAATGCAAAAATATACTCATATCGATATCTACGACTAATAGCGATATAGATTAGTGCAACTAGAAGCATCATAGCCACTAGCACAATCATATATCTATTTATACTCCAACCATACTGGATAAGACGCATAGAGATAGCTATAAATAGCAACGGAAGCTGAATTATAGCAACATAGATGAGTAATTTTTTATATCTATTTTTAAATGGCGTCCAAAATAGATAGCTAACAAATGCAAAAAATGTAAATACAAGCGATAACCAAACTACAACACCGCTAGGTAGTTGGCCTAGATAGATGATTTTTACAATATAACTAATAAGTATCGCACTATATATGGCCACTATCGATGTGAGCATATATTTACTGAAGAAATGGTTGATTTTATTATACTCAATCACTACAGATACAGCAGGCTTTTTATCTAGCAGGGATAAAAAATAGTGGGTAGTAAACAAACCAAATACGATAGATGCTAAATAGCTATAGTGTTTATACCCCAAATCTAGCTCAAAGAGCTTATCTATCGATGTTATAGCACCCATTAGTGATAGATACAGTATGACAGAAAAAACTAGTGCGATGATAGATGATTCTATTATATTTAAAACCCATCTAAAGACTCTGTGATTATCTCTATCATAACTATAAAATGGTGTATAAAATAGTAGTAGCATCAATGCCATAACGGTTATGGAGTGTCTAGTATAAACAATGCTATCAAAAGTTCTATCGGTAGGTAAAAATATAAAATATGTTGCAGTAGCCACAACAGCCACTACACTAAATAGTCTCGGTTTTGGCGAGTAGATAGCGATAAGTGAGAGTAAAAAACCTATCATAGATGAGATGGCTATGTTATGCAGATAGATATCCTCAATCGATTTGTATGGATACTCTTTATATATAGCTGTAACTACAGCGATGGTAAATAAAAATGCAAAAAGCGATGATAGTTTATAATCCATCGCCGAGCTTGTCAGTTTTTTGATAAATGCTACTATTTTATTTTTTAAATCAAATCTCATATCTATCTCTTTTTACCTAAAATATCTCCAAAGAGTAGCACATCTTCTAGTATCGCGATTTCAGCTAATCCATCCCTATTTAGATTTATGATAAGCTCACCGCGATTGCTTGAAAATATAGGCTGATTTAGTATCACTTTTAGAAAATCTCCTCTGGTTGTGCCGAGAGATTTTTTTATCTTTTCTAATTCTGTGCCTTTTGGAAACTCTATATCTATCTTGCCATCTTTATTGTTGCCACCTACAGCATATGCGGTGTAGTTTTGTGCCTCTTTGGTGTGTAGTTTGCTATTGAAAAATAGTGATAAAATATCATCTGGTGCATAAAAATCATACTTCTCTTTTGGTTGTTTGATTCCATTTTTACTTCTCTCGATAGAAACTACTTTTTTAGTATGGTTAAACTCATACCGTTTTGTCTCTGTTTTAGATTTTGTAGCTCTGGTTTTTATAAAAACATCTGGTATTAATCTATCATCTACCACCTTGCCATAGCTCTCATATAGCTCTACTCTAGAGTTTGATAAAATCTTTGCAAAACCCTCTGCACTCGCATCTATGCGTACTATATAGTTGCTATTTTCATCTATATGTAGATGAGCTTTTGATTTTCCTAGATTACTAAAAATGCCATATGAAACATCATAAGTTGCAGAGAGTGTTTTAGAAAATAGTAGTGATGATGCAAATATAAAAATAGTAAAAATTTTAATCATAATAATTCCCTTATTAAATAAAATGTATAATCTGTTACTATAACATAGATTGGATAAAAATGAGTGAAGATATGATAAAAAATATTATTTATGGCGTTTTAATATTAGCATTAATTGCCTATATAGCATACTCTAGAGGGTGGATATTTGCAAATTTTAAAACCATCTCCGCTAGCGAATCGCTACAGATGATAGAGCAAGGTGCAATATTACTAGATGTACGAACACTAGCAGAAAACAAAGTAGAGCATATAGAAGACTCAATACTCATACCACTGCATGAGCTAGAGAGCACTATATCAAAACTACAAGCGTATAAAAACAAAGATATAATCGTATATTGTCGCAGTGGTAATAGAAGCGTGAGTGCCTCTAGAATTTTAGCTTCACATGGCTACAGACCATATAATATGCGAGGCGGGATAATAGAGTGGAATATGAGTGGCTACAGCGTTATCAAAAATTAGCCATTTAATTTGATTCTCACATTTTGAGCCAAGCCCAAAATGAGCTCCTCGGCGGAGTGCCCTCGCGACTAGTCGCTCTTATATGTAGCTTTATATTTTTTATAGAATTAGCCGTTTTTGAGTTTATCTAACGCCACTTTCACATCATCTTGACGCATTAGTGATTCGCCCACCAAAAACGCATCTACACCCGCTTTGTTTAAGTCTCCTAATTGACCATGCTCATATATACCGCTCTCAGCGACTATAATTTTGCCATTAGGTATGAGCGGGATTAAATCATAACATAGATTCATATCCATCTCAAATGTGTGTAGGTTTCGATGATTTATACCGATAATATCAGCCCCAGCGTAGATAGCTTTTGTTAAATCGCTCTTATCATGTATCTCTACTAGTGCTTCCATACCTAGATGGCGAGTATAGTTTAGTAGCTCTTTTAGTTCACTCTTTGATAGTGCCGCAGCTATAAGTAACACAAAATCAGCTCCATAAACTAAAGCCTCTACCAGCTGATATTTAGAGATGATAAAATCTTTTCGCAGTAGCGGAATACCTACATATCTGCGAATCTCTGCTAAATAATCTAGATGACCCTGAAAAAAGTGCGGTTCTGTGAGAATAGAGATAGCATTTGCTCCACCTGCCTCATAGCTTTGAGCTATTGCTACTGGGTCAAAATCCTCTCTGATTACACCTTTTGATGGAGATGCTTTTTTAACCTCACTGATGATACGATATGGCTCATCGGAAGTTGAAGTTATGTATGGTTTTACATCTCGTGGAGCTCTAGCATTAAATGCTAGCGAACGCCCCAGCCAATCCATACTATATTTAGCCTCTCGCTCTTTTAAATCCTCTTTTGTCTTTGCTATAATCTCATCTAAAATCACTAATTTTTCCTTTTACATTTATTGATAGCTTTTAGGTGATCATTTACCTCTTGCTCGCTATCTCCTATCATATCTTTGACCTCTAATATCAGACGCAGTGCCTCATCACACTCTCCTAGTTTGTAGTGTCCCCACGCTAGAGAGTCTATATAATATGGCGACTTTGGCTCTTTTAGTAGGGCTTTTTTAACATACTCCATACCATTTTTTATATCTACATCATGATCTATCATTAGATAGCCTAGATAGTTTTGATATAGTGGCTCATCTATCATCTCATTTGCTTTTATGAGACTCATTAGTACAGAATCGATAATGGCTTTATCGTTTTTATTCTCTGCACCCTCATATAAAAATATCGCACTTTGGGCTAAAAATAGAGGATTACTATCGCTCTCATAGAGTTTTTTAGCTAGTAGTGATGCCTTGTTGTAATCTTTTAGTTTAATATATAGATCTAGCAGTAGATTATCATTTAATCCATCACTCTCTAGTAGCTTGATGAGTGATGAGTAGTCTTTATTTACTACATATATTTTTATGAGCTCATTTGCAGAGCTTAAATCATCAAACTCTCTATATGTCTGCAAAAACATCTGTGCTGATTTGTCTAGCTCTTTGGAATCTGCTAACATCAAACCTAGTCTATAGCCTAGACTTTTACTGTTTCCGTGTACTTTTATATGAGATTTCAAAAGCTCGATGGAGTCTTGTTTTTCATTTTTGTGTAGATATTTGAGCATTACTAATCTCTCTAAAATCTCTGGATTATAGTTGGTGTTGTAGCCATTTTCTAGTGCCCTGACGATTCCATCAACATCTTGCTCTTTTGTCTTAATATCAGCTAGTAGCAGATAATCTGCCTCTTTTTTGCTCTTATCAGACAGGATTTGAGCCTTTTTTGATGCTTCTGCTAGGTTGTTTTGTTTTAGCAGTGCGATAATATGAAATCTATAGACCACATCATCACTGCTATATAGTTTCATCGCCTCATTAGATTGTTTTATAAACTCTGCAGGGTTGATTTGAGGCTCTAATATCTGTAGTGATTGATATAGATACTCTTTTTTATTTGTCTGTTTGAATGCCTCATAAAAGTAGCTAGATGCCTTGTATGGCTCATTTCTAACTGTTGCATCAAAAGCGTATAAAATTAGTGTATCTTCTAAAAACTGTTTTGGTTTTGCATCTAGTATGGTTAAAATTGCTACTAAAATAACTAAAATTCTAATCATTTTTTACTCCTGGACACTCATCTAATAGCTCATCGATGTTTGTTTTAAAGTATGGCCAAAACGGAAATGTACGACACTGTGAGGGTCTAGCCTCATAAATTGCACAACCATTTGTAGCTCTATCGAAAAATATACAATCGTATGAATCAGCGAGCTTTTTCTCTTTTATAGAGTATTTATACCCTATTTTGTGTAAATATTGCTCATAAAACTGATTTAGTGGTAGATTTAAGAGTTTTGAGATATTGACTATCTCATCAGGAGTAACAAAAATATTGCCACTCTCTCCCGTGCAACATCTACCGCCACAGCTCTCGCAAGCCATAGGGTCAAAACTATATTTATATCCATCAACTCTCATCAAATTTGACATTTTATACTGTGTGCCTTTGCTCTATCGTAAATTTTTTGTATTAGTGGCGAATAGATACCATCTATATCATATGTAATCATCGGCGGCTCTATCTTCATCAGCGATGATGAGCCTTTTTTGGCATGTATTAACACTAGATGTGCCTCTTTGTGTGCTTTTGAGTGGACAAACTGCACCTTTAGAGCTCTTAGCCCCACTGATTCTAGTGCGTGTAGCAGTAATCCCGCTTGTGAAGCATCATAACATAGTGCTACCTCGCCACGAGAGCGAAGCAGTTTTGATATCTTTGTCGCAAATCTATCTATGGGCATATGGACATTATATCTAGCTTGATGTAGTGCTGGATCATTTGATCTGGCTGCTCCCTCACGATAAAATGGTGGATTTGAGATAATCCAATCATAACTACCATGCCCATCTAAATCGAAAAAATCTAACTCTCTAATATCATAATCTATCTCATTTATAGATGCGTTTTTTCTAGCATACTCTACATAGATTGACTGTTTTTCTACGCCTACTAGATTGATATGTGGAAAATCTCTAGCACATAAAAGCCCCAAAATGCCACAACCTGCACCCACATCTAGTACTTTGCCACTAAGCTTTAGAGATAAAATAAATCCATATAAAAAAATAGAATCACTATTAAAACTATAACCATTTTCTGGTTGATAAAGGAGCATTTATTACTCTTTTTGATATGATTTTCATAATTATATCTCTTTATGGATACAAATATGATAATAATACCTGCAAGATTGGAATCTACTAGATTCAAACACAAAGTGCTAGCTGATATAGCTGGTTTTCCGATGGTGGTTAAAACCGCTATGAGAGTTAGCGAGATAGATGATGTTGTCGTCGCTTGTGATGATGAGCTGATTTTAGAGGTGTGTCAAAAGCACGGCATCAAAGCACATCTAACATCTACAACCCACAAAAGCGGAACAGATAGAATAAATGAGTGTGCAAATATTTTAGCACTAGATGATGATGAGCTAGTTATAAATGTTCAAGCTGATGAGCCATTTATCGAAACAGAGGTGTTAGAGTCACTAATTGTGAGATTAAATGAGCTAAAAAACTCTAATGCAGAGTTTGTAATGGCGAGCTGTTATAACGCTATAAATAGCGACTCTGCACAAGATCCAAATCTAGTAAAAGTGATAACAGATATAGAGCACAACGCCATATATTTCTCTCGTAGTCCAATACCATTTAACCGCAGCGGCGAGGCGAGCTATTTTGGTCACATAGGGATTTATGGGTTTAATAAAAAATCTCTAAATAGATTTTGCTCACTACCTGAGGCACCGCTAGAGGATATCGAAAAACTAGAGCAACTACGAGCTATCTATAATGCTAAAAAGATATCGATGATAAAGGTTGCAAGCAGTGGATTTGGTATAGATACACCAGAGGATTTAGAAAGAGCTAAAAAGATTTATGGATTTTAGGATTTGTGAGTAAAAGATTTGTGGCAAAAGCCACAAATTGGGAATTTAGATATTATCTCTAATGTTTAGTTTTTCGATTAGAGTGTTGTAGCGAGCACGCTCAGTTCTTTTTAGGTATCTTAGAAGTCTTCTTCTTTGACCAACTAGTTTTAGTAGACCTAGTCTTGAGCTATGATCTTTTTGAAATGTTTTCAAATGAGCCGTAAGAGTAGAAATTCTCTCTGTTAAAATAGCGATTTGAACTTCACTAGAACCTGTGTCGCCTTCGCTTCTTTGGAATGTTTTGATGATTTCAGCTTTTTTCGCCGCATCTAAAGCCATGGTAGCCTCCTGATTGGTATAAATAATTTCCTTGAAAATTCAAGTTCGCCATTATAGCTAAAAAATCTGATTTTGCAAATCATTTTATAAACTTTTTAGGCTATAATAAGGAAAAATTTAAGAGGAGATAGCGATGCTAATGACAAAAGCTGGCGAATACGCACTTCTCTCTCTTATGGCACTCTCAAAAAGTTCTCATCCACTTGATTCTGATACACTATCAAAAGAGCTAGATATCTCTAAATCATTTTTAGCAAAAATACTACAATCTCTAGCCCGTGATGGAATTTTAAACTCCTACAAAGGCGTAAATGGTGGGTTTGAGATAGCAAAACCACACTCTCAAATCACAGTTTTAGAGGTGTTAAACTCAGCAGAGGGCAAAACGCCTGCAGTCTTTAGCTGTTCGCCATCGCTAGAGTCGTGTCCAGCTGATAAGGCATCTAGCTGTGGATTATGGCCATTTTTAAATAAACTGCAAAACAAAGTCGATGATTTTCTAGGAACGCTCACCCTAGAAGAGATTATAGAAGAGTAAGAGTTGGCAAAAGCAAAAAGAACTCCTGATGTAAAGACAATTCTCGGCACGCTTTTTGCCTCTAGAGATCTGAGTGTTGTCGCATTTGTAGTGATGATACTTGCTATTATTATTGTGCCACTACCTAGCGGGGTGCTAGATTTGATGCTAGCGGTTGTTATCGCTATATCGGTGCTAATACTGCTCATATCACTATATATTCCAAAACCTACTGATTTAACTACATTTCCTACGCTACTATTAGTTATTACGCTTTTTAGGCTATCGCTAAATATAGCAACTACTCGTATGATTCTCAGTAACGGTCACGAGGGACCAGACGCAGTGAGCCAGATTATCACCAGTTTTGGAAACTTCGTGGTGGGCGGAAATATGGTTATCGGGATAATCGTATTTACTATATTGGTGCTTATAAACTTTATGGTTATTACCAAAGGTTCTGGGCGAGTTGCAGAGGTTGCAGCGAGATTTACGCTTGATGCGATGCCTGGAAAGCAGATGGCGATTGATGCGGATTTAAATAGTGGGCTCATCGATGAGGCAGAGGCGAAAAAACGCCGTGCGGAGATACTCCAAGATGCAAACTTTTATGGGGCGATGGATGGGTCTAGTAAGTTTATAAAAGGTGATGCAATCGCTGGTATTATCATCACACTTATAAATATTATCGGTGGATTTCTCATCGGGATTTTTCAGTTTGATCTTGATGCAGGTACTAGTGCACAAACATATACAATCCTCACTATCGGTGATGGGCTCGTTTCGCAAGTTCCTGCTCTAATCATCTCTACAGCAACTGGTATTATGATTACTCGTGGCTCTAGCGATGAGGGTGGAAACTTTGCCGAGGGTAGTATAAATCAGCTAATGGGTAACGCTAGGGTTATGCTGATTGTGGGATTTATTATGCTGATGTTCTCACTAGTTCCAGGGCTTCCGACGCTTTCACTGGGATTTGTGGGACTGGTTTTTGCAGCACTTGGTTATGCACTACTAAAATATGAGCGAGGCGAACTAGATATAGCAATAGGTACCACAAAGCCAAAAGCGACCAAAAAAGATGCCACCACAGCAGGGGCTCAGGCGACTGGAGCACCAGAGCAGCCTCGCAAAAAATCAAATGAAGAGATAGCCAAAGAAGAAGAGGCAGCGCTAGAGGATATACTAAAAATCGAGATGCTAGAGCTAACTCTAGGTTATCAGCTAATCCGCCTAGCTGATAGCAATCAAGGCGGAGATTTACTAGAGAGAATCCGCTCTATGAGGCGTAAAATCGCATCTGATTTTGGATTTTTGATGCCGCAAGTGAGGATTCGTGATAATCTGCATCTAAGACCTGATCAGTATGAGATTTTACTAAAAGGTGTCAGTATAGGAGATGGCTCTATTCAGCCAAATAGATTTTTAGCGATGGATAGCGGTATGGCGATGGGCGAGATAGAGGGCGAGCCGACAAAAGAGCCAGCATTTGGGCTAGATGCTCTCTGGATTGACCCATCACTAAAAGAGGATGCTATTATAAATGGTTATACTGTTGTGGATCCTGCAACAGTCATATCGACTCATATGTCTGAGCTCATCAAACGATACGCCGAGGAGTTACTAACTCGCCAAGAGACACAATCGCTCATAGATAAGATTAAAAATGACTACCCTGTGGTGGTTGATGATCTACTAAAAGTGGCAAAAGTGGGTCTAATTCAGAGAGTATTTAAAGCACTACTGCATGAGAAGATTCCTCTAAAAGATATGATAACGATACTAGAGACCATCGCAGATGTGGCTGAATATACAGCAAATGTTGATATCATCACAGAGCATGTGCGTGCAAAACTCTCTCGTATAATCACACAACTATATAGTGGTAGCGATGGCGTAATAAAGCTGCTTACTTTTGATACGATGAGCGAGCAGATGATGCTAGATAAAACCATAGAGCAAGATGGCTCAAAACAGCTAATGTTAAATGTAGGCGAGATAAACACTCTCATCCAATCTACAAGTGCCAAGGCTACAGAGTTACTGCAACAAGGCATCTCGCCGATAGTGATAATCGTAGATCCTAAACTGCGTCGTCCACTATCAGAGATTTATGAGCGATTTAGCTTAGATATCGTAGTGCTCTCACATGCTGAGATAGATGCTACTGCCAAATTTGAGGTTCTAGGCTCAATAAATTTACAAAACCAATAGGAAGAATATGAAAAAAACAATATACCACCTCTCACATATAGATTTAGATGGTTATGGGTGTCAGCTAGTTATGGCTCAGACTGCCCATGAGATGATAAGCTTTAATGCAAACTATGGTGCAGAGGTCAGAGATAGACTAGAGGAGATTTTAGACTCCATTAAGAGTGCTAAATGTGAGGCTACGATACTAATCACTGATTTAAATCTATATCCAGATGAGGCTAGATGGTTAGATAAAGAGGTGCGAGAGCTAAATGAAAAGGGCTGGAATATCACTATTACGCTACTAGATCATCATGGAAGCGGTGCTGATGTGGCAGAGAGTTATAAATGGTACTATTTAGATACTACTAGATGTGCTACAAAAATCACTTATGATTATGCATGCGAGCACTATGGGCTAAACTCGCCAGATTGGCTAGAGCCGTTTGTAGATGTTATAAATGCGGTCGATTTGTGGTTGCAAGAAGATGCGGTAAATTTTGAATATGGCAAAGTGTGTATGAGGCTCATCATAGAGACTAGAGAGCTAAATCGTGTGATGTTTGCAGATAGAGATAGAGATTATAAACTATCACTACTATATAAAGCTGCCCAAATAGCAAATGAGCCAGAGGCAAATATAAAACTAGATGATGCGATTCACGCTCTTAAAAAAGAGTATTTTATAAAAGATAAAAACGATACGCTAGATAATCTCTCTGTTGCTGAGATAGTGCGACTACTGGGTGAGAAAAAGAGCGAGTGCACTATATATTACCGCGGATACAAGGGCTTTTTAACATACTCACTAGGCAATAGTTCGATACTGGGCAATGGATTTTTAACTACTCATAGTGATTATGATTTCTATATCGATGTGGGGAGTC
>CAZYTC010000040.1:0-12568 GCA_964650175.1 uncultured Campylobacterales bacterium | reverse complement strand
GGTTTTAGAGATGTCTCAAAATGTCTAAGTTGGATTTTTTGATTTTGTCTTACTGAGTCTAACTCTGTCTAAGATAGTCTAATGTAGGGAAATTGAGTCTAAAATTGATTCAAAGATGATGTAATTTCAAGCACCGCTAGGTGCTTGAATCTTCTATTAGCTATATATCTAAATTATTGCAAACTATTAAGAGCGACTAGTCGCGAGAGCCCTCCGCTGAGGAGCTCATTTTGGGCTTTGCCTAAAATGTGAGCTTTTAAGATGGTACAATTATAAATTTCTTTAAAATCAAAATTATATCACTTTTTTTTCACTCTATAAATAATCTCTAAGTTATAATATTCATATATAACAACACAAAGGATTAGATATTGAGCAGTGAATATGTACTACACCATGATGATTTTCTGGTCTCTCAAACTGATACAAAAGGGAGGATAATATTTGCAAATGATGATTTTTGCAAAGTTGCAGGATATACACTAGATGAGCTAATCGGAAAACCACATAACCTCATTCGCCATAGCGATATGCCTCGTGCTGCTTTTAAGGATTTATGGGATAGTATACAAAAGGGAGAAATCTGGACAGGATATGTGAAAAACAGACGCAGAGATGGTGGGTTTTATTGGGTATTTGCAACTGTATACCCAGATGTATCGTGTGGCAATGGAAATCGTGGATATCTCTCTTGTAGACGAAAGG
Organism: uncultured Campylobacterales bacterium; assembly: GCA_964650175.1. GTDB lineage: Bacteria > Campylobacterota > Campylobacteria > Campylobacterales > Sulfurimonadaceae > CAZYTC01. The sequence goes on along the minus strand of CAZYTC010000040.1, from coordinate 11,863 downwards.
CGTCTGATGCTGAAATCGAAACTGCAACAAAACTATATGAAACCATGAAGTAGGAAACTGATGAATAAAACTACACAAACAGTCGCACTAGTCGCTTTGGCTATAGTTGCAACAGTGTTACTAATCTACACAAACACTCTACTATCTATCATAGCTATTTGGGTAGCTATAATATCTTCTATATTTATCATAAATAGCTCTAATGGCATCAAAAAAGATAGCATAAAACAACTAGATGAGTTTTTAGAGCTAATAGAGTTTAAACGAAACAGAGTAACACCGATAGAGAATATAACAGTAGGTTCAAACGAAGAGAAACTAAATAAAATTATAAATTCATATAACCATTCACTAAATATAGATACGCTAGTCGCTGGCGAGCTGGTGTTAGTAGGAGACAAAGTAGCACAGGGGATATATCACAGTAGAGTTGAGAGCGATACTAAAACACCTCATGTGCATATGCTCAAAAAGACGATAAATAATATGCTTGATTCCATAGAGCTCTCATTAGATGAGGTTATACGAGTGATGGGCGAGCTCTCAAGCGGTAAATATGAGAGCAGAATAGAGATAACAGTTCAAGACAAGATGGCAAAAGTGCTAGAGTCGATAAATCATCTAGGCGAAGAGCTTTTAGAGTTAGAGAGAGAAAAAGAGCTATCAGAAAACAGACTCTTAGAGTCAAAAACAGAGTTTGCGGATATGAAAAATACCAAAGGTGCAGAGCTAAATGAGATGATAGACTCAACTGTTCAAAAAATCCAAACCATCTCAACTCACGAGCTACACCTATCAGATAATCTACATGAGCTATCAGTAAATGCAAAAGAGACAAAAGATATCCTAACAACAATCTCTGATATCGCCGATCAAACAAACCTGCTAGCACTAAATGCAGCGATAGAGGCAGCACGAGCAGGAGAGCATGGGCGAGGGTTTGCAGTAGTTGCTGATGAGGTGCGAAAACTAGCTGAACGCACTCAAAAATCACTCGGAGATATCACTGTAATACTAAATAGCTTTATCCAATCGATAGAGGATAATAACGAAGCACTAAAAAACAATATGGTAGATATAAACTCTCTATCAGATTATGTAAATGAGGTAGAGACAAAGATGCAAGAGCTCCTAGATGCTATGGAGCTACTCGCTTAATCTATAGTTATGATTTGCCTTTGCTTTTACACCGATTATCCAATAAGCGACTGCTAAAAATACTATCACTACGCCGATAATCAGTAGCTCTGAGCTTTTCTCAGTCGATAGCGAATATACCAGCACCTTTCGTATTAGTGCTGCCATCGCTAACATTATAAACGCCCCTAGTGCAAAACTCTTGCCTTGGATATGTTTTATCTCCTCATGTATCAGCTCTATAGCAGCCCACAGCACAAGCAGACTGCCTAAAACAGTCAGAACTCCCTCTTCTATCTCGATAGAGCCAGATACTAGCAGATATGTATCGTATAAAAATAACCCTATCGCAAAAAATGCCACAAGTGCGAGTGAGACAGCCAAAAATAGATTTACATATGAGTTTATCTTTTTTAGCCCTGAAAGAACGCTTTTCTCTAGGCTAGACATAGATAAAAATTTCCCCAACTCCTCCTCACGGTATGAGCTAGTGAGCACATCTAGATTTATATCTATAATCTTTTCAGTCGCTACAATGAGTTTTTCTATGATAGCGGGGTCTAAATCAGAGTAGCGGATAGATTGTCTAACGAAGCTGCGAACAAAGGTAAAGGCGGTATTTACAAAGTGTGTAGGCAGTCCAATTTTAACATGCAACTCACCTATTTTATAGAGATAGTTAAAATACTCATGCCCGTAAGAGCCACTAAAGAGTAGTATAAACCACTCTTTTATTTTTGCTTTATGACGATCTACGATTTGTTGATTTTTTAGAAACTTTGCAGTATCTCCAAATCCCCAAATATAGTCATAAAACTCCTCGATAAACTCATTTGAGAGCTCAGCCATCATAGGCTGTAGATGCGTAAGAAGCTCTGCTTCATCTAGTGAAAAACGGTAGTGTTTTTTGATATTTTCAAACTGATTCATAATATACCTCTAGGCGTTATTGTATCAGATTTTATATATTTTTTGATTTTTTATTCTCTAGCACTGAGTGCACAAATGCAGCCGATATGAGCAGTATCCCGATGGTACCTGTCACCACTTCACCCACTGGAACGAGGATTTTAACAAGCATAATAATCGCTAAAATACCGATGGCATAGTGTGCACCATGCTCTAGATATCTAAATGCAGATAGCGTTTTATGCTCTACAAAATAGATAGTAAGAGATCTCACAAACATCGCCCCCACACCTAGCCCTATCATAATAATAAATATATTAGAAGAGAGTGCAAACGCTCCAATCACGCCATCAAAACTAAAACTAGCATCTAAAACCTCTAGATACAAAAACCCCGCGATTCCACTGCGAGTAGTATCTGATGAGAGAAAATGATCTAGTAGTCCTAGTGCAGAGTGCAGCAGTACGCCATAGATAAATGCCATCAAAACATTAAAATCTTGTGTGATGTGCCCTAATGCTAAACCTGTAGCAATAGCGATAATAAGCTCTATATTTGATATCGATGATGCCTCTTGCATAATCTTAGAGCCCTCGACAAATTTCAGCCACTTTACATCTCTCTCTTCAAAGAAAAAATCCAAAAATACCATAAATAAAAATGCCCCACCAAAAGCAAAAATAGTATCTTCTGATGTAGAGAGTGCTTTTTCATACTCTGCAGGACTATTCATAGCTAATGATAGCGTCTCGCTCATCCCTAGCCCCGTAGCCACCGCTACAATAGCTAGTGGAAAAACAAGCCTCATCCCAAAAACAGCGATAGGAATACCAAAGATTATAAATCGTCTCTGCCAAGCAGGCGACATTGTCTCTAGCACCTTTGCATTTACAACTGCATTATCAAATGAGAGCGAAATCTCTAAAATAATAAGCAAAAATGTGATATAGATAGCAGCCAAGCCACCTAAAAAGTAGCTAGTAGCTAGCCCAACAAACAGTATGAAAAATGAGCTATAAAAATAACGCATTAGATGCCTTTAAAAAAATTTCGATATTTTATCTAACACTTAGATAATATTTTACTTTTTATCAGTCACAATATAGAGTTGCTCATGTTCTAATCGCTTAAGCACCTCCATCACACCGACAAAATTATCAAACGCCGCCTCTTTATCGCTATAGATAACTACACTCATATCTTTACCACCAGCCATTACAGCTGCTTCAAACTCTGATATAGTGATGATATTTTTTTCATCTCCTATTTTTAGCGTACCATCTTTACCTATTGTGAGCTTTAACTCTTGATTTTTATGCTCTATCGATTCGCCTTTGGCTTCTGGTAACTCTACACTAATAAGCCCCGTTTTTACAAATGTAGCAGTCACTAGCACCATCACTAGTAGCACCAGCATAATATCGATAAATGGTATTACATTTATCGTATCTATCGGCTTTTTCTTAATCATTGGTTGCTCTTATTTTTGATTTCCCATAGAGTAACAATTCGCTCCATCTTTCGCACTAAAATATTATAAAACACAATAGATGGTATCGCTACAACTAGCCCCATCGCTGTTGCTTTTAGTGCTAGTGCCAAACCGCTCATAACCTGTTTTGGATCTACGCTCGCACTATCTCCAAGAGTATAAAATGTTATCATAATCCCAAGCACTGTCCCTAATAGTCCCACATATGGAGCGTTTGAGCCAATAGTTGCGATGGTGCTGACATTATCACCCAAATCTAGCTCTAACTCCTCTTTGCTCTCATAATCACTCACCCTAATGGAGCTATATGTCATAAGTCTTTCTATAAATAGCCATAGTGAAACTATGCTCATTAGCACCAAAATCCCAATCACTCCATAATCTAATGCCTGCTCTGCCCATGACATCCATCCATCCATAGCTATCTCCTAAAATTTAAATATATTATACTCTTTTCGCCCACTACAGACTCAATCTCTACTGTGATATTATGTCTATCACAGTAGCGTTTGACGAGATTTAGCCCTATCCCAAAGCCTCTCATTAGCTCATCACTTTGAAAATATCGCTCATATATATGCATAATGGTAATCTCATCCATACCTATGCCATTATCAGCGATTATCAATCTATTCTCATCTAAATCTATAGTAATTATAGGATTGTTTGGTGAATATTTGATTGCATTTTCTATTAAATTATCCACGACTTTGGCAAAACCGATAGGATCACACACTATCTCACACGGTGCTAAAGTAACTCTCCACTGCACACCAATATAGAGAGATTTGAAAAAATCTACTCTGCTTGCTACGATAGTAGCGATATCGCACGCCTCTATAGACTCTTTGAAACTCTCTGTTTTTATCAGATAATCTAGCTCATCATAACGGTTTTGTAGCATCTTGCTAGCCTCTAAAATCCGCTCTAGGCGTCTGATATCTCGCTCATTGGTGCTATTTTTTAATAGCATCGATACATTTGTATTTATTGTAGCGATAGGTAGATTTAACTCATGTAGTGTTTGGGCTGAAAACTCCTCTAGATTTTTAATATGCTCTATGAGAGGTTTTATAGATATTTTTGCCAAAATAATAGATACAAATATACTCAAAATAGCTGATAGCGAGATGATAATCGCCCACTCTTCGCCTAGAATCTGATGCAAAAAGTAGATAAAAATAACCAGCACTCCGCAAGATAGCAGATACAAAATCGCAAGCGAAACAATAAAACTACGAAACAAGCCTATATCCAACACCGCGAATATTCTCAATCTTTAGCTTATTGCACTCTGATTTTATGCGGTTAATATAGACTCGTATCGCTCCATCACTGACGCTCTCTGATGGACTCCAAAGCTCATCTATTATCATCTCTTTTGTAACTGTTTGGTCGATATGCTTTATCATTAAAACCAGTAGCTGATACTCCTTGATAGATAGATGTAGCCTCTTATCATCCACCGATACACATCTATGTACCTCATCAAGAGTGATATTTGCTACATTTATAGTAGATTTTTTAATCTTAGATTTAATACGACAAAGTAGCTCTATGGTATCAAATGGTTTTTTCACATAGTCATCTGCACCGATATCAAAAGCATCAGCTAAAACACGATTATCACTATGAGATGTGAGAAAAATAGCAGGTGTCACATCAGAGGCATCTCGCAGCAGTCGCAGTAGCTCTAAACCGCTAGTGATAGGTAGATTTATATCAAATAGATATAACTCAAACCTACTACTATATATAAGCTCTAGTGCATCATCTGCATTTGGGCTATGAGTTACGCTGTATCCGCTATCTTCTAGCAAATCGACTATGCTCTCAGCAAATAGCAAATCATCTTCGACAAACAGTATCTTAATCGACACTTTTAATAGACCACTTCAGAGCCTCGCCAGCCATCATAGGCACTACAGAGCCATAAATCTCTGGCACTACAAAATCGCTTTTTTCTAATACCACCTCTTTGAACTCTGCACATATTCCATATATTTGTTGGGCATTATCGCTTAGGAAAGCTTGTAGATTATCTAGTTTGTCATGCTTATCAAACAACTCACACATAAGTTGCAGTGCGATAGGTGCTGTAAATACCCCTGCCCCACAGCCACATGACTCTTTTGTATGTTTTGGGTGAGGTGCGGAGTCTGAGCCAAACATCACTTTTGGATGAGCCTCTAGTGCGACGCGTAGTAGCGCATCTCTATCCTCTGGGCGTTTTGCTATGGGTTTACAAAACAGATGCGGTCGCAGCATCCCACCAGCTACATCATCTAGGGTTATAAGCAGATGGTGGGCTGTGATGGTAGCATATAGATTTTCAAATCTATCTAGCATCGCTACCGCATCAGCTGTGGTGATATGCTCCATTACGATTTTGAGATTTGGAAAATTAGAGGCTAATAACTCATAGATACTCATAAATTCTGATTCTCTATCCATCACAAAACCATTTGTCTCGCCATGAACTGAGAGCACAATCCCTAGCTCGCTCATAGCTTCAAGCGTAGGACGCATCGCATCTATATCAAAACTCTCTACCCCACCATCAGAGTTGGTTGTAACACCGCTTGGATAGAGCTTTATCGCTACTATCTCACTTGCTATATCTTCTAAAAACTCTCTAGTGTAATTTTGATAAAAAAGAGTCATATAGGGCTCAAAATAATCATCCCCTATAGCTGATAAGATTCGTTTTTTATACTCCATCACCATCTCTTTTGTGGTAACTGGCGGAACAAGATTTGGCATAACCACCGCACCGCTAAAAGTGTGTGAGCTAAGAGGTGCAACCACCTCTAGCATCTCACTATCACGAAGATGTAGATGCATATCTAGTGGCATTGTAAGCGTAATAGTTTTAGCCATTACAGAGCCTCTTTTGCAGCAGCTATTAGAGCATTTAATTCTCTCTCGTACAGCTCTGCTGTCGCTTTATCGCTAGATTCAAATCTAGTTACAAGCACTGGCGTAGTATTGCTAGCTCTAACAAGCCCCCAGCCACCATCAAAAATCACTCTCACGCCATCCACATCTACGATTTCTCTAATACGAGGCATAGATGCTGGTGGGTTTTTTAGTAGCTCTTTTAGCTTGTCGATTATTTTAAACTTTTCAGCCTCTGTGGTCTCGACTTTTATCTCCTCGGTTGAATATACCTCTGGCAGTTTTGCAATCTCTGCATCTAAATCGACGCCATTTTTAATGAGCTCTAGCATCCTAAAGGTAGCATAAATAGCATCATCATAACCAAAATATCTATCAGCAAAAAAGACATGCCCACTCACTTCACACGCTAAATCTGCGTTTGTTTCACGCATTTTTACCTTTAGATTTGAGTGTCCTGTTTTATACATAATAGCAGTTGCTCCACGCTCACGCAGTGTATCATACATCACTTGAGAGCATTTAACCTCACCAATTACAGTTGGGTTTTTCATAGCAGATGCAAACAGTATCGCCATAATATCGCCCTTGATATTATTTTTGTGTGTAAGCACCGCTATTCTATCGCTATCACCATCATAGGCAAATGCTATATCGCCGTTTGTAGATAGTAGTTTTTTGATATCTACTAGATTATGCTCTTCGCTTGGGTCTGGATGGTGGTTTGGAAATGTTCCATCTGGGTCTGTATAAATCCCCTCTACACTCATATCAAGTCTATCAAAAATCTTATCAATCGCTATGCCCGCTACACCATTTCCACAATCGTATACTATTTTAGTATCCATTCCTCGCAGGTGCTCAAACTCTTTTGCTATATAATCTATATATTTTGATAAAACATCTACGACTACCACATCTCTATCTACTGCTGATGGCATCTCGCTCATTGCCTCTATCTCACGACCCAGTGCATAGATATCTTCACCGAAAAATGGAGCCTGATTTATAGTGATTTTAAAACCGTTATACTCACTAGGATTATGAGAGCCTGTAATCATCACAGATGCCACTGCAGTGTGCCCATCTATAGTGTTAAATGAGCTAAAATAGTTCACAGGAGTGGGAACCATACCCATATTTAGCACCTTTAACCCAGCTGCATTTAACCCAGCTGCTAGATACTCAAACAAAATCGGAGAGTGGCTTCTAGCATCATATCCTACAGATACCACATCACCAAAAGGCTTTATTCTATCAGCCAATTTATAGCCTAGCTTTGTAATAGTCTCTTTGTTTAACTCTTTTTCAAAAATCCCTCTAATATCATACTCGCGGTATATCGACATTTATGCTCCTTGCTATTTTATATCTCTATTATACTACGCGACTTGTATAAAATCAATATAAAGTGAAAATTAACAAAAGCTAAACTATACTGTTTCTCTGAATCTACCAACTAGGAGTTAAATTATGGTTAGAAGTCTTTTCTTTTTTGATGAGATGATATTCCCAAAGATTATGACATTTATCTATTGGATTGCACTTATTGCACTGGTAGCTAGTGCTTTTACTATGGGATTTTTTCAAGGTATATTGGTTATTATTTTTGGTGCAATTGGCATTAGAATCTGGTTTGAACTAATTGTTGTTATGTTTAAAATCAACGAAGCTCTACAAGAGATTAGAAAAAAATAACAACCGTCTAATTTGATGCTCACATTTAAAGCAAAGCTTTAAAAGTGTGCCTATATATGGCACACTTTCTTCATTTACTACTTTTAATCTTTTTTGGATATAATCTAGCTTTTAGTTGCTGGAGAAAATATGAACGATTTGTTAGATAATAGTGAAATTAATGATATAAATATCGAAGATACTCTAAAAGAGAGCTATCTAGATTACTCAATGAGCGTCATCATCGGTCGTGCACTGCCTGATGTACGAGATGGTCTAAAGCCAGTTCATCGTAGAATTTTATATGCGATGGATAAGCTAAATCTTTCAGCTGGTGCAAAATATAAAAAATCAGCCCGTATCGTCGGGGATGTTATAGGTCAATATCACCCTCATGGTGATGCATCTGTGTATGACGCACTTGTTCGTATGGCTCAACCCTTTTCGATGAGAAGCCCTCTTGTAGATGGTCAAGGAAACTTTGGTTCAATCGATGGCGATAACGCTGCAGCTATGCGTTATACAGAGGCAAGAATGACTAAATATGCAGGTGAACTGCTAAAAGATTTAGATAAAGATACAGTAAATATGGTAGATAACTACGACGCTACCACAAAAGAGCCAGAGGTTCTGCCAACTCGTGTGCCAAACCTGCTAATCAATGGTTCATCTGGTATCGCTGTCGGTATGGCTACGAATATCCCTCCACACAACCCAAATGAGGTTCTCTCAGCACTCAAACACCTCATCGATAATCCTGATACGACACTTGCAGAGATAATGCAGTTTATAAAAGCTCCAGATTTTCCAACAGGTGGAACGATTTATGGTAAAAAGGGTATTTTAGATGCTTACGAGAGCGGTCGCGGTCGTATTAGAGTTAGAGCCAAAACACACATAGAGCGAAAAACAAACAAAGAGATTATAGTTATCGATGAGCTACCATATCAGGTAAATAAAGCTAGACTTATAGAAAATATCGCAGATCTTGTAAAAGATAAACTAATAGAGGGTATTAGCGAGATTAGAGATGAATCTGACCGTGAGGGTATCCGCGTAGTTATCGAGCTAAAACGAGATGCGATGAGTGAGATTGTACTAAACAATCTATTCAAACAGACTGCGATGGAGAGTACATTTGGTATCATAATGCTCTCTGTCTATAACCAAGAACCGCGTATTTTTGGGCTACTAGATATGTTGCGTCACTTCATAAATCACCGTAAAACAGTAATCATCAGAAGAACAATATTTGATTTAGAAAAAGCAAAAGCTAGAGCACACATACTAGAGGGTCTGAAAAAAGCTATCGATATCATCGATGATGTTATAAAAACTATCCGTGCATCAGGTAGCGAAGATGAGGCTAGAGACAATCTTGTATCATCTTTTGATTTCTCGCCAATCCAAGCTGCTAGTATCGTAGCTATGAGACTAGGTCGCCTTACAGGGCTTGAGATAGAGAAAATCGAAAATGAACTTCGTGAACTACTAGAGCTAATTGAGTATCTAGAGAGCATACTGCGAAGCGAAGAGATACTGCTAGGTATTATCAAAGATGAGTTTAGCGAGCTAGTAGAGATATATAACTCTCCTCGCCAAACGGATATCGAAGATAACTATGATGATATAAATATAGAAGATTTGATTCCGAATGAGCCAATGGTTGTAACTATCACTCACCGTGGTTATATCAAACGAGTTCCTCTTGCAGCGTATGAAAAACAACGCCGTGGCGGTAAAGGCAAAGTCGCAGTAACTACATATGATGATGACTTTATAGAGAAATTCTACACTTGTAACACTCACGATACGCTGATGTTTGTTACAAACCGCGGACAGCTTCACTGGCTAAAAGTGTATAAAATCCCAGAGGGCTCTAGAACTGCAAAAGGAAAAGCGGTAGTAAATCTGATAAATCTAGAGGCTGATGAGAGTATCCGCTCTGTTATCCCTACGACAGATTTTGATGAGAATAAATCACTAGTATTTTTTACTCAGCGAGGCGTTGTAAAACGAACAGCACTAAATGAGTTCTCAAATATCCGTAGCACTGGAGTGCGTGCGATAGTTCTAGATGAAGATGATACGCTAATCACTGCACACATCGCAAATGAAGAGACTAAATATCTGTTTATCGTTACTAAATTTGCACAATGTATCAAATTTGAGATAGAGAAAACGCGTGATCAAGGGCGAAGCACCAGAGGTGTAAGAGGTATCAAGTTTAAAATAGAAGATGATGAAGTAGTAGATGCAAATATCATTAAATCTGATGAAGAAGAGATTTTAATGGTGAGTGAAAAAGGTATCGGAAAACGAACTACAGCGTCAGAGTATCGCCTAACAAACCGTGCAGGAAGTGGTGTAATAGCCATGAAGCTAAATGCAAAAACAGGCTCTAGCGTCGTAGGATGCTTGATGGTAGATGAGTCTATGGATATGATGGCTCTAACAAAAGCTGGAAAGATGATACGAGTAGATATGCAAACCATCGCAAAATCTGGACGAAACACAAGTGGCGTCTATATAGTAAAAGGCGATGATGTAGCAAGCATCTCTAGATGCCCTAAAACAGAAGAGGATGAGCTTGATGATGATGGCGACGAGAGTGGCTCATTAGATTTGGAATAGTATTTGCTTAGATAGGCAAAATACTTCCCAAGGATAGTTAAATGCGTTTTGCAATATTAGCAACTCTTTTTTTATTTGCCTCTAGCCTTCAAGCTGGCTGGTTCTCATCGGATGAACCAGAGGTGAGATGCGTATATAGCGGCACCGATGGCAACTGTGTCGAGCCAATTTTACGCTCTGATAATGAGCTAGTAATAACGGTTGTAGGTCAAGGTGTAGCACCATCTGTGACCACATCTCCTGCACAAGCCTACGCACTAGCAAAGCGGGCTGCCATGATAGATGGCTATAAACTCATCGCTGAAAAGGTGCGTGGGGTAAATATCGATGGTCAAGATACTGTTAAAAACCTGATGCTAGTAAGCTCTACTACGCGTGCATCTGTAGAAGCACTAGTGCGTGGTGCTAATATCATCAATACCACATTCAAAGAGGGGCTATGCGAAGTAGAGATGGAGGTCGTCCTCTCTTATACGCGATTGCGTTAGCCTCTGCTACCACACTCTATAGCGATCAATATCTCATCGGCTATAGAGCTAGCACAAAAAACTCCACCATCTCTAGCGATACACTCCATATCTCAAAAGCTATGAGAGATTGTCAAACAAAAACTGCCACCAATGCCCTCATATTAGATAGCGAAGCAACCATAGAAGAGCTCATAGAGAGAAATAAAAACCGATTTATAGAGCATTTTGGTATAAATACCACACATATACAAAATAGCGATTTTATAAAAGATGACTATATTTACTCAACAAGCACAATCACCATTCCCACAAAATGTTACAAAATAGAGCTTAATGATAATTTTGCTACAATTACCCTATTAAATTAGAGGATTTGTGATGAAAATAGCGATAGTCGAAGATGATATAAATATGAGAAAATCATTAGAGATTGCTATGGCTGAGTATGATAAATATGAGATTGTTACATTTAAATCTGCAAAAGATGCTCTAAAAAAGCTAGATGATAGTTTCGAGCTTATCATCAGCGATATAAATATGCCCGCAATGGATGGAATAGAGTTTGTAAAAGAGCTTGATGGTAGATACAGCGTCATAATTATGACAGGAAATGCCACACTCTCGCGTGCTATAGAGTCTATTCAGC
>CAZYTC010000039.1:0-12642 GCA_964650175.1 uncultured Campylobacterales bacterium | reverse complement strand
TTTTGAGCTTTGCTCAAAATGTGAACATTCAATCAGATAGTGTTATTATACTATACATTAAATCTAAAATGCATAATATCGCCATCTGCGACGATATACTCTTTGCCCTCTAGTCTCATCTTGCCAGACTCTTTTGCTTTTGCTTCACCGCCACAAGCGATAAAATCATCATATCCTATCACCTCTGCTCTAATAAAGCCTTTTTCAAAATCATTATGTATAACTGCTGCTGCTTTTGGTGCAGTTGTGTTTTTGCGTATCGTCCACGCTCTAACCTCTTTTACACCCGCTGTAAAGTAGCTCATAAGTCCTAGTTTATCAAAACCTTTTGATATTATCTGCTCTAGACCTGACTCCTCTACGCCTAGCGAGGTTAGAAACTCAGCTCTCTCATCATCATCTAGCCCCACTAGCTCTTCTTCTATTTTTGCACACAGTTTTATCACTTCGCAACCATTTTTGCTAGCGTGCTCTTTTAGTCTTGTGACATACTCATTATCCTCTAGTAGTCCATCTTCATCGACATTTGCACCATACATAATCTCTTTTGCACTTAGCAATCTTAGCTCGCTGTTTAGTTTGATAAATAGTTCACTATCAGCTTCAGGAAAGTTTCTAGCTAGATTTCCTTCTCCTAAAAACTCTGCTAAATTCTCTGCAAATGTAGCAAGAGCTACTGCATCTTTATCACCACTTTTTACTAGTTTTTTAAGTCTCTCTATTCTGTTTGTGAGCACCTCTAAATCTGCAAATATTAGCTCATTTTCTATAATCTCCACATCTGCAAGCGGGTCTATACGCCCCTCTGTGTGGACAATATTTTCATCATCAAAACATCTTACTATTTGTAGTATTACCTCTGTTTCACGAATATTTGAGAGAAATTTATTGCCTAATCCCTCGCCCTTGCTAGCACCTTTTACAAGCCCTGCAATATCGACAAAATCTATAACTGAGTGCTGGATTCTCTCAGGATTAACGATTTTTGCTAGCTCATCTAATCTCACATCGGGGACGGGGACTGTTGCCTTGTTTGGCTCTATGGTACAAAATGGATAGTTTGCAGCTTCTGCATTTTGTGCTTTTGTTAGTGCATTAAAAGTTGTTGATTTTCCTACATTTGGTAGTCCCACTAGACCGATACTTAAACCCATAAAAATTCCTATAATAAAATAATCGCTGATTATACCAAAAGCTTTTTAATAAGCCACTTATATAGATAACTGACGATTTAACTATTTAAATACTTGACTTTAATCGTCAAAAGATTTATAATTGTATTGAATAAAAAACAAAAGGATAGATTATGAAAATAGCATTACCAATTAAAACACCAAACGCTGATGCGGCGTTAGCACCACTATTTGGCAAGGCAAAACAGTTTGCAATAGTAGATGGCGAAAATATAGAGATAATCCCTATGGATCAAAACGGGGGTAGGGCGGTTGTTGGAACTCTAATAGATAAAGGGGTGGATGTGCTCGTTACATCACATATGGGCACAAATCCATATCAGATGCTAAAACAAGCAGGTATTAAAATATATTATGGTGGTGAAAAACGCATCACGATACCAGAAGTGGTGGCAAATTTTAACTCTTTGATAGAGGTTGATGATACCAATTATGATGAGCTGCTCGGTAATCATGAAGAGCATGGAGATCATCATCACCATGGAGGCGGTTGTTGCAACCACTAAAACTTATCATATCTGCACTCATCATAGCCATTATTAGTGGCTGTGGCGAGTTTGAGATATTTCATCAAGTCGTAGATAGTAGCTATATCTCTAAAAAGCCAGAGTGCTTGAAAATCCAAGATCTAAGTGGCACTATAGAGAGTGATTTTGCCCCTTGCAGCGACTCTAATATCACCATAGATGTGCTCATACACTATGCAAACTGTGGCAACGCAGATGTAAAAGCGTTTGGTGCTGATATGGATGGCTATATTGAGGTTTTAATAAAAGATAGTGGCACTCTAATAGCTAGAGCCCAGAGCGATTTTAAAGGCTCATCACCTACAGAAAAAGAGATAAAAAGAGTTTATGATAAAGCTATAGAGATTCTAGGGTGGGATTAGGTTGATGCGATAATCTTGAGTTTTAAAGCTATATTTTTTATATGAACCTATTTTTATTATCTTCTATTAATCGATTTCACAATATATGTTTGATAAAATAGATGTCAAATTGTCATATTTTTTATCACTATGAAAATATTTTGCTATTATAAATAAAAAAGGTTTACCATGACTAAGCCAATGCTAAATCAGTTACAAATGAGCTTTGAAGAAAAAACATCCCGAAACAACAAACTAAAAGCTATCGATTTATTTGCAGGAATTGGTGGGATTCGTTTGGGATTTACTGAAGCTTTTGGTGAATCAATAGAGTTTGTATTTTCTAGCGAGATAGATAAATTTGCACAACAGACCTATTATGCAAACTTTGGCGAAGTGCCTCATGGTGATATCACACAAATAGATGAAAAAGATATACCCCCACATGACATAATCCTAGCAGGTTTTCCATGTCAAGCTTTTAGCATAGCAGGACTCAGAAAAGGGTTTGAAGATACAAGGGGCACACTATTTTTTGATGTAGCTAGGATTGCAGCATATCATAAACCAAAGCTGATATTTTTAGAAAATGTAAAAGGGTTTGTAAATCATGATAAAGGCAACACTTTTAAAGTAGTGAAAGAAACTCTAGAAGATATGGGATACAAAGTTTATGCAAAAGTGCTAAATGCAAAAGATTTTGGAGTACCACAAAACAGAGAGCGAATATATATAGTTGCATTTTTAGATGATGTGGAATTTGAGTTTCCAGAGGCTGTAGACTCCTTGGATTTAATATATACTAAATTAGAGAAAAATATTGATGAAAAATATTACTATAACAACAAGCCTTTATATGAAAAAATAAAAGATGATATTGTAGATAAAACTTCTATTTATCAGTGGAGAAGAAAATATGTTAGGGAGAATAAAAGCGGAGTTTGCCCAACGCTAACAGCCAATATGGGAACTGGTGGGCACAATGTTCCTATAATAAAAGATAATATTGGTATAAGAAAATTAACCCCAAAAGAGTGTTTAAATTTTCAAGGCTTTCCAAAAGATTTTAAAACTCCAAAATTAGCAGATGGACAACTTTATAAACAAGCTGGGAATAGTGTAGTTGTAGCAGTCATAAAAGAGATAGCAAAAAATATTTACAAAAGGATTTGTCTGTGAATGAAGTAAAACTTATCGAAGCTTTAAAAAAAGAGAATTATAAAAAAACTAAAGTAGAAGATATTGCAAATAATTTTGGACTTAAAAAGAGTGATTTAATGAAATTTTATACAAGTTATTTTTTTAATAAAATTTCAAAAGAGATAAACTTGCAAGAACTTAGCAATATTAATATTGATTTTATAGAAGGAAAATTAAGTCAAGAGAGTAAAAAAGAGTTTGATTTTATAAAAACTGATTTGAAAAAGATTATAGAAAAATCTTTATATATTGCTATGACAAATGGTTTTAGTACAAATTTAAACCATATTGAAAGCGGAGTAATGACAGCAAATGCTGGCGATAGTGCAGAATTTATATTTGTAGCAAGAGCAATTTTGGCTGGGTTTAATTGTAGTGGTGTTGATGTGCGAAGTAGCAGATATGATGCGATAATTGACTTTGAAGGAGCTTTGTTAAGAGTTCAAATAAAAGGTATTAGTACTGGAAATACTATTAGTTTTAAAGATAGAGATAGAGGTGGACAAGGAATAGACCATACTCACGAAAGAAATATTGGAAAAAGAATTACTTCAAAGGATTGTGATATTTATGTTGCAGTTGATAAGCAAGTTGGAATTTGCTATATAATTCCTATGTTTTGGGCTGATAAATTATCAGATGATGAGTGCAAGAGTGTAAAATTAAACCAAATTGAAGAGTATAAGGAAAATTGGGATATTGTAAAAAAAATAGTGCAAAAAACGAAGTTATCCTGACAAAATCTAAATAAATAAATAAATATCAACTCTAAACTTTTATTTTTTTTCTAAAATTAGTTTGAAAGCAATTGATTTTTTGTTGGACTAGTCGCAATAATTGCTTGATTAAAATAATTAATAGTAGCTATAAATGGCTTAGATATCTCTAAGCCACTCTATCATCATTCTAACTCCAGCTCCAGTTCCGCCATAGGTGTGGACATCCCAAGCACCCTCAGTATATGCAGAGCCTGCGATATCAAAATGCACCCATTTATCTTTCATATCTTCATCGATAAAATTATCTAAAAATAGTGCCGCTGTGATAGCCCCACCATATGGTTTTGATGAGATATTACAGATATCAGCTATGTCGCTCTTTAGTAGTTTTCGCAAGTGTCTATTAAATGGTAGTGTCGCACAATACTCACCGCCTCGCTCACCAGCAGCGATAAAGCTATTTTTGAGTTCATCATTGTTGCCCATAACACCCGTGGTGTATGCCCCAAGTGCCACCATACACGCACCTGTTAGAGTTGCAAAGTCAAATATATAATCAGCCTTTACTTTCTCTTGTGCATATCCTAGCACATCAGCTAGTACCAGTCGCCCCTCTGCATCGGTGTTTCGCACCTCTATCGTTTTGCCATTTTTGGCTTTTAGGATATCATCTGGTTTATAGGCGTTGCCACCTACCATATTTTCCACTGCTCCGATAAATGCGTGTATCTCGATATCTAGTTTTAGCTCGCTAGCTGCTTTCATAATCCCTAGCACTGCACAAGCACCAGCTTTATCCATCTTCATAGTTACCATAGATGTTGCAGGTTTTAGGCTCAGTCCACCGCTATCATATGTGAGCCCTTTGCCCACTAGCGAGATAACTTTTTTTGGATTTTCTGGTTTGTATGAGAGGTGTATTAGCTGTGCTGGGTGGATTGATGCACGAGAGACGCCTAGCATCGCATACATCGACTCTTCTTCTATCTCGCTATCGCCTAATATATTGCACTCTAGGTTATTCTCTTTTGCTAGTGCACAAGATTTGGCAGCCAAAACTACAGGATTTATATCTTGTGGAGCGTGGTTTACTAAATCTTTTGTAAAGTTTGTCGCACGGCAAACTATGAGAGTTCTATCTAAAATCTCTCTTAGTGCTTCTAAATCTAATCTGTTGCCACTACTATCGTAGCTAGAGAGCTTAATCTCTTGTAGTGCTATCTCTTTTGCTTCGCTTTTATACTTCTCAAATCTATAGCCACCTAGCTCTATCCCCTCTATCATTGCACCAAATAGCTCTTGTGATATTGTTGCTATAGAGAGTGTTTTATAGTTATAATTTTTTATCGCTTTTATCGCAGTAGCTGCGGCTGAGCGAATTAGCTCACAAGAGGCTTTATCGATACCACAATAGATAACTCCACTCTCATGTGATGTGAAAATTTGCTCTTGTTCAGCCTTGAATCCAGCTCTTTTAAACATCTCAAATGATGGATGTTTTTCAATATCATCTTTTATAATAAATTCTAATGCAAGCTCTGCTTCTATCTCTGATAATAAACTATCAATTATCACTATTTCTTTCATCTCTTCTCTCCAATAAATTTTTCTCAATTCTATGAAATACATATGCAAAACCGCCAATAATCCCAGCTAGTAGCGGTATTGCTAGATACCAGTAGTTTTTAGCCCACCCTAGAGCCACCAATATCTGCTCTCCAAAATAGTAAGCTGGAATAATAGTCAGTGCTGCCCAAATCATCGCACTAATAAAGTTTATAAATGCAAACTTACTAGCACTATAGCGTGTAACTCCTATTGCCATAGGGATAACTGTCCTCATCCCATACATATATCGCTGTACAAATATGAGCGGCCATCCATATTTTTTTAGCAATAGATGGGCTATTGCAAATTTGCGTTTTTGGGTGTGGAGCTTTTTATTTATATAGTTTTTGTTAAATCGACCTAGATAAAAATATATCTGATCTCCAGCAAATCCACCAAGTCCTGCTACGATAATAGCTATATATAGATTCATATCCCCAGTGTGAGCGAGAATCCCAGCCATAATTAGCCCCATCTCACCCTCTAGAATACTCCACCCAAAGAGTACGATATATCCATACTCTTTTATCCACTCTATAAATAGCTCTTCCATGGCTAATCCTCAAAGCTTAGTAGCGATTTTGCCTGCACCATATCTTTATCTCCACGACCTGATAGATTTACGATGATTAGTTTATCTTTTATATCTGGTAATTTTTTTAGATATGCTACTGCGTGAGATGACTCAAATGCAGGAATTATCCCCTCCGCTCGGCTTAGCCACACAAAGGCATCTAACGCTTCATTATCAGTGATGCTATCATATTTTACACTGCCGTTTTCTTTGTGAAATGCATGCTCTGGCCCAATCCCAGGGTAATCTAGCCCCGCAGAGATAGAGTGAGCTTCTAATATCTGCCCATCATCATCTTGTAGCAGATAGCTCATTTGACCATGTAAAACTCCAGGGCGGCCTTTTGAGAGTGATGAGCCATGTTTATCTGTCTCTATGCCTAGTCCACCAGCTTCTATCCCTATACAGGTAGTCTCAGAATCTTCTAAAAAGTGAGCAAACGCACCTATGGCGTTACTACCACCGCCGATACAGGCTATGACGAAATCTGGTAGTCTTGACTCTTTTTCTAATATTTGAGCTCTTGCTTCATAGCCGATAATGGATTGAAAATCTCTTACCATCATCGGATATGGATGAGGACCAGCCACTGTTCCTATGATATAAAATGTATCTCTTGCATTTGTAACCCAGTGGCGAATTGCATCATTCATCGCATCTTTAAGCGTCTTACTACCGCTCTCTACGGCGTGAACCTTTGCACCTAGTAGTTTCATTCTAAAAACATTTAGCTCTTGGCGTGCCACATCTTTTGCACCCATAAATACTTCACACTCTAACCCCAGCAGTGCCGCTATCGTTGCAGTTGCTACGCCATGCTGACCTGCACCTGTTTCAGCTATCACCTTTTTTTTGCCAAGCCTCTTTGCCATAAGCCCTTGAGCGATAACATTATTAACTTTGTGAGCTCCTGTGTGGTTTAAATCTTCTCGTTTGAAATATACCTTCGCACCCAGCTCATCAGAGATATTTTTAGCATAATATAGTGGATTTGGACGACCTACATAATCACGCAGATAGTAATCTACCTCGCCCCAAAACTCTGGATTAAAGCGGATTTTTTCATACTCAGCCTCTAGTTCTAGCAGTGCAGGCATAAGAGTTTCAGGCACATATCTACCACCAAAAATTCCAAAATGTCCATCTACTGGGTCAAAAACCGATGCTTTAGGTATGTACATTAATCAACCTCTATAATTGTGTATGTTTTGGTATAGCTAGAGACCTTTTTATCCCCATCTAAAAACCCTAATCCTATGATAAAGCACGCCTCGACACACTCTGCCCCAGCTTGTTTTATCAAACTAGCAGATGCACTAGCAGTTCCGCCAGTAGCTAGCAAATCATCTATCAGCAGTACTTTTGGATTATCAGAGCTAGAGAAAGCATCGATATGAATCTCCACTTCATCAAATCCATACTCTAGTGCATATTTTTCGCTTATCGTAGTATATGGCAGTTTTCCCTTTTTTCTAATAGGCACAAACCCCACACCCAACATCTGTGCAAGCGGTGCTGCAAACATAAATCCACGAGACTCAATGCCTGCAATATGTGTTAGATTATATGAGCTATATCTATCTTTTAAGTGCTCTAGAAGTATATTAAAAGCTTTTGGATTATTTAGTAGAGTTGTGATATCTTTGAAAACTATCCCAGCTTTTGGGAAATCTTTTATATCTCGTATGGAGTCGGTTATAATCTTTCTATCTTGGTGTGATAATGTCATAAATATCCTATATTAGAGCGTCGATACGACCCTCTAGCTCTTTGATTTTGTTTTGTAGCCTATCTGTTTCACTACGATGTTTTGCATTTCTTTGTTTGAGTGATTTTACCTCGTGACGCAGATTATTTAGCTCTTCGCTAAGTATATCCACATTTCCTAGTGCTCGCTGAAGCTGTATCTGATATTTGCGTATCAAAATCTCTGCCTCTTTTAGAGTTAGTTTCATCAGCTCACTTGAGCGTTGCTCTTTTACAGTGATACTGCGAAAATAGAACATCTTTACGAGGAAAAATAGAGCACCAAGCGTAACAATACTTAGTAGTGACCACTCAAGAAACATCTAACAACCCTTGATAGATTCGATTTTTTCTACTCTGCCACAGTGTCTGCCACCTTCAAAACTACCTGCTATCCACGCATCTAGAATCGATTCAGCGACACCTTTGCCTACTATTCGCTCGCCATAGCATAGTACATTTGCATCATTATGTCCCCTAGCGACGCTAGCGGTATATGCATCATGACATAGTGCCGCTCTAATACCACTAAAACGATTTGCAGCCATACTCATACCGATTCCGCTACCACAGATTAAAATGCCTTGTGAACCCTCATCAGATAGTACGCTCTCACATACCTTGATAGCAAAATCTGGATAGTCGACTCGCTCAGTGTTAAATGGTCCTAAATCTATCACCTCATGACCTTTGGCTCGCAGGTTTTCGACACTAAAATCTTTTAGCTCTACTCCAGCATGATCAGTTGCGATATAAAATTTCATAATACTCCTTAGGTTAAAAGTAGCTGTAGTACAAACTGTACAGGCATATATAGTAGTGGGATTTTTAGAGGTGTCACTAATATAATTATTATTATAATCATACCATAAGGTTCAGCTTTATCAAAAAATCTAGCTATTTTATCGATTCCCATCTTTAGAGATAGATAAGATACAAATCTAGAGCCATCAAACCCTGGGACTGGTAGAGTGTTTAGCACTGCAAGAACTACATTTATGATTATTAGTTTGATAAGAAAAATATATCCAAATATATAAAGCATTCCATCGCTTTGTAGCGGTTTATCCATCGATAATATTATCACCGATGCTAGAGTTGCCAAAAATAGATTATACGCCACGCCAGCCATACTTACACTCATAGCGGCGTTATATCCACCGCTATTTATAACTCTTCTCATATTTACAGGAACTGGTTTTGCCCATCCGAACAAAAATCCACTATCTGCACCCATCAAAACAGGTATAAAGTATGTCATTAGTGGCACCAATATAGAGCCAAATGGGTCTATATGTATAAGCGGATTTATAGAGAGTCTGCCACTATCTTTTGCGGTAGAGTCTCCATATTTATATGCCACAAGTCCATGCATAATCTCATGACCGATAATAGCTACTAGTAGTGCTATTATAGCAGCGACAATCTCTATGGTATTAATAGAACTCATATTCACTATTTTCTGATGATTTTCGCTCAGTAATTGCTCGCTCTAGATACTCACCACCACCTAGTGTGTCGGCACTTTTGCCTATTCTATCCCATCTGATACTATAGTCATCATCCATACTAAAATAGATAAACCACGGGGTACCCTCTAGATTTTCATATGGCACAGAGCCCCAAAATCTACTATCGTTTGAGTGGTCACGATTATCACCCATCATAAAATAGTGTCCATCAGCAATTTTGATAGGGTGCATATTAAATAGCTCAGGTGGAAATCTACCATCATCTTTGACTCTATCATCATGATGTATCCCCTCAAAATCTAATACATATGGATTTTTGACCCACAATTTATCATCTATCTCTATCAGCTCATATTTGCTAAAGTGTTTTTTGGCATACTCATCTCCCTCTCTAGGGTGTAAATATAGCGTTTTATCGTGTAAAAATATCTCATCTCCCCCTAGTGCAACACATCGTTTTACATAGTGAGTTTTATGATCATGTGGCGGGCGAAAAATCACAATCTCGCCTCGTTTTGGCTCTGCACCATCTATTAGTTTGAGTTTATCACTCCATGGCATTATAGATACCTCTATAAAAGGCAGATGTGGCATCGGCACACCATATGAGAACTTTTTAGCAAATAGATGATCACCTATGAGTAGCGAATCTTTCATCGAGCCGCTTGGTATTCTAAAAGCTTGTGCGATAAAAAATATCACAAACAGAACTATTATTATAGTTCCCGTCCATGAGTTAGAAAATTTATAAATCTTATATAGTATATCTTTCACTGTCTCTCTTTTATTTTAACTCAAAAGTCGCATGCTCTTTTGCAGCTTTTAGTGTGTTTGATAGTAGCATTGCAATAGTCATAGGCCCTACACCCCCTGGGACGGGCGTGATATATGAGCACTTATTCGCAACGCCCTCATAATCCACATCGCCCACTAGCTTGCCGTTTTCTGCTCTATTTATCCCTATATCTATGATGATAGCACCATCTCTAACCATATCTGCTTTTATCAGATTTATAACCCCAGCACCTACTAAAATTATATCAGCATTTAGTGTATGCTTTTTTAAATCATCTGTAAATATATGACAAACCTCTACCGTCGCATTTGCATTTAGTAGCAGTGCAGCTAGCGGTTTTCCTACAATATTTGATGCACCCACCACACAGCAGTTTTTACCCTGCACATCGATATCATACTCATCTAGTAGCTCCATCACACCTAGTGGAGTACACGGCACAAACCCATCTAATCCTGTAGATAATCGCCCTACATTATATGGATGAAAGCCATCTACATCTTTAGATGGCTCTACTAGCTCTAAAATCTTGGTTGTATCTATATGTTTTGGCAGTGGCAACTGTATGAGAATCCCATCTATATTTGGGTTTAGATTCATCATCTCTATTGTCTTTTCTATCGCCTCTTGGGATATATCCTCTGGCATCTCATGTGTTACTGAGTAAAATCCTACTCTATCGCACGCCTTTTTCTTCATACTCACATACGCAGCACTTGCAGGGTCGTTTCCTACGAGTATTACAGCAAGCCCTGGGACTCGTCCTGTGATGTTTTTTAGCTCTTTTGTCTGCTCGCTAACTGAAACTTCTATCTTTTGCGATAATTTTTTACCATCTAATATCTGCATTTAACCACCATAAACTATAGTTTTTGGTATGATACCAATATTAGACTAATTTTTGGTTAAAAGGTTTTAGGTGAGAGGGCTATTTTTTCTATTTTTTATACCTATATCGATTTTTGCAGACTCATTTATCACTAAAAAAGAGTATGCTCAAAATCTATACTATAACCCCAGAGGAGTAGGGTGTAACCACTGTCACGGCGATAATGGTGAGGGTAAACTACTAGCTACATATATAGAAGATGGCGTAAAAAAAGATTACTACGCAAAAGCGATAAACGATATACCATATACAGATTTTTATAAACAGCTAAAGAGCAGAATAAAAGGTATGCCCAGATACTATCTAACAGATAATGAGATTCAGATACTATACTACTACCTACACCCAGATGGCAAGAAAAAAGATGCTAAGCCAGCTAAATGATAATCTAGAAAACATAGATTTTTCGCTCATCACTCCGAAGCCTCGCACGCTAAATCGCTCAAATAGCTTTCGTAGTGCTTTGATGCTATCGGCTCATAATCTAAAACATCTACGCAAAATCCCATCGCTAGAGGCAGAATGTGTGATATTAAACCTAGAAGATGGTGTAAGTAGTGAGTTAAAGCCACTCGCACTATCTCTAGCAGCTGCTACGCTATCGACATACCCTGAGTGTGATAAAAAGCTCATAGTGCGGATAAATGCACTAGATGAGGGCGGAGAGAGTGAGATATCATATCTAAATGATTTTCGACCAGATGCTATTAGAATCCCTAAGATACGAGATGTATCGGATGTAGAGCGAGCACTAGAGTTAGTAGATGATGAGATAGATATATATCTCTCGATAGAGACAGTTATGGCGTGGCAAAATCTGGGCTCGCTTGCTATAGATACTAGGGTGCGTGGCTATTTTTTAGGCATTTTGGATTTACTAGCAGATTTGGGGTTATCTCAGGCTATGCTTACGCCACAAAATCCCACTATCAGATATATTTTGAGTCATTTTCTCATCACTTCGTTAGCATCTGGCATAAAGCCCATATCGTTTGTATATCAAGATTTTAAAAACCTAGATGGATTTAGAGAGTTTTTAGCTCTAGAGCGAGAGATGGGATTTAGCTCAAAAGGTTGCATCTCGCCACAACAAACCGAGATACTCCATGAGATTTTTAGATATAGCGATGATGAGCTCGCTCGCTCACGCCACATAATAGAGCTGTTTGAGTCTCATAAATCCAGAGGTATCACGGGGTTTGTCGATGAGAGATATGGATTTATAGATGAGCCTATATATAAAGATGCTTTAAATAAAATTAGGTAGGTAGATTGCCACGCTTCGCTCGCAATGACAGTCACTGCGAGGAACGAAGTGACGCGGCAGTCTGCTTCCCCGTCACTGCGAAGCCTTTAGGCTGTGGCAGTCTACTATGGATTGCTTCGTCGTGCTGTGCACTCCTCGCAATGACAAAGAGGTCGCAATGACAGTCACTGCGAAGCCTTTAGGCTGTGGCAGTCTACTATGGATTGCTTCGTCGTGCTGTGCACTCCTCGCAATGACAAAGAGGTCGCAATGACAGTCACTGCGAAGCCTTTAGGCTGTGGCAGTCTACTATGGATTGCTTCGTCGTGCT
>CAZYTC010000038.1:0-14470 GCA_964650175.1 uncultured Campylobacterales bacterium | reverse complement strand
AAGTAAAGCACAGTCATTGCGAGGCTTTGCAAAAGCCGTGGCAATCTACTCTTGTAATCTACTTTTTTATATAATGATTTTTATTCTATAAACTTAGCAGCTTCTTGTAGTGCTTCGTTTGATTTTTCTATATCGCCAGAGAGCTTATATATAGCTGCCGCACGGCGAAGATAATCTGGATTTGTGGTATCATCTATGTGTAGTAGTTTTATGCTACTATCAAACTCTTTTTGGTATGCAAAACACTCAGCAATCCCTATCTCATTTGCTTGCTGTGCGTGTGTTTCGATACTAAAATATAGCCTTGTAGCTGATAGCTCATCACGCAATATTTTTGTCTCATTATAGATATCTAACGCCCCATCGCAATCAAACTCATTTAGTCTATCTGTGATTTGTGACAGTTTTGACTCATAATTTTCCTGATTGATTTTGAGATTTTTTCTATCATTATCAGCCATTATCATCAAGGCAACTATTACGCCTGCAGATAAAACACCTGTGATAGTGAGGATTAGCGGAGTTTTTGTTTTTTTCATAGTTATGAGCCTATAGAGCTAAGTGGACAATTTGCGATTTGTGCTTTATCAAACTCTAGCTGCAGACACTCTTCTGGTTTAGCTATCAAAAACCCCTGTGCATACTCTATGCCGAGCGATTCTATAGTGTGATAGATTTTTTCATTTGATACAAACTCTGCTACGACGGCGATATTTTTCTTTTTAGCAAACGATACTATCGTCTCTACGATATCATATGAATCATCATTTATATCTATATTTTTTATAAGTGAGCCATCTATTTTTATAAAATCTGCATTTAGTTTTAGTAGATACTCAAAGTTAGAGTAACCTGTACCAAAATCATCTATAGCGATTTTACAACCTAGTTTTTTTGCTGACTCCACAAACTCATTGACAGTATCAAAATTCTCAATACCCTCAGACTCTACAATCTCTAATATAATAGAGCCTTTTCGCTCTTGCTCTAATAGCTCAAATAGTTTGGCGGTGTAATTAGCATCTAAAATATCATCAACTGTGAGATTTATAGAAAACTCATATGGATGTTCTTTGATATACTCAAATGTCTTCTCTAGCATAATGAGCGATATCTCTGGGTAGAGTTTGACCTTTTTGGCGATATCTAAAAAGAAAAATGGCGAATATACCTCGCCATCTTTTTTGAGCCTAACTAGAGATTCGAATTTCTCTATTTTGTTGTTTTTTATATCAAATATCGGTTGGAAAAATGGCACTATCATATCATCTGCGATGGCATCTTGTAGCATCGTTGTCCACTTGATATTATCATCGTAGTTTTTAGAAAAATCGACCATTGCACCATACCTAACGAGCTTTTCATTGTTGGTTCTAGCATAATGCATCGCCATATTTGCACTTGAGAGCAGTCTATCTTTTGGCTCATCAGATATCGATATACTGATGCGAATAGGGATATATTTATCATCTAGCAGATAACCGATTTTATGCACTCGCTCTTGAAAATCTCTCATTTTTTGAAAAAAACTATCGAGGTTGCAATTTTTACACAACACCCCAAACTCATCTGCGTGGATATGATAGATTGATGCGTCGCTACACTCTAGGTTTTTCTTTAGTTTATCGGCTATATATTTGATGATATTATCACCCGTTTTATACCCATAGAGATTGTTTAAAACCTTGAATCCATCGATATTCACAACTGCTAGTGATGGAGATTCTACAAGCTCAATATCACGCACTAGTGCATATAGATTTGGCAGTTTTGTCATAGCTGATGTGAGTGCCATCGCCTCGATATGCTCTTGCTGTTTTATGTAGTCTGTGATGTCGTATCTGATGGCAATAAACTGCTCTATCTCGTTATTTATATTTAAAATCGGTCTAATGATTGCTTGGACATAGTATGGTGTGCCATCTTTTTTGAGGTTTTTTAGTCTACCGCTCCACACTTTTTTATCAAGTATCGTATCCCATAGCTCTTTGAAAATCTCTTTTGGAACCTCAGGATGACGCAAAATATTGTGAGGCTTGCCTAGCATCTCCTCTTTTGAGTATCCTGTAAACTCTGCTAGATTATCGTTTACATATGTGATTCGACCGCTCTTGTCGCTCATAGATAGAATATAGTATTTATCTAGCGTATCAAAATAGACGCTCGCCTGTTTGCCTAGTTTTTGTAGCTGTCTTAGGGACTCTTGGAGTGCCTCTTTGGTTATATTGTGCTCACTCACATCAGATAGATAGCCATCAAAATGGATTATATTGCCATCGCTATCTCTAATAACTTTTGTATCATCACTCACCCAGAAGATAGAGCCGTTTTTTGTTTTGATTTTATATGGAGTTAGTCTGATTGTATCGCCATTAGATTGCTCTGCTATTTCACTAGCTATTTTGGCTATATCATCAGGCTCTATAAACTCTCTATAGGCACTGCCTAGCAACTCTTGTTGCGTGTAGCCGAGCATTTTTTCAACATTAGGGGTCACATATTCGATAGTATAATCGCTATCATTTCTCCATCTAAAAAATACCACAGGAGAGTTGTGCAGATAGTGCTCCATAAAGCTATTGTTGTCCATCTAAAAATCCTCAAAAATTGGCTAAAAAATAGTATATACTATATCATTAAAAAGTTACAATTTGGATTAATATGAGATAAAATCTCGCCATAGTGCATAAATATGATATCATTATAACTATGATAAATCTATCTCCAGAAGCAAGCAAACTCAATATCCTATCAGCTGGCAACAATAAAGCCATCCAAGATGTGATAAAAAATGCCACACCAGAGCAGCTAAACACACTCAAAGAGTCAGGCGATTTAAAGGCATTTTTATCAAATATCTTCCAAGAAAAGAGTGCTTCTACAAAAACCGATACGGTACTGTTAGATTTGCTAAAAAACTCTGCAGAGTTCAAGAAACTAGGCAGTTTTAGTGAATCACTAGGAGAGCTACTAAAAGATATAAAATCTGATCCAAAACTAGCAGGAAAAACTCCTGCACTAGAAAATTTTGCAAAACAGATAGAGCTATTGGACTCAACGAAATTAAAATCTCAAATCGTCTCTAGTGGCGTATTTATGGAGTCTAAAATCGCATCTGCGATAGATAAAATCCCAAATCTAGTTAAAACGCTAGAGAAAATTTTACAAAATATTCCGCGAGATGCAAGAGAGCCTGCTACAAATACCACTCAGCAAAATAATCCTGCTCAAAAACAGCCAAATATAAATACACCACATATTTTATCAGCTACCCCACAACAGCAAAAAACAGCCATAATAAATCAGGCAAATACGATATTAAACTCTCCACTACTAAAGAGTGCACCTAAAAATTTTAATAGTGCTGTAGCACTAGGTGAGCAGATAAAAAATCTAAATCAGATGTTACAAAACGCTATACCAAAAAACAATATACTCACTCAGCCAGCTATGCTAAATATTTTAGATAAACTACAAACCGCCACTACGCCAGTAGATATTAGAGCAAATTTGACTACTATTTTAAATACAATTACGCAAAATCCATCTGCATTTAGCTCTGATGTAGCTCAAAATATCGAACAAGCACTAAAAGAACCAGACGCAAATCTAAAAAATCAAGCGACTAATATATTAAATAATATTAGAGCGACCATATCGCATCTACAAAACAATGAGGTAACGCAACTCGCCACTAAACTGCTAGAGTTTAATGACCCAAATGATTTAAATATAGAGAGATCACTAGAGAAATCGATGGTCGATGATATGAAATCAAATCTTCTTAAGCTAAAAGAGGAGCTAGTAAATTCACCGCATCCAAACGCCGCAAGATTGATGGAGATTAGCGATAAACTACTAACTCAGATAGATTATCATCAGCTAGTTTCACATCTAAGCAATACATCATCTATATATTTTCCATTTGCGTGGGATCAGCTCCAAGATGGGCAACTAGCGTTTAAAAAGGGAGAGGATAAGAAGTTTTATTGCGAGATAAATCTAACACTAAAAGATTATGGAGAGCTAAATTTGCTAATGGGAATTTATGATAAAACTCAGCTAGATATGCAGATTCACACACAATCTAAAGAGCTAAAAGATTTGGTATTTGAAAACCTACCACTACTGCGTTCAGCACTTATAAAAGCAGAATTAACACCTAGAATAATCAGAGTTCATGATAGAAGCGAAACCAAAAATATCGTAACACAAAGTTATGAAAATTATCAAAAACCAAACGGGGCATTTGAGATAAAGATATGAAAAAAGCAGTCGCTCTAAAATATGAACCAGAATCAGATGGTGCACCTCGCGTTGTCGCAAAAGGCAAAGGCACAAGTGCAGAAAATATTATAAAAGTAGCACAACTGCACGATTTGCCTATAAAAGAGGATGCCGATTTAGTCGAAATGTTATCAAAAGTAGAGCTAGATAGAGAGGTACCAGAAAACCTATATGTGGCGGTAGCAGAGGTATTTAGCTTTATCTATAAAATCACTAATAAACAAAAATAAGTAAATCAACTATTATAGATTTAAGGTTAAACCTTAAATCTGTTTAATTTACCATTTAATGATTCAGTTAGTTTATATAGATGCTCTGCCGCACTTGCTATCTCCTCTACGCTTCTAGCATTTGAGCTAGATAGCTCATTCACCTGTGAAACCAATGCAGATACTTTTTTAGTATCTTCTGCCATCGCTAATGACTCTATAGCACGATGAGAAATTCCATCAACATTTCTACTCATAATCGTGGTTGTCTCCAATATAGACTCTTCTACCTCTTTTGATGTTTTGACGAGTTTGAATATGTTTTCTGTATTTTCACCCATCTGTTCTGCAGAATCATTGATTGACTGAACTATGATATTGATAGTTGCATTTATCTCTGTAAGTGATTTTTGTGTTCTTTCTGCAAGTTTACGAACCTCATCGGCAACAACTGCAAATCCGCGTCCATGCTCACCAGCTCGTGCTGCCTCTATAGCTGCATTTAGTGCTAGTAGATTTGTTTGATCTGCAATATCACTTATAACTATTAGTATCTGTTTTACATTCTCAGCATCAACACTTAGTTGTTTTAGTTTCTCTGAAAGTTCTGATTCTGCTTCACTTGCAACCGTTATATCGCTACCTAATTCCACCATAATATCTTTTACTTCTACTAGCTTTTGCTCTGCATTAGATATCTCAATTTTTGATTTTTCTGCACCAGCTGCACTTCCATCTATAATATTTTTTATCTTATCCATCTCTTGGATAGTTTTTTCTACTATTTTTGTTTCATCCTCTGTATTTTTACCTATTTGTAAACTAGTTGAACTCAGTTCTGCAGAGACAGAAGCATTTTCATTGGATGACTCTTTTGCATCTTTAAAAACTTGTTGTAATTCTCTTAGTAGATTATTTATGCCATCACTAACATCATCTAGTTCATTTTTATTTTTAGATAAAACTATAGTAAAATCATTATTTGTATGCACCAAATCAATCTCTTTTTTAAATTTGGATATAGAAGATAAGATTGATTTATTGATAAAAAATAATAAAACAATTATAAAAACAGCAGCAATTACCATAATGGTATTTATTTTCATACCGCCTTCGCTAATCCATCTTATATTATTGTCTGTAATACTTTTAGTTATTTTCTTTTGAATATCTTGTATTGAGAAAAAATCTTCAGTTGATTTTTTAACAACTTCAAATAATCTTTTACCATCACGACTATCTTTAAATGAATCGCTATCTACGATACTTATATTTTTAGTTATTATATCTACACCCTCTATATTTACATTGTGCCAAGATTCAACAACCTCTCGAAATTCTACAACTCTTTTTTTATTTGATTCTACTAAAATCAAATCCTCTAAATCTTTTAGAGATGCTACAGCATTTTTTATATAATTTTCATAGCTTGCAACATGATCTGATGATTTTGTAACCTGATAGCCTCTGAGCTCCATCATCGCACCATTTATATTTGCATTAATACTGCCTAATAATGAAACCCTAACTACAGACTCATTTGATAGCTTTGAATTACCAAGCCCTAAATATATCAATATCGCAAACAATGATATCAAAACCAGTGATGTGGTAAATAATTTTGATTTAATACTAGAGAACATAATAACCCCTTTGGTTCTAACGGATAAACCATTTTATATCGTTTTATTTTAAATACATATAAAATAGTATAAAAATATTTTATTATTGTATAAAGTAAAATCTCTCTTTAAATCCTATAGAAAGCTTTGTGTTAAATAGATTGGATATGTTTTCACTTGTCAAGACATCTTTTATATAACCATCTGCAAAAATCTCACCATTTTTTATAAATATAGCTCTTTCTATCTCACTAAAAATCTCCTCTATATGGTGAGTTACTAGTAAAATAGTTGTATTTTTAGATAGTTTTCGCATAAAATCTATAAAATCGATTTGTGATTTGATATCTAGCCCAACTGTTGGTTCATCTAGCAGTAACAGTCGCAGCGGATGCACAAGTGCTCTAGCTACGATACATTTTCGCAGCTCCCCCGTGGACATTGTGGAGACTTTTTTGGTTGATAAATGAGAGATATTTAGCTCACTCATCACCACAGAGGCTCTATCGGTGTGTGATTGCTCTATCTCTTGATGATTAAAAACCCCAAGTGTGCCAAAAAATCCACTAATTACCACCTCTAAGCCACTAATATGAGATGCGTCAAACAAAAAACGATTATGTATATCATTTGTCACTATCCCGATGTGTTGGCGTAACTCATTTATATCCCATCTGCTTTGTGAGAGTATCTCTTTTGTATGAGGTGAACTCATTATAGATGGATATAACTCACAACTAATGAGTTTAATAAGTGAGGATTTACCAGAGCCGTTTGAGCCTAAAATTACTGTATGCTCACCCTCATTTATCATTAAATCTATAAATTTTAATACCTCTGTATCATCATATTTGAGATAGACATTTTTGAAATTTACGAGTGGTTTTGACATTTTTTGCCTTTATTAATGCGAAGCTAGCTCTATTTAATCAGATAGCTTAAATTTTTATAATGTGGTGTGCTCATGAATTCACCAAGCAACTCTTTGTCTATATTTAATAAGCTAACCATCTCTAGTAGTGCTGTTTTTAATTTTTGTAAATCTTTATGAATTATTATCCATAAAATATCCGCGTCTATGCCTCTATAATTATGAGATATTTTATCTCTAAGTCCAGCGATATCGCTCCAAGATAGCTCAAAATCAACACTCTCTTTTAGCTCTATGTCTATCTTTTTACTCTCTTCTCCGATAGCGATAAAAAGCGAGATTACTGCATTTAACTCCATCTGCTCATTTGAGTCTATAAATTCACTTGCACACTTAAATTTTCTTGTATAAATCCAAGCTTTCTCGCAGCACTCTAGTATCGTCAAAATATAGATAATATTTTTTATATTATACATAGATAAAATCTCGTGTAGCAAAGTGTTTTATTATGGGATTCATAGAGTCCAAGGATACAAAATCTACCTTTTTTACATTTAACTCTTTTGCTAAAATAGCACCTATATTTAAAAACTCAATCCCACTTTTTAATTCAAAATTCTTATCTCTTTCATAAAATATATCTATATCACTATCTGCTGTAGCCTCATCTCTAGCGTAGCTTCCATAAATCCCCAGAGCTGTTATGCCATATTTTTTAAAAAGTTCAGTTTTTTTATCTTTTAAATAGGAGATAATATCTATCTTTTGTACTTTTTTTGACATATACAACCTTTGCTCTTTATCGTTGCTTAATTATATCTAAAATATAATATATTTTAAATGATTTGGAGAATAATATATGCACTCTTTATCGATAGATACACCGCTAGGAAAAATGGTAGCAAAATGCGATGATATAGGTATTACAAATCTAGATTTTACTGATAGCGATACTATTTATAAGAGTGATAATAAGATGTTATTAGAGCTAGATAGACAATTAAGAGAGTATTTTATTAAAAAGCGAGAGGTTTTTGATTTGCCACTAAATCCATCTGGTACGCCTTTTCAGCTAGAAGTGTGGAATACACTGCTAAAAATACCATACGCCAGTACTATATCATATAAAACAGAGGCGGCGATGATGGGGCGAGACCGAGGTTTTAGAGCAGTGGCAAATGCAAATGGTAAAAATCCCATCTCTATAATCATACCCTGTCATAGAGTTATCGCTTCAGATAAAACTTTAGGCGGATATAGTGGAGGATTGGATAAGAAAATAGCTCTACTAGAGCTAGAGGGGACGCTTGGCGATATCAAAATGTAAACTAGCCTCGCAAATAGCGAGACTAACCTAGTGCACTAAAAGGCTCACTGCGATTATCCATATAGAGTAGCTGATTTAGATAGCTAGTTTCTGGTGATATCTTTTTGTTATTTAGAGATTTTATATTTTGTAAATTCTCTAAAAAATCAAAACTCATAATGGTATCACTCTTGTCTATCTCTTCTGCCTCTTTGGCTAATTTTAGTTGCTCTAAAAGCTGTTTCCTAAACTCTAAAACCATCTGCTCTATATCCATACTATTTTCTGGATTTAGAACCTGCTGTGCTTCAAGTTCAGCTTTAAATTTCTCAACGAGCTCTTCAATCTTCTTCTCATTTAGCTCTTTTAAAAATAGCCCAGCACCTTTTGTGGTGAGCTCTTCTTTAAATGCAGCTAACTCATTATCGCTCTCGTTTATCTCATCGCGACTTTGATGTATAGATGTTGGATATAGCTGATTCATAATCGCTAAAAAGCCCTCATCTATTGAGCCATCGCTTCTGATTTGTCCTCCGATAGGACTGGTTGAAAGGTTGTTGTTTATTAACATAAATCACTCCTCGCTACTCATAAGCAAAAATCGTTCTAGATATGTTAAAATAGCTCATCTGATTAAATACTCACATTTTGAGCTAAGCCCAAAATGAGCTCCTCGGCGGAGTGCCCTCGCGACTAGTCGCTCTTAAAAATTTGTATTTTCTCAGAATATTCAATTATAAACTTGGTAGTTTTATGAAAAAATCGATACTTTTTGATAATGATGGAGTGTTAGTAGATACCGAGGCGTGGTATTTTAGAGCCAATCAGATGGCACTAGAGGAGATGGGTTTTGAGCTGACACTAGAGTATTATATGAAGCTGATGCCATATGGTGGTAACTGGTGGGAGATAGCACTAGAAAATGGTGCTACTATGGATGATGTAAATGCCGCAAGAGCTAGACGCAGTAGCTACTATCAGGAGTTTATAAAGAGTGAGAATATCTATATAGATGGGGTTGAGGAGGTGCTAAGAGAGCTATCTAAAAAATATCGCTTAGCAATAGTTACAACATCTAGGCGAGTTGATTTTGAGCTAATTCATCATGATAAAAAACTAACTAGATTTATGGATTTTGTACTATGTGAAGAGGATTATCCTAGAGCTAAACCATATCCTGATCCATATCTAAAGGCACTAAAGCTAATGGATATAGCAGATAAAAATGCCGTGGTAGTCGAGGATTCACAGCGTGGACTCACAGCGGCATATAGTGCAAATATAGATTGCGTGGTGGTTTATAACCATTTTACTGCAAATCAAGATTTCTCAAAAGCAACACACCGCATAGATAGTCTATCAGAGCTATTAGAGCTGTTATGATTTTAAATCATAAACCTGCTCATCTTCTGTTACGCAATAAAGCTCAAATATACCTAGATTTGGATTGTTTTTCACTACCAAATCAACCAGTTTAACTCTCGCAGCATATCGCTGTATTGCAGCAATTGACTCCACATCCCTAGAGGATATCTTCAGTACCAAATCCCCTTTGTAGCCACTATAGGTATTGATATTATCGATATTGTGTCCTAGTGCAAATCGTATAATATCTTTTCTTTTTTCTTGCATAGAGCATCCTAGATTCTAATATAAACACAAAAATATATCTTAAAAACCATAAAAAAATGATAATTAATATGGATTAAATAAAAAGTATCAAAAGTTCGATATAATATGCATATAAGCTTAGAGCAAAAATTATGTGGTTGGTGCAATTTGTATAGAGTTTTAATAATATTATCTATTTTCTTGACAACGATTTATGCCCAAGAGAACCTCAGATTTGGTGTCCAAGCACACACAACAAAAGAGATAACGAAACAAAAATATCAACCGCTTGTAGATTATCTAAATAGTAAACTAGATAAAAAAATAGTCCTAGAGGTACTCTCACAGAGTGAGCTAGAGGATAAAATCGCCTCAGCATCACTAGATATAATCACAACAAATCCAGGGCACTATATTACACTACGAGATAGATTTGAGCTCGGTGGCGTGGTGGCTGTTTTAGCTAGAACTGGTATTGATAATGTGCCTGTTTATAAACTAGGTGGAGTGATAGTATCTAGAGCAGATAGCGATATAAAAGAGCTTCGAGATGTCGCTAAAAAATCGATTTCAGCAGCTGGAACAGAGCATTTGGGAGCGTACTGGGCACAAGCTTATGAGCTAGAAAAAGCTGGGGTCAAAATCTCTACAAAAGATAACAAAATCGTTTTTACAGATGGCTCGCAAGCAGATGCTATTAAAAATGTGATAAATGGCGTAACGGAGGTTGGATTTGCTAGAGATGGCGTCATAGAGGATTTGGTAGCAAATAGCGAGCTAAATCTATCAGAGCTGAAAATCATAAACCCTCTAACATATCCAGAGCACCCATATATCGTATCTACTGAGCTATATCCAGAGTGGCCACTATTTATTATGCCTCATCTCTCTACAAAAGATATAAAATCGCTCATCGTAGCACTACTATCAATTACGCCTGATAATAAAGAGATACTAGCTCAAGGCATCTATGGCTACTCTATAGTTTCAGATTATCACAAGGTAGAGGAGCTCGCTGTCGCGATGAGACTACCGCCATATGATAAGATAATCACCATCACAAACAAAGATATCTGGCAACAATACAAAAAAGAGATTATATTTATAATCATAATGATACTCGCAATAATCGCCTATTATCAATATGATAGATACAAAAAGAGACTATTTTTAACACTACTAAATAGCATAGGCGATGGTGTCTATAGTGTTGATAATAAAGAGCGATGTACTTGGATAAATGAGCACGCTCTAGCACTTATAGGGTATGATAAAGATGAGGTGATAGGAGCTGATACGCATAAACTATTTCACTATAGTGATGATAATGATGCACTAACTTGTCCAATAGCAAAGACCATCGCTGATAAAAAAATACGCACAAAAGAGAGAGTTTTTATAGATAAAAACGGCTCATTTATAGATGTAAATATGACTGTTGCACCTACACCAAAGGGTGCTATTGTAATTTTTAGAGATATCACTCAAGAAAAAAAGCTAAAAGAGACACTACATCTAAGCGAGAAAAATCTCAAAAAAGCTCAAGAGATAGCCAAAATAGGGAGTTGGGAGCTAGATTTAAAAACCAGTAAGTTAAATTGGAGTGATCAGATATATAAGATTTTTGAGATAGATTCAAAACAGTTTAGTCCAACTTATGAATCTTTTATAGAGAAAATCCATCCAGCAGATAGAGCACTCGTAAATGATAGCTATCTAAAATCTCTAGAGAGTAGAGAGTTTTATAATGTTGAGCATAGATTATTAATGTCAGATGGCTCGATAAAATGGGTTAGAGAGAGCGGAGAGAGCGAATATAACGATGATGGAATAGCGACAATATCTAGAGGAACAGTACAAGATATTACCGATTTTGTAAATGCTACAAATGAGCTACAGCAGGTCAAATCATCTCTAGAAGAGCTAAATGATGTGCTTCAAAGCAAAAACAAACTGCTAAAAGAGCAGGCAATGAGAGATGGGCTCACAGGGATTGCAAATAGACGCTCTTTTGATGAGATTTATAGTAAAATGTATAAAGAATCAGCAAGAGAGAAAACCTCTATCGCTATATTGATGATAGATGTGGATCTGTTTAAACTCTATAACGATTTTTATGGTCATATAGCAGGGGATGAGTGTTTGAAATCTATAGCAAAATCGCTAGAGCAGACGCTAAAACGCCCATCAGATTTAGCTGCTAGATTTGGCGGTGAAGAGTTTGTTGTGGTGATTAAAAATGTTGATGAAGATGGTGTAGTAAAAGTAGCGACAAAACTAAATAGAGCTATAGAGGCACTAGAGATAGAGCATCAAAAATCTAGCGTCAGTCGATATGTTACGGTGAGCGTAGGTGCTGCTATTAGAAATCATAATGATGAGTTATCACAAGAAGAGCTCATAAAAAATGCTGATGAGGCACTATATATGGCGAAAAATAGTGGCAGAAACAGAGTCTGCCTATTTAATCAAAATGCGTGTGCTAGCCAAGTAACTTTTTAGCACACTCATTAATTCGCTTGCCATCAGCTACACTTGATAGCTCTTTTGATGCCATACCCATAACTTTGCCTATCTCTTTTATGCTCGTAGCACCCACTTTTGTGATGATATCTCTAATAGCACTCATCAGCTCATCATCGCTTAGTTGTGCTGGCATATACTCACTAAAAACTGATGCCTCATACTCCTCTTTATCATAGAGATCCATTCTATCGGCATTTTTATATTGCTCCATCGCATCGGTTCGCTGTTTGAGCTGTTTTTGGATAACTTTTAGTACTCCATCATCATCTAATTCGATTCGCTCATCTACCTCTATCTGCTTTATAGCACTAGCTAATAATCTCAGTGCATCGCGTCTTGGAGCATCTTTTTCCTTCATCGCTGTTTTAATATCATCGTTTATCTGTATTTTTAGACTCATAGGTATCCTTTGGAACTATTTTTGCTTATTATATCTAAATATTTTGGAGTAGAAAATGAGATTTGGGATTTATTTATCAGTAGTTACGACAGCACTAATCTTTAGTGGTTGTGCTAAAAGTCTTGCAGACCCAGAGATCTCATTTGAGCCACCAGCTTATGTGGAGCAACTCCCAGCCAAAGATGAAGAGAATATATTTATAAGTAGCGGAAGCATATTTGGTCAAGGCGATAATCCGCTATTTTCAGACCATAAAGCGATGCATGTCAATGATATCGTAACTGTTGTAATAAATGAGAGAACAGCGAGCTCTACTCAAGCTAGTAAAGCTCTAAAAAAGAGCGATCAGATAGGATTAGGCGGTGGAGCATTTGTAAGCGGTGGGGATAATTCACTACTTAATACTGCTGTAGATAAGCTAAATAGTGTCTCAAATATCGGATTTAGTGCGGGTTCTGATTCTGCATTTAGTGGCACAGGCAGTGCTGATAAAAAGGCATCATTCACAACGACCATATCATCTAGAATAGTAAAAGTGCTAAATAATGGTAACTACTTTATCACAGGAAGACGCGAAATTATGATGGACAATCAAAAGCAGATTATCCAAATTAGCGGTGTCATCAGACCATATGATATAGATCAATATAATCAGATAAACTCATCAAAAATCTCTGATGCGAAAATTATGTATGCAAATGAGGGAGATATCGATGGAGCCACTAACCAAGGGTGGGGAAGCAAGCTAGTTAGAGCTGTCTGGCCATTTTGAGAGCCTCATCTGCCCTATAGCTAAATCATCTAGAGTGAAATCTCCAAAGCTGATGCGATGGAGTGATTCTACATGGTTGCCAATAGCTGCAAACATTCGTCTCACTTGATGGTATCTACCCTCTACTATCTCTATTTTAGCTATTTTGCTCTCTAGTATCTCTAGCTTTGCAGGTAGTAGCGGAGTTTTCTCACCTCGCAGCATCAGCTCTCCGCTAGAGAATATTTTAATCGCACTCTCATCACACTCTCTAGCTAGATGGGCTATGTATGTTTTTGCAACTTTGTTTTTCGGTGCTGTTAAGAGGTGGTTTAACTCTCCATCATCGCTTAGCAGTATGAGCCCTGAGCTATCTTTATCAAGCCTTCCGATAGTAGATATCTTAGGCTCTCTAGCTCTATATCTAGGTGGCAGTAGCTCATAGATAGATTTGCCATCGCTATCGCTGTGTGAGCAGACAAAGCCTAGAGGCTTATGCAGTACAATCAGCAGTTTTATAGGATCTAGCGGTGCATTATCATATAATATATCACTATGTGAAACATTGCTAGATGGCTCTAGCTTCACCCCATCTATGTGGGTGATTGTGCCATCTTTAATCAGCTCTGCTACCTCACCTCTAGTGCAGTATCCTAGATTACTAACTAATCTATCGACTCTCATCTATAGCTTTGTCTCTATAGGTGATGGCATCGACTCTGCATTTGCAAAAATATCTTCTAGAATCAGCTTTACTTTATCGTATCTAAACTGCTCTTTAAATCCTTGTAATCTTCCACCAGCTGCGTTTGGATGACCGCCACCGCCTGCTATTTCACTAGCGATTTGCGATACGCTCACACGGTTGTGTCCACGCAGACTCATTG
>CAZYTC010000037.1:0-15188 GCA_964650175.1 uncultured Campylobacterales bacterium | reverse complement strand
TTTTAAAATCAGAAAATGGCGGTATTGAGCCAACTAATGCAGATATGTATGAATATATAAGAGCCCATCACGCCGATTTTAATATAGATGGCGACAGTCGTGGTGGCGATGATACTATCTATGGCGGCTCTGGCAATGATATCATCTATGGTCAAGGTGGTAATGATTATATAGATGGTGGTACTGGTGCTGATAAGCTATATGGTGGCGATGGCAACGATACGCTAGTTACTGATTTTCATACGGATGAAAATGGTAATTTGGTAGGCGATAGCGTGCTAGATGGTGGTGCTGGATTTGATACTCTGATACTAACTGAGGGCGGTATCGATTTTAGTAAGCTCAATGGTGCTAATCCTATTAAAAATATAGAGGCGATTGATCTGTCAAAAGGCAATTTTGCTCTAGAGAATCTAACCATCAAAGATGTTTTAGATATGACAGAAGATGGTAAAAATGAGCTCATTATATTTGGCGAAGCTGGCGATAGTGTAAAATTCAAAGCTGAGGAAAACTGGCAAAAAACTAGTTCAGCAGAAGATAACGGCACTGGATTTGATGTTTGGAGTGCAACTTCAAGCGAAGGTACTGTAACTGTAAGGGTAGAGCAGGAAATTCCTGTACTATAACTAAATCTTTTTATGGCTAGAATAGGATATAATTTTTATATGAATAAAAATCTAGCCATAATCTCTGCGATTATCATATTTGCCTCTGTGGCATTTAGCTCGCCACAATTTAGTGTGGCAAAAGAGTATCTAGAAAAAATCGAAAAAGATTATGGTCGTTTTGCACCCAAAAGAGTTTTGGCTCTCGTTAAAACTATGAATAGCGTGCGTGATGGTAGCGATATGGACAAGTTAAAAGCGGTAAATGACTTTTTTAACCGTGTGCCATATGCAAATGATCAAGATATCTGGGGTGTGAGTGATTATTGGGCGACTAGATATGAGTTTATTGGCAAAGATAAAGGCGACTGCGAAGATTATGTAATCGCAAAATATTTCACGCTAAAAGAGCTAGGCGTCGATACCTCAAAACTCTTTATGTCATATGTAAAATCGACTAGATATAACGCTTCGCATCTAGTGCTCACATACTATGAGACACCAAAATCTATCCCTATGGTTCTTGATAACTACAATTTCAAAATATTGCCAGCTACAGAACGCGATGATTTGGTGCCTATTTATAGTTTTAGTGGCGATGATCTATTTAATGCAAAACAGGCACAGGTGGGAAAACTACTGCCAGCTTCGACGAAACAGAACAAATCTTGGACAGAGATGAGTATAACTAGATGAGGAGTCTATCGTGAGTATTTTTAAACAAATGGTGATAATGTTAGGGCTGTTTTTGGCTATTATTTTAGCTAGTGTTATGTATCTAAACTTTAAAACAGCCAGTGAATTTGTACAAGACCAGCTCTATAATGATGCCAAAAATACGGCTCACTCACTGGGGTTATCGCTCTCAAAACTGCCAGATCCAAATGATGTTGTGATGATAGAGACGACCATAAATGCGATATATGATAGTGGCTATTATCAGCAAATTAGACTAGTAGGCGTAGATGGCTCAGATATCTATAATCGTACAGTAGATGTGCAGGTGGTGGATGTGCCTGAGTGGTTTATAAATGTTGTAGATATTGAGACTGCGATGGGTAGTAGTGATATTATGGCAGGATGGAGTCAGCTAGGGACGCTAGAGGTTGTCTCACACACTGGAAATGCCTATAGACAGCTATATACTACGCTAATAGATTTGATAAAAACATTTATCGCTATAGGTATTGCTGTTATGGTTTCGCTATACCTACTACTAAAAATGAGTCTAAGATCAGTGGATAAGATAAAGCTACAGGCAAATGCGATACTTGATAATGAGTTTATAATATTAGACTACAAACCATTTACAACAGAGTGTAAAATTATCACAAATGCGATGAATACTGCCATTATAAAGATAAAAGATATCTTCGAGCGTGAAAATGAGACGCTGAAAAAATATCATGAATTGCTATATGTGGACAAAAGCAGTGGGCTCTATAATAGACAATATCTCATCACAAAACTAACCGATTATCTAGAGAGTAATACCACGCTTAGCTCTGGTGCTTATGTTATCGTGAGTTTAGATGGAATTCACAATCTCAAAAAGGCGATAGGGTATGAAAAACAGCAAGAGTTTATCGCATTTGTAGCAGATGAGCTAAATAGAAATTTTATAGATTTTCAAGATAACCTCATAGTTAGGCTAAATGAATCAGACTTTTTTGTTATTTTGCCAACGGTAGATTTAGATAGTATAAATGCCAATGCAAAAGAGATAGCAGAAAATATCAGCAACTACACAAAAGATTTCAGAGATGATGTCCAAGAGTGCCAAACGCTAGGGTGTGCGATAGGCTCATATGATAGTGATGATAGTATAAAATCGATTTTAGCTAGAGCAGATTTAGCATCTACAAAAGCAAAACAGTGTGATGGATTTGTAGCAGATGTACAGGTGGATGAAAAAGCTACACTAGTACTAGGTAGAGAGGAGTGGCGTGAGGAGCTACTATCGAGTATGGATGAGGATAGATTGTTATTAGCATTTCAAAATGTTGCAATCTATAAAGATAACACTCTTGAGCCGATTAGTAAAGAGGTGTTTTTGAGACTCAAAGATAAAAATAGCCTCATCCATAATGCTGGTTATTTTATCCCTATGGCGACGAGTTTAGGGCTGATAGATAGGATAGATCAATATATGATACAAAAAGTCCTAGAGCTAATAGATGCCTCATATACAGCTCAGAGTATTACGGTAAATATTAGCGGAAGCTTTATTGCACAAGCCTCAAATATCAAATGGCTAGAGACAATACTAGAGAGAATCGATAATGGTTGTAAGATTTGGTTTGAAATCAACAATCTATCTGTGATAAATAATCCAGAT
This sequence comes from uncultured Campylobacterales bacterium, assembly GCA_964650175.1. Lineage (GTDB taxonomy): Bacteria > Campylobacterota > Campylobacteria > Campylobacterales > Sulfurimonadaceae > CAZYTC01. The sequence goes on along the minus strand of CAZYTC010000037.1, from coordinate 12,242 downwards.
AATGCGATAATTTTGCGTAATATCATCAAAAAACATAGCTGTAGCTTTGGTATTGATCAATTTAGTATTCCAGATAGCGGTGCTGGGTATCTACAGCAAATTAGACCAGATTATATAAAATCAAATCAAGCGTATCTGCTAGATATGCTAAAAAACAAAGAGACAGGTATGGCACAGGGCGGTTTTATAAATCTATTTAAGAGTTTAGGTATAAGTATTATTGCTATGAATATAGAAGAGGAAGAGCAGCTAAATACGCTATATGAGCTAGGTATTGATAGATTCCAAGGAGCACTTGTTTCACCTGTATCTTTATAAAATATTTATAAATAGTGTTAGAAATAATTAATATTGTTATATAGGAATATTCATAGTATAATTACGAAAACAAATAGTAGGAGATGCTATGGATATTACTCGCAGAAGAATTATCAAATTCGCACTACAGCTAGATATCTACGATATTCATACATATTCTGGATATAAAGGTGGATTGATTTTAAAAATTACTACGAGAAATGCAAAAACAGTTGATGCAATAGAGGAGTTTGCAAAACCGATGCCAGAGATAGAAGAGGTTGCGGTCAAGACAAATGTTCTAAATCAGTTTGAGATCTACTGCGTAGTAAAAGATGATGTCTATGATTTAAAACTAAAGTAGTTATTTATCTTTTTTCTTACTCATCAGCACAAATGCAAAAACAGACAAAATTATCAGCATAATGAGCATATCGCTCTGTTCTTCCACCATATTAATACCTTTGTAGTAGTTTTTTCATAATAGCTATATGATAGCTCTCTTGTAGATTTATAAAATCAAAAAAGCGTGACAATGGCTCATATTTTATCGCACCAGATAGTGTTTTACACTGCTCTTTAGCTGCCTCTTCTTCGGCTATCCCAGCTATTAAAAAGCTCTTTAAATCCTCGATTATATAGGTTCGTGGATGTAGCTGTCTAGGTAGTGCTAATACTCCAAGCTCGCTCATCATTTCGCCAAATGAGCGTAGATGAAAGTGTGATTCATATATCAAATCATCAAAGCTACTAAATTCAGCTATATCTTTTGCTCTAGTTTGCTGATAAAAATAGATTAATATTAGCTCATACTCTTTATATAGCTCTTCAAATAAAAATAGCACTAGTGCATCTAATTCTGATTTATCCATCGAAGCATCTAGATATTTTAGATTTTTATTAAAAGCATTTATAGTTTGAGTTTCATCATTTGATAGATTTTCTAACTCATAGATAAAATATCTCTCATCATCTCTCATTCTAGAAAATAGCTCACTATCTAGATAGAGTTTTTGCACCTCGTGGATATTTGAGACAATATTTGCTAAAAGCTCTCTATCATCACTAGCTGCGATAGAAAAATCTACATCTCTAGAGTAATCATAAGGGATATTGTTTTCATATAGATGGCTCGCTAACCATTTGAGATGGCGAAACTCTATCATACTAAACTCATAGAGTCTATCTTTTATGCTGCTATCTGGATGTGCAAAAGAGCCAAATGTAAATGATAGCCAAAGCTGATGTTTTAGTCTAAAAAGCTCACTCATTAATAACACACTCCTCATCTATCTCTATCACAAATGGTTCGCTCTGTTGCAGCTGCAACGAAGCTCTAAAAGATTTGATAACCATCTCTGCACATGCTCGCTGCGTGGCATCTGTGATTTTATCTAGCATCTTATTAGAGCTATTTTGTGCATACTCGATACTCTCGCCCTTTATCATTTCGCTAAACATCGAGCCAAGTATTACTGTGTCTTGACACCCATTTGTAGCATATGTGATTTCGCTGATATTGGAGTTATCTAGTTTTATGTATGTGATAACAAATTCGCCACTTTTAGGAGAGTGTGCCACGCCGACACCGTGAGGGTCTTGTATTGTTCCATAGTTTTTAGGATGCATTAGATGCTCTAAAATCTCATCATTTATATCTCTGTTCATAAGAGATATTGTAGCATAAAAAAGAGGACATAGGCATAAAGCCTATGTGCGGGTTTACCAGTTACGGATTCTGATATGACAAGATGTACACTGCTTTAATAGCTGAGTATAATCATCTAGTGCATTATCCATTTTGCCAGCATCGATTGAGCTAACTAAATCATCAGAGTACATTCTTAGTAGATGTGCTGTTTTTTGTGCAAATTTATATGCGTATGCTTGATCGCTTGGTAAAATCTCTTTTACGCCCTCAGTCTCAAGTGAGCCGATTACGCTTTGAAGTTTTTTAACTCCCGCTTTCATCTCATCTGATGAGCTATACATACCGCCTCGTTGAATCTGCTCCATAGCATCCATCATGACTCTCATATCTTTCATCAAATCTGCTCTAGTATCACCATAAGCAGATATTGCAAGCATTGAGCCTAGTGCGATTGTAGATATTAACTTTTTCATCATAGCTCCTTAGTATTGGATAATCTCTTTTGAGTATTCATTTAGTGTGATAGTTTTAGCTGATATAGATACTAGTTTTCTAGCCTCAGCAGGTGCACCATAAAACTCTTTTATCTCTGGTCTAAACTCTTTGAAATATTCGTGGAATTTATCTTGACCAAGTATTCCAACAGCCCAGATTGTATCATCTTCAGCTACCTCTAGCACAACAGCAGAAAGAGGTTGTGTGGCTGCACCACCGACAACTTTTGCACCAGCAGCAGTATCAAATGCAGATAGGTGAGATGAACATACTATTACGCCACCTTTATCATGAGCCATAGTTGTACCAGTTGTTGGAACATATGCCATAAAACTATCATTTGGAGTAGGGTGAGTTAGCTGATGAGTACAGATTGCTACATATGCAACTACTGTTCGCTCAGCACCCACGCCGTGTTTCCAAATATATTTTTCACCACTATCTGAAACTAGCTCAACCTCTTTTTCTGTAGGTTTAGGTAGATTCACAAGCATACATGGTGTAGATGCGTATGGGTAGTTAAATATGTAGTTTACCTCTTTTTCTAAAGCGGTAATTTTTATCGGATTTCCACTAGCATCCACTAGTTGAGCTTTCTCATATGCTTTAAATAGTGATCCATCAGATGCATAGAGTTTGCCACCTATAAGTGATGGATTAACTGCAACTACTGTTGCACCAGCAGCGACAACTTTTAAAAAATTTCTTCTATTCATTGTGATTCCATTTGAGTATTTTAGAGTAAGTGTAGCAGATTAGAGTTAAATCTCCCCTAAGGGGAGAAGTTGTTTAGCTAAATAGGTCTCTCATTGCACCTTTGTACCAATCACGGCACGCTTTTCCAAGCCCAGTTGAGCGGAATTTATCATTAGCTACATCGCCTTTTGGTACTGAACCTTTACCAAAAATTACCGGTCCTTGTACTACGAATTCGTGATTTACCACGATAGCCTCTTCAGGGTTACCATTTACCATTGAGTAGCACACATTTGCACCTTTGTATGGTAGTTTCGCCTCTACAGAGTATGTTTTACCTGTGATTCTTGCAGAAATCTCTTGAGCACACTCTTTACCTGACCAGATTGCTGTTTGACCACTTGGTGGTACTGCGTGACCTACAACATCACCTACTGCAAATACATCTGGGTCTGTTGCTGTTTGAAATGAGATACCATTCATCATTACTTTTTTGAATGAATCTTTTGTAGTTTTAATATCTGCCATCTCAACTACAGGACTTGACATATTGTGTGGGATTAGGTTGAAAACTTCATATTTGATAGTTTTTGTAGTTTTTGTACCCTCATCATCATCTTTATCTTTATATGTTGTTTGTACATATGTAATCTCTTTTTTATCAAAATCAACATCTTGAATTACACACCAGTCATGATGCTCAATTACACCTGCGTTGATTTCTGCCCATGTTTGTTTGTATGCTGCACCTTTAGAGATATCGTTTGTCTCATTTAGGATGATAACTTTACCATCGATACCTTCGTTTTTCATATGGTTAGCAATCATACTAGCTCTCTCAAATGGAGCTGGAGGACATCTATATTTACCTTGTGGAACAGTGATAATTACATTACCACCCTCTAGGTCTTTTACCATTCTATCTAGTGCCACATGTTCGCCACCTGGAACTAGTGCTGCTGGTGCTACGCGTTTTGCTCTTGCAATTTTTGCATCATCCCAGTGTGGAAATGAGCTTTTGTAGTTATAATCAATACCTGGAGCAAGTACTAAAATATCATAACCTACACTACCACATGATGTGTGTACTGTTTTAGATTTACGATCAATCCCCTCTACTACAGCTCTTAGCATACCATAGCCATGTTTTTCTACAGCTTGTGAGTAGTCGTGTGTTAGAGTCGAAAGAGATACGCCTTTGATTCCGCCTAGGTTACAGTTTGAGAATGGACATGACATAAATGTATCATTTTTCTCTATTATTAAAACATCATATTTAGAGTTAATTCTTTTAAGCTCTTTTGCAACAGTCAGACCACCCCAACCGCCACCGATGACAACAACTTGGTGTTTGCCAAGTTTTTTTGCAGAACTAACTGCCGCTTTAGCACCAGTAGATGCATTAGCTGTAGCACTACAACCAGTTACCGCAGCTGCTGCTGCACTTAGAGCTGTATATTTTAACAGTTCTCTTCTTGATAGTTTCATATAATCTCCCTTTAGCTAAATCATTAGTTATATTTTTTTACAACCAATTGATACGCATATCATAGTATCGTTTTTCTTAAACAAATATAATATTTTGTAAAAAGATACTATTTTAACTCGATAAGATATTATTATATAATTTTTTGTGATAATTTTGTGATATATGTGCGATTATCCATAGTTATGATACTATTTTATATAATTTTAGGAGATAAGAAATGGTAATATGCAACACGCTTCAAGAGCTTAGAGAAAATATAGATGTGGTTGATAATCAGATAGTTGAGCTCATTGCTCTGCGAAATAGCTATATCAAACAGGCCGCAAAGTTCAAGCAATCAGTTGAGGAGATTAAGACAGACAAGCGAATCTCTGATGTTATAGAGAGAGTTAGACTAAAGGCGATAGAGCTAGGGGTATCTCCAAGTCTCGTAAATGATCTATATGTAACGATGATAAATGAGATGCTAGAGACAGAGATTGCAGAGTTTCAAAACGCAAAATCTCTTTAGTAGCTAATGGCACCATCTTTTGTGATTGCCATTATGACTCTGCCTTTTAGTAACTCTTTTTTATATAGACTGTGATGGTGTCTAACTGGCGTAGTGTCATTTGTGTCAAATAGTATAAATTTACCACAAGAGCCCACCGATATTTTAGGGGTTATCTGATTTATCGTTAGAGCTGGATTGTGTGATGAAAGTTTGATAATATCACTCATGGAGATGGTTTTTTTATCCACTAAATATGTATAAAGCAGTGGCAGATACTCTAAAATCGCCGTAGTTCCCATGCTAGCATCATAAAATGTGATATCTTTATTTACATCAGAGTTTGGCTGATGCAGAGCCGTTAGCATATCGATATCCCCCGCTTTTAGATGCTCTAGTAGTTTGAGTCGCTTCTCTTCGCTCACTAATGGTGGGTCTATTTTAGCATCTGTATCAAATCCCATGCATTCGCTATCGTTTTTAAATAGATGGTGTATTGCCACCTCTGATTTTACCCGCACGCCGTCGTTTTGAGCATTTTTAATGAGCTCTATAGAGCGGGGCTCTGTTATGGATTTGAACACTACATTTATATCAAAAAATCTAGCAACCTCTATCATTGCAGCTACATGAACTAGCTCTGAAATAGCTGGAATGCCTGCTAATCCTAGATTGCTAGCAACTGCACCATCAGCCATTACACCGCTATCTTTTAGGCTTTTCTCTTCTGCTTTATAAAATAGATATCTATCGCATCGCTGTAGATATTGTGCGATTCTAGAGACGAGATTGTAGTCTGATATTGTGGTTGTATATACAGCAGATGAGCCTTTTTTGAGCATTATAGAGATATTTGATAGCTCGCCACTGCTATTTATTGCACTCACACAGCTCTCTATCGTCGCACCAAACTCTAGCTCTTTGTGCTGCTGTACAAACTCTAAAATAATCTCATTATCGATTTTAGGTATCAAATCACTAGATAATACAACAGTTCCCACGCCACCTCTGAGGGCTCTGCGAGAGAGTTTCTCTAATCTTACTTGATTTAGTCCACGATCTTTTAGAGATAGATTTGTATCGACGAGTGCAGGGATAAAATAGCATCCGCTACCATCGATATACTCATCAGAGTCGATAGATGGCTCTATTTTTGTAATAACTCCATCTATAAACTCGATATCGCTAATATATTCTGAATCTATGTCGCATAAAGTTGCACCTTTGATTACCATAATAAAACTCCCCACACTTAAAACAGATATTTAGCGATATTGTAATCAAAAAATAGTACTATATAGATTATAAAACTATAAACTATAAAAATATTTTTGAAAAAGGGTAAAAATGAGTAGAATATCGCATATTTTGGATAATTTTAGATATAAACTGCTACATAAAATGATTATTCCATATGTTTTTAATATCTCAAGCGAACCACTCGTACTGAGAGATTTGTTGCGTGCAAATAAATCATATCAAGATGGACTGAGACTAGATTCAAGTATACCAGGATTTAGAATGAGTACATCTAGAAGCTATGTGGTTTTTCTGCTTATTTGGCATATTTTTATTATTCCATTTGCACTGCTATATCATACACAACTTGCTAAAATCGACTGTCATCTGCTCATTGTTATGGCTATCATATTTACAGGGATGTTTTTTGCTTCATATATGATATTTAAAGAGTTTTTACTAGATGCAGTATCGCTTTCGGTTCTAAAAAAAGGGTGGCAAAATCATTTTAGCCATTTTGATTATGATACACACGCAAAAGATGTTGCAACTATCTATTCTGAGGCACTAGAGAAAGAGATTTCGCATAAGCATATGCATCTATATATTATGGATAGATTGGTAGAGGGAAAATAACCCTCTAGCACTCAACCTCTACAAATGTAGAGCCTTTTACGCCACAAACTGGGCATTTCTCAGGTGGAGTTCCTACCTCTATATATCCACAGGTAGGACATAGATAGATATTTACTTCATCTATATCTTTACCCTCTTTTACAGCTTCTAGTGCTTTTTGATATAGCTCTGCGTGAACTTTTTCAGCCTCTAGTGCATAACCAAACATTCTTTTAGCTTTGTGATTTTCTGCCACTGCTTGATCATACATTGGTGGATACATATCGGCAAACTCATATGTCTCTCCACCTATTGCTGCTTCTAGATTTTCAGCCGTTGTGCCTACTTTTTCCATCGCATTTAGATGACCCTCTGCGTGAATACGCTCCGCTGCTGCTGTTGTTTCAAATAGTTTTGCGATATTTGCAAAACCCTCTTTTTTTGCCTTTTTAGCAAAAGCCATATATTTTTGATACGCTTCGCTTTCGCCACGAAACGCTACTTCTAGATTCTCTTTTGTTGTACTCATTTCTATCTCCCATTATTGATTTAAAGATATTGTAACATCTATTTATAAAAATTATAGTTACTCAAAAATATTTAGATAATGAACTGTCTTTATTAAGTAGTTAGTTTTTTTGTCATTCAAAAAAATGGTATAATATGCCATTAGTATTTAAAGGAGTTTTTTATGGTAGCTTCGCAAGAAAAAATTACAATCAATAATCTTCCAAAAGAGTTTAAGGCTATGGCATTAGAGATTAAAGATGAATTAAAAACATCTTTAAATAGTGTTTATATTGAGATTTTTAATGAATATTACAAAAAAAGAGAAGCGGAAAAGATGAAAAAATCAGCTGAAATTATGGCTAGTATTTATGAAGAAGATGATGAGTTAAAGGCTTGGACAAATTTTGAAGAGGATATATTGTGAATATTCTTCAAGGTGAGATTTGGGAGGTCGATTTAAACCCTACAATTGGTGACGAGATGAGCAAAAAAGAGTTTGTCTTGTAGTAAATAGTAATAGTGTTGGAATATTAAAACTTAGAACAGTTGTTCCAATTACAGCTTGGCAAGATAAATTTAAATATGTAGCGTGGATGACAAAGTTAGAAAAAGATAGAAACAGTGGTTTGGTAAAAACCTCCTCTGCTGATGCTTTTCAAATCAGAAGCCTTTCAATTAATAGGTTTTATAAAAAAATTGGTGTTGTTTCAGATGAAGTTTTGTTTGAAGTTCATCAAACAATAGCAAAAATTTTAAATCCTAACTATAAAATAAATATGAATATTTAACTAAAACTAGTCAAAAACTAAAAAGCCAGTGTAAGTTTTACTCAAAAATATTTACACTATATTTCTCTACTAGTCCATCTGGACTCTGGCACTCTCTTTGGAAAAATTCCACTATGTATGGCATATTACAGTGCTTTTCAAAAACCTCTACACTCTCCCATATCTCATTAAATAAAATCCCATAATGCTCACCCGTGGCATATGGATTATCTAGCTTTCTCATAACTTTGTACTGTATACATCCAGACTCTTTATGGGTTGGCTCTTCTAGTGCTTTTAGAACCTCAAATAGCTCATCCTCTTTGCCCGCTTTTGCTTTAAATTGTGCTACGCAATATATCATTTTAGCTCCTTTTTATATGCTTTTAGTTTCACATTCTCACCGCTCATTATGAGTGCACCACGCTCATCTATACTTAGGTGGGTGATTTTATGTAGTGTATCTAAAAATCTATTTTCTTGATTCATTATAGCTTCAGGACACGCCATTTTAGTACTTAGCCCCATATTAAATTTTATCCCCTCGCCACTAAGCTCATAGGCGATATTGTATCGATTGCATCCAGTGGATCCATACGCATTATTATTATCAAAAGTTATAGTTATATGAGATGAGTCGATAATCCCTTGGTTATTTATATCCTCTATTTGCCACTCACCGATTAAAAGCTCGCTGCTATCGCCACCACATCCCATCATTTTCTCCCCATCTAGATTTAGCTCAACCTGCCACGGATATGGCATACCTGTCATAGTGTCTGTGCAGATAGTGTTTTTATAGTCGATTTTTAAACTGCTGTTTTTTGCAGTTGTTATGCTCCAGCCTTTAGAAGTTTGTTGTTTTATCAGCTCACTAAAAACCAGCTCTTTTTGAGCAAGGGGCAGAATTATTTTCGCCTTATCATCATCTAGTATAACTTGCCAGTACGGCTCATTGCCCATAGATTTGCTAGGCAGCAGATTGGATTGCTCTTTAGTAATTGTATCGATTTGTGTCATATTTACACAACCAGATAGCAGTAAAACACTCGTTAATAAACTAGATATTTTGATAATATTGTTTTTAGTCATTTTTAGTCCCTGTGAATATAGTTTGGTGTGGTTGGTTATAATCCTAGATTATTTGTCAAGCTTTTAGCTCAAAATATACTAAATCATTAAATGTTTGGTCTGTGAAGATGTTGTTTGGGTTCTAATCCCCACCCCATCTAATAAAATGTGAAATGATACCTTTTTTGTGTAAATCGTGATCTATTGCTTTTATTATTCCTGTAGTGTAGTAGAGTCTGGTAAGGCTTTTTTTGTTTATTTGAGCTGTAAGCAATAGGCTGAATATAATTGTTAAATAGATAATATTTGAAGTTAGTTTATTTCAATCTATTATCAATATCTTTGAGCTTCCCGCCCGAAGTTTTGGTGTCGATTATTTTCCATTTATAGTATTTATTTTGCTATAAAGTTCTGTTTTAGGATTGTAAATTTGTACTCTATTTTTAACAGAGCTCTTTTTATTAAATGTTTAAACGACAATTATTGACATTACAGTAGTATATAATTGCATTGTTATAGATTATATTTAGTTTTTCTCAATAATTTTTACAGTAAAGTACAATGCTATATTAATAGGGGGTGCTATGAATTTTACAAAGATATCAGTAGTGATACCAAATTCAACAGATGTGCCATATTTTATAGGCTCACAAATCAGAGGGGCACTAGGATATGCACTGAAAAAAGTAGTATGTATAAATCCTAGCTATGATTGTGTAGATTGTTTTGCTAGTGGTAATTGCCTATTTTATGAGTTTTATGAAGCTAAAAATGATGTTCACAAATATAGATTAGATTTTGAGATGGGCAGAAGCTATTATGATTTTGATATATATTTGTTTGATGATGCGTGCAATAAGATAGCGTATATAGTTAGTGCGATATATACACTATTAACTAAAAATGGTATCGGCAGAAACAATAGAGTTTATGAGGATATTGAAATCTATATTAACGATATCCCTATCTTGAAAAATCACAAAATCACTATGCCAACAGATTTTATAAAAATATTTGAGGTCGGTAATATTAAAAATGATATAGTGCTACACTTTAATACACCACTTAGAATAAAAAAGAATAATAGCTTTATAAGAGATAGTAATATCGAACTAGATGATATAATTAACTCAATTTACCAAAGACAGATGAGATTGCTTGGCAGAGATTATAAACGGTTTGCATATAAAATAGCAGGTGAAATTATCTCAAAAGATTTAAATTACAAAGAGCTAACTAGAAAGAGCAATAGGCAGCGTACAATGATGAATATAGGCGGAATAGTCGGCAGTATCTCTATAAGAGGACTGGATGAGAAAAGCTATAGTATATTAAAGCTAGGTGAGCTGATAGGTGTTGGTAAACAGACTGTTTTTGGACTAGGGAGCTTTAAGATAGAGGAGATGGGGTGAGATATAATAGTAAATTTTTGGACTATCAACCTATTTTTAGTGATAAAGAGACTAAAGAACTAGAGGATATTAGCAGCCACTTTCCACTAGAAAAATTTTTATCCAATAAAAACTTGGTAGAAAAATTTGGTTTTGATTTTATCTACACAAGTGCCAAGATTGAGGGTAATACCTATACAAAAGCAGAAGCACTAACTCTGCTAGATTATGGTAATACTAGCAGTAAATCTTATAGTGATGCAAAGATGCTTATCAATCTAAAAAATAGTTACAGATATATGCTAGAAGATGACTGCATAATAAGCAAACAAAAGATTAGATCTATGCATCAGATATTAGCAGCAGATTTAGTAGAGCTAGATGAGCTAGGAAATGTGAGAAAAAAAGGTGTGCTTATAAAGGGAAGTGATTATATACCGTTATCTAGTTATATAGAACTCGAGAGTGAATTAGATAGGGTTGTGCAGATTTACCACTCTATAGAATCAAGCTTTGATAAAGCACTCTATATTCATAACAATCTAGCTTATTTGCAATATTTTGCAGATGTAAATAAAAGAACTGCTAGAAATATGTTGAATCTATCTTTGATGTGTGAGAAAAAGATGATGCTCATCCCTCAAGAGGAGCTTATATCCTTATATGTTGAAGGTATTTTAGAATATTATGAACAAGGAAGCTACAATAAACAAAAGGAGTTTTTTATAAAAAGCTATAGAGCTGTTTTAGAGAATGTCAAAGAAGTTGGTGATATTGTTATCAACACATAGTGATCTGGCTCTCTGTAAATTTACCCTTTTTCATTATAACTCCTATAATATTTTAGCAGAAATTATCAACTTATAAATGGTCTAGTTTTTGGGGAGGGTTACACTCGAATAGTGTTAGGATAACCTCTATATTCACAAACACGCTCTAAAGCTCTAATAACTCTATGTGCTGGAAGTGATGTATCTATCTCTGCATCTAGACACTCTCTATTGTACTCATCGATGATGCTGTTAGCTCATTTGGTATAGATGAATTTATATATCTAGATGATGAGCTACAATCAATCTTTTCAAACATTCCTGCAGATATAGAAAATATCGCCGACTATCTCATAGCACTGCAGATATTTTTAATAGATAATCTAAAAAAATCTGATGTTGTACTGATACAAGGCGATTATGGTATCACATATAATATGGTTAGTTTTGCTAAATATATGGAGTATATCCCAGTTTATGCTACTACCGAGAGAGTAGCAATAGAAAGAATAATAGATGGCGAAATAGTAAAACAATCAATATTTAAACATGTGCAGTTTAGAGAATATAGATAGGAGTCGCTATAAATATTGGAGTAAATATATCTAACTAACTCTCATTAAAAAATCTCAAAGCAAAGCGGTGTAAAAGCCAGGGCTCTGTATAATCTAAGACATATTTTTTTATAGTCAAGCTTAGTAGTAACGATAAGAGAAATATCGATAGATAGGAGCCTAAAAGATGCAAATACGAGTATATTA
>CAZYTC010000036.1:0-17760 GCA_964650175.1 uncultured Campylobacterales bacterium | reverse complement strand
AATACAAATTTAGATGATATTTTAAAAAAATCATTTTATGATTTAAAGGTTTAAATATGAAAATATTATTTATAGGTACAGTTGAATTTTCTTATAAAGCTTTAGAAAAACTAATATCTTTAAATGCAAATATAGTTGGAGTTTGTACAAAAGAGAAATCAAATTTTAATAGTGATTTTAGAGATTTAACTCCACTTTGTGAAAAATTAAATATTTCATATAAATATATTGATGATATAAATTCGCAAGATAGTATAGATTTTATTAAATCTTTAAAGCCTGATATTATATTTTGTTTTGGTTGGTCTAGTTTAATAAAAAAAGAGTTATTAGATTTACCTAAAATGGGAGTTGTTGGCTATCATCCAGCAAAACTTCCACAAAATCGTGGAAGACATCCACTTATTTGGGCTATGGTTTTAGGACTTAAAAAAAGTGCTTCAACTTTCTTTTTTATGCAAGAAGGAGCTGATAATGGAGATATTTTATCCCAAAAAGAGTTTGATATTTTATATGAAGATAATGCACAATCTTTATATAACAAAGTTTCAAATATTGCATTAGAGCAAATAGAAGAGTTTTTACCACAACTTCAAAATGGTAGTTTTCAAAAAATAAAACAAAATAATCATCTTTCAAATATTTGGAGAAAAAGGTCCAAAGTAGATGGAATAATAGATTTTAGAATGACATCAAATGCTATTTATAATTTAGTAAGAGCCTTATCTAAACCTTATGTTGGAGCTATTTTAAAATATAAAGATGAAGAAGTAACTATTTGGAAAGTTGAAGAAATAGAGTGTGATTTACAAAATATTGAATATGGAAAAGTTTTGGAAAATGACGGAAAAACAATAACTATAAAAACTTATGATAAAGCTATAAAAATTATTGAACACGAATTTAAAGAGTTACCAAAAGTTGGAGAATATCTATGAAAAATAAAATTTTAATTATAGCAGTTCATCCAGATGATGAAACTTTAGGTTGTGGAGGAACTTTACTAAAACATAAGGCAAATGGCGATGAGATACATTGGCTTATTTGTACAACTATTGATAAATCTAATAGCTACTATGAAACAAGAGAAAAAGAGATAGAAAAAGTATCGGCTCTTTATGGTTTTGATAGTGTTCATAATTTACGACTGAAAACTATGCAAGTAGATGAATACTCTATGAGCGAACTTGTAGGTAAAATCTCAAAAGTGATAAATGAAGTAAAACCAAATATTATATATTTACCTTTTAAAGGTGATGTTCATAGCGACCATAGAAAAATATTTGAAGCTAGTTTTTCTTGTACAAAAACTTTTAGATACCCATTTATCAAAAAAATATATATGATAGAAACTTTAAGTGAAACAGAGTTTGCACCAAAGTGAAAGAAATATAAAAGCATTAGCAACTTTTAGAGGAGCTACTTGTGGGTGTGAATATGCTGAGAGTTTTGTACTATTAAAAGATATCTGGCAATGATGGTATTATTTATTAAAACACCTCCACCTTTGCATCTGCTATTTTTTGGTAGATGTTTAGATTTTTTCTAAGCGGTAGCCAGTTTACTAATATAGTGGCGAGTGCTTCCCATAGTGCAACCCATCCGCCTATCATAACGCCCTCTGATAGTAGTTTAAATGCTATGTTTTCATGTTCTGATAGCGTGAGCGAGATAAAAACTAGTAAAAAACCGAGTATAAAAAATATGAGAGAGTTTTTGAGGCTCTCTTTCATACTCCGTTTTTCTAGTGAAATGAGGTATGAAAAATAGCTATTTATACTGCTTTTTAGCCGTTTTTTTGACTCTTCGTTTGAGCTTTCGTTGAAATAAAATTGCAAAACAAATGGTGCTTTTTCTATCTCATCTACGCTCTCATATAGATAATCTCGCAGACTCTCTTTTAGATCCTTTTTGATAAATGATGATTTTTTATCATAATCATCATATAAATCTTCTATTTTGGTGGTAAAAATCTTAATGAGTAGGTTCTTATCACCATCTCTATCGTAGCGGCTGAGGATGTGCTCTTTCATACGCTGTTACTCAAACTCATCAAATAGCGGTTTCATGGCAGAGAGATTTTCGATGAGGTGTTTTTGGTATGTGGAGCTTCTATCAAATAATCTGCCAAATATTTTGATGCCGTGTTCTAGATTTAGTGATGAATCGATGGTTACAAAAGAGAGATAGATATTATTTTTACTTATAGAAAAACCTAAAAACTCCATAGAGCTATTTTCGCTAAGCAGATAATCATATATGGTTTCGATTTTATCTTGCGGAATGCGACAAAGCACCGAATCAGCGATAACTACGCCATTATCGTAGTAGTTGATATCTATACGCAGGCTTTCATCTTCAAACCTCCAGCTGCGTTGGCTTCTGCGAGCTAGCGGGACATCTTTATTTAGTGATTTTAAAATCTCTTCGATAAGTGCCACAACTCCAGATGGGCGGTATCCCTCACGCCTTTTTTTGGCGATATCAAGCTTGATTCCACAGTGATAGCAGTAGTCGTTTTTGATTTTAGACTCTAGTAGTAGGTTTTTACACGAATAGCATCTGATGGCATTTTGTGGATAGAGTTTTTTATACTCATTGATTGATTCTTGAAGCGTAGATGATGGGAGTGCAAAGCCTAGATTGTTGGAGTTTGAGATGATAAATGTGTTTACGCCAACTACCTCTACATCGGTATTTAGTAGCGGACCACCACTGTTTCCAGGGTTTATTGCAGCGTCAAATTGGATATATTCTACTTCATCTTGCATCCGCGAGGCTTTTGAGACTATCCCCTCTGTGGTGGTGTAATTTAGCCCATAAGGGTGCCCTATCGCTATCACTTCATCACCGTTTAAAACAGGATTTTGGCTAATGAGTAGTGGATGGGTGATAGAGATATTTTGTGGAAGTTTGATAAATGCTAAATCATAAGCGTTATCATCATATATAACATCTCCTAGCGTTTTAGAGAGGTTTTTGGTGCTGATTAACACCTCTTTTAATCCGCTGACAACATGGGAGTTTGTGATGATGAGATCGCTGATGATAAAACCGCTTCCTGTGCCATATGGCGTAATAATCTGTACGATTGAATCAAGACTCTCATCTATTAATTTTTGGGTGTGGCTATTCATAATTAGTTCTCTGTAAAATCTAAATTTTTGATATTCATATAAAAGCTGTGGCTAAATCTATCTAAATCGCTATAATCTAGATGTTGTGAGAAATCTCTCAAAGCTTTATGCCTATCGGTAAATGGCTCGATTGATTGTTTGATTCGTAGCGAAATGAGCTCTTTGTTAAACTCATTACTCTCTGTATCATATAGCACATCTTCGCTGATAGTTTTGAAAAAATCGCTCGCATATATCTCAACATGTAGATGAAATAGTGTACGCAGAGTAGGGTGCAAGCCATAATTATATAGTACATATAGAGATATATATCTATAAATAATACTTATAACATAATTTAGACGATTGTTTTTATACCATTTGACTTTTGATAGAGACTCTTCTACAAATGCACTAATCTCATCGTGCGAGGCGTTATCAAATGGTGAAAATGTGTAGGCACTGCGATAAAACTGCTGGCTAAACTGCTCTAAATCCATCTGATATAGCTCATCGATATAGTACTCTAAATCGGCGTTTTTATCCTCTGTGAGCTTCTCATCATCACTAAAATATCCACCTATCTTTTCAGAGATATTTTTTGCCATATTTTTGCGTGGAATGAGCAGATAATCTATCTGTAGTAGTAGCGTGAGATAACTAAAAGATATCATCCCTGTATTGTCGTTGGAGAGGAGTCCGATAAGTGATTCTCTGGTCTCTTGAATCCATTTTATCATCATTTGATGTGAGATTTTTACTCTATCGCTTGAGAGCTTTTGGATATGCTCAAAATCTAGCAACATCTCCTCGCTAAATTCGCCTGCTATAAACTCTTTTTCATAGTCGGCATTTAGTGCTAACTCTCGTAGTGGGAAAAATATCTTTTGCGGTGTAATGGTAGAGTTATCTAGGTTTAGAGTGAGTCTGATAGCGTCATCTTTTTCACTAAATCTGCAGTATGTGAGCTGAAAATTTCTCTCTAAAAACCGTCTTTTGAGTGCTACATGAAGCGAGCTATTTTTGGCGATATTTACATATGCTGATAGTGCATCATCTCTTACAACTCCCTCTATTTTTGCAAGCCCTTGATAGATTATAAAACGCAGCTCGTTATCATCTTGCTCTAGTACTAGATGGCTATATGGATAGTTGCTTTCATGATGAATGAGCGATGATAAAAAATAGCCATAGCCATCTATGATATCTCTATTTTTAAATGATTTAATAGACTGCTCAAAAAGCTCTGCTTCATCTTTGTTTGGGAGTGCGTGAATCCCTCTGCCATAGGCTGGTGGTGGCGTTTTTGCATCTGGGTAAATCCAGTCCCAAAGTGATTCAATTAGACTCAAACTGACTCCTATCTCGTATCTTTTTAAATATTTTTATAATCAAAGCAACCTTAAAGCGATAGCAAAGTATAATTCATCTATTTTAAAAAGCACTTAAATATGGGGAGTTGTATGAGCTATAAACGAGTTTTAGTGAAATTCTCTGGCGAAGCATTGGCAGGCGATAATGGTCATGGGATTGATACTAAAATATTGAAATTTATCGCTGGAGAGATTAAATCTTTAGCAGATGCTGGCATAGAGGTCGGTATTGTTATTGGTGCTGGAAATATTATCAGAGGTGTTACGGCAGCGGCTGATGGGATAATTCGTCGTACATCTGGCGATTATATGGGGATGCTAGGTACTGTTATAAACTCTATCGCACTCCAAGAGGCGTGTGAAAAAGAGGGGCTACTCGTGCGTGTGCAGAGTGCCATTAAGATGGAGCAAATCGCAGAGGGCTTTATCGTTCGCCGTGCTACTAGACATCTAGAGCGAGGTCGCGTTGTTATATTTGCAGCTGGTACTGGAAATCCATTTTTTACAACGGATACAGCAGCGACGCTTAGAGCTGTAGAGATAGGGGCGGATGTAATCATAAAAGCGACAAAAGTTGATGGCGTTTATGATAGAGACCCGAAAAAATTTAGTGACGCTAAAAAATTGCCATCGCTAGGTTATGATGATGCGATGCGTGATGATATAAAGGTTATGGATGATACTTCAATCGCACTAGCAAAAGAGAACAAGCTACCAATTATAGTTTGTGATATGTTTACCCCTGGCAATCTGCTAAGTATTATCAAGGGTAATGTCGATAGATGTTCGATAGTAAAATAAAAGGAAAATAGATGAGATTAGAACAATTAACAGCACAAGCACTAGAGAAAACAAACCTAGATAGATACCAACTAGCAATTGCAGTTGCTAAACGCTCAGAGGAGCTAGTAGCAGGTGCACAGCCAAAAATAAATGTAGATATGAAGATAGCAAAAGCTGCTGATGTGGCACTTATGGAGCTTGCACAAGGGCTTATTAGCATCAAAGGCTTTGTGGCAAAAGATTAATATAAAGTAGAGCCTTTGAGTATATTAAATGTAGAGCAAATCGCCCCTATCCACGATACTGATGAGGCGGAGGCGTTTTTATTTAGCCAGATTGGGCCCTCTGATGCGATGGCTAGAGCACTAAAACTAGCTCACGACTCGCACAAAGATCAGTTTAGAAAAAGTGGCGAACCATATGTTGTGCATCCTATTTTGGTTGCATCTATTGTTGCAAACATCACAGAAGATGAGGCGATGGTTATCGCTGCACTACTGCATGATGTGATAGAGGATACCGATACTCCTATAGAGCAGATTGAGGCTGATTTTGGTCATGATATTGCTCATCTAGTGCAAGGGCTTACAAAAATCGATTCAATTCGTGATGCACAGCTCATTCCATCATACTCTGATCAAAAACTTATCATCTCAGCACTTACATTTAGAAAGATGCTAATCGCCTCTATCGAGGATGTGAGAGTGCTAGTGGTAAAACTATGTGATAGACTCCATAATATGCTCACTCTTGATGCACTGCTACCTGCAAAACAGCGTCGTATATCAGAGGAGACGCTAGTTGTTTATGCTCCAATCGCACAACGACTTGGTATCTCGTTTTTAAAAAACCAGCTAGAGGATTTGAGCTTTAAATATCTATTTCAAGACGAGCGAGAAGAGATAGAGGAGTATCTAGATGTAAACTATCACTCTATACGCATAAAGCTTCACAACTTTATCGAGAGATTGCGTCAGATGATGCTAGAGAGCGGGCTAAATGAGGATGAGTTTGAGATAGTTAGTCGTATTAAACATAACTACTCTATCTATCTAAAGATGCAACGAAAAGGTGTAGGAATAGATGAGATATTAGATCTACTAGCTCTTAGAATAATAGTGAAAAAACCGCTACTATGTTATAGGGTTTTAGGGCTTGTTCATCTAAATTTTCAGCCAATTAGCTCACGATTTAAAGATTATATCGCCATTCCAAAAGAAAACGGCTACCAGACACTACATACGACGGTTTTTTATGAGAGTGGGATTTATGAGATTCAAATTAGAACATTTGAGATGCACAATACCGCAGAGCTCGGGGTTGCGGCTCACTGGAAATATAAAAGTGGTGGCAATAACGCTGTAAATCTAGAGTGGCTAAATAATCTACAATATCAAAGCGATAATGTAGAGGAGTTTTATGAGCTGATTAAAAATGATCTATATTCAGATGAGATAACAGTATTTTCTCCTGAGGGTAGACCATTTGCACTCCCTCGTGGTGCGGTTGCACTAGATTTTGCATACTCTATTCACACAGAGGTGGGAAATCGTGCTGAGAGTGTCTTTATAGATAATGAAAAAGCCTCGCTCATTAGAGAGTTACATAATGGCGATATGGTGCAAATTTTCACAGGCGATAAGACAATCACTCGTTGTAGTTGGATAGATGTAGTTAAAACCTCTCGTGCAAAATCAAATATTCGTGCCAATTGTAACCAGAGATTGCGTGCTATAGATTCACAAACTGCTAAAAATATTTTGCGTCATATATTTAGTATGGGAATTATCAGAGCCCAAGAGATGATTGATAGCTTAGATATAGCAGACCAACTACATAGAGTGCCACAAGAGCTAGATATGCTAAAAGAGGTTATGAACCGATTTGTTATGGAGCTAGGTGGGCACAAGAGACGATTTAGCGGATTTTTACTGCGTAAGAGATATAAATTAAAATCATATGAGTTTTCAAATATCGAGGTGATATCAAACTCTAGTGTAAATGATATGATGTTTGATTACTGTTGTCATCCAAAAACAGGCGATGAGATAGTAGGATTTATCCAAGATTCAAAAGTTTATGTACATCATAAGATGTGTAAAAATGCGATATCGATGATAGAAGAGCATCAACCGATGGTATATGTAAGATGGAGAGCACAACAATTTTATGGCTATAGGCTCATAATTAGTATGCAAAGTACTCAGGGTGCACTAGCAGAACTATTAACATATATGGCAAAAATGGGTGCAGATATCCAGAGTATCGAGCTAGGAAAAGAGAAATCAGAGCACACCAGATTTTGTGAGATGGAGTTTGAAGCACTAGAGGGCGATATAAATAAACTCCGCACAAAGATAGAGAAAAAGGGTAAAATCATACAGTTTTTTAGAACTGATGATGCTTATAGAACACAAGGATAGAGATGTTAGAGAATATTTTAAATGAGATTAGACGCGGAACTGCTGAGATTATAGATTTTGAGAGAATAGAGACTCTAGTAAAAAATTATCTAGAAAAAAATGAGACATTTACAATAAAAGCAGGGTTTGATCCAACCGCACCAGATTTGCATCTAGGTCATACGGTTCTGCTGCAAAAATTGGCAACATTTCAAAAATATGGGGCACATATACTATTTTTAATAGGCGATTTTACAGCACAGATTGGAGACCCTACAGGCAAAAGTGAGACTCGTAAAAAACTCTCTCCAGAGCAGGTTTTAGAGAATGCTGAGAGCTACAAAGAGCAGGTTTTTAAAGTGCTAGATCCAGAAAAAACAACTGTTGTTTTTAACTCGCACTGGCTAAATGATTTGGGTGCTGCTGGGATGATAGAGCTATCTAGTACATATAATGTTGCTAGAATGCTAGAGCGAGATGATTTTGAAAAGCGATATAAAGGCGGTCAATCTATCTCTATTAGCGAGTTTTTATATCCACTGCTGCAGGGCTATGATAGTGTGCATCTAAAAAATGATATCGAACTAGGTGGAACGGATCAAAAATTTAATCTGCTTATGGGTAGACATCTACAAAGAACATATAATATAGGCAAAGAGCAGGCAGTGCTGATGGTTCCTATATTAGAGGGGCTTGATGGTGTCCAAAAGATGTCAAAATCTCTAGGTAACTATATCGGAGTAAGCGAAGATGCAAACTCTATCTATGGTAAAACGCTCAGTATTAGTGATGAATTGATGTGGAGATATTATGAGCTACTTAGCTCAAAAACACTAGATGAGATTAGCTCTATGAGAGCTAGCGTAGATAGTGGCACGCTTCATCCAAAGAGAGTAAAAGAGGATTTAGCAAAAGAGTTAGTGGCTAGATATCATGGAGTAGAGGCTGCAGATGCAGCACACGCAGAGTTTGAGAGAGTGCACGCAAAGAGTGAAATTCCAAGCGAAATGGAGAGCTTTAGTATGCAGTCTCCTATATGGATTGCAAAAGCGATGGTAGATTGTAAGATAGCACCATCAACGACGCAGGCACGGAGAGATATTAAGCAAAACTCTGTTAAAATAGATCAAATTGTTGTAGTAGATGAGCAGCTTCAGTTAGAGAGTGGCGAGTATGTTATACAAAATGGCAAACGCAAGTTTGCTAGATTAAAGGTTAATTAATGAGTTTTAAACCACTGCATATCGGTAAATATGTTATCGAAAAACCAATAGTCCAAGGCGGAATGGGTGTAGGTATTAGTTGGGATAAGCTAGCTGGCACAGTATCTGCTGAGGGAGGCTTAGGAGTTATTAGTGCAGTAGGTACGGGCTACTATAACAACAAAGAGTTTGCAGGTAGATTGGTGGCAAATCGACCATTAGAGGTGGAGGGATTTTACTCTAGAGATGCACTTTTTGAGATTATTAAAAATGCTAGAAAAATCTGTGGTGATAAACCGCTAGCTGCAAATATACTATATGCTATCAATGATTATGGTCGCGTGGTTCGTGATGCTTGCGAGGCGGGGATTGATATCATCATAACAGGTGCGGGTCTGCCTACAAATATGCCTGAATTTACAGAGGGTTATCCAGATGTAGCACTAGTACCTATCGTATCATCACCAAAAGCACTATCTATAATATGCAAAAGATGGGAAAAACGCTACAACCGTCTGCCAGATGCAGTAATATTAGAAGGACCACTAAGTGGTGGACATCAAGGCTTTACATATGAGCAGTGTTTTATGGATGAGTTTCAGCTAGAAAATCTCGTTGCACCAGTGGTAGAAGAGGCTGCAAAATGGGGAAATATTCCAGTTATTGCAGCGGGTGGTATTTGGGATAAAAAAGATATCGACGCTATGATGGCACTAGGTGCTGTTGGTGTTCAGATGGGGACGCGTTTTATAGGGACTCATGAGTGTGATGCACATGAGAATTTTAAAAAGGTACTATTAGGGGCAAAAGAGGATGATATAATCCTTATGAAATCTCCTGTGGGCTATCCAGCACGCGGTATTAGAACAAATTTAACTACGCTTATCGATACAAAAACAGGGCCAGCGATAAAATGTATCTCTAACTGTGTAGCACCATGTAATCGTGGTGTAGAGGCAAAAGAGGTAGGATTTTGTATAGCTGATAGACTATCAGATGCTTATAATGGCGATTTAGAGCTAGGGCTATATTTTTCAGGTAGCAATGGATACAAAATCGATGAGATAATATCTGTAAAAGAGTTGCTAGATAAACTGATGCTTGGAGAGTAGTTCTTGCGTATTTTTTCGATTCTTTTTTTAGCTATAACACTACTATTTTCATCATCTGCTAAGCTTGAGTCTATTAACAAAGCACTACAAAGCAGTGATGAGATAGAGATTTTTAGAGGATATAATGAGTCAAAATCGCTATATCTAAAGGCGTTAATGGATAAAGATAATAATCTAGCTAGAAGTTCGCTAGAGTCGATTGTTATCGGTGGTAGAAAACTAGGTATCGATGTAAGCAAATATGAGTCAGATTTAGCAAAGCTAAAGAGCGAATCAAACACAGAGACAGTAGAGGCCAAAAAAGAGCCGCAAAAGAGCATAAAAGGCGAGCCAATACCGACGGTGGTTTATGATAAAACAATCAAACCATCAGAGCTTTTTGGCACACCAATACCTACTACGCCCGCCATACAGCCTGCTATAGCCTCATCCATCACTGTTGATGAGAAGATAGAGACCATAATGCTAAATAAATTAGCAAATACATCTTGGCGAGATAGTGGATTAGAGCTACTGTTTGATGGAGCTATTGAGCCATCTAGAGTGAAGCTATCAAAGATTTTAGAGCCACAAATCAGTAGATATAGATATATCGTAGATGTCGATTCTGCTATGTTAAATAGAGCTCACAATATAGAGCACAAAGATATTAGTCGCATCAAAATAGCTCAATATGATGCTAAAACAGTTCGAGTTGTATTTGAGCACGATAAGCCACTAAACATAAAGCCCGCAGTAGAAAATAGAGCTATATATATAGATTTATCAGTCGATACCTCAAAACAGCCAGCTGAGGCACAGATAAAAGCGACTCCGCCTAAAAAAGAGCAACCTACATCACTAGATTTACCTCCACTAGTAGCACTGCAACCAAAGACGCCAACTAAAAAAATAGTGGTAATAGACCCAGGGCACGGTGGCAAAGATAGTGGTGCGGTGGGTAATGGATTTTATGAAAAACATATAGTGCTTCAAATATCTAAAAAGCTAACGCAAAAGCTCACATCTTTGGGATATGGCGTCCATATGACGAGAAATGATGATAGATTTATAGAGCTAAAAGATAGAACAAAATTTGCAAATGATAAAAATGCAGATCTCTTTATATCAGTCCATGCAAATGCTATCCCCAAAACATCTGACCCCAACAAAGCCCAAGGAATCGAAACATACTTTCTCTCTCCTACTAGAAGCGAGAGATCTATGAGAGTTGCTGCGATGGAGAACTCTGAGGATATGAATGAGATGGGTCAATATGGCAAGCTTAGTTTTTTGAGCTTCCTTAACAAAGAAAAAATCATAGCATCAAATAAATTAGCGATAGATTTGCAGCGAGGTATGGTAAATACTACTCGCAAAGGCTTCTCTAGCGTGGTAGATAATGGCGTGAGAGAAGGGCCTTTTTGGGTTCTCGTAGGTGCTCAAATGCCTGCAGTACTGCTAGAGGTGGGATATATAACTCATCCAACTGAATCTAAGCGAATAGCAGATGAAAAGTATCAAAACCACCTAGTAGATGGTTTAGCTGATGGTGTTGTTAGATATTTTCAAAATAATTAAATAGTATGAGATTGCTACTAGCTCTATTTATATCTACTACTATTTATGCTCTAGAGATTATACAGAAACCTATAGATTTTGATGCAAATAGGGTCGCTCTTACAAAAGAGTATATAAAAGAGCACTACGGATTAAGCGTAGATGATATAAAAATTATCCCCAAAATAGTAGTAATACACCACACAGCTACAGATAGTTTTGAGCACTCATTTTGGCTATTTAACAACCAAACATTACCAGATTTTAGAAGCGATATATCAAATGCAAGCTCGCTTGGTGTATCTGCTCATTTTCTAGTTGATAGAGATGGCACTATATATCAGCTGATGGATGATAATATTATGGCTAGACATGTGATAGGGTTAAACTATAGTGCCATAGGGATAGAGAATGTTGGCGGATATAAAAGTGCGGATAACCTAACACAGGAGCAGCTAGAGGCTAATATAAAGCTCGTTAAATATCTACAAAACAGGTATAAAACAATAGAGTATCTCATAGGTCACTATGAGTATAGAGATTTTGAAGATAGTGATTTATGGCTAGAGATAGATGATGGATATAGAACTACAAAAGATGATCCATCTCCTAGATTTATGAAGCTACTTAGAGAAGCGGTAGATGATTTAAAGGGCTCTTTTAATCGGCTTTAGAGGCTCTTTTATAGTATCTATTTAAATCCATCAATCCATACTCTAGCGGATTTTGTTTTTTGAAACTATCCTCTAAATAGTCATAATATTTCCAAAATTGTAGATGTGATCTAAGTATTACAAATCTATTTATCGCATTTATATCTGTTTTATCAAAATGTTTTAGAATTTCAAAAAACTGCCCTATATCATCTTCGTTTACAACTATAAATATATTTGGGTATGTGCTGGCTATGCCCTCTATAAAATCTATATCATCTTTTGTGGGGTCTAGTCTGTTTTCTTCTTTGAACATCAAAGCAACATTTTTGTGCCATCTATTTATAATCATCGAATAGATATAATCTTTTTTATTATTCATCTTAAAAATAATGATTGCAGAGTTTATATCTTTGTCTGTGTAGTATTTTATGGCTTCTACTTGATTTGGCATAGAGAGGCTTTGTAGCGTCTGCTCTATATCTTTTTTGGTTTTATATGCCTTTTTTAGCGGTTTTGGTGTTGCATTTGTATCTACAAAATTTATCTCATCTTTTTTAATCGATGTATAATCTAATATTTTAGATATAAGCTCCTCTTTTGGCGATGATGTTGTGTAGCTTATACTGCTCTCATTGTTAGATGGCTTATAAACAGTCAGGTATTGTGCTAGCCAACCCTCATACCAAGAATTAAAATAATCAGCTCTTGTATTTTGTGGCAAAAATTCTAAAAACATCGCCTCTCCCTCTACTCTGAGTCTGTCCATATGGGTTCGTATTAGAAGCTGATGTGCAGTGTTGCCATATACATCAAAACCAGCCACAAGTGAGTAATATATCCTCTCTAGCAGTGCAAAATCAATCACCCACATATTTTTTGGCGTATTGCCTAGTGCCCCATAGTGCAAAGATGCAGAATCAAAATGTCTATATATACTCAGCAGTGCATCGTTTTTATCTTTATTGCCCCTCCAGATCATATCGATACTGAAGCCATCTGGAAAATATTTGGCATAGCTATCTGTTTTATATGTTTGATACTCTGTTATCTGCTTCTCTTTTGATAGGTTCTTGAATGTCTTATAGAGTGAAGGATTTTCGCCTAGTTGGTTTGGTATTTTGAGATTATTGTAGTTATTTTTTAAAAAATCTTTATCGATGACGCTCAAATCATATTTTGGATCTACAAACGCTACCCAAAACTGATCTTGTATAACATTTAGTGCGACTTGACCTTTGCAGACAGGACCTTTTATAAATGTATTTATGAAAAAATATATATCTTTTAGCATAAACTCATATCTGCTTTGTGCAGGAATCTGCTCAAAAACCTCTAGTGCATTTGGCGAAAAATTAGAGTCATATGATGGTAGATATGGCGTATCATTCCATGGTTTTTTTATAAAAATATCATCAAAAAATTGTAATTTCTTATCATCGATATTGTATACCATATGGGTTTTATGAACAATTGTAGATTCTACTTTTTGCAATCGATAGTAAAATGGCTCTTGAATCTCATCATAAACAAATCTTGTAGGAATGATTTTTGGTTTTTCGCCACTAGGAGTGGATGATCTTATAAGCTCAAAAAAGTTTCCACTTTTTTCATCAAAATAGATATGAGCTAGGTAGATATGCTCATATATATATCTAGCACTAACACGGCTTTTTATATCATCTTTATTTAAAAACTCCTCTGTCTTTTTTATCATCAGAGATTCATATTTTGTTATTTTATCTTTTGGCGAGTCATCTACCATGCCGTTTTGCATATAGTTCATTATGAGATTATACTCATTCTCATCTAGCTCTGGGAAGCCATACGGCATCGCTTTGTGTTGGTTTTTGCTAAAATACTCTTCTAGTTCTGTCTGATTTTTTGCACAGGTTAGCTTGTCATTTTCTGGATCATAGTCCCCTATGCTTTTTGGATTTTGTTTTTTAACATATAGATAGTGCATTAAAATAGAGCTATTTGTATCTAGCGTGTCTGATATCGAGTGAAAACCTTTGCCTCTCCACTCTTGTGGTGTCTGTGCATCTATAAAAAGTCGTGTTGGCTCTGCCGCGCGTAATCTTGTATCATAAACCAGCTCTTTTGTTCCACCGCGAAGTAATCCATCATAAGAGTCTAGTTTTAGCTGACAAGGGGAGTTATAGCAAGAGTGACACGATACGCATCTTTTATCTAATATAGGTTTTATTTCACTGTAAAAAGATATCTTTCTATCTATTTTTTTGTACTCTACGCTATCTAGTGGTATATTGCTACACCCTATAAAAAATATAGTAAACAGTGCTAGCAAAAATGGTTTAAAACTCAAATCGTAGCTCCATTTTATCTATTTTCGCATCGATATATCGCCGTTTTAGCGTATTGTTAAGTCTGTTTCGTGGCTCTTTTGGATGATATTCGGGCGTAAATTGGTAGGTTTTAGAGTTATGTTTTATCCATAATCTATCGCCATCATATAGTATGCCGATTTTCTCGCTGTGTCTATATGCACTGCGTTTAAATCTCAGCTCTGCTATATATGTATTTGGCTCATTTAGTGCTACTATATCCACGCTATCAAGCCTATATTCGCCCTTGCCGATACCGCTATATCTCGCCTTGCCACTAACTATAGAAAAATCGACGCTATTAAACTGCTCAATCTCTTTGGAGTTAAACATAAAATTGCTATAGCTATTTGCATACAGCATCGATGATATTATCACTAAAAATAGTAGTTTTTTCATTTGCTATATTGATATGGTCTGATGCCAAACTCTCCTAAAACTGAGTATATATGATCAAAAATCGCCGATTGGATATCCTCATAATCAACCCATACAGTTGTTGCAGTAAAGCAATATATCTCTAGTGGTAATCCATATTGATTTGGCGAGAGCTGTCTGACCATAATGGTTTTATCTTTATCTATGAGCGGATGATTTTTGAGATATGTGACGATATAAGCTCGCAGTGTGCCGATATTTGTAAGCCTACGACCATTGATTTTTACACTCAAATCAAAATTGTGCTCTTCATTATGTTTTTTAATCTCTTCTTGTTTTTGTTTTAGATATGGTGCTAGCAGATTTGCTTTTTCGAGCCTCGCAACATCATCAGGGGATAAAAATCCGATACTAGTTACATCTAGTGGCAGTGCTCTTTTGATTCTGCGACCGCCTGATTCTCTCATTCCCCGCCAGTTTTTAAATGAATCAGAAACAAGTGCATAGGTGGGGATTGTGGTGATGGTTTTATCGAAATTTCTCACCTTTACTACATTGATACCGATATCTATTACATCTCCATCGGCGTCATATTTTTTCATCTCTATCCAGTCGCCGACTTGAACCATATCATTAGATGAGAGCTGTAGTCCTGCACTAAAGCCTAAGATTGTATCTTTAAATACCAGCATTAGCACCGCCGACATCGCACCTAGACCGCTGAGAATTACGACAGGAGATTTATCTACGATAATAGATATTATGATGATTATACAGATGATTGTAAATATTAGTTTGATACTTTGGATGACGCTTTTTATGTTAAAAATCTCTAGCCTTGTGGCTTTGTAGAGGGCAGTTGAAATGCGATCTATCACAGAGTAGAAAACCAGCAGTAAAAATAGACTAATCCAAATCTGAGATGTCATTGATATTATCTCATAAAGCTTACCAGGGCTGAGCCAAATAGAGGCTTGTTTATATACGATAACACCTTGGATGGTGAGTGCGAGCCTCTCAAATAGTGAGTCATCTAGCAAGCTTGCGGTGAGGAAATTACTCTTTTTATTATCTATTTTCCTGACGAGTTTTAGTATGATTTTATGCAGTATGATATGAATAACAATAGCCGTTATGGCTATGATTAAAAATATTGCGATGTGTATGGCAAACTCGGTTGGCTCGATAGTTAGCTCAGTTAATAGTTGTGATAGATACTCTCTCATAAAATCACTTTTTTATTTATTATACCAATTATTTCATTTGCTATATAGCCACTTTTTTGATGAGTGCTCTATTGTCACTTAAAAATTGCTCTAACTCTATATTGCTTTGGCTTATAAATATAATTCTCTCTATCTCATAGATACTATAAATCTCATTTTTAGATAGATACATCATAGTCTCTGCGAGAAAGATTTTTATCTCATCAATATTAGTAGATTTTAGCTGCTTTATTAGTGCTATTTTTTTATCTTTTTTTGCCACGAAATCGATAGTACTATTTTTTTCTATAATGATATAGCCATTTGATATTAGATGCCCCTCGGCGACATTTTTATCCTCTATAGTTTGTATAGTTGCAGGCTTATAGGTGTTTGTGGGCTCGACTCTGGCTCTATCTAGTAGGTTTTGTGCCTCTTTTAAAAACTGCTCCTCTAGGTTTGTGCCTTTTGTGGCGGTATCCATTTTTTTATCTAGCACCCGCTTGAGTAAATATATAACAAAAGCAAATATTGCTAGAGATATTAATAACTTCATAACCACCTCCTATTTTAGATATTCTGGTTTTATGATGCCATTGAGCTGATGAGAGTTTAGCTCTAGCTCTGCAACACCCTCTGAATACGGTGCAATCTCATAGGGGTTATAGGTAAATGTTATGCCGTGATTACTAAAATAGAAACTATCGCTAAGCATCTGAGCTAGCTTTTTATGGTATTCTGGTGAGAGAAATGTATCGCCATAATCGGCGTATTTGTGCTCATACTCTTGCAGTAGTATTGATGCTAACTCTCTTTTTTTACCAGCGATTGTGATATTATCTAGCGAGAGTATTTTTTTGCTAGCTAAATCCACAATCTCATAGATAGTGGCGTGATTTCCATGAGCCCCGCCTGTATAGATATAAAAGTTTATTTTTATCGTTGCTAGATTATACCTTTGATGTAAAAAAGATACTATGGTGCTACTGCTATATCCGTGATTGCTCTCATATTCTAGTAGCTCTTTAGTGCTCTCTTGTAGCCACTTTTTATCATCTTCTCTGATTTGTTTTATCTTTTGCTCGATAGATAGTTTTTTAAAATCATTATCGTTACTAAATCGCAACAGTAGCAGATGATCTAGCCATCCAATCCCGCTCATATCGATAGCACTATATATATCTGAGCAACCAGTATCATTTTTGCTATCTATGCACTCACTGCCGCTGCTAATAACTAGTTTTGTGGGTTTTATGAGCTCCACTTCGCCTGCCATTAGCGATAAGGTAAATATCATCACCACTAAAATAGATTTCATAGAGTTCCTTTTTGGTATTATAACGATAAATATAGAAAAATGTGAAATTTTTATCTAATTAGGTGGGTTCTGTTTGTCTGTAATTTATTCTGCTTTTTGGTGTAAATTTAGATTGTAAAACAGTAATTGATGGTGTCAATATAGTAGTGCAGCTAGAGCTTTAGAGAAACGACATACCAATAATGGGGTTAAAATCTACAATAGTAGAAATTGTTAGGTACCTTTAGAGGTCTAATTCTATCATTATATTCTCCCATCTACAATAGTAGAAATTGTTAGGTACCTTTAGAGATGAAGTCGCGTTAAGAAGTGCTTTATATCTACAATAGTA
>CAZYTC010000035.1:0-18349 GCA_964650175.1 uncultured Campylobacterales bacterium | reverse complement strand
TTTCAAATAAAATGGAAAAAATAAAACAAATCCAAAAAGAGAAAATGCAAAGCCTAAAAGAGCTAAAAGCTTCTATTTTAGACAAAGCATTTAAAGGTGAATTGTAAATCTACTCTCTGAGGCGTTTTGCATCTTTTATTTATTTCGCTACCATTTTATAAAAATAGGAGATTTTATGCTAGAGATTGGGAGTGTGGCACCAGAATTTTGTTTGCCAAATCAAGACGATATAGAGATTTGCTCACGCGATATTAGAGGAAAATGGGTAGTTTTATATTTTTATCCAAAAGACTCTACGCCAGGGTGTACTAGCGAGGCGTGTGATTTTAGTGAAGCGATAGATGATTTTAGTGAGATGGATGCGATAATACTGGGGGTTAGTGGTGATTCTACCGCCTCACACCGCAGATTCATAGAGAAGCAAAATTTAGAGATTACACTGCTATCTGATGAGTCAAAACAGATGATAGAGAGCTTTGGTGTATGGCAGATGAAAAAGAATTATGGCAAAGAGTATATGGGGATAGTTAGAACTACATATATTATCGACCCAGATGGGATTATCAGAGCTGGCTGGGAGAATGTACGGGTAAAAGAGCACGCTCAAAAGGTCAAGGAAAAGCTAAGTGAGCTACAAGAGGCTTAATTACAGCTAAATTTAAGTGCTTTTTTAGTAAAATTCGCCACTTTTTCTGTGTTTATAGAAAATAGATTGCAAGCAGTCACAGCTTTCGTGCATCCGATGTCTCGTCGGCTCTGTTATGATTTGCCCAAGCAAACGAAGCTATAAATATTTCTCAATTAGGAGTTACTATGGTCACAATGAAAGACCTACTAGAGTGTGGTGTACACTTTGGTCACCAAACACGCAGATGGAATCCAAAGATGAAAAAATATATCTTTGGTGTTAGAAAAAATATCTATATTATAGATCTACAAAAAACACTTCGTTATTTCCGTAATGCTTATCAACAAATCGTTGATGCATCTGCAGAAGGTAAAGTGGTACTATTTGTTGGTACTAAAAAACAAGCTCGTATTGCTATTCGTGAAGCAGCAGAGTCATGCGGTATGCCATATGTTGATAATAGATGGTTAGGTGGGATGCTAACAAACTTCCCAACAATCCAAAAATCTATCCGTAAACTAGATATCATCGAAGAGATGCAAAGCAGTGGTCAAGTAAACCTACTTACTAAAAAAGAGGCTCTAATGATGGAGCGTCAAAAACAAAAACTGATTAACTACCTAGGTGGTATCAGAAATATGAAAACACTACCTGATATGATGTTTGTTATCGATGCGGTAAAAGAGCACATCGCTATCCAAGAGGCTAGAAACCTAGGAATTACTGTAATTGCTCCACTAGATACAAACTGTGATCCAGATGTTATCGATATCGGAATCCCAGGTAATGATGATGCTATCCGTTCAATCCAACTATTTTGTAAAGAGATGGCAGAAGCTATCAATGAAGGTAAAGCTATCCGTGATGGTGGCGTCGTTGAAGATAATGGCGAAGTTAGCGAAGAAAACACAGCTGAAACAGAAGTAGAAGCTAGCGAAGAAGTAGCAAGCGAGGAGGCGTAATGGCAGAAATTACAGCAGCAATGGTAAAGTCTCTAAGAGAGGCTACAGATGCTCCAATGATGGATTGTAAAAAAGCTCTAGTAGAGTCTGATGGAGACATGGACAAAGCAAAAGAGTGGTTAAGAGATCGCGGTATGGCACAATCAGCTAAAAAAGCTGATCGTGTTGCAGCAGAGGGACTTTTAGGGATAAAAGTTTCAGATACATATGCGGCAGCATCACTAATCGAGATTAACTCTGAAACAGACTTCGTTGCAAAAAATGACGGGTTTGTAAATCTAGTAAATAACTCAGCTCTACAAGTATTTAACTCAAAAGTTTCTACTGTAGAAGAGCTAAATGAGAGCTCTTATGAGACAGCGACATTCTCTGAGTATTTCACTACAGAGACAGCGAAAATTGGTGAGAAAATCGTAATTCGTCGTTTTGCTACTCTAAATGCAGGTGCAAATGGGTGTGTAAATGGTTATGTTCACTCAAATGGTCGTGTTGGCGTAGTAGTTGCAGCTAGTTGTGATAGTGCAAAAACAGCTGAGCTAATGGCACCAATGATGAAAAATATCGCAATGCACGCAGCAGCGATGAAGCCATCAGTTTTATCATACAAAGAGTTTGATGCAGCGTATGTAAATGCTGAGACTATCGGTCGTATCGAAGCTATCAAAACTGAAAATGATGAGCTAAGCAGACTTGGTAAGCCACTAAAAAATATCCCTCAATTTATCTCTATGTCACAACTAACTGATGAAGTTATGGCACAAGCAGAAGAGGCGATAAAAGCTGAACTAGCAGCAGAGGGTAAACCAGAGAAAATCTGGGCAAATATCATCCCTGGTAAAATCGCAAGATTTATCGATGATAATACAACTTTAGATAAAGAACAAGCACTACTAGATCAAAAATATGTTATGGATGACTCTTTAACAGTTGCACAAGCGATTGAAAAAGAGGCGGCAAAACATGGCGGTACATGTAGTGTTGTAGAGTTCATCAAATATGAAGTTGGTGAAGGTATCGAGAAAAAAGTCGAAGATTTCGCAGCAGAAGTTGCAGCTCAAATGGGTTAATCCCGCTTGAGCCCCTTTTATTCTATCTATTAATCTAAAATCTCCTATAATTTCACTATGAAATTATTAGAAGCAACAAATTTATCACACTCATTTGAGTATCCACTGTTTGAAAATATATCGCTAGATTTATCTATAGGCGAATCTGTAGCCATCGTAGGTGTAAGTGGTAGCGGTAAATCGACACTGATGCATATTCTCTCAACTCTTTTGGAGCCAAAATCTGGCACAGTTAAAATAATGAACGAAGATATCTATGCGATGGGCGAGAAAAAACTACTAGAGCTTAGACGCTATCATCTAGGACTTATCTATCAGAGCCACTATCTATTTCGTGGATTTAGTGGATATGAGAATCTAGAGGTTGCAGCACTGCTAGCAGAGAAAAAAATCGATGATACACTACTGCAGAAGCTAAAGATTAAAAAGGTAATAGAGCAAAAAACATCAGAGCTCTCAGGTGGACAGCAACAACGCCTATCGATAGCTAGAGTGCTCACAAAAGAGCCAAAGATTATATTTGCTGATGAGCCTACGGGTAATCTAGATAGAGCCACGGCTGATGAGGTTATGGAGCTATTTTTAGAGTATATAAAAGAGCACAATGGTGCTTTGGTTTTAGTCACTCATGATGAGTCGCTCGCTGCAAAATGTGATAAAATCATCAGGATGTAGATGATGGAGCTAGTGGAGCTTTTTGGAGAGGGTCTGGTTGTACCTTTTATACTGCTCTTTAGTAGATTTAGTGCACTATTTCTATTTACTCCGATATTTTCACACGCCAATATTCCTATGAATGTAAAAGCCTCTATGGCACTATTTTTTACTATATTTTTCTATGGCTCGCTTCCTCCTATAAATTTTGAGATAAATAGTATCAATATCATCATCGCAATACTTGGTGAGATGCTGCTGGGTGCTATTGTGGGGCTTATTTTGCAATTAGCATACAATGTTATAACCTTTGCTGGGGGGATAATATCGTTTATGATGGGGTTTTCTCTAGCATCAGCGATAGACCCACAAACAGGCGTTTCGATGCCTATTGTGAGCCAGTTTCTAGCACTGCTAGCACTGATGATGCTACTTACTTTTGATATGCACCACTGGATTTTGATGTTTGTAAATACTTCTATATCTGCCATACCGTTAGGTGGATTTATGATAAGCGAGAATATATTTAAATATCTGCTTGATGCGATGGCAAATCTATTTGTGGTGGGATTTATGATTGCATTTCCTATCACAGCACTACAGCTACTAGCTGATGTTATTTTTGGTATGCTGATGAAGACTATGCCACAATTTAACCTGCTTGTTATCGGTATGCCTATTAAAATTGCTGTTTCGCTACTAGTTATAACGGCGATTTTAGCATCAACACTGATGATTGTTGTCTCACAAGTAGAGAGTGCATATAAATATTTAGAGAGACTTTTGTGGTAAAAAGTGTAAGATAATTTTAGATTTTAGGTTTTTTAGCTACAATGATAACAATTAACCCTGCATCAAGCAATATAATTTAGAGGTTTTGAATATGAAAATTTTGCTACTAAATAGTAACCCAGTTGTAGGAAAGTTGGTAACACTAAGTGCTCAAAAGACCAAAGATGAGTTGGTTGTTCTAGAGGCTATAGAGCAGATTGATGGTGGCGAGTATGACCTGCTGATACTAGATGATGGATTATATAGTGCCGAAGCTATGGATATCATAGACTCTAGCGTTGTCTGTAGTGAGAGAGCGTTTATGGCAAATCGTAATGTTGATATGCCAGAGGGCTTTGCTCATAAAATTAATAAACCTTTTTTACCTACTGATTTAGTAGATCTATTTTTACAAATCAGTAGCTCTATAGAGTCATCAGCAGCATCTATGGGTGATGATTTTAGTATGGATGATCTAGATAGAGTTGCATCAACATTTGATGATATTGTAGATGACATAGAAGATACTCCGCTTGCTATAGATCTAGAAGATACCATATTAAATGAGCCATCTGTTTTGGATAAAGAAGATTTGCAAGAGGTTCAAGGCTTGTTGGATGAAGATCTTTTTGGTGATATCGAGATAGATGATTTAGATGATGTAAAAGATACGCCTATCGAACAGATGGATGATGATATAGATAAATTAATTGCAAGCGATATGGAGAGCGAAAAGATAGATAAAATGGCAGATGGTGATTTTAGTATAGATGATATTTTAGGCGAAACGACAGAGGATTTTGACCTAGATGATATCTTAGGAGATAGTGATAAAATATCAGATGATGAAGAGTTTAATCTAGATGATTTAGTAGCTAGCACGGTTGCTGCAGATGATGATGCGATAGAGGATGATTTTAGTATCGATGATTTGAGCTCAGTTACTACGGATGAGCTAGATGATAATCTCTTAGATGATATTCTAGGCTCTGAAACTGCTACAGAGGATGAAGATTTCAGTATAGATGATTTGCTCAAAGATACTAGCATAGAAGATGATTTAAAAATCGATGATTTAGTGGATGAGTCTACTGAGGATTTCAATCTAGATGATTTAGTGGATGATATAAAACCTACCGAAGATTTCAATCTAGATGATATCGCAGGCACTGCTACAGAAGATGAGTTTGATTTAGGTGATATATTAGGCGAAGAGGTAGCTTCAAATGATGATTTTAGTATCGATGATTTGAGTCTAGTTGCTACAGAGGATGATACGAAAGAGCCTGAGATAGATGAAGATTTTAGCATAGATGATTTAGATGATGATAAGATTGATGAGGCTCTAGATATCGCTGATGATGATTTAATAGATGGTTTAGATGAGCTAGATATGCTAGATGAAGCTGAGCTAAAGCTAGCGATTGGTGAAGATGTTTTAGATGATGAGATAATGATTGAGCCGCTAGATGATATGGTTGATAATACTCCTGTATCAACAGAGGTAAGCGTCGATAAAGATAGCCAAGATGCACAAGAGGCACTAACGGCACTAATGAAAATGCTCTCAAATGAGGATGTGATGAAATCGCTCAAGGGGTTAAATATCAATATAAATATCAATTTTGGACAGAGTGAGTGAGAGAGGGAGCGATTTTAATATTATCAGGTCCTAGTGGAGCTGGTAAAAGTACGCTAATAAATCAGATAATATCGCAGATTGAGCCTGTCTATTTTTCAATATCTACAACCACTAGAGCCCCTAGAGAGGGTGAGATTAATGGGATGCATTATCATTTTAGTGATGTTAGTTCATTTGAAGATGATATAAAAAACAATCTATTTTTAGAGTATGCCACAGTGCATTCAAACTACTATGGCACATCACTTGTGCCTGTGCAAAATGCTCTATCAGAGGGCAAACTAGTTATATTTGATGTAGATGTTCAAGGTTTTGATGAGATAGTAAAAAAGTTTGGCGATATTGCCACCTCTGTTTTTATCACAACTCCATCGCTAGAGGTGCTAAAAAAACGCCTCTATGATAGAGCGACAGACTCATCAGAAGTGATAGAAAAACGCCTCTCTATGGCACAAAGCGAGATTAGACGCATCGTAGATTATGACTATGCTATTATAAATGATGATATAGCTAGAGCATCAGGCGAACTGCTTTCTATTGTGCGAGCTGCAAAGCTAAAGGTCTCAAAAACGAAACTAGAGAGTTTTATCACAAAGTGGCTAGGCTAGTTTTATAGTCTATTAATAGATTTTCGTTATAATAGTGCGATAAATTAACTAAAAGGTTTTGATATGAGTATGCCAAGCGGTACAGAGTTACTCTTAATTTTTGGAATTATTGTTTTGTTATTTGGTTCTAAAAAGATACCAGATTTAGCAAAAGGTATCGGTCAAGGTATTAAAAACTTCAAAAAAGAGATGAAAGATGATGAACCAGTTGTCGCTTCAACTCCTAGCGAAGCTCCAAAACAAGTAGATGCAACAACTACAGAATCTGTAGAAGCTCCAAAAACTACAACACAAGCGTAACTCTTGAAACAGCGAGTTGGTGCGCTGTTGCGCGATAGATTTAATTGTGATGTTGTTTTAGAAAAACCCCGTGACCGCTCTTTTGGTCACTTTGCTACACCTATGGCATTTGCACTAGCAAAAGAGCTAAAAAAATCCCCTATGGCTATAGCAGATGAAATAGTATCTTCATTTAGCGATAGTAGTGTTTTTAGTGCCGTAGAGTCGGTAAAAGGTTATATAAACTTTAGACTCTCAGAGGGCTTTTTGGATGAGTATGCATCATGGGCTCTTTTAAATAGTGATAGATTTGCTAGAGGCGAAAAAAGTGGCAAAATATTGCTAGAGTTTGTGAGTGCAAACCCTACAGGACCTCTGCATATTGGTCATGCTAGAGGTGCCGTTTATGGCGATACGCTACTGCGATTAGGGCGTCATCTAGGCTATGATATCACTGCTGAGTATTATGTAAATGATGCTGGAAATCAGATAGATCTGCTAGGATTATCTATACAGCTAGAGGCTCAAAGCACGCTTTTAGAGATGAGTGTAGAGTATCCAGAAAAATATTACCGTGGCGAATATATGAGTGTTCTTGCTAGCGAAGCGTTAGAGCTTTTTGGCAAAGATATGCTCACTGATAGCTCAAAACAGCACAATTTAGCACTCTGGGCAAAAGATAAAGTACTAGAAGAGATAGTGCAAACTCTAGCATCTACAAATGTACATTTTGATACATTTGTGAGCGAAGCATCGCTATATGATGAGTGGGATAGAGTGCTCTTGAAAATGAGTGGTGTTTATGAGAGTGAGGGTAAAATATTTATCCGCTCAAGCGAGCATGGCGATGATAGCGATAGAGTAGTAGTTCGCGAAGATGGCAGACCTACATATCTAGCAGGCGACATTATATATCATAACCAAAAGTTTGAAAGAGGATATGATTACTATATAAATATTTGGGGTGCAGATCATCACGGATATATCACTAGAGTAAAATCAGCCGTTACATATCTAGGTTATGATGCGTCGCTTCTTGAGGTGCAACTAGCTCAAATGGTTAGCTTACTGCAAGATGGAGAGCCATTTAAGATGTCAAAACGCTCTGGTACTGTGGTACTTATGAGTGATGTTATAGATGAGATAGGTTTTGAAGCTCTGCGATATATGTTTGTATCTAAAAAGTGCGATACTCCGCTAGAGTTTGATATAGAAGAGCTCAAAAAACAAGATAGCTCAAACCCTATCTACTATATCCAATACGCTCACGCTAGGATAGAGACGCTCATTAAAAAGAGTGAGAAAAACAGAGCCGACATAGTCGCTGCAGTACTACATAATCTAGCCGATGATGCGGATGGATTGCTGTTTGAAGCACTACTACTTCCAGAGGTAATCGATGATGCGTTTGAGTCTCGTCAAGTGCAAAAATTGCCAGATTATCTAAAATCATTGGCTACTAAATTGCATAAATTTTACTATGATAATCGTATTATAGGTAGTGAAGATGAGTTAAAACTACTAAAAGTTATGATGGTCGTAGCACTTTCGCTAAAACAAGGACTATCCCTACTAGGGATAGAGGCAAAAGATCATATGTGATCTTAGCCTAATAGATGAGCAATATTATTTTTCATACTATCATATTGATGAGCCTGTAGTATCTGGTTCATCGATAGCTTCATATTTGCCTGCTCTAGCTCTCCTATAGAGTTTGCCATATCACTATCAGCTATTTGACTTCTAGCATTTGATGTAGATACGATGCTTTGCATTAGTGAGTTTGATGCACTATTTAGTGCAGATGTCGCAGAGCTTACATCTATTGTTGCTTGATGTAGTGTAGCTCTAAAGCTATCCAAGCTATCGCTATTGCCCATATCAAGCATTTTAGTATTTATATCGCCTAGTGATATATTTTGCATACTATCACCTAGTGACATCTCCATATTGTTGCCAAATAGTCTTACGCCATTAAATGTAGTGTTCTCTATACTCTGGTTCATCGCATCTACTGTTGAGTTGAACTCATTGTGTAGTGCTTGTCGTTGTGTGTTATTTAGCGATGCACTATTTGCTCTGACGCTTAGCTCGCCCAATCTATCAGCCTGCTCGCTTAGTGCATTTATAGCACCGCCAGCGATTTGCATCATAGCGATACCATCATTTGCATTTGCTAGACCCTGACCCATCGTAGAAATCTGATTCTGTAGTGCATCAGCAATAGTTCTAGAGGCGTTATCCTCTAAGCCTAGCTCTACAGCCGCAGCAATCTTATCTAGTGCTTTATCTTTTACTTTTGATTGCTCATTTGTATTTAAAATAGGATTAAAACCACTCTCAATTCTCATGGAGTCTCCTTTTTATGAATTGCTATAGCATACCACGAATAATATTAATTTATAATTATATGGGTATATTATTCTGCTATAAAGTTTGTTTGGATAGAATCTGATAAAAATTTGGAGCATTTTATGGTAAAAGTAGCCGCAATTCAGATGCAAATGGGTGCTGATAGAGCAAAAAATGTAGATAATGCAGAGAGATTTGTCCGTGAGGCTGCAGAAAACAGAGCAAATATTATACTGCTTCCAGAGCTGTTTGAGGGGTACTATTTCCCAAAAGATATGAGCAGTTGTTTTTTTGGATGGGCTAGAGAACTAGCGGATAATCCTATAATCGCTAGATTCTCAGAGCTAGCAAAAGAGCTAGGCGTTGTGCTGCCTATTAGCTATTTTGAGCGAGATAAAGAGAATTTTTACAACTCACTAGTGGTAATAGATAGCGATGGAGAGGTGCTAGATAACTACCGCAAAACCCACATTCCAGATGGTCCTGGATATGAGGAGAAATACTATTTCAAATCTGGCGATAGTGGATTTAGAGTGTGGGATAGTGCATTTGGTAAAATCGGCGTGGGTATATGCTGGGATCAGTGGTTTCCTGAGACTGCTAGAGCACTTACGCTAATGGGTGCTGATATTATATTTTATCCAACAGCTATAGGTAGTGAGCCAGAGATTAAAATCGACTCTGCGGCTCATTGGCAACGCGTTCAGATGGGTCATAGTGCTGCAAATATTATCCCTGTAGTAGCATCAAACCGTATAGGATTAGAGCGTGGCGAGAGCTGTGATATCACATTTTATGGCTCATCATTTATCACTGATATGGTGGGCGAGAAGATAGCTGAAGCCTCTAGAGATAAGGAGGAGATAATATATGCCGAGTTTGATTTTGACTCTATAAAAGAGCATCGTCACTACTGGGGATTGATTCGTGATAGAGAGCCACAAAACTATGGG
Source organism: uncultured Campylobacterales bacterium (assembly GCA_964650175.1). Lineage (GTDB taxonomy): Bacteria > Campylobacterota > Campylobacteria > Campylobacterales > Sulfurimonadaceae > CAZYTC01. Next base: position 8,433 of record CAZYTC010000035.1, on the reverse strand, counting down.
ATTATCACAGCTATGATATAAGCTTAATTTGATTTTTGGAACACTTTTTGCTACTTTTATATAACTTTATAGCTAGTGGAGATTGGTGTGAAAGTTGTACTACGAAATAATGCTATCTTTGTCATAGGTAATCAGCACGCTCTAGATGAGCAATGGATGGATCAATTTTTTGATGAACATCTACACAATACGCTATTTTTAGATAATGCACTTTTGGTGCTAAATAACGATAGGCTATCCAGAGAAAAAGAGAATTTTTTAACTATTTTAGGTGAAAAATATGCTGAATCTGAATCTCTAGATAGTGCATTTTATGTCAAATCTCTAAAGCGATGCAAAAGCAGTGCTATTAAAATAGAGCTACCATATCAAAAATCAAAAACTATAGATATCGATGTAACAGCCATCAGCTCTGATGAGGTGATGATATCACCACGCACGCCAAATAGATGGGTGATGAGATATCTGCGTCAGCAATTTACAAATATTTTTATCAGAACAGAACAAAACGCAATCTATATCGATGTATCGACGATGGAGTCTAAATCACGCCTGCAAAAAGTACTAGATAGAGGCGAGATTTTCCACTATAAGCTAAATTATCTATATGATAATGATTTTGTAGGTACGCTATACTCATATTTTAGAGCATTTAGTTTTGGCGATAGCTCGCTAGATAAGATGCTAGAGTATAGAAAAATATTTAAACTCCCATCAAACGCAAAAGCAAGCGATATCAAAAAACGCTACTACCAGCTAGCAAAACAGTATCATCCAGATATGATAGAGTCTAAAAATCCTATTATTATTAACAAATACTCTGAGAAATTCCTACTAATCCAAGAGGCGTATCAAGCTCTTAGAGATGCTAGTTAATTGAGTATAAATTAGTCTCTCTAGCTCTTTGGAGCTGATTAGATGCACTCTCTCATCTTTCTCTTTCAGTAGCTCATTAGAGAATCCCCGTTTTGAAAATAGCACTATTTTTTGAGGTTTTATATTTAAAATATCTGCTTTATCTAGCAGTTTATGTAGCTCTTTTTTATTTACTTTGTGGTTTGTCCATTTGCACTCGCCGATATAAATCTCACCATCACGAGTGGTGCAAAATAGATCTATCTCTACATCTTTATCCCAGTAGCTACCAGACTCATATATCTCACTACCTAGCTCTGTGGCAAATATATCGTTGATATAGATATCGCTTAGCTCTTCAAATGTAAAGCCGATAAAACTATTTAGATGTTGCGAGATAAACTGTAGCGATGATGTAAAATCTCTTCTTGCAATAGATGGTGCAAATGGCTCTATAAATGCAAACCAAAATCGCACAAATGGGGAGTGAAATCGATATTTATGAGAGATTTTATGGCGTTCTATCTCTTTTTTAAACTTCTGTTTGGGGTGGGTTCGTAGCGGTGGGGTCTCTTTTGAGTACTCTTTATGAATATAGTGATGAGCTATGAGGTATCGTAGATAGTTATCGCCTCTAGTAGCTCCAATGCGTGAGCGTTTAAATGCAGAGTGGCTACGACGATCACCACGAGATATTGCCGTAAGTAGCTTTATCATCTTCTCATCATAATCTAGTGGCTCTAGTAGAGTAGCTCGTAAATTATCAAAATTATGAAATATATGCTCTAGCAGAAGCTCTATGATATGCTTATCTGTATCAATATCGATATCTAGTCCGCCAAATATGGAAAAGAGCTCCAAACACTGCTCCATATCACAAGGCAGATTACGGTTGTAAAAATCGCTAAAAAGTTCTCTGTACATAGTAGCGATTATACAAAAATATTATTGATTTAGTGCTGTTTTTATGTTTGTAACAATACTCTCTATAGTATTTGTATATTTCTCTAGCTCACTAGTGTACTCTGTAATTTTTGATGCATCTAGCTCTAAATCACTTAGTACCTCTAGCATCTCTCTGATGAAATCTCTATATATTGCACACTCTTTACATACCGAATCGCTAGAGCACATACTCTGATTCATAAACACATAAGCCTCTTCATTATCGATACTAAGCTTTGTAAAATAGCTCTCATCTTTTGTGGCATTTGATTTTAGTAGCTCTAGTAGGGATTCAAAATGTTTTTGAGCTTCAATTAGAATATTTTGCATCGTTGCTTCCTGTTTTTTATTATGTTCTTGTGTAATTGTATCTTAAAAATTAGAAAAAAAGTATATTTTTTCATATAAAATTTATATTTTATCAAATATTGTTACAATACATAAAAATTTGGATGAAATTATGCGATATATAATCTACCTATCTCTATTGATCATTTTTAGCGGTTGTAGCAGCAAACACTACGATAATAGCACTCCTAAAATCCTCACGCTAAAGACGCAAAAGCTCAAACACTCAGACACTGCATATCTGCGTTATGATGAGAGTTCGCTAGAGCTAGAGCTGTATAGTATGGGCAGTGCGATAGAAAAAATCTCCATAGATAGAGATGTTTGCGTCAGTGCAGGCTGTATGAGTAGAGCGAAATTTAATAGCGAATATCTCTCATCTATCTATCCAGATGATACTATATATAAAATCCTCACAGCTAGCGATATATTTGGCGGGCTTGGCAAAAATTTCAAATGCGATGGCACAGTTTTTCAACACATCAGAGATGAAAATCTAGATATTCTCTATCGTAGAGCCAAAAATGAGACATATTTCAAAGATAGATTAAACAATATCATTATAAAAATAGAGGATTTAGAATGAATGTATCGCCAGATTTCTCTCTACCTCTGCGTATCGTGGCACCATATTTTATAGCAGGAGTGGCATTTTATATACTATCTATAATATTACTGCTCTCTATGCCATTTAATCCAGATATCAGAGATACATCACTCATAGCTTTTAGCCACTCATATATGATAGGTTTTGTTATGATGGTCATTATTGGGGCTATGGCACAGCTATCAGTGGTAGTTGCAGAGGTATATCACAAGCACCCACGAGCATTTATCATCACATTTATTTTGCTACTACTAGGTACAGTCATCATTATATATGGATTTTTGGCTAACTCTATATATATTCCTATTGGTGGGATGCTTATTTTAGTATCGCTATTTATCTATATCTACAATCTTTTTATAAGTGTATCGATGAGCTCTCGCAGCTCTGCTGTGGTGGATTCGATGCGATTTAGCACTCTATTTTTAGCTGTAGGATTAATCTTTGGGATAGTTATGGCACTAGGCTATGGCGGAGTGGTTGATATAGATCCATCAGCTATCGCACCACTGCATATTATGTCGATTTTTGGCGGATATGTAATGCTCAATATTATGGGTGTTAGCACAGTTTTATTGCCGATGTTTGGAGCCTGTAGTCGTCCATCTGATATGGCTCACAAAATCAGCTTTTATATGATGATTGCAACGGTTATTATGATGATTTTTTCTCTATTTTTGCCACTACTATCTAAAATCTCAGCTATTTTAGCATCCATATCGATTATCTACTATATGTTTGTAGTTTTTAGGATTTTCACCTCTAAAAAACGCAAATATAGCGATGTTTGGGAGCGATTTATCGCTGTATCATTTATATCACTACTACTGTTTATGATAGTTTTGGCTATCTATATTTTTAGCCATCTTGAGATACTTCTAAAGCTCTCATTTTATATATTGATGATAGGTTTTTTAGGATTTTTGATAGTGGCACATCTATATAAAATAGTGCCATTTTTGGTATGGTTTGAGAGGTTCGCACCATTTATAGAAGAAAAAGCCGTACCATCTCTATATGAGCTGCTGCCTGCAAAAGTCGCCACTACGCAGTGGTATTTCGCTACTGCTGCACTGGTGTTATCATCTATTGCACTATTGCTAGAGATAGAGATTTTATGGTATTTTGCACTCTCTCTACTGCTCATCTCATCGATATTTTTGGCATATGGGATATATTTGATACTCTCAAAAAGATAGGTTTTGTTTGCTATGATATAATGGCACACTTTTTTGATAGGATTTATTATGGCTAAATTTGTAGGAGCACATGTATCAGCATCGGGGGGAGTATTTAATGCACCACTAAATGCGATGGAAATCGGGGCAAAAGCATTTGCACTTTTTACCAAAAACCAGAGGCAATGGGTAGCAAAGCCACTCGATGATGATACTATCAGAGCGTTCAAGGAAAATTTAGCCGCAAGTGCTATCTTGCCCAAACATATATTGCCGCACAACTCATATCTAATAAATCTAGGTCATCCAGAGCTTGAAGCGAGAGAGAAATCACTAGATGCATTTATCGATGAGGTAGAGCGATGTGATCAGCTAGGGCTTGATAGAATCAACTTTCACCCAGGAAGCCATCTTAAAAAAATCAGCGAAGATGAGTGTCTAGCTCTAATAGCAGAGTCGATAAACACTACGCTAGAGCGAACTCAAAATGTCTCATTGGTTCTAGAAAACACAGCAGGACAAGGCTCTAATCTAGGATACAAATTTGAGCATCTACGAGACATCATAGAACAAGTCGATGATAAATCACGCATCGGCGTCTGTATCGATACCTGTCATATGTTCACAGCAGGCTATGATATCCGCACTCGCGAGGCATACGATGCCACATGGAGTGAGTTTGATAAAATCGTGGGATTTAAATATCTTATGGGAATGCATATAAATGACTCCAAACCAGACTTGGGCTCCAGAGTCGATAGGCACCACTCGCTAGGTGAGGGTAAAATCGGTCTAGATGCGTTTAGATTTTTGATGAATGATGAGCGAATGGATGATATTCCACTCATTCTAGAGACAATAGATGAGTCTATCTGGGCAGATGAGATAAAACTACTCTACTCATTTATAGAAAATTGAGGTTCATTTGAGATATTTAATAGATTTTTTAGAGCATAAAAATATAGAAAAAACAGAGATTTTTCCACATCTAAAATGCAGTGGCGATGAGGCACTACTGCTAAGACAGATGAGTAAAAAATATCTATCATCTATCGAAGATGTCATCTCGCTAGAGCTACTTCAAGAGATTTATGGTTCAGATGGTTATGGATATCTAGACCATATCAGCGAGCTAAAGCGACTATTAGAGCTAGGATGGATATCACTGCACTCATTTACACCGCTAAAAGTGAGTGAAATCACCCATTTAGAGCTACTAAATACACCTATCGCACTCTCTAGCGTGTTTTTAAAACTGCTTCAAGATGGCTCGCTAGAGATGAGCTTGCCAGATATCACACCATATAGTGACCATCTAGAGTATCTCCAAGATCAATTCTTTAAAATAGAGCTATATCAAAAGATAGCCACCATCAGAAACAGCGAAAACAACCGCTCGCTAGGGATAGACCGCACTCGCTCAAAACTAGAGATACTACAAAAACGCATCGATGAGAGACTATCTCAAACACAATCAGAGATAGCACTAGATAGATTTTTCAAACAAAAAAAGTTTGAAAATAAAGAGCAAATAATATTTCTAGCCCTACTAAAAGAGGAGTACAGCTCCGCAGACTCAAATTTGCGAGATATGAATACCCTCATAGATCTCATCAGTAGCGATGATTATGATAGAATCAAAAACCGCTCACTACTTGAAGAGGGCTCACGGCTCATCAGCGAAGAGATTATCGATTATGAGGAGATGCTAAATCCATTTGGTGGTATTAGTAGATCTTTTTATATCGTTGATGATGTTCTACAAGGCATTATGCACCCACAAAAGAAAAAAAAGCTTCGCCGAGTAAAGCTTGATATTATGATAAAAGAGCAAGATATTTTTGAGCTTGTAGAGCCAGTAACTACGCTAGATGATGTAGTTTTAAATGATGATACACAGCTAACACTACAAAATCTACTCAAACAACTAGATAAAGATGTAATCGCACGCCTTCATGAGTGGGGGATAAAAGATAAAAAGGGCTCTATCGATGCACGCATTATTTTCTATGGTGCAGCAGGTACTGGAAAAACTCTCACAGCTCACTCGCTAGCCAAATCACTCAAGCGACAACTACTCAGCTTTGATTGCTCTAAAATCCTCTCGATGTATGTGGGCGAATCAGAAAAAAATGTGCGAAAAATCTTTGATACATATAGAGAGCTATCCACCAAAACCAAAACAGAACCGATACTGCTACTAAACGAAGCAGATCAATTTCTCTCATCTCGCACCAGCTCTATGGCATCATCAGCCGATCAGATGCACAATCAGATGCAAAATATATTTCTAGAGCAGATAGAGAAATTTAGCGGTATTTTGATAGCCACTACAAACCTATTAGAAAACATTGACCCCGCATTTTCACGCCGATTTAACTATAAAATCGAATTCAAAAAACCATCACGCGAGCAACGCTACAAGCTCTGGGAGATGATGCTACCTAAAAATGCACCATACACTAGCGATTTTAGTATAGATGAGCTATCATCGTTCGCCCTCACAGGCGGACAGATAAATCTAGTGATAAAAAACACAGCCTATATTGTCGCCACTCGCACAGATGGGGTTTTTAGCAGTGATGATTTTATCCGCGAGATTAAAAAAGAGCAACACAGCAGCTTTGATAGCGAAAAATCTATGGGGTTTTTGCAGTAGTTTTATATAAAACCTCGCCATTGCGAAGCCTTTAGGCTGAAGCAATCTACTACACGATAATGATTTCTATACCCTTTTTGGCGTGAGAGTAAAACAGACTTTTAACAAACTATAAGATATAATCAATAACAATAAAAATTAGGTAATTTTATGGCACTAAGTTGGAATGAGATAAAAAATAGAGCAATCAGTTTTTCAAAAGAGTGGGAAAAAGAAGAGAAAGAACATGCCGAATCCCAGAGTTTTTGGAATGATTTTTTTAATATTTTTGGTATTAGCAGAAGACGAGTAGCCTCGTTTGAAGAGCCTGTTAAAAAGCTAGGGGACAAAAGAGGGCGAATCGACCTTTTTTGGAAGGGTACACTGCTAGTAGAGCATAAATCCAGAGGTAAAGATTTAGAAAAAGCCTACACTCAAGCACTAGATTATTTTCCAGGACTCAAAGATTCTGAGTTGCCTCAATATATCCTCGTCTCTGATTTTGAGATTTTTAGACTCTATGATTTAGATGAGGATGCTAGTTATGAATTTACACTAAATGAACTCTATAAAAATGTTCATCTTTTTGGCTTTATTGCAGGTTACACAAAGCATAAAGTAGTTGCAGAAGACCCTATAAATATACAAGCTGCCCAAATGATGGGAAAACTTCACGATAAGTTAAAAGATGTTGGATACGATGGACATCCTTTGGAAGTTTTTTTAGTAAGACTTCTATTTTTAGGATTTGCCGAAGATACATCTATTTTTGAAAAAAGAGCATTTCTTGAATTTTTGGAAAATAAAACTAGCGAAGATGGAAGTGATTTAGGAAGTAAACTAACAGAACTTTTTCAAGTTTTAAATACTCCTTTTGAAAAAAGATTAAAAAATCTTGATGAGAGCTTGGCAACTTTTCCTTATGTAAATGGAAAACTTTTTGAAGAGTTCTTACCTATTCCATCATTTGATAGTAAAATGAGAGATATACTTCTTGAGTGCTGTTATCTTGATTGGAGCAAAATATCTCCAGCTATTTTTGGCTCACTTTTTCAATCAATTATGGACAAAGAGCATAGAAGAAATTTGGGAGCTCACTATACAAGTGAAGCAAATATTTTAAAACTAATTCGTCCTTTATTTTTAGATGAACTTTATGAAAAGTTTGAAAAAGTAAAAAAGAATAAAAAACAACTAGCTGAATTTCACAAAGAGTTATCAACTCTACACTTTTTAGACCCAGCTTGTGGAAGTGGAAATTTCCTAATTATTGCTTATAGAGAATTAAGAATTTTAGAGCTTGAGATACTAAAAATTCTTTATAGTGAAAATGTACTTGATATATCTTCAATTGTTTGGTGTGATGTTGATCAATTTCACGGAATTGAAGTTGAAGAGTTTCCAGCTCAAATAGCTCAAGTTGCAATGTGGTTAATTGATCATCAAATGAATATGATGATTAGTGAACATTTTGGGCAATATTTTGTAAGACTTCCTTTGAAAAAATCAGCAAATATAGTTCATGCAAACTCACTTCAAATATCTTGGGAAGATGTAATAAGTAAAGAAAAACTAACTTATATTTTGGGTAATCCACCTTTTATAGGTTCAAAACTTTTAAATTCAAATCAACGAAAAGAAATGGAAACTATTTTTTCAAATGTAAAAAATGGAAAAGTTTTAGATTATGTAACTGCTTGGTATTTAAAAGCTTCAAAATATATTCAAGGTACAAATATCAAAGTGGCTTTTGTATCTACAAATTCAATAGTTCAAGGTGAGCAAGTTGGTATTTTGTGGAAAGAGTTATTTACAAACTATGGAATAAAAATCCACTTTGCACACCAAACTTTCAACTGGAG
>CAZYTC010000034.1:13874-18814 GCA_964650175.1 uncultured Campylobacterales bacterium | reverse complement strand
TCCGCTGAGGAAAATTCAGCGTTAGCGTAGCCAATCGGGACTTGTTTCGATTGGCGTATTATTCAAAAGGAACTATATAGTGAAAAAAGCCCTATTTTTAGATCGTGATGGTGTTATCAATGTAGAGAAAAACTATCTACATAAAATAGAGGATTTTGAGCTAGTAGATGGGATAATTGAGCTATGCAAACATTATCAAAATAGTGGCTATATTGTTGTAGTTGTGACAAATCAATCTGGTATCGCTAGAGGATATTATAGTGAGGATGATTTTAGTGTGCTTAGTGAGTGGATGCTAGAGTATTTTAAATCATTAGGTGTATATATAGCGAAAATATATCATTGCCCACATACCGATAGCGATAATTGCAACTGCCGTAAACCCCGCACAGGGATGTTTTTAGATGCTAAAAGAGAGCTAAATATCGATATGGCTAGCTCTATTATGATAGGCGATAGTGAGAGAGATATTGTAGCTGCTAGAGATAGTGGTGTGGGTTATGGTGTACTACTAGGAAGTGGTGAGAGTAGTGCTGATAGGGTTGTATCTTCGCTGAGGGAGCTATTATGATTATTATAAATACAGGCGGGACATTTAATAAGCGATATAATCCGCTCAATGGGGAGCTTTTCGTGCCTAGCGATGATTTAGCTGTGAGAGAGATAGTTAAAAAACTCTCATTTGATATAGAGATAATAGGCATCATATATAAAGACTCATTAGAGTTTGATGATAGTGATAGGGCACTGCTACTAGAGGCAATAAAAAGATGCGATGATGAAATTATCATAGTGGTTCACGGCACAGATACGATGAATCTCAGTGCAAAAGTGATAGCTGATGCAGAGATAAAAAAAGTAGTGATTTTTACAGGTGCGATGGAGCCATTTGCTATAGATAAAATCGAGCCAACTATAAATCTATCTGTTGCTATAGGGTATGCCAAAAATGCTAAAAATGGGGTCTATATCTCTATGGGTGGCGTTGTGGGCGAGTATGATAGAGTTGTTAAAAATAGAGAGTTAGGGCGATTTATCTATGTCTAAAATCAAGTGTGATCATTGCCAGCTAGAGTTTAGTTCTGATGTGATGATAGCTGATGAGGAGCATCATTTTTGCTGTAAGGGGTGTCAGGGGATTTTTCATCTGCTGCGTGATGAGGGGCTTGATAGTTTTTATAGTAAAATCTCTGATACGACGCTCGCTCCGCCACTAGAGCAGTTTGAGGACTCTAGTAATTTTGATACAAAGGGTTTTTATAGTGAGTATGTAACCGCCTCAAAAGATGGATTTTCTCAAGTCTCACTAATCATCGAGGGGATACACTGTGCGGCGTGTGTATGGCTAAATGAGAAGGCACTACATAGGCTAGATGGGGTATTAGAGGCTCATATAAACTATACAAATAACAAGGCGTTTGTAGAGTGGGATGATAGCGTCATAAAACTCTCTGCCATAATCGAAATGATACGAGCCATCGGGTATAACGCGTTTCCGTATGACTCATCTATCCAAGAGCAGAGATTGGCAAAAGAGCGAAGAGATTACTTTTTGCGTATGGCTGTAGCTACATTTGCCACGATGAATATTATGTGGGTGGCGGTAGCTCAATATGCAGGATATTTTACGGGTATAGATCAAGAGATAAAGACGATTTTGCATATCGCAGAGTGGGCTTTGACGACACCTGTGCTCTTTTATAGCGGATGGATTTTCTATCGCGGTGCATATTATGGGCTAAAAAATAAGAGCGTAAATATGGATTTGCTCGTGGCATCTGGTGCTACTATGACATATCTATACTCTATCTATGTGACGCTTCGAGGCTATGGCGAGGCATATTTTGACTCGGTGTCAATGATTATAACTTTTGTGCTATTTGGTAAATTTCTAGAGGTTCTGAGCCGTAAAAATGCAGCCGATACGCTAGATGTGCTAAGTAAACATATACCAAAAGAGGTTAGCATCATAAGAGATGGTGTGGTGAGTTTAGTTAGCGTTAATGATGTAAAAGAGGGCGAGGTTGTTCTCATTAAAAGTGGTGAGCGAAGTGCCATAGATGGCGAGGTCATCGAGGGTGAGGGGAGTTTTGATGAATCAAATCTCACAGGCGAGAGCGAGCCAATTTATAAGAGTATCGGCTCAAAAATCATCAGTGGAACCACTAGTATAGATGCAGTTATCAAATATCGCACTACAAAAGATTTCGCTCACTCTACGCTTTCGCATTTGGTGAATTTGCTAGATAAAGCACTCTCTAAAAAACCACATATCGAGCAGTTAGCAAACCGCCTATCAGAGCACTTTTCATCAGTGATACTATTTGTTGCTATCGCTACATTTTGGGTCTGGTTTTTCTGGCCAAACTCATTTGATAAATCGTTGATGGTGGGGGTATCGGTTATCATTATCGCATGTCCATGTGCTCTAGCTCTAGCTACACCAGTTGCTACGCTAGTAGGGTTAGCTCTAGGAGCTAAGCGAGGGATTTTATTTAAATCAGCGGCACATATAGAGACGCTAGCAAAAGCAAATATGATAGTACTAGATAAGACGGGAACCATCACAGAGGGTCGCCCAGAGGTAGTGGATGAGAGCGTTTTTGGTGATTATGACAGGCGAGTCTTATACTCATTGGTATCATCATCAAAACACCCTATTAGTCGTGGTGTAGCCAAATATTTAGATATTGAAAATCCATATATATTAGAAGATATCAAAGAGATATCAGCTCGTGGCGTAGTGGCTAGATATGATGGCGTGGTTATAGCTGGTGGAAACGCCGCGTTTATGCTAGATTTAGGCATAAATATTGATAAATCTAGCTCTAGTGGCAGTCTGTTTTATTATGCTATAGATGAAAAACTAGTGGCAGTTTTTGAGCTACGAGACAAGCCAAAACCAGCAGCCACTGAGGCGATAGCCGCTATGAGAGAGCGGGGGCTTCGAGTAGTTATGCTCACAGGAGATCATGAGCTAGCGGCAAAAAGCGTGGCATCAGAGGTAGGTATCGATGAGCTGTATCATAGCCTTAGTCCAGAGCAAAAAGCAGAGTTTATAGAGCAGGCTCACGCTAGTGGCGATGTTGTGATTATGGCTGGTGATGGGGTAAATGATATATTGGCACTCGCTACTAGCGATATTGCCATAGCGATGGGGAGCGGTTCTGATATAGCCATAGAGGTGAGTGATGTGGTGGTGATGAACGACTCTATCACAACACTATCTGAGGCGATAACGATAGCAGGGCGTACATACGGCTTGGTGCGACAAAATATCGCTATATCGCTAGTTTATAACTCTATCACTATACCGCTAGCGATGGCAGGATTTATTATACCGCTAGTTGCTGCTATATCGATGTCTTTTAGCTCACTGCTCGTTGTGTTAAACTCTATGCGAGTTAAATGGCTATATAGGTAGGAGGGTTTATGGATTCTTGGGTAGTTGCGATGATGCTTGGGGCTTCACTATTTTTAGGTGCTATTGCACTCTCTGCGTTTTTGTGGGGAGTTAGAAATGGGCAGTTTGATGATTCGACGAAGATGATGAATCAAGTACAGTTTGATGGTGAAGAGGATTTAAATGATGCTGCTAATAGAGAGAAAAAACGAAAAGAGGCTATGAAAAAAGAGTATAAGCCAGAGTAAGTTAGTCTGTTATTGCGGATTTTACTAAAATCGTGTAGATTGCTTCGTCGTGCTACGCACTTCTCGCAATGACAGTTACTGTGAGCAGTCCACATAGCGACAAAGTCGCTTGAGCCCACTGCTGAAGTGAACGCAGAATTATCGTAGCTAATCGGAACTTGTTTTGATAGCGTAAATATCAATAGATTGCTTCGTCGTGCTGTGCACTTCTCGCAATGACAGTCACTGCGAGGAACGAAGTGACGCGGCAGTCTACAGAGCACCAAAGGTGCGAGAGCCCACTGCTGAAGTGAACTCAGCGTTAGCGTAGCCAAATGGAATTCACTTCCATTTGGCGTAATTATTTAATAGAAGCTATATAATCAGATACAGCTTTGATTTCAGCATCGCTTTTAAATGATGCCATTTGACCCTTCATGAGAGCACCCATACCGTGAGCATTTCTAGTACCTGCTTTGTAACCTTTTAGTGCCTCTTCGATTTTAGCTGATGACCAACCTTTTACGATTTCAGATTTACCATTTGCTACTTTCTCAAAGCTAGCACCATGACAGGCTACACATTTAGCAGCTAGTGCTTTACCATCGTTTGCCATTAGTGATACACCAGCAAAAAGCATTGCGATTGCGATTTTTTTCATCTTTATTCTCCATTAAAAATTTGGTTATCATTATAATCTTAAGAGTCTTAAAAAAATATAACTTTGTGGTGATTAATAAAAGATTTGTTACAATATGATACTAATTTAAAAGTGAGTTTTTGATGAGATATAATGACCTAAATTTAAACAATAAATCTATTTTAATCACAGGCGGGGCAGGCTTTATTGGCTCTAATCTAGCCTTTTATTTCCAAGAAAACTATCCAGATGCACATATAGTGGTACTGGATTTGTTTCGCTCTGATAAGGTGCTCTCAAACGGCAATCTACGCAGTTTTGGGCACTTTAAAAACCTAATCGGATTTCGTGGCGAAGTTATCAGCGGTGATATCAATGATAAGCAGCTACTAGATACTTTGCGTAGAAACTATAAGTTTGATTATATGTTTCATGAGGCGGCAATCTCTGATACCACGGCACTAGAGCAAGATTTGATGGTTCAAACAAATGTGAATGCGTTTAAGGATTTGCTAGATATGGCAGTTGCACATAATGCAAATATGGTTTATGCCTCTTCTGGTGCGACCTATGGAGATGCTGCTTCTCCTCAGCGAGTAGGGTATGAAGCTCCTCAAAATGTATATGGATTTTCAAACACCTATGGGGGTGCTTAGTCGTATTAAAGAAG
>CAZYTC010000034.1:0-13864 GCA_964650175.1 uncultured Campylobacterales bacterium | reverse complement strand
TTTGTTTCGATCGAAATCGATGAAGCCGGTAAAGGATTTTCAAAACTGATGATGGATCATTTAGCTATGAGTTATGCTACTAAAAATGACTCTATATCGATAGTGGGGCTAAGATATTTTAATGTATATGGTAGACGAGAGTTTTTTAAAAATAAAACTGCGTCGATGGTTATACAGTTTGGACATCAGCTACTTTGTGGTAAAAATCCAAAACTATTTGAAAATAGCGATAAGATTTTGAGAGATTTTATCTATATCGATGATATTATTCAGGCAAATATACTCGCTATGGATCCAAATGAGAGTGGGGTCTTTAATGTGGGAACGGGCAGGGCTAGAAGCTTTCAAGATATGGTAAATATATTGCAAAAAAATCTAGAAACTAGCTATGAGTGTGAATATATCCCCAATCCATATATAGGTAGATATCAGTTTCATACAGAGGCGGATATCGCTAGTACAAAAGAGATTTTAGGGTTTGAGCCTCGCTTTAGTTTTGAAGATGGAATCGCTGATTATGTAGGTGAAATCAAGCGTATTTACGAGCAGGAAGTTAGATGAGAGAGCTTAGAAGCAACAAGCCACATATTTTAGTAATAGGTGATTTGATGATAGATCACTACCTTTGGGGAGGGTGTGATCGTATCTCGCCAGAAGCTCCTGTGCAGGTGGTCGATATCAAACGAGAGAGCACGACGCTAGGCGGTGCTGGAAATGTGCTAAATAATCTCCTCTCGCTAGGCTCTAGTGTTGATGTCTGTAGCGTTATAGGTGATGATAGTAGCGGTGATGAGTTGCGAGAGATGTTAGAGTCACTAGATATTCCCACAGATGGATTGGTGATACAGAAAAATCGTCAAACCTCTAAAAAATCTCGTATCATCGCATCAAGTCAGCAGATAATCAGATATGATAAAGAGTCAAAAGATAGCGTTATTGATGGCAGTAAAGAGCTAATGCTAAGCTATATCGCAAAACATATAGATAGTTATGATGCTATTATAATTTCTGATTATGGTAAGGGTGTAGTTACTCATGAGTTAGCTCAGGGTGTTATAAAACTCTCACGAATGGCTGGTAAAAAGGTTCTTATAGATCCAAAGGGTTCTGATTATAGTAAATATAGCGGTGCATATCTGCTCACACCCAATAAAAAAGAGGCGATAGAGGCACTAGGCATCGAGATAATAGACGATAAATCTCTAAAATCAGCTCTGTTAGAATTAAAAAGTATGTGCGATTTAGAGTGCTCTATGATAACACTATCAGAAGATGGAATCGCTATATATGATGAGAGCATGAGAGTGCTTCCAACTGTTGCAAAAGAGGTTTTTGATGTAACAGGTGCTGGGGATACTGTTATCGCATCGCTCTCTTTTGCTCTAGCTTGTGGGTTATCTATCGATAGAGCCGCAGCATTTGCAAACCACGCTGCAGCTGTAGTTGTGGGCAAAATTGGCTCTGCGACTGTAACTATCGATGAGATAGAGGAGTATGAGTATAGTTTGCATAAAAGCACATCTGATACCCATATCAAGACTAAAGAGCAGATATATGAGTTAGTAGAGAGGCTAAAAGCTGCTAAAAAGCGGATAGTCTTTACAAATGGCTGTTTTGATATTCTCCATGTAGGGCATGTAAAGTATCTTCAAGAAGCCAAAAGTTATGGCGATGTGCTCATCGTGGGGCTAAACTCTGATAGCTCTGTTAGAGAGCTAAAAGGGCCAACTCGCCCTGTAAATACCCAAGATGATAGAGCCTATATATTAGCCTCACTAGAGGCGGTAGATTTTGTGGTGATGTTTAGCGAAGATACTCCATATGAGCTGATAAAAAATATCTCTCCTGATATTTTGGTAAAAGGTGGTGATTATGAGGGTAAAAGCGTAGTTGGTTCTGAGTTTGCAGGGGAGCTGAGACTGGTAAAGTTCGTCGATGGCAAGAGCACAACTGCCACTATAAAGAGGATAAATAGCGGCTGCTAGGTATCGCCTCTAGGACATCTTCTGCTGTGATGAGCCTCATACAGTCGTGATGTTTTAGAGGGCACTCTCGCTTCATACATGGCATACAATCTAGGTTTTTGCTCACAATTGCGCCATTTTCATTTCTCCACTGATTTGTTTCGCTCTGTTTTGTAGGACCAAAAATTGCTACTGTTTTAATCTTATAAGCCGCTGCAATATGCATAGGTCCACTATCGTTTGTGATAAATAGAGCTAGTCCTGCGATTTTTTCGATAAGCTCTTTTATGGTAGTTTTTCCTGCTAGGTTTTGGTAGTTTTTTACCCCATTTTTTATTAAAATATCTTCAATATCTTTTGCCATCTCAACTTCATTTGCCCCTCCAAAAATGACAATATCATAAGAGTTTGCTAAGTGTGTAGCAACTTTTGCAAACTCCTGTGGGTACCATCTTTTGGCACTTCCATAAGTTGCCCCTGGGTTTATCCCCAGAGTTGGTTTATCATATTTAAAAGGGGTGAAATAGAGCTTTAGATCACCTGCTTCATTTTTTAGATTTAAAACTTTGTTTACAAAATCGTTATATCTGATAGCTAGATGTATCTCTTTTTTTGTAAATCTTTTGTAGCCAAATTTGTTTTTTGATTTTATAAAAAATAGTAAAAATCGTGAGCTAAAACTACGCCTAAAAGAGAGCGCTAAATCAAACTCTCCTAGACTTTTAGCCAATTTTATGAGATTTATATATCTATTGCCACTCTTTTTGCTCTCATCAGTGATAACTTTTTCAATATTTGGATATCCGCTATAAGCCTCAGTTGAGACAAATGAGCCAAGTAGCGTGATTTTTGCCTCAGGGTAGGTTTTTATAATATTTTGTATCGCTGGAGTCGCCATAATAGCGTCCCCTAGCCATGTCGGTATCTCTATAAAAATTTTCATCTTCTCTCTTTTAATGCATTTTCCAATTTACAAACCATATTCTTGAGCGACTCTGCAACGAAAGGGTCAAATTTTGTTTATAAAATTTGGGGCACCCATTGTGAAGCCTTAGCGAAAGAGTATGGTTTATAAAGGATTTTCATTTCTTAACAGCTCTTTAAGTGCATAAAATTGTGGATATTTTACTATTTTGTCATCACGGTTATCAACTAGTCCATATCCAGGGGCGATTAGTTGATGCCAATAGACCCGTTTTATCTTGCCACTATCTCTTGCTATTTTAAAGTAATCTATCATATATTGTGTATAATCCTCACAGCTTACGCACTCTTTTTCGCTCGTAGGAGCGTATGGAGCGGTATTTTTTATAGGCCAATTAACCTCTGTGATATATATATCATCGCTTGTGGTTTTAGGACTCAATTTTACCAATGAATAGAGTAAATCAATCTTATTTTTTAGATCAAATATCCCATATTGGGTGTTTTGTGGAGAGCCTCGTCTATCTACATAAAGCAGTGCCGAGGTGATATCATATTTGATTTTTTTCATATTAAACATCGCTCGCACATTGTAGTAGTACTCAAAATCTATCACTGATGGACCTAGTAGTTTTATGTGCGGAAATTTGCTATCTCTTATGCTTTGAGCAACTTCAAACATCGGAATGTAGTCCTCTTTGATGCTAAAAATCTCCCATTTTAATCTATTTATAGTAGTGCCGATTTGAAACTCATCTGAAATAGAAGAGAATTTTGTAAAAATTATCGCCAAATTTTCTCGTAGCAGTTGATGGTTTTCTAAATTTTCTCTATTTTGGATTATATTTATGAGGATATTTTTCTCACCAAAACTCTTTGCAAACTCTACATATCTATCGATATTTTCTATATCATTTAGAGCTACTCTGATGATGAGGTTTTTTACTCCTAACTCCTCTATTAGATTTTGCTGGGTGTTTTTGCCATCATCTTTATCTAGATTTACTCCGATTCCTATCAGGTCTATATTTGATACTTTGGTTTTGCCTCTAAAAAATTTCATCAAAGCAGCTGAGAGAGGGAGGATTAGTAGGCTAGAGAGAGCCATTGTTAGATAATCTAGCCACGCTTTTTTACGCACAGCTTTTTTAAAAGCTCTATCTTTTATAATGTGTGGCTGATCTGAATAGCTGTCCCATATAAAATGATTATTCATAACTTTGATATAAATTCTCTTTTATTGTAAAATATCGATATTATACCCTATTTAGAGTCGAGGTGTGCGGTGAATATATTGGTAGTTCGAAATGATAAATTGGGTGATTTTATAACAGCTTTGCCGACACTATATGCGTTAAAAAACTACTCACCACAAAATAGAGTTATTGCATTAGTAGCACCGCTAAATAGAGCAATAGTAGAGTATTGTGATTTTATAGATGATGTGATTGTGGATGAAAATGATAGTGCCTTGATGCTGTCAAAAAAGATAAAATCTAAAAATATCGACGCTTCTATTACGCTATTTTCTAATACTAAAGTAGCACTCGCTCAGTTTTTGGTACAAATTCCTATTCGTATTGCACCAGCTACAAAGTTAGCTCAATTTTTCTATAATCGCCGTATAATACAGCGACGCAGTCAAGTAAAGATGGCGGAGTTTGAATATAATCTAGAGCTTTCAAAGGCACTTTTTGCCGATATATCGTTAGATTTTCCACGCCCTATTTTTAACTTTGATGATAAAAATTATAGGGAGTTTTGTGCAGATTATGAGATAGAAAAACCAATCATCGCTTTTCATATAGGCTTTGGCGGCTCATCTGATGCGAACTGGAGTCTAGATGAATATGTGAAGCTCATAGATATCGCTAGAAGTTATGATAATTATCAGATAGTTATGACATTTGGACCTGATGAAGAGGAGCTTATGGGTCGTGCTAGAGAGGCGGTAGGCGAGGAGGGTGTAGTCTATTATATGTCTACTAATGGACTGGTGCATTTTGCATCATTGCTAGCACATATGAGACTATTTATTAGCACCTCTACTGGCACATATCATCTAGCTAGTGCTAGTGGGTGTGAGACGATGACATCTTTTGCTGATACTCTGTTTGCTTCGGCTGCGAGATGGAAAAGTATCGGCGATACAAAAAAACAGCACCACTATATGATACCGCTAGATAGCGATGGCAGAGCTAGGGTGTTTGATAAGTTCAAGACCGATTTGATAAATTTGTTAGGTTAAGTGGTTTGATATCGATAAAAAAGTACAATAACACAAATGAGAACTAGGCACCAATATGAGAGTTTTAATAGTTAGATGTGGAGCATTAGGAGATTTGGTCTACTCTACATCTGTGATTGATGCACTGCGATATGAGTACGGAGATGATATAGTCATAGACTTTGTCACAACGCCATCTAGTGCGAAACTTTTTGATAATGATAGCAGAGTAAATAGAGTTTTTTATCTAAAACATAAGAAGATTCCTATAATTTTTAGTAGCCAAAAAAGAGAGATTATTAGCCATTCTAAAAAAATTCCATATGATATTTTAATTAATTTTGAGATGGGCGAGCAGTTTAAGAGTCTCATTGAGAATATAAAAGCAGATAGAAAAGTAGGGTGGTTTTGTGAAGATATTAAAATCACAAAAACTCATATGGTTGATATCTGTAAAGAGTTCTATGGCAGTGTCGTGAGTGATAAAAATTTGGATATATCTTATCCAAGGTTAATTGGTAGTGATTTTGAGCCTATTAGAGAACGATTTGATTTAAATGATTATGTAGTTTTTAGCCCAAGCAACTCTCATAATAAAAAAAAGAGAATAAATTACCGTGCTTGGCCACACCATAGATGGCGAGAGCTAATGGAGCTAGTACCAAAAAATCAAAAAATAGTACTTGTAGGCTCTCCTAGTGAAGCGGAGTTTTTTGAACCGCTCAAGCCATATAATCAAAACATTATAGATTTGGTCGGAAAGCTCTCAGTAGCGGATTTGGTTAGCGTGATTGAAAACTCAAGGGCTTTGGTGGTAACAGATACAGGCACTGCTCATATTGCTTCAGCTGTGAGTACTCCTGTTTTTTGTCTGATAGGACCAACTCCACCAGAGCAAACAGGACCTTATAAGACGCCAAGAAACAAGGTAGAGATAATCAGACTAGGGTTAGAGTGTAGCCCATGTTATAAAACTGATACAATGAAAAACTGCAGTGATAACATATGTATGAAAAATATTTCTGCACAGATGGTTATGGATAGATTAGAGGAAAATAATATTATACAGGAGGGTATATGAAAGGCATAATCTTAGCAGGTGGAAGTGGAACAAGGCTCTACCCCATCACAAAAGGTGTATCTAAGCAGTTAGTTCCCATCTACGATAAACCTATGATTTACTATCCACTATCTGTGCTTATGCTTGCTGGAATCACAGAGATACTTATTATTACAACTCCACAAGATCAGCAAAGCTTTAAAAACCTTCTAGGGGATGGAAGTGAGCTTGGGATTAGTTTAGAATATGTTGTGCAACCTACTCCTGATGGTTTGGCACAAGCTTTTCTTTTGGGTGAAGAGTTTATTGGAGATGATGATGTTTGTTTAGTTCTAGGGGATAATATATTTTATGGTCATGGATTTACAAATCTTCTAGAGCAAAGCATCAAAAATGTAAAAGAGCAAAACTGTGCCACGGTATTTGGTTATTATGTAAGTGATCCAGAGCGTTATGGAGTAGCAGAGTTTAGTGAAGATGGAAATGTTATAAGTATAGAAGAAAAACCCAAAAATCCTAAATCAAACTACGCTGTTGTAGGATTATATTTCTATCCAAATGATGTAGTAAAAAAAGCAAAAACAGTAATCCCTAGTGAGCGTGGTGAGCTTGAAATCACAACTCTAAATGAGCTATATCTAAAAGAAAATCGTCTTAAAGTTGAACTTATGGGAAGAGGTTATGCATGGCTTGATACTGGAACTCATGAGAGTTTACTTGAAGCATCTAGTTATATTCAAACTATAGAAAAAAGGCAATCTCTAAAAGTAGCATGTCTTGAAGAGATAGCTTATGAGATGGGATATATCTCAAAAGAAAAATTATTAGAACTAGCAGAACCCCTAAAGAAAAATCAATATGGAGAGTATCTAATAAAAAGAGCCTCACAACCAAGAAGAGTAAGATAATGCAGTTTACAAGAACAAAAATCCCTGAAGTAGTAATAATAGAGCCAAAAGTACATGGAGATAGCCGTGGATACTTTGTAGAGACTTTTAGAGCTGATAAACTAGAAGAGTTTTTAGGATATAAGATAAATTTCACGCAAGATAACGAGAGTAAATCTAGCTATGGAGTGCTAAGAGGGCTTCACTATCAGCTACCACCCCATGCTCAAACAAAACTTGTGCGAGTAATAAGTGGAAAAGTGCTTGATGTTGCAGTTGATATACGAAAAGGCTCACCAACTTTTGGTCAGTATGTAGCCGTAGAATTAAGTGGTGAAAATAAAAAACAACTGCTAGTCCCAAGAGGCTTTGCTCATGGATTTGTAGTGCTTGAAGATGATACAACATTTGCTTATAAGGTAGATAATTATTATAGTCCAGAGTGTGATAGAGGGATAGCATTTGATGATGTTGATTTAGATATAGATTGGCATGTTGAGATGGAAAAATTACTGCTATCTGAAAAAGATAAAAAGCAACCTCGCCTAAATGAAACAGATGATCTGTTTGATTATGAAGTAGATTATTATGCTTAATATTTTAGTAACAGGAAGCAATGGGCAAGTTGGCAGTGAAATAAAAGAGCTATCAAGCAGCTATCCTTATAGATTCTTTTTTACAACTAGAGATGATATTGATATTACAGATAAAAGTAGCATAGAAGAATTTTGCAAAACAAACAATATAAATATAATTATAAATTGTGCAGCATACACAGCAGTTGATAAGGCAGAGAGCGATGAGACAAATGCAGATTTGGTAAACAATGAGGCAGTTAAAAATCTAGCACTTATCTCAAAAGAGCTGGGTATTAAACTTATCCATATTTCAACTGATTATGTATTTGATGGAAAAGCCTACATGCCATACATTGAAGATGATACAACCAATCCACAATCGGTTTATGGCAAGACTAAACTCGCAGGTGAACATGCCATGTTAGAGATAAATCCAAAAAATTCTATAATCATAAGAACCTCTTGGGTTTATAGCTACTATGGTAATAACTTTGTAAAAACAATGCTAAGGCTTGCTAAAGAAAAAGAGAGTCTTGGAGTAATATTTGATCAAGTGGGAACTCCAACTTATGCAAAAGATTTAGCAAAAACAATACTTGATATTATCCCAGAGATAAAAAATCAAAACGCAGAGATATACAACTACTCAAACGAGGGTGTATTATCATGGTATGATTTTGCAAAAGAGATTATGAAGATGGCAAAACTCTCTTGTAAAATAAACCCAATAGAGACAAAAGAGTATCCAACACCAGCAAAGAGACCACACTATAGCCTGCTAAATAAAGCTAAAATAAAATCAGAGTATAAGATTGAAATACCATATTGGAAAGATGGGCTTGATGATTGTTTAAAAAGATTGGGTGAGAGAAGATAAGGAGAGATAAAATGTTTAATAAAAACAATAAAACAATACTGCTTACAGGTTGTGCAGGATTTATAGGTAGTAACTTTGTGCCATACTTTTTAGATAAATATCCAGAGTATAATCTTGTAAATATAGATTTATTAACCTATGCTGGAGATTTAGAAAACCTAAAAGAGTGTGAAAATAATCCACGATATAAATTTATCAAAGGTGATATTTGTAATCGTGAGCTAATTGAGTTTATATTTAACGAATATGATATCAGTGGAGTTATTCACTTTGCAGCAGAATCACATGTTGATAATAGTATAAAAAATCCATCTATATTTATAGAGACAAATGTAAATGGCACCTTTACTCTACTAGATGTTGCTTATAAATATTGGATGGAAAAACCATTTACTTATAAAGATAGATTTGTCATTGCGAGCGAAGCGAAGCAATCTAATATGGACTGCCACGGCGATAAATCACCTCGCAGTGACACGATGCCACGCTTTCATCATATCTCTACTGATGAAGTGTATGGAACTTTAACAGATGATCCACTAGATCTATTTACCGAAACAACCCCTTATGCTCCAAACTCCCCATATAGTGCGAGTAAAGCATCTAGTGATATGATAGTGCGAAGCTATCAAGAGACTTATGGATTAAATACAGTTATTACAAACTGCTCAAACAACTATGGCCCAAAACAACATGATGAGAAACTAATACCTACTATTATTAGAAATGCACTAGCGGGAAATTCTATCCCAATCTATGGTGATGGGAAAAATGTTAGAGATTGGTTGTATGTTCTTGATCACTGCAAGGGAATTGATTTAGTTTATCATACAGGCAATAGTGGTGAAGTATATAATATTGGTGGAAGAAATGAGAGAACAAATCTACAGATAGTGGGTAGAATTTGTGAGATACTAGATGAGAAAGTGCCATTGGTAGACTGCCGCGACAATAAATTGTCTCGCAGTGACAGTCATTGCGATGAGCGAAGCGAAGAAGCAATCCACTCTTATAAAGATTTGATAACTTTCGTAGAAGATAGAGCAGGACACGATAGACGCTACGCTATAGATGCTAGCAAGCTAGAAAACACTCTAGGCTGGAGAGCTGATGAAAACTTTGATAGTGGGATTGTGAAAACTATTGAGTGGTATCTGAAAAAATATCTAAAAAGCTAGGAATTAGATGATAAATGTAACCAAATCATACTTGCCAAATATAGATAAATATAAATCATTAATAGATGAGATTTATGAGAGCTCTTGGCTTACAAATAGTGGCCCAATGGTTCAGAAATTGGAGCAAAGACTAAAAGAGTATTTAGGTGTAAAGAATATCATTTTAGTATCAAATGGGACTATTGCACTTGATATTGCTTATAAAGTATTGGGATTAAAAGGTGAGATTATTACCACACCTTTTTCATTTGTGGCGACTACGAGCTCAGCTATCCTAGCAGGGCTCAAGCCAGTTTTTGCAGATATTGATGAGAAAACTCTAAATATAAATCCGCAAAATATAGAAAATTTGATAAATTCAAATACGAGTGCGATTTTACCTGTACATGTTTTTGGAAATGGTTGCGAAGTAGAAAAGATAGGGCAAATCGCAAAAAAACATAATCTAAAAGTGATTTATGATGCAGCTCACGCTTTTGATGTGAGATATAAAAATGAATCGATACTAAACTATGGAGATATCTCTACTCTTAGTTTTCATGCCACAAAACTTTTTCATACAATAGAAGGTGGTGCAATAATCACAAATGATGATGAGCTAGCTGAGAGAGTGCGATATTTTATAAACTTTGGGATAAAAAGTGCCACAGAGATTCCATATCTAGGCACTAATGCAAAGATGAATGAGTTTGAAGCTGCGATGGGATTGTGCATATTGGATGATATAGAGTATATAAAAAACTCTAGAAAGAATATTATAGAAATCTATAAAAAAGAGTTACAAAATATAGTTACATTTCAAGAACAAAATATAAATGCTACGCAAAACTATAGCTATATGCCAGTAGTTTTTAAAAATAGTGATGATTTGCTAAGGGTGCAAAAATCTTTAAATGATAAAAATATATTTCCACGAAGGTATTTCTATCCATCACTTGATACGCTAGAGTATATAGAACCAAAACAAGAGTGTGAAATATCACGGGATATTAGTGAGAGAGTGCTATGTTTGCCACTATATGCAGAGCTAGATGAAGAGATTCAAAATATGATTATAAAAGAGATAAAAGAGGCTATGTGATGAGTTTACCAAAAAGTACAATAATTATATCTGTTTATAAAGATACTGATAGTTTAGATTTGATACTAGAATCTCTATCAAATCAAACTATACTACCAGATGAAGTGATAGTATCAGAAGATGGGAACTCCTCCGAGATGGCTAACTTTGTTCTAGAGATGAGAGAAAAGTATAAAAATCTAAATATAGTCCATCTCACACAAGATGATGATGGATGGAGAAAAAACATAGCTCTAAATCGTGCAATCGTAGCTGCATCCAATGAGTATTTGATATTTATAGATGGGGACTGTGTGCCATTTGAGGATTTTATAGAAAATCATATTATGCAATCTGAGAGAAAGATTGTTTTAGCTGGCAAGCGAGTTGAATTAGGTGCAAATATTACAAAAAAGATAAGAGATAGAGAGCTAAAAGCATCATCACTAACTAGTAACTATTGGAGATACTTATTTGATTTAGTTAGAGATAAAACTAGACATTTAGAAGATATGTTACATGTTTCGTATAACTCTTTTTTAGCACCTATTATAAAAAAAGAGGTAAATTACATCATAGGGTGCAACTGGTCAGCATATAAAGAAGATATTTTAGCGATAAACGGTTTTGATGAAACATACAAACTCCCATCAGTGGGTGAAGATGTCGATTTAGGATGGAGATTTAGAGGTCTTGGTATAGAGTTAAAATCTTGCAGACATAATGCAAATATGATTCATCTCTATCATAAAAAGAGATTTGATAGCTCTCATGGAGAGATAAACAACGCAATATTATGGAAAAATCACGCTCAAAATAAGTTTTTTTGTGATAATGGAATCATAAAGGTGGATAGTTATGAGTAAGATTGCAGGCTGTGTAATATTATATAATCCTGAGGATGCTATATATGATAATATTGTCACATATGGCGATTTTGTAGAAAAGTTAATAGTTGTTGATAACTCTACAAACAAAAATAGTACTTTGATAAATAAGTTGCAGGCTAGATTTAACTCAAATATTATCTATATTGATAATGGTGATAATTTAGGAATAGCAACGGCATTAAATATTGGGTGTGATAAAGCAATGGAATTCGGATTTGACTGGATTTTAACTATGGATCAAGATAGCTCATTTGAAAATTTTGAGCACTATTTAAAATGCCTAGACAGCATAAAAGATAGAGATGATATTGCATTATTAGCAGCTCATACTGATGAGAAAAAAAACAATTCAGAACTATTAGGTTTGGAGTACGAAGAGAGATTTATTGTTATAACTTCTGCTAATATTTTAAATTTAAAATATTTTGAAAAGATTGGTAGATTTGAAGATAAACTTTTTATAGACTTGGTTGATTATGACTATTGCATTAGGGCAAATATCCAAAAATTAAAAATATTATTATTTAAAGATGTCTATGTAAAACACGCTTTGGGAGAAGTTTTTTTAAGAACTAATATTTTTACAAGAAAGAAAAAATATAAAACCGAGCATAGTGCTCAAAGAGCATACTATATAGCTAGGAATTATATGTATATGGCATCTAAATATGGCAGATTATATCCAAAAGAGATGTCAATGTTTCATATAATTAATATAACATTTATTCATGATGTAACAAAAATCCTACTATATGAATTTGATAAAATAAATAAATTAAAAGCAAAATTTTTAGGATTGTATCATTTTTTAATAGGTAGGTATGGTAAATATGAGTTACGAAAAAGCTAATTCCGATAATTTTACTATTAACAGACTCTATTTGCTACTTAAAACACACTCTGTTTTACTTTCTAATTATCTGCTTGTAATTTATGCGTTTTTTTTGCCACTATCTAAAGATATAAGCAATATAGCATTTTCTATTTTTATTTTACTCTTTTTTATAGATGGTGATGTTGTCAAAAAACTAAAATTTGTTTTTAGAGATAGGGTTATTATATCTATTGCAATATTTGTTTTGATGCATATTGTGTGGCTTTTTGGAGCCGATGATTATGATAATGCACAGGCAAAACTTTCTGCAATGAAGCATTTTATTGCAATCATACTAATAGCATCTATGGTTCAAAAAGAGTTTATTATAAAGATAATAGCGGCATTTGTCTTCTCTATGCTTTTTAGTGAAATGTGTGCATATGGAATATTTTTTGGTTTAATTGAGCCTTTTAATAATGCAACTGTAGAAAATCCAGTACCATTTTTACTTAACCATATTGTCTATTCAACATTTATAGCAATAGCACTAGGGATTTTAATTTATCATCTGTTTGATAAGGATAAAAAGATAGGCTTGTTGAGTAAAATAATCTCAACTTTCTTTATCATAACGATAACATTTAATATTTTAATAATATCATCAAGAATGGGTTATATTCTGCTTTTTGTAGTCTATTGTGCTATGGCAGTTATTGTTTTTAGAAAATATATAATAAAAGCACTATCTTTAGTTATTGCTATTGTTAGTGCTTTTTATTTGATTGCATATGCAAGTATAGAAAATTTCAACAATCGTATAGAACAAGCTGTTGTTGATATCGAGCAAATACTTTACGATAAAGATTATACTACCTCTACTGGTATTAGATTCGGATTTCACAAGTACTCTTTCGAATTTCTAAAAGAAAATCCTATTTTTGGTGCAGGTACGGGTGACCATATAAGAGAAGTTAGTACACGCATAGAGCATGACAAAGATCCACAGGGTATGCTGAGCGTGCTTAGTGCTGGTGGACAAGCGTCTTTGCATAGTGACTACTTAGATATTTCAGTTCAATTTGGATTGATTGGATTGTTGGTTTTTTTAAATATTTTTTATCAGATATATAGATATACTCAGCCAGATAGATATCTTAGGTCAATGCAGATTCTGATAGTGGTTATTGTACTTATACAAGCAATTCCGCAGGGAATGGTATATCTATCTCCAATAAATAAGCTGTTTATTTTATTATTAGCATTAACATTAAATCTTTATCAAAATAGACACAGTAGGACTATAGCTTGAAATGCAATATTAAACTCTCTTTTATAACCATAAATTATAACTCATCAAACCACACTATTAATCTAGTAGAATCGATTTTAGAGCATACAAAAG
>CAZYTC010000033.1:0-19704 GCA_964650175.1 uncultured Campylobacterales bacterium | reverse complement strand
TTTATATATCTAGATGAGAGTGGTGATGGCTTTAATGCTACTATACCTGATTTAGAGGGGTGCTTTTCTTGTGGTGATACATTTGAGCAGACTGTCGAGATGATTAAAGAAGCTGGTGAGCTATATTGCGAAGATCTAAAAACCGTACCAAAAGCCTCATCACTAGAAGAGCTTTTAGCAAATAAAGAGCTAGATGTTCCATCAAACGCTACCCCTCAAGTTGTAGATTTAAAAGTAGAGAAGCTATCTCGCATCAATATAATGATTAAAAGCGATATCCTAGAGGCAATACCTCAAAGGCTCTCAGAGTTTAATGGAAACAGAAGTGCTTACTTGCAAAATCTAGTTATACGGGATTTAAAAGAGCATAATATAACTATATAAAAAGAGTCTACAATGTATAAAATACCAAAATTAAGCGAACTAACTATTATCGAAAGAAACAGTATGTTTTCTACTCTTAGAATTGAAATCACTCATCACAGTAACAAAATAGAGGGGACAACTCTAAGTTATGGAGAAACTAAAAAGCTTTTAGAAGATGGCATAACAGCACCTAACAAACCACTAAGCGATCATCTAGTTATATTAGGATTTGCAAATGCTTATGATGAGATAGTTAGAAGCTCATATCCAGACAATAAAATGACATCTAGTTTTATAAAAGATATTCATACTCTGATTTTTAATGAAGCCTTGAGAGTCTGCCCTAATAAAGTAGAAAGACCTATTGGAGCATATAGGCAAGATTTTAGAGCTATCAAAGGTGTAGACATAGAGCTCTCAACTCCTGCGAAAATAGATCAAGATTTAGAAAATCTACTATTTAAAAAAGCTCCAGAAAATATAGATGAAATTGCCAAATTTCACATAGAGTTTGAGAGGATTCACCCCTTTGCAGATGGTAATGGTAGAGTTGGACGACTGCTAATGACGAGACAGTTTATTCAAAACGATTTAATCCCACCACTAATTCGAGATATCTCAAGAGCTAACTATTTAGAATCAATGAATGATAAAAACAAGCTTGCACGATTTTTGCAAGCAGCACAGTTTGAAAGTTACAAAACAATCAATAGAGGACAAGACATGGGCTTGTCTTTGGTATAAAAATATCTAAACAAAAAAGGAGAAAAAATGGCAACAATAATGGAAAAAGATGTGCTTTTGGAGTACGCTAGTGTAGGACATCTATTTGTAGGTGAGAGAACAGAAAAGATGAAAGAAGACTCAAAAGCTATGGGACTACTTTATCATAAAATTTCTATAACAAA
Source organism: uncultured Campylobacterales bacterium (assembly GCA_964650175.1). Taxonomy (GTDB): domain Bacteria; phylum Campylobacterota; class Campylobacteria; order Campylobacterales; family Sulfurimonadaceae; genus CAZYTC01. Next base: position 18,430 of record CAZYTC010000033.1, on the reverse strand, counting down.
CTATCAAGATATAGACTATAAAAAAACTATAGATGAAATTAAAGATATAAGAGCTAAATATGAAAAATCTTAGTAGTATAATTAATGGTCAACTAAACCTTGTTTGGAATGAACAAATACTAGAAAGAAATCCATTTGCACTTGCTAATCAAAACAATCCTCAAGGTTTTGTACTAGGTGGACAGCCAGGGGCTGGAAAGTCTTCACTAATAGCAGAAGCTAAAAATAGATTAAATAGAAATATCTTAGAAATCAATGGTGATAACTTTAGAAAATATCACCCAGATTATAAAATCTTACAAGAAAGATATGCCGAAGATGCCCCTAAATATACAGCAGAGTTTGCAGGGGCTATGACAGAAGCTATATTTCAAAAAGCTCTAAATGAAAGATATAACATCGTTATAGAGGGGACTTTTAGAACTGCCAAGACACCTATAAAAACTTTACAAAAGCTAAAAGATAACGGCTATGAAACAACTGTTTTAATACAAACTTGCAACAAAGATATTAGCTGGGCTTCATGCCTTGAGAGATATGAAAAAATGCTACAAGCGAATCCAAAAGAGGCTAGATTTACACCAAAAGAGCATCACGATGTAGTAGTTGAAAACTTATCTAAAAATATAAAAGAGGTTGAAAAATCCAAACTTGCTGATAATATGCAAATTTTTGTTAGAACTCCTAGCAAAGAGAACTCACAAATTTTTGAGTCAAAAGAGATCTATAATAGCAATAGCAAAAAGCCCGTTAATGTTGCAACGATAGATAAACATATTTTAGAAGAGAGACAAAGAGGGCGAGATAGAGGACTATCTCTATAAAATCCTACTTAGGTCTACTTCTTTACCTCGCAGTGGATCAAATACTCTTTTTTTCTTCTCCATTCGCATAATTATCGGCTCTCGTTTTTTTGGTGCTTCTTCTTGTGGTTCTGGCTCTTTTTTGGCTTCCTCTTGGATAGCTTTCTCCACTACTATCTTTTGCTCTTTTTGGTGTTTTCTTTGGTTTAGCTCTTCATTAAAATATCTTCCAAATTGCTTGTAGCTCATTTTGAAGCCTCTCTCTTTTACAGCTTTTTCGTATAGAAATTTTGCTACAACTTGACCTGCTTCATATTGCTCTTTTAGCCAGGTCAAGTTAGCATAAAATTCTATTGTTCCCTCGCCTTTTTTCACTTTTAGCCCTTTTTCTTTTATATGTCATTATATTAGCTTAAATGTACTTAAAAGTCTAAATATGTCTTTTATGATTTTCTTCATTTTTCTAACATTAGGGACGCATTAAGACAATTAAAGACTTTGTTTTAGAGGGCAGGATATGTAAATGCTATACATTTACGAAGTTTTATCGCTGAAGCTCTAAAAATCCTGTTCTATTGCAGGAGTAGAAAATTTGATAACAAATTACAAAATGAGTGGCTTTTAATTCTTGACTTGCAGTATCTTTTAGGATACAATTTAGCTATTATGTATATAATCAAACAGACAAACATTTTTTCAAAATGGTTAGCGAAACTCAAAGATACTCAAGGTAAAGTTGCAGTATTGAGAAGAGTCGAGAGAATGAAGCTTGGCAACTTTGGAGATCATAAATCAGTTGGAAACAACATAAGCGAACTTAGAATCTCAACAGGTCCTGGATATAGAGTTTATTACACCAAAAAAGATGATGCAATTATTATTTTATTGATTGGCGGAGATAAATCATCTCAAAGCGATGATATAAAAAAAGCAAATGAAATTTTAAAGGAGCTTAACAATGAGTAAACTAGAAGTTACAAATTTTGATATAGCCCAGTATCTCGATAATAAAGAGGTGATAGCAGAGTATCTTTCTCAAATATTAGCAGATGGAGATACAGATGAGCTACTTGAAGCTTTGGGAAATATAGCTAAAGCTAAAGGGATGGGTCAATTAGCAAAAGATACAGGACTTGGCAGAGAGAGCCTATATAAAACCTTTCAAAAGGGAACAAAGCCAAAGTTTGATACTATTATGAAAGTTGTGCAATCTTTTGGCGTAAGAATGCAGGTATCAGTGTAGAGGGGATATAAATTCACATATATCATTCTCTTTCTCTATTCACAACCTGCTCTAATGTATAAAATTGCTCACCATTTTATCTCTCTTCTTGTAATCAATAACCATAGGTTACTTTTCCAAAAAGGCTCTCAAATGGTATTCTAAGCTGTTCGTGTAGGTTTTTTATCATCTGGACTGTTAATTTTCTCTGTCCACTTAGAACTTTAGAAACAACCGCTCTATCACCTATGATGGCTATTAAATCTTTTTGTTGGAGTTCTTCTTGCTCCATTCTAAACTTTATAGCAGAAATCGGATCTGGTGCTTCTATAAAGTAATGCTCTTGCTCATAGCTTTGCACTAAAGTAGCCAATATTTCAAGCTCATCCATCTCAAGTGTATTTGGCATGGCATCCATAAGCTCATCTATTCTTTTTAGAGCCATCTCATAATCAGTTTCGTTTCTTATGGGTTTTATCATTTTGCTCTCCTAGATCTTTGTTACATCTATATTATCATACTCTTTGTGAGTACCGATAAATTTTATATAAACAATTTGTGCATAGTAGTTTATTTTCACTATGAGTCTATATTTGTTACCGCATATATTAAAGACGACTCTACCATCACCAACGATACTAGCACTTCTATACTGCTCTTTTATATCATTTGGATTTTGCCAATTTGCCTTTGATGCCTCTTTGTACCAAGCCTGTAAAGACTCCTTGCTATCTTTATATAAATGATTCTCATAGAATTCTCTTAAACTCTTTAGCGAAATAACTCTCATAGGATAAATTATAACTGTTTATTGACATTTTGTCAATAGTTTTATTTAAAATCCCCGTCTATAGCATCTAGCGATTTTTTTAATTTTTCTATAATATTTTGCACCCACGATTTTGGTACATCTTTTAATAGCTCTAAAAGCTCTTTTATCTCATCACCATCAACATAGTCTTTGGTGTTAATTACTATTGACCCACCACTAATGACTCCCTCATAATTCTCATTCACCCTTATAGGCACAGACTTATATACTGTTTATGCTTCTCTATATTTCTCATTTTTTTGATGGTAATTTTTATGGTAACATTTAGAGCAGAAAATAAAGGAGAAAAAATGGCAACAATAATGGAAAAAGATGTGCTTTTGGAGTATGCTAGTATTGGATACTTAACGGCAGGCAAAACTGTTACCGCAGGGATGAAAGAGGATTTAACCGCAATAGGAAAATTAAGAGAAGATATCCTAATGAATTCTCCAGAAGATATAGATTACGAGTTTATGTTAAATAAATTTAAAGAGATAAGGCTGAAATATGAGTAGATAATCATCTAGTGTAAAAATCATAGTATCATACTGGAGCTCTTTTGACTCAAAGAGAGCTAAATCCTCTAATTTTTGCTCTTTGATATCCTCTAGAGATTCAATCTCTATTTTTATCTTCTCTATTTGAGTATGAATACAAGTCACATTAATCTCCTTTTTTGCGATATGTGACTTATTCATATTTTTGTGATATAATTTTATTTGTAAGCAAATACGATATCTCTTTCCGCCTGATTAGCGGATAGGAAACACTCAAAGCAGGGGCTTTTTTAAAGGTCTCTGCTTTTTTTTTGCCATTTTTTTGGTAGGTAGGGTGGAGCGGGTAGTCTTTCTGAAAGGAGATTGAATATTTGCTTTACAAACTGTTGATAATCTTTTTAGTGCTAATGGTGCTTGCACCCGCTTTACACTAATCAAAAACGAGGGCTTAATCACCCCTCGGATTATCAATCAAATTAGCTAGCAAATAACTCATATCTACATTTTTTATAATTTACTTGAAACAGCTGGTACGCCAATGGAGATATGCTTTTTTGCTCAACAATTGCATAAACACAAACTACATCATCTCTATTTAAATTGTTACTATCTATGTAAAAATTACAACTGCCATAAAACTCTTTGACCATAGCCTGAGATATTGATTTTGGCTTTTTCCAATATTTGCACTGTATAAGCACTGTTTTGCCATATTTTTTTGCTATTAAATCAATACCTTGATCGTTATAGCCTAGTTCTAATCCTCTATACTCAACCTCGTAGCCATTTTGTTCATAACTCTTGCCAACAAGCTTTTCAAACTCATCGCCATACTTTTTCATACCAGCTTTCTCATCTTCAGTATACACTTTAGGCTTAAGGCTATTTATAGTCTCCTCTTGAGTCACTACGATATCTTGAAGTTCATCTATTTTGCTATCTTTTAACTCTAACTCTTTTTTATAATTATTTATCTTATACTTAACTATAAAAAATAGTAAAGCACCCGCACCCACAATCATATATGTCATATTTTACTCCCTATTTAAAATCGCCATCAATATTTATTAATTTGAAGTTACTTAAGCAACCGCTAAATCGTTTCTTAAAATTAACTAATCCACAGTAATCTTATCTACCACTTTTCGCACAGCTGGAGCAACTACCGTTATTATGGGTATAGCACATATTGCAGCTTTTATAAACGCCTCCATCCAACGATAAAAAAATCCATCAATCATCCCCAGATTTATAAATGTAATGATAAAGCTCATAATAAAACTCATCACACTACCCATAATGAGGGCAAAAACATATCTGTCGTATTTTTTATTAATTTTCATAAATATACTAAAACCTACTCTCTAAATCATCATAAACATCGTTATTTTCACGCTTGCCAACTTTTAAAACATATACAACTAGCTCATTATCTACTATATCATAAACAAGTCTATACCCAGAAGATCTGAGTTTTATTTTATACAGAGATGATGAGCCTCTTAATTTATCTTTTGGTACAAATGGATTTTTCAATCGCTCTTGTATTTTTTTACAAACTGTTGCTTAATAGTATATCGAGCTTGCTCCACTCTTTAAGTGCCCTTGGGTGAAACTCAAGCGAGTAAATCATCTAATTCCACTCTAATAGGCTTTTCACCATCATTTTTTCTCTCTTGCACAACTTTCGAGAGCTCATAATCTTCTATAATATCCATCATCTTTTCATAGAGTGTAGCTGGGACTAGATAGGCACTAGTAACATTATGATTTAATATAGCTATCGCCTCATTTTTAGCATCTTCTAGTAGCTTTGTAGGTGATTTTTTTAGCTCTGTAATACTGGCTGTGTAGTTTGCGAAAATTGGTTGCATAATATCTCCTTTAGTATCTATTATGATACTAAATTTGATATCTTTTGTCAATGAGCCAAAATAACCTGATTGCCTTTTACCCCTAGCACTTTAACCTTGTCACCTTCGCTATAAAGAGAGCTATCAACTGAGTCATCAAGCTCCCAAAATGTCCCTTTGTAAAACACTTTTGAGTTTTTAATCTCCCCTACCCCTGCTTCGTTAAAAAAGTCATCTTTTATCTCTTTTTGTGGTGTTGAGAACTTTTTGAGTAGCTTTTTTCTAAAAAGTATTAAAAATAAAAGCGATACAACAGAAGCTAAAGCGACTTGGATATAGAGATTACCTAGCGGAAATATGAGCTCTAAAAATGCAACTAGCAAAAACCCTATACCAAACCACATTATGATAAATGTAAAAAAGAGAGCCTCTAAAGCCAGTAGTGCTAACCCTATAGATAAAAGCGTAAAAAAACCTACACCACTAACCATTTTTGCTCTTTAATCCGCTAAAAAATGCCTCTCCAAGCACCGTAGTAGAGCCTATCATCTGTGCTACATCATATGGCAGTATCATCTTATCATTTGAATCACTCTCTGCTAGTGCCTTAAACGCTGCGATTCTATCTTTTGCTAGCAAAAACTCTGCCGCTTTTTCGTTTTCACTCATAGCGATATTGATGAGTCTCATCGCCTCTTGTTGTCCTGCTGCAATTTTTTCTTGCTCATATTTTTTCGCATCTGCCATTCGCTCTATCGCTTCTGCTTTTAGGATTTCAGATTGCTTGTAAGCTTCTGCTTCACGGATTTGTGCCTCTTTTTGAGCCTCTGCACGAGTTTGGATGGCTCGTTTTTCTCTCTCTGCCTCCATCTGCATATTCATCGCTTTTTCTATCGTCGCAGGCACTGAGATATCGGCGATTTCTACGCGTGTAACCTTTATCCCCCAGTTTGTTGCCGCACTGCCTAGCTCTGTTTGTAGTTTTGCATTTAGACTCTCACGATTTGAGAGTGATTCATCTAAATCCATCCCACCAATCTCTGCACGAAGCGTCGTCATCGCCAGATTTGCTATAGCCTTTTTAAAATCCATAACATTATATGTCGCCATCGTAGCATCTTCTACTTTACAAAAGACGATACCATCGATAGAGATATTTACATTATCTTTTGTTATAACTGCCTGCTTGTCTATATCTACTAGCTGCTCACGAGATGTTAATTTTATGCGAATATTATCTACTATCGGGATTATGATATGAAATCCGCCGTGTAAAACCTTGTGAAACTTCCCTAGTCTCTCTACTATATATAAATCTGATTGTGGTACTATCCTGATACCTTTTGATACAATCACCACTATAAAAAATATAATCGCTATCGCAAAAACAGAACCTGCCTCTATCATCGCCATCTCCTTGGGTTTTTCATATTATACACTTCTAGTATAATTTTATTATTTAGACTATCTTATTTTGCCAACAAATCCAGTTGTCCACTAAGCTCTAGCGTAAAATTAATCTTTTCGCTTTTTCCTACCTCATCGATTGGCAACGCATAATTTCCACTTGAAGCTTCTATCAGAACTATATCTTTTTTATCTCTAAATGGTGTTATATTTTTTATATCAAATATATGAACTTTTGATGTTTTTATCTGAGGTGAGCTTTTATAAATTTGTGAATAGTTCGGTTTTTTCTTAGGCTTATATACACTACTGTCCTGCTCTTGCTTAGCATTTTGTCTACTTTGCCCCCTCTGTACTTCATTAACTAAATTTAGCATATATAATTCATAATACCCACAATATTCGCTCTTAAAATATACTCTTTGTTTCTGCTTGACTTGTTTACAAGCAATACCAAGTGTATTTTTCTGATACTCTAGAAAATATCTAATATCCTCGGGCTCTTTAATATTACTATTAAGCAAATCATATCTACCTAAATTATTACATTTATCAATCCCAAATCTCAAAAGAGAGTATTCAGTTTTATAATCAACAAACATTCTGTCGCAACTTAATAATATATTTTTATAATAATCAGAATACAAAGTCGTACTAACTAGTAGTGCCAATATAAATATTTTCATTTTAATCCTTTGCTAAAAACTCTTTACTTACAGGTGTCGAATGCAAATTGCCATCAACCACCTTATGCAACACTACAGTATGACCCATATAGGTGTAACCTGCTTTACGAAAATTTAAAGTTTCAGATTTGCTATAGTTAGCATAATTACCAAACAGCTCCTCTTCTCCATACCAATTATTGCCTGAGCCATATTTAATATAATAGCTTCCTGGTGGTATTTTTATCTCCACTGAATCATTTGGATTTATAAAAAATTTTGCTACAACTTCATCACTACGAATATCTTGTAATTTAATATAATAATTGGAACTATTGGTTACAATTTTCAAAGGACATAATGCATCATCTCCGAAATCAGCTAGCCAATAAGAGGTCTGTGGCATCGGTATAGCTTTAGGCTTACTAGATAACATTGACTTTTTAGGCTCAGTTATTTCTGTCTTTGATTCATCTTGATGTGCAACCGTATCGCTTGCTATATTTTTATCAATATATTTAAGAACATTAACAGCAACCATCAAGACTATAATAACTGCAGAAAAAATAACTATCCTACTAGTGCCTAAGCTATCTTTATGCTCATTTCTTTCTGATATGCTTTTTCTAAATTGAGAATTGACTATAAAATTTCTATTACTTCTTTTTATCTCATTCTCAATAGAATTAAAATCCCTATTACTCAAATCCACCACCACTTGTCTATAGAAAAATTTTTGGATAAATACTAACATAAAATACCATATTTACAGTTTAATACTATTTATTTTTTAAAAATATTAAAAATTAGATATGCTCTCAAAACATTATTTATGCTAAAATATCCAAAAGCTTCAAAGGTGTGTAATGATTAGAAAGTGTCTTTTTCCTGCGGTGAGATTCAGATAACTGATGCTATAAATACTCAATCTAAAAATAGAATGGTTTTAGCATACAAATTCAAAGGTCACAGATTTGATTGTGGAAGCGTCGAGGGGTTTGTGGAGGCTACAAACTACTTTTACAATGAGAGCCTTAAGAGTTAGATTTTAGATTTGAATTTGTTACTATAGTGATGCTCTATGAGTTTATCGATACTATCTCGGCTCATACTCTCCATAGTAGCGTTTGGGGTTTTATCTTGGAGCTCAAATTTGGCTCTAGTACAGGCTACATAATATAGATTTATCTCCTCAATCGTCGCTCTAGATTCATGGGTATCCATCTGATGTAGCGTCTTTATATCTGGTGATATATCTGAGATTGAATCTATGAGATATGCAAAATCATCTGCTAATTGCACCTTGTCAAACTCTAGCCCCTTGGCTGAGTGAGCAGTTGTAAGAGTTAGATTTGCTCTTGAGCCTCTTGAGTAGTTGGATTTGGCTTTTTCATATAGATTTAGCAAATCATCTTTGTACTCTTTTGCCACATCTAGTGCAACTTTTAGCTCATAGTCATGAGCTATATCGATATAGTTATTTAACTCATCCACATCTGTAAACTCTCTCAAATATTTATAACGATTTTTTATACTATCATGCTCTGCATTACTCCAATAATATAGTGAGAGTGCCGACTCAAAGAGATCTTCTGGAGTTCTAGTGAGGTTAAATTTTTCATGTTTTGCAATATATTTAATCAGCTGTGCATTTGTTCTAGAGATATAGGCGTAGGTTTTAAATATGGGCTCGTTTTGATTACCACTCACTATTTTAATCTGCTCGTTTTTAAATCTATTTAAAATCCAGTTTGCCTTATCTACGATGCTTTGGGTGCTTCTAAAAGTGACAGATAGTTTTAGCTCATCGCCATCTAGCTTATCCATCGCATTCAGTGAATCACGAAACCCATAAATTTGCTGATGTTTATCGCCTACTACAATTTTACGACCGCCTAGATGAGCAAATATCGATAGCGTAACGGGGTTTGTATCTTGTGCCTCATCTAGCAATATATAATCGACTCCTAAATTTAGCGAAAACCCGCTCTTTAGCATCATCTCAAACTCTTTTAGATAGCAAGAGTGAGTAATCTCTATCTCGCCACTGCTCATAGCATCGATGATTTTAATAGCGACTCGCCTAGAGCTATAAAAATCATTTATATCTCGCAAATCACTCATCTCTATATCTAACATCTCAAAAGCGACATCTTCGATAGAGTCCAAATCGCTATTAAAAAATAGATCTACTATCTTAAGAGCTCTAGAGGCTTGGGTGTAGTTGGTTTTAAATTTTTTAGCAATCTCTATGGCTTTATAGTTGCCTCTGATGGCTCTATCTCTTAGAGCGTACCTAAAAGCTAGCGAGTGGGTGGTCATTATCTTTGTGTTGTAATCAAAAATCCCCTTGCTATCTTCGACTATCGCTTTGTTAAATGCTAGATATAAAAATCTTTGTTTTGGCATAGATTTTGTAATCATCGCTAGCGTGGTAGTTTTTGCAGCTCCTGCAAATGCAGAGATTTTTAATATCTTATCACTGCTCATAGTTGTGGCAGCTTCTATAATATCTAGCTGTTCATCGGTAGGTGTGAGGTTTTTCAAAATTTAAAAACTGCACTCTCTCATAGATGTAGCATTAAATCCTCTCATAAAAGCATCTTTTCTCTGAGTAGATGTGCCGTGCGTAAATGAGTCTGGCACAACATAGCCTTGGTGCTGTTTTTGGAGCGTATCGTCTCCTATGGCGTTTGCAGCTCTTAGTGCTGAATCTAAATCGCCATCTTCGAGTGAGCCAAACATCTCATTAGCTGTTTTAGCCCAAAGTCCAGCGTAGCAATCTGCCTGCAACTCTACGCTAACTTGCAGAGCATTTTTTACCTTATCAGGCTTTCCACTTTTGGCATGTTGGATTTTTGATAATACTCCTGTTAGATTTTGAACATGATGACCTATCTCATGGGCTATAACATATGCTTGAGCTAAATCTCCAGGGGCTTTGTATTTGCTAGATAGCTCATCAAAAAATGCTAAATCCAAATATACCTTTTTATCCGCAGGGCAATAAAATGGTCCTACCTGCGATGAGGCAAAACCACAGCCACTATCAACACCACCACGAAACAGCACGAGCTTTGCATCGCTATATTTCATACCCTCAGATTTAAATAGCTCTCTCCACGCATCCTCTGTTTGAGCCAATATTGCACTGGTAAATCTAGCACTTCTATCATCTTTTGTGATATCTACAGCCTCTTGAGGTGCAGATGTTGTGTTATCTAAAAGCGATAGTGGGTTGATATTAAATGCAAAATATAGCACCACACCAACCACTAGTATGATGCGTCCTATTTTGGTTCCTAGTAGCATTTTAGCGATAGGCAAAAGCTTTGTAATATTAGTAGCACCGCCTCTGGTGCCAAAAGATTGTTTTTGAGCTCTGCGGTCTTCTATATTACTGCTTTGTCTGCCATCTTCCCACTTCATACTAGCTCCTATCTAGTGGTTTCTAAACGATAATAAAACTGTTGCTACAACTCTGCAATCATCAAATCTATACTGTAGATGTTTATAGTCTGGATTTATCGATATAAAAAATCTCTCGCCATCAGCCACAAACGCCTGCTTTATCCACATAGCGTTATCTTTGTAGATTAGATATATATCGCCATCGCTAAAATCTCTCTGTGAAATATCAGCGATAACGAGAGCTCTATCATCTATCAGTGGCTCCATAGAGCGACCATCTACTTTTGAGACAAATAGAGACTCAACTCTAAAATCTCGTTTTATGAGATGCGATGAAAAGGTTAATCGCCTAGATATAACCTCATCGCCTACTACCTCGCTATAGTCTAAATCTATCACACATTAGCCTATATTTGTATAGACCGCCTGCACATCATCATCTTCTTCGATACGATCAAGAAGTTTTTCGATATCTACCATCTGCTCATCACTAAACTCTACCGTAGTGTGAGGAATACGCTCTAGTGCAGCTTTGCTTGGGATAATCTCTAGCTCTTCGAGTGCGGCTGAGAGAGTTCCAAATGCTGTATAATCACCACTTACACTAATCTCGCCATCTTCCTCTTCTAGCTCCTCTAGTCCTGCATCAATTAGTGCGAGTTCAAGCTCTTCTAAATCCATCTCTGGCTTAGTAAATGTAAATACCGCTTTGCGTGAAAACATAAACTCTAGTGAGCCTGTATTTAGCATTTCGCCTTTTGCTTTTGAGAAATAACTGCGGATATTACCCACGGTTCGTGTATTATTATCAGTAGCACACTCTACAAATACAAGCACTCCGTGAGGTCCTTTGCCCTCTAAGTTTACCTCGGTGATATTTACCGCATCTTTACCGGTAGCTCTCTTGATGGCTGCTTCGATATTATCTTTTGGCATATTTTGAGCTTTTGCTGTCAAAATCGCGGTACGAAGTTTAGGGTTCATATCTGGATCAGACCCGCCCTCTTTGGCAGCCATAGTGATAACTTTACCCAATTTTGGAAATATGCGAGACATATTCCCCCATCGCTTCATTTTTGCAGCTTTACGATACTCAAACGCTCTACCCATTAAAAAATACTCCTAAATAATCTGATATAAAATTATAATATATCTACGCTGATTATTGGCTAATCATCTATATATACGATATCACTCTCTATATTATTAAATAGCAGTGAGCAGTTATCAACACGGCGTTGAAATAAAAATGTATTTGGCTTCATAGAGCGAAGTATCGATGTATTATAGTAGTGTGCATCAGAGCATCGACCTACAAATAAAAATGAAAATAGTAGTTTCATACGCGGATTTTCAAACATCTTATCTGGGCGTGCTAGAAATGTCATACCATATTTTTTCATACTCACTAAATCAAATACATAAAATATAAAATCTTCAAATTTCTTATAAAAGCCCTCTAGGCTTCTAATCTCTTGGAGTATATAGTAGTAGTTATCTAGCAATTCTCGCTTTTGGATAGTTTTAGAGAGTTTGCTTTTTACATCTCTTTTAGTGCCAAAATATGATGGACTCACAGCCATATAGATATCTAATCTCTTTGCAACAGCCTCATCAAATTTCGATTCAAACTCATCAGATTCATCAAACTGCATATAGTGAAAATTTTCACCATTTTTAAATTTATCCTCTACCTGATCTGGTGTAGGGTCTGAAAAATCCAAATATAGTGTCGGGATTTTATTATCGATTACAAACTCTCTGATTTTGTTTGCTAGGTGCGTTTTACCTGAACCTGTCTCTGCTAAAATAAGCGTATTTTCTGTAAGCACTCTATTTTCAAGCTCTAGTGAAGCGATAGAGCTTTGAAACTCTCCGATTTTTCTTTTCATATTGCATATCCATTTTGATCTAAAAGAAAATTATAACAAAATTGTCTGTAATGGTGGGTTAATGTGGACTTTCTACACATATCAAAATAGTGTTTTGGTAGATTTGTAACACTAATTATGAGAGATTAGATAGTTATCTCTACCACTCTCTTTTACTCTATAGAGTGCCTCATCAGCTTTTTTCAAAATCTCATCCACCCCTATTGCACTCGTGCAGTCACAATAAAATAGCCCTGCACTAATTGTGACATAATCGGCTACATCAGAGTATTTATGCTCTATCTTTAGATTTCTAACATTCTCAATCAGAGCACTCATCACAGACTCTAAACCGCCCATATCTGTATCTTTTAGTAACACCACAAACTCTTCTCCACCATATCTAGCTACAAAATCGTTTGGGCGTCTGAGTGATTTTTGAAGCGTCTTTGCTACATCTCGCAGTGTATCATCACCCATACCGTGACCATAATTGTCATTATATTGTTTAAATTTATCGATATCTATCATCACAACAGCAAATGGGGTTTTATCTCTCATGGAGCTTTTGTAAATCCTCTCAAACTCCTCATCAAATGCACGGCGATTTTTGATATTTGTGAGCCCATCATACATAGATAACTGCTCTAGCAAATCTGTTTTTTGCTTTAAATCTATCTGATTTCGCACTCTCATTTTGAGGATTGATTTAGAAAATGGTTTTGTAATATAATCAATCGCCCCTAGATTTAATCCATACTCCTCATCAGCTTCACTGCTTTTACCTGTTAGGAAAATAATTGGGATATGCTTTTTTGAATCGCTATTTTTTATCGCTTTACACACCTCATAGCCATTCATCTGTGGCATCTCAATATCTAGCAGTATCAAATCGATATCATCACTAGTTTCTACGATTTCTAGAGCTTTTTTGCCATTTTTAGCAACTTTTATACGATAATCATCACGAAGCACATCAGATAGTAACAGTACATTTGAGCTCTCATCATCTACTACTAAAATAGTTGGTTTTTTACTCTCTATCATAACTCAAGCCCCCAAATCTTTTTTGATATCTGCTAATATCTCTATCGCACTATCATACTCAAACATATCTATACTATCAGAGATTTTTTCTATTACACTAGTGGCTATATTTTTTGATTTTAGATACTCAAGCAGTGCGATTTTCTCATCATACTCTATAAACTCACTATCAGAGAGCTTGGACTCTAGCTCAGATAAATCTATCTCTATCACATCGTGATGCTCGTTAGATGCTTGAGAGATAAAAGCATTTATATCAATGATGAGTTTTGAGAGTTTTGCATACAATCTATCGATTAATGGTTGCAATTCATCGCTATTTTCGCTATTTTCTATCTCTATACACAACTGCTGAATCTCTTTTGCCCCTATATTTGCACTAGAGCCTTTTAGAGCGTGAATTGAGGCTTTGAAACTACTATCGATATCTTGTTTTTCTAGTTTTATGCAAAAATCTCTCTGAGTTTTTGCATAGATTCCTAATATATCTTTTATCCTATCGCTACTGTTATAGATGCGTGATAATACACTAAAATCTATCCCCTCAATATCATACTCTACTTCACTGCTACTGCTCATTACATCTTGGCTAACTATCTCTAGATATTTTTTTAATACCGCTTTTAGAGCCTTTTCATCTATCGGCTTTGCTAGATGCCCATCCATCCCCGACTCTGTCGCTTGCAGTTTATCATGATCCATCACAGCAGCACTAAGTGCTACTACCGCTATATCTTTATCAAACTCTCTAATAGCTCTAGTAGCTGCAAATCCATCCATATTTGGCATCTGTAAATCCATCAAAATGAGATCATATTTGCGTTTTTTAGCCATCTCTACAGCAATTGCACCATCATCAGCAATATCGACCTCAATCCCCATATGCCCTAATAAATCTTTTGCTACTAGCTGATTTACCTCATTATCCTCTGCTAATAGTACACTACCGCTAAATTTGATATGCACAGCGATTTCAGCGATACTCATCGCCTCATCTTTATCAATAAGAGTCTCTAGTAACATTGAGCTAGTGATAGGTTTGTGCAGTATCGCATCTGGCATAATGCCTCGTAGTTTGGCAGCTTCTGATAGCTCCTCTTTGAGCGATGCACTAATCATAACAATCTTTGGAATGCTTTGTGTGTCCATAATCGACTCTATCACATCTAGCCCATCAATCTCTGGCATCTTCCAATCAACTAGCAGATAATCTACTCTTTTGTTTTTTAGTATCTCAATAGCCGATGCACCATTATCACATAGCAGTGGATTTATCTCCCAAGAACGCAGCAAATCTCCTACGATTTCTCGCTCAATATCATTATCATCAACCACTAAAAATGTAGAGTTTTTAAATCTCTCTGCACTAAAAAGCTCATCATCGCTAGAGTATGATTTCATCATCTTCATAGTAAAGCTAAAAGTAGAGCCTACGCCCTTAGTAGACTCTACCCAAATCTTGCCACCCATCAGCTCTACTAGCTCTTTTGTAATAACTAGCCCCAATCCTGTACCGCCATATTTGCGTGTATTAGAGGCGTCTGTTTGGGTAAATGGCGAAAATAGTCGCTCCTGCTCTGCCTCGCTCATACCGATACCGCTATCTATAATATCGACTCTCAGCTCTATCTCATCGCCACTACTACCGATAAGAGTAGATCTAATCGTAATATCTCCGCTATGGGTAAATTTGATAGCATTTCCCACCAGATTGTTTATAATTTGTGATATTCTAAGCCCATCAGCGATTACATATCGTGGGATATTTTTATCGCTATCGATATGCATCTCTAGCCCACGCTCTACAATAGAAAACTCAAACAAATCTACAGTATTTCTAAATATATCATCAAGTGTTAGCTCATATGGGCTTAGCTCTATCTTTTTAGCCTCGATTTTAGAGTAGTCTAATATATCATTTATAATCCCTAGTAGTGCAACGGATGATTGTATCGCTTTTTGGACATATTTTTTCTGATCAATACCTAGTGGGGTGTTTAGTAGCAGTTTATTTAAACCTATAATACCATTTAGTGGTGTGCGTATCTCGTGGCTCATATTGGCTAAAAACTGCCCCTTTGCCTCGCTGAGCTCTTCTGCTTTTCGTTTTGACTCTTTTATCTCTGTTACATCGATAAATGTACCCACAAGCCCTGCTGGTGAGCCATCAGATTTTTTAATCCCTGTTACATAGTAAATCGTATCGTGTAGTTTATTATCATAATATGGCATCAACTGCTCTCTGCGAATAGAGCCAGAGGTGGCAATAATATGCTCATCTTCTGCTTGATACATCGCTTTATCTGCATCTGAGAGATATTCTAAATCTAGCACCCTCTTACCCACTAGCTCCTCTCTATGAGTAGCAAAAACTCTCTCATACTCTTCGTTAAAGCCTAAAAATCTACTATCAGCACCCTTATAAAAAATCGGTACAGGAATAGTATCGATAAGCGATTGCATAAATATTATCTGATTTTCAGATTCTACATTAACCCTATCAATCTCTTCTATATAATCTATCTTTTCACTAATATCTCTAACGCCCCAAATCACCCCGAGGCTCATATCAGCTGGTAGATTATCATCAACTGCTCTACCAAACATCTCACACCAAAATATAGAGCCATCTTTTCGCTTCATCTGATGCTCTAATATAACAAATCCGCGTTTTTCTAAACTATTAAAATAGCTCGCTCCAAAACTACTAAATACATCATCATTAATATGGATAATGCTTACGCTTTGACCTATTAGCTCATCGGGGTTTGAGTAGCCAAAAATATCTATGATATTATCATTAACTTGTGTGATTAATCTATCTTTTGAGACATATGCGATACCTATTCGCATACTATCTACTGCTAGATTTAGCTCTTTTTCTCTGCATTTGAGTGCTACATTCTCAGCCTTTAGTGCCTCATACTCATCTTTTGATATCTTTATATACTCATCAGCCATTGCAGTGCCTATAGATTATCGCTTAGCTCGATTGTTTCTATATCCTCGATAGCCATATCGCCACCTAGATTTAGCTCTGGAAAAGCTTTATTTAGTGCGACTAGAAGTTTTTCTTGGGTTATTGGTTTTAATATATAACCTCTAGCACCCGCTTTTATCGATGCTAAAACCATCTGCTCTTGACCGTGAGAGGTTGCCATGATGATTTTTACATTATCATCAAACTCTTTTATCGCTTTTACCGCATCGATACCATCCATATCTGGCATCGTAATATCCATAGTTATTAAATCTGGTTTTATTTTTCTAGCTTTCTCTACCGCCTCTAGACCATTTTTAGCCTCATCAACTACGCTAAAGCCTAAGTTTGTTAAAAATTTATTGATATTTCTCCTAGCGATTAGTGAGTCATCTACGACTAAAACTTTTAACATCTACTCTCCTTGAAAAATGAATTCTCTCTGCTTGGTTTTACTATCGCTACATACATAGAGCCCATATCACTATCTATGCTAATAGTTGCGATTTTACTATGCTTATCTCTAAAAAGCATCCCCATATCATCGACAAATAGCGGTGGAGTTATATTTATCACACTATTATCTAGTGGATTTTTTATAGCATTTCCTACGACGATATTTATTATCTCGCTAGAGATACTCTCTTTTATCTCATCTATCTCTTCATCTGCTACCTCATCGCCATCTAGAAAAATATCGACGATAGCATCAAACAGACTCTGGCTATAACCTATCGCAACAAACATATCAAACGAGCCTGCAAGTGCTATAATAGATGTCGATTTAATCTCCACATCATCAAAAGCCTTATCGCTCATTTGTGATGCAGATGATGCAAGACCCAAATCATCGCTTAGATAACTCTCGCATCTATCTCTTAGCGGCTCTAAAATCTGCTTTAAAAGCTCCATCGCTACTCCTTTGTAGGTAATAAAAATCTCACACTTGTACCAATATTTTTAGTACTTGTAATCTCAATAGAGCCACCTAGCCTATCTAATTCCGCTTTTATAGCACTCATCCCCACGCCACGGCCAGAGAGTGTGCTCACCTCATCTTTGGTGCTAAAGTTATCTAAAAATATGAGATTAAATATCTCACTATCGCTCATACCTTCACCACTAGATATTACACCTGCTTCTATCGCTTTTGCTATGAGTTTATCTCTATCGATTCCCGCACCATCATCGCTGATTATAATCTCTAGTTTATCATTACTCATTCTAAAACTACACTCTATTTTACCATATTCATCTTTATCTAACGCCACCCTACTCTCTGCATCCTCGATACCGTGGTCTATAGAGTTTCTAAATAGATGTACCAAAGTTTTAGTAAACGCTCTAAACTCTAGTGGCACCACTATATCATCACTGCCTTGTATCTCTAGCGGATAGATTTGCTTATCTAATTTTTGCGATAACTGCTCTATCAAACTAGCGTATGGTTTTAGCAGATTTATCAGCTTTACATTTGAGAGATTGAGCACCCTCTTAAATACATCTGCATATTTAGAGATATTCTCATCATCTTTGGATATAAAGCCGATAATCTCCTCTTGAAGCTCTTTTAGATAGCGTGAATCGATTTTAACATAGTTTGATTCGCTAAAAAAATCATCCCCTAAAATCTCCTCTATCTTCTCTAGCTCATTATCTAAAATAAAGATAAAATCTTGCTCTTTTAAAAATGTTAGCAGTCTCTCATTTGTGATAGTTTTATCACTCTTCATATCCGCTAAAGATGACTCTATATTGTGCAAGAAATCAACCATCTGATGCATATAATATTGTGCAAACGAGCCTTTTTAAAAAGTCATAAAATTGATTTTATAAATTTAAGAAATATCAATACTATTG
>CAZYTC010000032.1:0-20663 GCA_964650175.1 uncultured Campylobacterales bacterium | reverse complement strand
AATATAGGGCTTTGTAGAGGTTTATTTTATTTTGGAGTCGTCCGAGAACTCCGAGAACCCGTCAGCCACGGTGTTTAAGAGATATTTTAAAGGAGAAAAAATGAAAAATACAAACAAACTACTAAGAATTAATGATGTTTTAGATATAGTTGGTGTTTCACAATCTCATTGGTATAGACTTATATCCAATGGCAAAGCACCTCAGGCTATAAAGATTTCTCACAAATGGGCTTGTTGGGATTCTGAAGATATAGATAGATGGGTAAAAGAGACTAAAAGCAGGTATTCTTCGGATAACTCCGAGTAGTCCGAGAACTCCGAGAACCCCTAATATAGGGCTTTGTAGATTTATGTGTAACTATTCGTAACATAAAAAGCTATTTTAGTTTTTGATGGTAGCCTTGATGGTAACTTTTTATTTTTATGGCTTTAAAGTGCCTATTTTATGAGAATAACAAATCCTATCTCCGCAACCAATCCTTAATATTTTACCAATCTAAATATCAACTTACAACAAAATTTATTATATAATATATCCAAACATTCGCTTACTATATATTTTTAGCAAAAAACAGCTCTCAGATAAAAACCAGATAGGAGAAAAAATGGCAACAATAATGGAAAAAGATGTGCTTTTAGAAATGGCGAGCATAGGGTATCTACTACCTGATGATGAAACAGAGGAGATGAAAGAGGACTCAAGAACTATTGGTAAGATATGGCATAAGATTATGAAGAGCGAACCGCAAGATATTATTTATGACGAAATCCTAAAAGAGATTAAAGCTATTAAAGATAAATATGAGTAAATTTATAGAGTATGAAGCAGGTTTTGAGCTTATAAACAATGTGATAGGTACGATAGCCCAAACAGAGTATGCTGAAGATGAGCTAAGCATATCTGAAGAAAATAGAAATGCTGATAAAGAGACTCTTTATAGTCTTGAAAAGGAGATGATGCAAACTGATTATCTACACTTTGAGCTTGATAAGCTTAGAATAAAGCTAGATACCATTGAGGAGCCATATGCTAAAATACTGTATAAAAGAGCAAAGCTCTCTTTAATATAACTATCTACTATAGCTCTCTAAAAGTGCCAATATACTCTTTTTATGCATTTTTCTAGCAAAATCAGGTGCAAAATATAATAAACTCTAAGAGTATAGAGGAGAAAAAACAGAGTGCAGTTTGGAGTAATAAGCCAATATATGGAAGTTTGCCAAAAAATATAGGAGTCCCACCATATCATGGGAGATGTAGGACTATACTAGAGCCTGTGTGGTTGAGAGAGGAAGAGATAGAGGGAAAAACTGTAAGATATGTAGATAAAAAAGATGGCGATATTTTGACTCATATAGATAATACAGATAAACAAAGAAGAGTGGATAAAAAGACTTTTGGGCATTCAGATAGTAGTAGAGCTAGAAAAGTACCTTTAAAAGATGTAATAAGTGCTTTTAATAGTATAAAAGAGATAGCACCACATTTTGAAAAAAAAGATATGATGGTTGCTCTTAGTCGAAATGGGTATTTTATGATGTTTAAAGATGATTATTTATACACTATTATGAAAGAGCCTAGAAAGAATTATTTTAAAGATAATGCAATAAAAGAAAAATTGGAGGTAATAAAATGGAAAAATACAACATCAACTTATGCAATGGATGGGCAATTGAGAATATCAAGTATATTAACAAGGATATTAAACTTGATGAAGTAGATTATGACTTGCCTTTTGGTCAATATGAATTTTATAACAATGAGATAGTTTGGATTTTTGAGCCGTGTCCTGTACGGAACGAGTGGATAGAAACTTGCTCTAAAATAGAGATTTTTAATAAAAAAGTTTTGTTTAAAGTAAAACTATTAAAAGATGAGTGGGAAGATATAGAAGAGTTTGAAGGCACTTTTATAGATGCTCTGAAGTATATTCAAAAGGAGTTAAAAGATGGATAAAAATCTAAATACTCATTTACAAAATTCATCCATCCAATGCCTGTAACGATATAGATTAATAGAGCTAGTTTATCAGATAGCCAAAGATTATTGCATAAAAAATGGGTATGAAACACTAGAGGTTTTCAAAATATTAAAGGGTGTTAAATCTAGGGTTATGGCTTAGAATATTGCCAAATATAGAAAAAAGAGAACTATTACAGGGATTATGATTTGAGCTATGGTAACTAAAAACCATTTTATCATTGCTAACTCCTGTGTGAAATATGAAAAGATTATATAAAAGAAGCTAGAGAATGTCAAATAGCTAGGAGAGACGTTTGGCGATATCAACTCTAATTCTCAAGTAAACTAATTCATATCAATAAAACAGATATAGAAATAAAAGTAAAGTCTAAGATTTATAATAAGATAACAAAATATAAATATGGACTAGCACAGGGGCTTTAAACAGTATAGAATACCCTCGTAAAATAACTAGAGCTCTCTTTAATATAACTATCTACTATAACTCTCTAAAAGTGCCAAAATACTCTTTTTATGCATCTTTCTAGCAAAATCAAGTGCACTAAAGCCTTGCGAGTCTGTGGCAGTTACATCTGCACCCTTTTGCAAAAATAGTTCTATGATTTCTACTCTATTATAGCAAACCGCACACATCAAAGGCGTAAAACCGCTACGACGCGTAGGGGCATTTATATCACATCCATCATCTAGTAGCTTTTTAATCAAATCAATATTATTATAAGTTATTGCTACATCAAAAACGCTCACGCCCTCATTGTCACAGTGTTTTAGCTCCGCACCGCTATCTACCAATAGCTCTATAATATCACTATCTACGCCATGTCTCATAGCAAAACAGATGACAGATTCGCCATTTTCTTCACTCAAATTTACATTACCACCATCGGCGATATATTTTTTCACACCCAAATAATCATTATTTTTAAAAAGCTCAATCCATTTAGTCATAAATTTTCCTCGTTTTTACTATGGCAATATAGCACAATATTTATAAACTATCTATCCATTAGATGCTACAATATGAGCTAAAAAGTGGATATATGAGCACAAAAGAAGAGTTTAATCAAAAAGTAGCACAAATTACATCATCCAAAGAGTATAAAAATCCAAAAAAGTTTACGGTTTATCTAGTTAGAGGTAACCAAAAAAGCATAATTATAGAAAATATCGAATCAAACTATAAAAGTGCTGCTATTTTTATAGATAATCTACGCAAATTAGGTGAAAATATAGATTTTAAAAATAGCTCATCACACTCTATTGCATTAGAGTTTCTAGAGGGTGTGATGGATGATTTTAGAGCCTTTATGGATGAGATAAATGCTCATAAAAACATCCAAGCGATACTAAAAATCTATGAAAATAGAGATAATTTAGATGGCTATTTTGTATCTTTTGAATTTTAATCACATTTTTATAGATATAGATGTATCATAATGATATATCAAAAAAAGGAGCTACAATGATTAGCTCAAATATCTCATCGATAAATGCACACCAAAACTGGTTAAATAATTCTGCTCACAACACAGCAAATGTAAATACAGAAGATTTTACGCCAAACAATACCACTATAAATGGTGCTAGTGAAAATAGTGTAGTGGCAAACAGCTCACCTGCATCTCAAACACAAACTGATATAGCTAATGAGCTAACAAATCAGATAAATATAGAGCGAGCAACAGAGGCAAATGCGGTATCTATTAGAGCTGAAGATCAGATGATGGGCTCACTGCTAGATATTAGAGCGTAGCAAATTTAAGCACGAGCTTAATCAAATATTTTAATCCTTTTTAGTAGCGACTCTGGTAAATATATTTATACTCTCTAATCTATCTATCAGTAGCCCCTCTGGGTCATGGTCTGCTAACTCTACCCCCAAATCAAGCGAGCTAATGATTGCTCTACCTATAATATGTCTGCCATTTCTGCCCATATCATCTTTTGTTCTAACGCCCCAAATATTATGTATAAATAGTGGCTCATTCTCATAAACTCCAACATAAAGCAAAACATGTCCACGCAGATAGGCTATAGTTTCAAACGGTATAGCCAGCTCTTTTATGGTGGATTTTTTATCATCACTACTCATATCTTTTAGTGATATTTTCTCACCTCTCATAGCCTGAGCGGCAGAGTTTCTAGGAAGCATCATACCAAATACTATAGCATAATCTCTAATCATAGATGAGCAATCCCTCTCGCCTAAAAAACCACCCCAGCCATAGCTGTTTTTTAGCAGCTGCGATAAAACTATAGATATATCATCTCTATTTAAATCACTAAAACCGATATGTGCAGCATCTTTTGGTAGTGAAATTCTAATAAAATCACCATTTTTATCTATAGATTTAGCGTAAAAATAGCTATCATCCTCACTCAAATACGAAAGCACCATTCCAACTCTGCTATAATCGACAAACTCTCCATCTAATCTATATATAGGCAGATTATCCTTTTTAACAAACAATTTTTTACTATTTTTTAGATTTGATATCTTTTTATCATCGATAAAAGCTATATTCTCGCTCTTTATCCACCCCGAAACACTACTACTATAAATAAAAACCCACGCCCTATCTAGAGAGTAGTGAGATACAAAAACCGCCTCTGCATAAGTGGCACTGCTATTTTGTAGCTGATCAAATGGATACCCCTCGCCCGCTATGCGTGGATCTCTAAATAGTGGCTTCTCAGTCGGCAAAGATCTAATATCAGAGTATCGAATCACCATTGCACGCTTATTTATAGTCCCATATTCTGATAGATTTATATTTTTATGCCACCAGCTGATTGTCTCTTTTTTAATAGGCAGAAGATTTGAGCCAAAACCACTTTTGAAAACCTTTGTAGGCCAAGTGAGAGTGCTTTTATCTTTTGGTGCCCTAGTAAAACTCCATGGAGAGTAAAATCTATCGAAAAATTGAGCCTGATATCTACTGATATTGTTATCATTTTTAGTAAAATTATCTATATAGTAGCTAATATCTTGTGGATATCTATCTATAAAAACATTTTTGTTGCTATTTATAGTAGCATCTATCTCTTCATTGTTGCAAAAACTATCGTTGCTAATATTTAAATCTTCTAGTTTTAGTGGTTTTTCTATAGCTACAGCAGATTTTATGGGTGCTTTTATGCTCTCCATATTTTTTGTTTGAGCTTTTATATTTTGACTACAACCACCTATAAAAAAGATACTCAAAAATATTAAAAAGGCTCTAGCCACAAACGCTCCTTACTCTATTTCACCAAATCGACCTACCACTCTACCAATAATCTCTATCTCATCTAGATTGACACTATATTTTGGGTAATCTTTGTTGTCTGAAATAATATCTACTTTACCATCAATTCTCACTTGAAGTCGCTTGATAAATAGACCATGCTCTGTTCTAATAGTAAAAACACCTCCGCGACTGATACTGTTTTTACTGCGATTTATAAATATAATATCGCCATAGCTACATAGCGGCTCCATAGAGTCGCCACTCACTCTAATCGCCTCTATGTTTTTAAGCTCCGCCTCTCCGCCTAATGAGGTTATGAAATCATCATTTAAAGCTAGCTCTGCATACTCCAAATCCTCATTTTCAGCTCCGCCTCCTGCTGATGCACTAACCTCACTAAAAAACCGTACCATATAAAATCTATTTGTAGGTTCGATAAGCGACTCTGGAGATTGATTAAATAGTAACCAATTTATAGCAATAGAGCGTCTAGCACAAAAGTTGAGCAGCTCTTCATATGGGATTTTATCACGCTTTTTCATAGTAGCAAAGTTCATCGATGATATACCTAACATATCAGCTACATCTTTATCAAAAACCTTTCTATCTATATAATCAGATGAGAGAATATCTTTTATATTATCTACAATTTCACTAAAAGATTTCATAGTCACTCCTATGTTAAAGTGCCTAATTATGCCATAAAAATATAAAAATATGTCAATTTGTCATATTTTTTAGAGTTTTTATAAAAATAGTATAGAATTGTGTCATATTTAAAAGGAGAAAAAATGCAATTAGTTATAGATAAGATTTCAAAATGGTTAGAGATTATAGATGAGGCGATGTTAATAACGGCAGAAAAGCTATTTTAACTCATTCTCATCTTTTCTAGAGTCCATTTTACTAAGATGATAGCCTCTAAATATATAGATGATAAATAGTACAAATAGTGTAAATACTGTATAATCAAGAATGGTTTTTAGCATACTAAGAGCCTATAAATGAGTTATAATTTTGACGAATAGCATCATATAGTACTATGCCTGCACTCATCGCTAGATTTAGACTGCGTCCATCGCTACCCATAGGAATTGTGATGGCTCTAGAGATATTGGCATCTAGAAAATCTTTTGGCAATCCTGCTGTTTCGCTACCAAATATGAGATAGTCATCTAGGTTAAATGTAGCGTTAAAATATGGTTTATCTGTTTTGGTAGTAGCTAGATGATATCTGCTAGAATCGCTATGTGATGAGAGAAAATGCTCTAAATCATCCCATACATACAAATCAATCTTATGCCAATAATCCAAACCTGCTCTGCGAACTGCCTTTTCGCTCATATCAAATGCGATAGGCTTTATAATATGCAGTTTTGATGATGTATTTACACAGAGTCGCCCTATCGCACCTGTGTTATTTGGAATTTGTGGATTTACTAAGACAATGTTAAACATTAAAATATAATGGTCTTGTTTTTATAGACAAATATTCTATCATCTAGTGCCATTTTTAGTGCTCTTGAGAGGACGATTTTCTCTACATCACGACCTTGATTACGCATCTCAATCCAATCATGAGCGTGATTTACGCCGATTACATCCTGAGAGATAATTGGACCCTCGTCTAAATCATTATTTACAAAGTGTGCTGTTGCACCAATGATTTTTACACCTCGCTCATACGCTTGTTTATATGGATTTGCACCTATAAATGCAGGTAAAAATGAGTGGTGGATATTGATAATCTTCTGCTCATAGTGCGATACGAAATATGGGGTTAAAATCCTCATATATTTTGCTAGTACGATATAATCTATCTCGCCTAGCTCTGCTAATTTAGCTACAACTAGCTTCTCGTGCTCATCTCTATCACAGCCATCATGGCTGATAGTAAAATATGGAATATTAAATTTACTCACTAGTGGTTCTAGCAAATCGTAGTTTGAAACCACTGCAATAATCTCACAATCTAGCTCGCCAGAGTCATATCTTATAAGTATATCACCTAGTGCATGAGACTCTTTTGTAGCCATTAAAACCACGCGCTTTTTATGTGGTGCGATAACTTTTACTATTGCATTATCTGGTAATATTGATAATAACTCATCCTCTAGCATATCTCCATCAACATCGCCAGATATCTCACTACGCATAAAAAATTTATTATTTTCTCTATCAACAAACTCATTATTTGATATCATATTTAGATTATGCTGAAAAAATAGTCCCGAAATCTTGTGTACAAGTCCCGTTTCATCGCTACAATCTATTAAAACTCTATGATAATTTTGCATACAACTCTCTAACTACTTTATTTTCTCTAATCGTGCTTCAATCGTGGCTAGCAGATACTCTAAAAAATTTAGCGTTAAATCCACTTTTGCCTCTAAGTGGGTATTATTTGGTGCTTGAAAGCCCTCAAAAAGAACCAAAAGA
Source organism: uncultured Campylobacterales bacterium (assembly GCA_964650175.1). Taxonomy (GTDB): domain Bacteria; phylum Campylobacterota; class Campylobacteria; order Campylobacterales; family Sulfurimonadaceae; genus CAZYTC01. Next base: position 13,010 of record CAZYTC010000032.1, on the reverse strand, counting down.
CGCTCTCTGATACCCTCTAGCATTCTACTCTCATCATCAGATGACTCAAACGATGGCTCGCTTGCTAAATCATCTATTTTGATACTCTCTTTTGGTGTCTCAAACACTCTTGATGGCTCATAAGAAGGCTCATCTAGCTCCTCTAGGGTCGATAAAATCAAATCTTTTAATTCCATCCTTTTAGTAGCCACCTTTCAAACTCAATAAACTCTGCCTCATCACTCATCTGGATAAAAAACTCTTTCATCTGGCTATTTACACCTAGAAACTTTTTTCTCATTCCAGAGAGTCTGCGTATTGCGATCTTTGCCTCAGAGTTGGCTGGATCTTTTTTTAAAATCTCTTTGTAAATCTCTAGTGCATCCTCTTTTAGCCCTTGAAGCTCATAGATGTTTGCTAGAGTGAGGGTTTGCATCAGATATACTCAGCTATTTTTGAGCCCATCTCACTTGTTGTGCAGACTATTTTTGCATCAAAAGATGCTAAATCTTTTGTTCTGTATCCCTCTGATAGTACCCTTTTGATAGCACTATCTATCATATCAGCCGCAGCGTCTTCACCTAGTGAAAATCTCAGCATCATAGCAGCACTGCTTATGGTTGCGATAGGGTTTGCAATCCCCTGCCCTGCGATATCTGGAGCTGAACCGTGGATTGGCTCATAGATTGCAGTTTTCTCTCCCGTAGAAGCCGATGGTAGTAGCCCAATAGAGCCGCTTAGCATACTTGCCTCATCACTTAAAATATCTCCAAAAATATTGCCCGTTAGCATAACATCAAACTGTTTTGGATTTGCCACTAACTGCATAGCAGCATTATCTACATACATATGAGATAGCTCTACATCTGGATACTCTGCAGAGATTTTTATAACTGTCTCTCTCCATAGTTGGCTCACATCTAGAACATTTGCTTTATCGACTGAGCAGACTTTTTTACGGCGTTTTTGAGCTAGTTTAAATGCTACATGAGCGATTCTCTCTATCTCTGGCACACTATAAACCATAGTATTCCATCCACGGTTTTCATCACGCCCTTTTGGCTCACCAAAATAGATTCCACCAATTAGCTCACGAACCACCATCAAATCTACGCCTTTAATAACCTCTGGTTTTAGCGTACTAGCATTTGCAAGCTCATCATAAACAAGTGCAGGTCGCAGGTTTGCAAATACACCCATCTCTTTTCTAAATCTCAGCAGTCCACTCTCTGGTCTAAGCTCTCGTGGTAAATCATCCCATTTTTGCCCACCGATAGCACCAAATAGACATGCATCAGAATTTAGCACCCCATCGATAGTCTCTTGTGGTAGCGGATTTCCTGTCTCATCTATAGCGATACCACCCATTAGATACTCACTATAACTTAGCTCAAATCCACATTTAGCCGATACCGCATCTAATACTTTTATCGCCTCATCAACAATCTCTGGCCCTATGCCATCGCCTTTTATGATAGAAATATTATATTTTTTCATCTATTATCCTTGATTTTTTATCTCATTAGCAGCGTAGTTCATCAATCCACCAGCATTTAAAAGCTCTTGCATAAATGGAGGAATCGGAATAAATTTATACTCTTTTTGAGTAGTTTTATTTGTAATCGTACCACTACTCATATCGATAGATATCACATCAGTCTCTTTTATCTCTAGAGCCTCTGGTAACTCAAATATTGGTAGTCCCATATTAAAAGCATTGCGATAAAAAATTCTAGCAAAAGTAGGAGCTACAACAGCCGCTACACCCGCAGCTTTTAGAGCGATAGGAGCGTGCTCTCTAGATGAGCCACAACCGAAATTCTCATCTGCAACAATGATATCACCTGGAGTCATTTTGCTCACAAAAGTTGGATCAGCATCTTCCATCACATGTTGTGCTAGTTTTGCTGGATCTGATGTGTTTAGATATCTAGCGGCGATGATTAAATCTGTATCTATATCCTTGCCAAAATTCCAAACTTTACCCTCGATTTTTTGCATAAAGTATCCTAAAATAAATAATAGTGATTAAAAATCCTGAATAAATACAAATTCATAAGAGCGACTAGTCGCGAGAGCCCTCCAGCTCTAGAGCTCATTTTGAGCTTAGCTCAAAATGTGAGCATTTAATCAGATGAGTGTAATTATATCAAATGTAAAATTCAATAATGATTAAAAGAGCCCTCTAAAAACTTATCGTTTTAGAGAGTTTGTAGTCGAGAGCATCTCATCACTTGTTGTGATGACTTTTGAGTTTGCATCATATGCTCGTTGTCCTGTTATCAAATCTGTTAGCTCTACAACTAGTTGCACATTCGATAGCTCAACAAAACCTTGTCTAATACTGCCTAGTCCATTCTCACCTGGAACTCCCTCTATCGCCTCGCCTGATGCATCTGTCTCTAAAAATAGATTATCTCCCATAGAGTGAAGACCTGCTGGATTTATAAAGTTTGTAAGCGAGATTTGACCCACTTGAACAGCTTGGTTTTGTCCTGCTTGAATGACGCTTACTATCCCATCTACACCGATACTAACATCTGTGGCATCCTCTGGAATAACAATCTCTGGAACCAATCTATAACCATCAGAGTTTACAATTGTCCCATTTTCATCTACTTTAAAAGAGCCGTTTCTCGTATAAACCTCTGTACCATTTGGTAGCTCTAATCGATAAAATCCACGCCCCGTAATCGCTGTATCAAATGTATTATCGGTCTGTTTTAAACTACCCTCTGTAAATATTTTCGTCATCGCTGTTGGTCTAACACCTAGCCCCACCTCGATACCCGTAGGAGATCTAGTAGTATCACTCGTAGATGTTCCTGCATAGGTCATAACCTTATACATCAAATCTGCAAACTCTGCTCTGGTTTTTTTAAACCCCATAGTATTGACATTGGCGATATTATTTGCTGTCGTATCGACTTGAGTCTGCATTGCTAGCATCCCTGTAGAGCTAGTATATAGTGATTGCATCATAGTTTTATTCTCCTATTATTTACGGGTTTGTGCTAATTTTTCTATAGCGTCACGGTTTAGATCATTCATCTGCGAATCCATCGCTTTTTGATACATTCCAACAAGTCTATTTGCCTCTATCAGTGCCACCATCTCATGGACTGGATTTACATTTGATTTTTCGACATAGCCTTGCATTACGCTACCACTATCAGTGATAGGTATTAGTGCATCTAATGGGTCTGCGATATAGTTATTTTCGCCCTCTTTTGTGAGCATTCTGCGGTTTTCTGGCGATACCACCATAATCTGCTGATTTGGTGCCATCTGTAGTGTATCTGGAACATTTGTAGATATTGTGCCATCTTTATCTATCACTACAATTGCATCTTCGCTATTAAATCTAATAGGTGTACCATCAGATGATAGCACCTCATGACCTCGTTTATTTACCAAAACGCCATCATTATTTAGAGTAAACAGCCCATCACGAGTTAGACGATTGCCTGCTGGGGTTTTTACTACAAAAAAGTTCTCCTCTTTTGATAGTGCTAAATCTAGTGCATTGCCAGTTTGTTGTATATTTCCCTGAGAGAAATCTATAAAAGCATCCACGACATGAGGAACTCTATTCATAGTTCTATTAAAATAGCTAGCTGCCTCATAGGTGTGATTTTTGATAGGAAGCTCATCTTGGGCTATCTTATAGATACGCTCAAAATCACCCATGATGAGATTATCTTTTTTAAATCCAGCAGTATTTACATTTGCTAGATTTGAAGCGATAGTATCCATGCGGTTAAACTGTGCAACCATTCCACCAGTAGCCGCGTAATATCCTGTCTGCATCGTGTTCCTTTGTTATCTTGAGGCATAAAAAGCAACATCTGTTCCAAAAATAGTTAGGTTAAAAAAATATAGGGGATGATTATATAAAATAAGAGGTATGACAAATATGATATTAAGTATAATTTAGGTATAATCCACCCCTTTATATAACAACACTACAAAGGGGTCTAAATTTGAACGCAAAAGAGTTAAATAAGTACATTGAAACCCTATTTACAGAGCACAAATCAGCAAACTGTATAACTTATGAATCTATCGTTGAACCGATGGAGAAACAGCCTACACTCGCTCAAGCAAAATCTATTTTAAAACTTGCAAAAGATAAGAAAAAGTGTATCTACACAGCATCAGAGCACGCTAAACAGCTAAACCAACAAGAGGCAGAAGCTAGACGCGAAGCACAGCTAAAATATATCGAAGAAGCAAGCCAAGATGAGTTTGATATACTAAAACAGCATGAGCTACTAGAGTGGTCTCGCTCAGACTCTCCTGTTAGAATGTATCTGCGTGAAATGGGTCAAATACCACTGCTTACCAAAGAAGAAGAGGTAGAGATATCTAAAAAAATGGAGCTTGGCGAGGGGATAATCATCGATGCTATCTGCTCGGTTCCATATTTGATAGATTTTATACTAGATTATAAAGAGCCACTTATAAACCGTGAGAGACGCGTAAAAGAGCTATTTAAGAGCTTTGAAGATGATGACACTAGCGAAGATGACGCAGGCGAAGAGGAAGAGGTAGATGAAGATAGCGATGAGGTAAGCGAAAAAGCCCCATCAGCAAAAGATAAAAAACGGGTAGAAAAAGTAGTTACGAGCTTTAAAGCACTCGATAAAGCCAAAAAAGAGTGGCTAAAAGAGAGTGAAAAACTAGGCGAAGAGTACACTTTTGATCAGATAGAAGACCCTGAGCATATACTATCGATGCTAACACTTACATTTAAAAAGAAGGTTCTAAAACATGCACTGCTAGATTTAGGGCCAACCTCAAAACTGATAAACGAGCTAGTTCGCTCTATGGAGACATCACTTCGTTGTGATGAGGGTTTTGATAAAGAGTTAAAACGACTAGAGTATAAATTGCCTCTATTTAATGATCAACTGCGTGCAAATCATAATGAGATATTAGAGCAAATTTGTGATTTAGGTAAAGAAGAGATTGCAGCAAAAGTTCCAGAAGCTACGATGGTTAGCACATATATGGAGATTAAAAAACTTATCCAAACCAAAGAGGCATCAAAAGATGGTTTTGATATGGAACCAGATAAACTAGAAGATATTCTAGAGCAGATAAAACGGGGTAAAAACATCTCTGAAAATGCAAAAACTCGTATGGCGAAATCAAACCTGCGTCTAGTTGTATCTATCGCAAAACGATACACTAACCGCGGATTGCCGTTTCTAGATCTTATCCAAGAGGGAAATATCGGGCTTATGAAAGCGGTAGATAAGTTTGAGTATCAAAAAGGATACAAATTCTCTACCTATGCTACATGGTGGATTCGCCAAGCAATCAGCCGTGCAATCGCAGATCAAGCTAGAACAATCCGTATCCCTATTCATATGATAGAGACTATTAATCGTATTAACAAAATTATGCGAAAACATCTCCAAGAGCACGGCAAAGAGCCAGATGTCGATACAATCGCAGAAGAGGTAGGACTGTCGGTTGAGAAGGTTAAAAATGTGATAAAAATCACAAAAGAGCCTATCAGTCTAGAGGCTCCTATCGGTAGCGAAGAAGATGGTAGATTTGGAGACTTCATCGAGGATAAAAAATCGGTCTCTCCAAGTGATGCGATATTAAAAGATGATTTAAAAATCCAAATCGAACAAGTTCTAGAGCAACTAAACGAACGAGAGCGTGCTGTTGTAAAGATGCGTTTTGGAATTATGGATGATGAGAGTGATAGAACACTAGAGGAGATTGGAAAAGAGTTAAATGTAACTCGTGAGAGAGTCCGTCAAATAGAATCAAGTGCTATCAAAAAACTAAAACACCCAAAAGTGGGTCGAGCACTAAAGAGCTATATAGAGGAGTAATCCTCTATCTTATCGCTCTTTTAGCGACTATATATCCACTGATAATCCCCACAGCTAATCCTATCATATATGGCAGTAGTTCTAATAACTGATTATTTTTAAGCCCAATAAATCCTAAAACCAATATAACATATGGAGCGAGTCGATAGATAGAGAACATCGGTGAGCTAAATTTAAATCCATTTTTAAACATATCTTTTTTAGCTTGAGTTTTGTGCTCTTTGATATACTCTTTTAAATCAACCACTTCATCTTCGCTATACAGATCATATGGGTCATCTAGCTTGTCTATCAAATCCCTATCATCACTATCAACTATCTCACTACTAGCTATACGCGATTTTATCATCTGTTTATATGAGTAAAATGAGCCCAAAATCACCAAAAATGATGAGAAAAAGGCGACAATAAAACTAGCAATCACTAATCATCATCCTCATCATCATATTTTTTGTTTTTGCCCATATTGTAGCGTGGATCACGAGCTAGTTTTTCAAACTCTTTATACTGTTTGCTATATGCTTTAAATATATTTAGCCCAGCTGCTGCGATACCGATAACGACACCTATCCATAGCGTCCAAGTGGCACCCGTATATTTTTTCAGCCCCAGTCCTATCAGTACACCTATAACTATCGCCACAACGATAGATATTCCCAGCGAAAGTGACTCTGCACCCTCGATAATCGGTTTTAATTTTGGTTTTTCTTTGTTATTCATTTGATTTTCCCAAATACTCTCTCAGCCGCTGTGATAGTATCCTCTATCATCTCATCAGTTATAGCTGTAGAGATAAATCCTGTCTCAAACTGTGAGCATGCGAAATAATACCCCTCATCTAGCATACCAGCATGAAATTCTGCAAATCTGGCTGTATCGCTTTTGAGTGCCTCCTCAAAGTTACTCACGCTACTATCGCTAAAGAAAAATCCAAACATCGACCCACGAACATCTACTTGTAGCGGTATATTATATTTTCTAGCAGCCTCACTAAATCCATCCATTAATCTCTTCGCCCTAGCCTCTAGTACTTGATAGATTTTAGCGTTTTGCTTTATCTTTTTAACAGATGCAATACCAGCTGCCATCGCTACTGGATTTCCACTAAGTGTTCCTGCTTGATATACGCCACCCTCTGGTGAGAGATGAGCCATAATATCATCTCGCCCACCAAATGCACCCACTGGCATTCCACCACCTATTACCTTGCCTAGTGTTACCAGATCTGGTTTTGTGCCCGTTGTAGATTCTGCTCCATATAATGAAGCTCTAAAACCGCTCATAACTTCATCAAATATAAGAAGTGCACCATATTTATCGCATAGCTTTCTCAAATCTGCTAAAAAATCTTTTGTCGCAGGAACTAACCCCATATTTCCAGCGATTGGCTCGATAATGACACACGCTATGCCATCGCTATCACGAAAGCACTTCTCTACACTCTCTATATTATTATATTGTGCTAGTAGCGTATGTTTTGTAAAATCAGCAGGTACCCCAGGCGAGCTTGGTGAACCAAATGTAGTCGCACCAGAGCCTGCTTGAACTAGCAGTGAATCGCTATGACCGTGATAACATCCACTAAATTTTACAATATCATCACGACCTGTAAATCCACGAGCTAGTCTAATAGCACTCATCACAGCCTCTGTACCACTGCTAACAAATCGCACTCTCTCAATGGAGTCAAATATCCCTATCACCAGCTCTGCTAGCTCTGATTCAGAGTTTGTCGGTGCACCAAAACTAAGCCCATTTTTAACAGCATCGATAACAGCATTTTCTATCGATTCATCTCTATGACCAAATATTAGCGGCCCCCAACTCTGGACGAAATCTACATATCGATTGCCATCTACATCTACTAGATACGCCCCCTCAGCCCTCTCTATAAATCGCGGGATGCCACCTACGCTCTTAAATGCTCTAACAGGAGAGTTTACACCCCCTGGAATTAGCGATTGTGCTCTATCAAATGCAATTTGCGAGTTATCAATTTTCATAAAAGTTCCTATATTTTTATTATGATTATATCAAAAAATGAGATGCTTAGTTAAATATACATATTCAAAATGAGATGTAGATGATATAATCATCATATAATGTGATGCATATTTGCATAGTTATCTCATTTTGAACATATCAAACACTACAAAATCAAATGTTTATAATATTTTTACGATAAAATATCAAAAAAATAGGGATTTTGATGCAATTTTCTATCGATGCTACCAGTGGAGATGCCAGAGCATGCACTATTACCACAGCACACTCTAGCTTTCAGACACCTATATTTATGCCAGTAGGGACAGTTGGGAGTGTTAAATCGTTAGATATGGCTGATATGATGGATATTTTAGATACTAAAATCATACTAGCCAATACATACCACACATATCTACGCCCTGGGGATGAGGTTATCAAAAACCAAGGCGGACTGCATGGATTTACTACATATACAAATAGCTTTCTCACCGATAGTGGCGGATTTCAGGCATTTAGCCTAAGCGACATATCAAAACCACATGAAAATGGTATAGAGTTCAAAAGCCATATCGATGGCTCTAGACACTTTTTTACCCCGCAAAAAGTTATCGATATCCAAAACAATCTCGGTAGCGATATTATGATGATACTAGATGATTTAGTAGCACTTCCAGCGACATTTGAGCGGATTAAAACATCGATAGAGCGAACCACTAGATGGGCAAAAGAGTCTATTGAGTATCATAGGCATAAACAGTCGATGGGCATAGGTGTGAATCAAAATATTTTTGCCATAATACAAGGTGGAACTGATTTAGATTTTAGAACCAAATCAGCAAATGAGCTATGCGAGATGGATTATGATGGTTTTGCTATCGGAGGATTATCTGTAGGAGAGCCAAATCAAGCGATGTATGATACAGTCGAGCACACTACCCCACTAATGCCACGCAATAAACCACGCTACTTGATGGGTGTGGGTACACCTGAGGATTTGGTTGAGGCGATAGAGCGAGGTATTGATATGTTTGATTGTGTAATGCCGACGCGAAATGCACGAAATGGGACGATTTTTACCACTTATGGCAAGATTAATATAAAAAATGCTAGATTTAAAAATGACTCATCGCCAATAGATGAAAATTGCAGTTGCTATACTTGTAGCAGATACTCAAAAGCGTATATCCATCATCTTTTTAGAGCTGGTGAGATTACATATTTTCGCCTCGCATCACTGCATAATTTGCACTATTATCTATGGCTAGTCAAAGAGGCGAGAGAGGCGATTTTAGCTGATAGATTTAGAGAATTTAAAAAGGAGTTTTATGCACTTAGACAAAAATAAAATAGCCCTAGGGGTTAATATAGACCACATAGCAGTACTGCGTGAAGCTAGAAAAATCAACGATCCAGACCCACTAATGGCGGTGGCTATTTGTGCTCAAAATGGAGCTGATCAAATAACAATTCATCTACGCGAGGATCGTCGCCATATCCACGATAGTGATGCAGAGAAAATCATCACTTCAAGCCCACTACCTGTGAATCTAGAGTCATCAATAGATGATTCTATTATAGATATAGCATGTCGCCTTAAACCAAATCGCGTTACGCTAGTGCCTGAAAAGCGTGATGAAGTAACTACAGAGGGTGGACTGGATATAGAGAAAAACTTTGATAAAATTAAAATAGCCATCGATAGACTGCACGCCGCGGATATCGAGGTTTCGCTATTTATCGACCCAAACAAAGAGTCTATAGAGCTATCAGAGCAGCTAGGAGTAAGCTGGGTAGAGCTACACACTGGATTGTACTCTAATATCTATGCGATGCTTTATGGCTCGCTAGCACACTCACACCACGCTATAGCAGAGTTAAATCTGCCTCGCAAAGAGCTACTATCTAAACTAGAAGACGCATATGCAAACATCGTAGAATCTGCAAATCTAGCTAGATCTTTTGGGCTAAAAGTAGCAGCTGGACATGGGCTAAATTATCAAAACATAACTGCAATAGTTCAAATAGATACAATCGAAGAGTTAAACATCGGTCAAAGCATAATTGCAAGATCTGTTTTTTGTGGATTAGCAGATGCAATAAAAGAGATGAAGGCACTATGTCATCACTAAAAAATATAGCCATCAGTATAGGCGATATAAATGGGGTTGGTTTTGAGATAGCTCTAAAATCTCACAACACTACAAAAACACTCTGTAATCCCATATACTGTATCGGCTACGATATGGCGACCAAGGCTGCAAACCTGCTAGGTATGACGCTACCAGATGATTTTAAAACTATAGATTTAGCTGGTAATTTTGATATCAAAATAGGCGAGATTGACGCAGAATCTGGACTGTATTCATACGATTCATTTATCTACGCTGTATCATTAGCAAAGCACAAAATAGCCGATGCCATAGTAACGCTCCCCATACACAAAGAGGCGTGGAGTCGTGGCGGAATAGAGTTCGTAGGTCACACAGATGCACTACGAGAGATATTTAGTGCTGATGCTATTATGATGCTTGGATGTGAAAAACTATTCGTAGCACTCTATAGTGAACATATCCCGCTACGAAGTGTTGCAAATTCACTAACGCTTGAGAATTTTAGCCTCTTTTTAAAAAATCTATCTAAAAATATAAATCACAAACCTATAGCAGTTTTGGGGCTAAATCCACACGCTGGCGATGGTGGCGTACTAGGCGATGAAGAGGATATTATCACAAAAGCGATAGAGAGCGTAAATTATGAGCTAGGGGATGATATTTTTATAGGACCATTAGTTCCTGATACCGCCTTTACACCTCTCATGAGAGAGAGATACTCTGTTTTTGTGGCACTATATCATGATCAGGGTTTAGCACCACTAAAGGCTCTATATTTTGATGAGAGTATAAATATATCACTAAATCTACCTATCATCCGCACATCAGTAGACCATGGCACAGCGTTTGATATCGCATACAAAAATATAGCTTCTAATATCAGCTATATAAATGCTATAAAAGCAGCAATAGATTTTTCAAAGAGTTAATTAAATGCTAAAGTGTTTAAATGAGAGAATATCCCAAATATATCAGAAAAAAAGCTCGCTCACAACAGAGCAGATTATACTAAAACTACCAAAGCCTATTTTAGATAAATTGCTAGAGTGTATTGGCGATAAAAAAGTAGCCACAAGACAAATACACCAGAGCATCTACAGAGAGTTTACAAAAATATTTAACCTAAGCTCAAAAGATATAATAGCTATCATAGATAGCAGGCTATATATCAGATTTGCACTACCTGCACAATCAAACAGTAGTAGCGATAGACGCTTCAATGGCGAGTCTGCAGAGTTTTTAGAATCATTATATAATGAGTGTTTTGATGAGAGTAAAAACAGTGAATTATATAGTGCATTAGAGTCTATATTAGATGAGATTTTAAACTTTAACTATATAGATAATGCTACTTTTACAGCTTTGTTTATTCCATCTTTTAGAATCGCAGTGGAGTCAGTTATATTAAATAATATAAAATCTGAATATGTAGATAAAATAGAGGGTTTTGGAGGATTTGTACTGCGTAAACACTTCTCTGGTTTCTTACTCTACTGTGCAAAAAATCTACTAGATAAGATAGAAAAACAGAATAAAAATGCGATAGAGTTTATAAAACACTACACAGATGATGTAGTAATGGATCAAACGGGTGCTAAAATTCAAAGGCACCCCATCATAGATGCAAATAACCAAAAATGGAACTATATCGCTATAAACTCTATAATGCTACAATACAAGCAATCAAAAGATAAAATAATAGCCCAAAAAACCCTCGCAGATCAATCTAGATTAGCCATAAAATCATATAAAAATAGTATAACAGATGAGCTAGAGAAACAAAAGCTATCTACGCAAGAGATAGAGTCTATAGAGCTAGAGATAGCGGCACTAGATATGCAGATTTTAGAATCAAGCGATAAAGAGATAATGCGAGAGCTAAACTCCAAACAACGCGAGCTAAAATGGCTAAAACAGACCAAAACAAGCGAGCTAAAACTATATGATGAGAAGATAGAAAACATAAAAAGTGAAATATCTATTGTCTCAAGCAGATTTACAAATGAACAAAAGAGCCTGCAAGTATTGATGAGCCAATCAAAACCCATTCATGAGAAGTATGAGCTAATAACAAAAGCACTATCGCAGGTGCTAGCAAAGAGGTAAAGATGCAAAAACTAGATGAGATTTTAGAGAATTTTGCACTAAAACATACATTTAATAACTACGCCATCATAGAAGATAGTAGATATAGTATAAATAGAGAGAATATCACTCAAAAACTATCTATTGAGGGGCGTGGTGGACTCTGTTATGACTTAAATCCACTGCTATATCTAGAGCTATCTGATGCAGGATATAATGTTAAGTTGCTGCGTGCAAGCACATTTAATATCGAGACAAACAGTTACTACAAAGACCTTAAAACACATATCGTTATTTTGCTAAGCTTTAATAATAGACTCTACCTAATCGATAGTGGCTATGGTGCAAATTTGCCACTTACTCCTGTGGGATTTGATGGAGATATCTATAGCTCTAGAGTGGGAGATTTTAGGATTGAAAATTTTATAAACGATAGAGGCTCGCATCATCTAATGATGAATCTACGCCATAAAAATAGTGATTTTGAGCTAGGATATTCACTGTTTTTGGATGATGTAATAGTTGATTTCGATAGTGAACTATCTATAATTGAGGAGATAATCGCTACTAAATCACATTTTAAAGATGCACCGCTTTATATAAAAAACACCCCAAATGGTCACATAACCATAACAGCCAACTCTATGACAGTAGTAGAAAACTACAAAGTATCAAAAATAGATATAAGAGATAGGGATTATAGAGAGGGTATAAAAGAGATAGAGAGGGTGATTGGTAATAAAAATAGAGTAGTCTAAATATGGATTGCTTCGTCGTGCTACGCACTTCTCGCAATGACAGTCACTGCGAGGAACGAAGTGACGCGGCAGTCCACATAGCGACAAAGTCGCTTGAGCCCACTGCTGAAGTGAACGCAGAGTTATCGTAGCTAATCGGAACTTGTTTCGATAGCGTAATAATGAGCCTTCCGCTGAGGAAAACTCAGCGTTAGCGTAGCCAAATGGAATTCACTTCCATTTGGCGTAATTATTTA
>CAZYTC010000031.1:14749-20781 GCA_964650175.1 uncultured Campylobacterales bacterium | reverse complement strand
ATCTCTTCAAAAATAGAGCCTAAATCATCAAATCCGCCAAATCCGCCACGGCTACCACCGCCACCGCCTTGTAGTGCCTCTTTGCCATATCTATCATAGATGGCACGCTGTTTATCATCACTTAGTACTTGATAAGCTTCGTTGCAGAGTTTGAACTTATCTTCTGCTTCTTTGTTGTCTGGATTTCTATCTGGATGGTAGAGTTTTGCCATTTTTCTATAAGCTTTTTTAATCTCATCGCCGCTGGCTGTTTTTGTAACCTCTAATATCTCATAATAGCTGAGTTCTTCCACAAATATCTCCAAAAAATATAGTTTTTGAAATTATACCATCAGATTTATCATATAAACTTAATTGAGTCATATAGACTAAACTATTTATAGAAATTATTTTGGTACAATAGCGTCTATGAAAAGATCACTAGAGAAATTTAATCGCCTCGTAGAGTCACTGCAATCACTCCCTACTATAGGGCAAAAATCGGCAACAAGGCTTGCGTATCATATGGTAATGAACGATAGTTTTAATGCTCTAAAGCTCGCTCATGCTATAGAGAACGCTATAGCTACGCTAAAAAAATGCAGATCTTGCGGTGGAATTAGTGAGCATGAACTCTGCTCAATCTGCTCTGATGAGTATAGAGATGGCGAGGTTTTATGTATTGTTGAAAATGCAAAAGATATACTCACTATCGAGGAGAATGCACTATTTGATGGTAAATATTTTGTGCTTGACTCTATCGAAGAGTTAGATATATCTCATCTTCGTTTTCTCATCTCAAAAGGTGTGAGAGAGGTAATTTTTGCACTATCTCCATCTATCGCAAATCACGGTGTGATTTTATATATAGAGGATAAGTTAAAAGATTTTGATATTAGTTTTACTAGAATCGCCCAAGGGGTTCCAACGGGTGTTAGTTTAGAAAATGTAGATGTTTTATCTCTATCAAAAGCATTAGAAGATAGAGTTAAAATTTAGTCACTCTTGCACTGCTTACAAGTACCATTTATAACGATAGAGGCATCATCTATCACATAATCACTAAAGTGGCTTGACTCTTTGAGTACCATTAGCGGGTCTAGTGGTATATCATATAGCTCTCCACACTCGCTGCATAGTATATGAGAGTGTCTATCTTTATCTAGCTCATATTTTGTTTTGTTTCCAGAGATTTTTATCTCTTTTAGTAGTGATGACTCTAGCATCGTATTTACATTTTTATATAGAGTTGCAAGCGATATAGATGAGAACTTATGGCGGATTTCTACAAACATATCCTCTATGCTGATATGTCCTGATCTGTGTATTAGATCTAATATTGCAAGCCTTTGAGGCGTTGCTTTGAGCTGATGTTGTCTAAGTAGTTTATCGTAATTCATAGTGTAATTATAATATATTATTTATATAATCAAAGAGTTAAATTTGTTAGAAGATAAAATTAATAAAATAATAAGCTAGACCCACAAAATTTGTGGGTATTAAAATGATTCTAATATTCGTAGTAGCTCATCTGGTTTGTTAGAGTATTGCAGTGCTGTCTCTTTATTTATCATCTTTTTGCGTAGATATTCAACTATCTCTTGAGTTTGAGTAGTCATACCTGTGCCTTGCTGGTTTAGCTGCATTTGAGAGTAGATTTGATGTACTTTATCCTCACGAATAAGGTTTGCAATCGCTGGATTTGTAATCATAATCTCTTGTGCTGCAAGTCGTCCACCACCGATTTTTGGTAGAAGTGCTTGTGATATTACCGCCACTAAAGATGTAGAGATTTGTGCTCTAATTTGTGGTTGCTCATCCCCGCTAAATACATCGATAATCCTATTTATCGTACTTGGTGCAGAGTTGGTGTGTAGTGTTCCAAAAACTAAATGCCCTGTTTCTGCTGCTGTTAGTGCTGCTGTGATAGTTTCGCGATCCCTCATCTCCCCAATTAGTATAACATCAGGGTCTTGACGCAGTGCATATTTTAGTGCCGCAGAGAAGCTATTTGTATCAGTTCCCACATTTCTATGTGAAAATAGAGATTTTTTATTTGTATGGACAAACTCCACAGGATCTTCAACCGTGATAACATGTTTTGCTTCTGTGAGATTTATCTCATTAAGCATTGCCGCAAGAGTTGTAGATTTACCACTACCTGTAGGTCCTGTTACTAGAATTAGTCCCTTTTCTCGTTTGATAATCTCTTTGAATATCTTTTTAGCATTTAGATCATCAAGCGATGGAATAACCACAGGAATAATACGAAACGCACAAGCGATATCATCCATAGTTTTATAGTAGTTAGCACGAAATCTACCAACATCAGGGATAACTATAGAGAAGTCTAGCTCATTATCCTCTTCAAAAGCCTTTTTTTGCTTTTCAGTTAGTAGTGAGTATGCCATCTCTTCTATATCTTGTCCTGTTAGTATAGGTAGATTTAGAGCTACAAGACGCCCATCTATTCTGATTTGTGGCTCAGAGCGACTCACTAGGTGCAAGTCAGAAGATTTGTATGCCACGACACTTTTTAGTAGTTTATATATATCTAATGATGAGCTCATTTTAAAAATACTCCTTGGTAATCTGTTAAATCAAATCCGACGATTAGTTGGTCGTTATATTCAATAACGGGGCGTTTTATCAGCATATTATGCTCTGCCATTAGAGCTATTTTATCATCACGCTCAAGAGTTCTATCTTTTAGCGAAAGTGTTCTATATGTTGTGCCTCGTTTGTTAAATAAAAGATCAACACTAACTATACCACACCAATTTTTAATATTTTCTGTGTTTTGAGGTGTTTGTTTGAAATCTACAAAACTATAGTCGATTTTATGCTCATTTAGAAACTTTAGAGCTTTTTTTACACTATCGCAGTTTTTGATACCATATACAGTTATCATCCTATAATCTTTGGTACCACAAAAAAGTTATCCCGTGAAGATGGAGCGTCCGCTAAAATCTGTGCACTAATATCTCTATCTACACACTCAGCATCAGCTCGTAGCTGTGCTGGATTATCACTCATAGAAAATACTGAGCTAACGCCATCTGTGTTTACATTTGAGATATTATCCATAAATCCTACAATCTTGTTTAACTCTGCTATCATCGCATCTGCATCAGCTATCTCTAGTGACGATAGTTTTTCTAGTTTTTTTAGTATATTTTCATCTATTTGCATTGTTTACTCTCTGATTGTTAAAAATATTGATTCTAATTGTACCCAAAAATATTTTTTTCTTTACTTTATTAATGTAAATAAGATATTATTACTATTATCAAAAGTGTCTAGGAGTCGATTTGAGTCTAAAAGATGATTTAAAAGCAGTAAAAGATGAGTTAAATTCTGAAGAGAAATTTTTAGAAAATGCTATAAAGACAGAGAGATTTGTAAAGAGGTATAAAACACCGCTAATAATCGCATCTATAGCGGTTTTAATAGGTATAGTTTCAAATGTTGGTTATGGTGCATATAATGATTCTGTGATAGAGAGATCAAATAGTGCACTTTTTGAGCTACTAGAGGATTCAAAAAATGAGAGTGCAAAGCTCTCATTAAAAGATGCAAACCCAAAATTATACGATTTATGGAGTATGTCAAATAGTATAAAAGAGGGTGATTATAGCTCGCTAGAGGCACTTAAAAACTCAAACGCATCTATCGTTAGTGATATCTCTAGCTATGAGGCGGCACTTAGTAAAAATGATACCGCTTTGCTAGAAGAGTATACTAAAAAAGAGTCAGCAATTTTCAAAGATTTAGCAAATATTGAGCTCGCTATAGAGCTTTTTGGACAAGATAAAATCTCTGAAGCTCACTCTAAATTATCACTCATATCAAAAGATTCAACAGTTTATAATGTAGCAGAAGTTCTAATGCACTATGGAGTAAAATAGATGATAAAAAATGCCCTAAAATATACAGCTATTGCTGCTGTAGTGCTATTTAGTGGATGCTCGCACAAAGAGAGTTATAAACCAATTAGTGTAAAATCATCTAAGAGTATAGATGGCAAAATCTCTAGTAAAATTGTAGGTGTGACCCAAAATTTAGCACTATTAGATAGCGGTGTTGTGGTAGATAGAGATGCTCGTGAGCTACTCTCAATCCCACAAGGGCATCGATTAATCAACAGTAGCTACAAATGGGTGATTACGCAAAGCCCTCAAAAAGAGCTGGTCTTCTCATCAACTAAATCTGGTGATGAGGATGTAGTTTTTAGCTTCAATAAAGATGTAGCAGGTGCGACGCTAGAGGGTAATGTTTTAGCGGTTTTATTTGCAAATAATGAGATAGCACTATTTTCATTTAATGATAAAAAGTTGCTATTTAAAGAGGAGGCAAATCAGCCAATTGCAGTAGATAGCAGGATTGTAAATCCATATTTTCTAAAAGAGCTAGCGGTATTTCCTACGCTTGATGGCAAGATTGTAATCGTAAACTCTCAAACCAAACAGCCACTTCGCTCTATCGTTGTTAGTAGCAATAACTATTTTAATAATATCAACTATTTTAAAGTTATAGATAATGCTCTAGTGGCATCAACAGCTTATGGAGTGCTATCTCTAGAGCAAAAAGAGGCTCGTCAAAAATATGATATAAAAGATGTAGTTTTTGTAGATGGAACAATCTATGTCGCTACAAAACAGGGTGAAATTATCGCACTAAATGAGAATTTGGAGCTAAAAACCAAACAAAAATTTCCATTTGCACACTTTAGAGCAATCAGCGTCCAAGATAACAATATCTATCTGTTAGAAAATGGCGGATATCTCATAGTACTACCTAGAGATCTATCTAGTTATGAGGTATTTAGCGTATCTTTGGATAAAGAGGATAAGGTTATGGTAGGTGCTAAGGCTATCTATTTTGATAATAAGTATATATTAACTCCATAATGTCTAGAGAGCTTGAGTCCTTTATCAACTATCTAAAAGTGATAAAGCTGCTCAGTAAAAACAGTATCGACTCATATCGCTCTGATTTGCTCGCTCTAGAGCAAAGCTCAAATAAAAGCCTCATAGAGATAGACTCTATGGAGCTTTTCTCAAACCTCTCTCATATCGACAACAAACGAACTCTTAATCGAAAACTCTCTGCATTTAACTCTTTTTTATCATATTGTCATAAAAATGAGATAGAAAACTCTGCTAAAAAGATAAAACTATCAAAGGTGCCAAAAACTCTACCAGATTTTCTAGAGCACAGCTTTATTATGGATTCATTATCGCTTATAGATAGAAGCGGATGGTTAGGGATGAGAGATTATGCTCTGATTTTATTTCTATATGGCTCAGGATTGCGGGTGAGTGAGTGCATAAATCTAGAAGAGGTAGATTTTGAAGATGGCTGGATTAGGGTGCGTCACTCAAAAGGCTCAAAAGAGAGATATATCCCACTCTCTCCTGCGATATTAAAATCTATTAGAGATTATCAGAGTGTTTCGCCATTTAATAATAAAAGCCACATCTGGCTAAACTATACAGGCAGACCGCTTAGTCGCATATCGGTATTTAAGATAACACAAAAGTATCTAAATGCATCGCCACACTCACTGCGTCACTCATATGCTACATCTATGATAGTTGGGGGCGCAGATTTGCGTGTGGTTCAAGAGCTACTAGGGCACTCGTCGCTACTAACTACACAAATATATACACATATTCAAAAAAGACATCTAGCAGATACGATAGAAAAGCACCACCCGCTAGCTCGCTAGATTAATATCTCGCGATTTCCTTTTGCGTTTGGTTCTGATAGGATACCCTGAGCCTCTAGTTGCTCTATGATTCTAGCAGAGCGGTTATAGCCTATTTGAAGTCTGCGTTGTAGATAGCTGATGGTTGCTTTTCGCTCACTTAGTATAATATCTTTTGCATCATTATATAGCTCATCTAACTCATCTATATTTTCGCCACCACTGCTATTTGATGATGTCGTACTCTCATCTTTTAAAAATCTCTTATCATATGATGGCTCTCGTTGTGATTTTAAAAATTCAACCACTTTTTCTATCTCGCCCTCTGTACTCCATGGAGCAT
>CAZYTC010000031.1:0-14739 GCA_964650175.1 uncultured Campylobacterales bacterium | reverse complement strand
TCTGATAAGTCCGCTCATTCCAGGAGGAGTAAAGAGCATATCCCCACGCCCTAGTAGCGACTCTGCACCCATCGCATCTAGTATGATTTTACTATCTACTTTTTGTCCTACTTTGTAGCTGATGCGTGATGGTAGGTTTGCTTTTATGAGCCCTGTTACGACATCTACACTCGGTCTTTGCGTTGCAACTATGAGGTGTATTCCACTAGCTCTAGCCATTTGTGCAAGGCGTGCTATAGAGTGTTCAACATCTTTTCCGCTAGTCATCATCAAATCTGCTAACTCATCGATAATTACTACTATGTATGGGAGTTTTTCTAGATTCTCTTTTGATGCTTTTTCATTGTAGTTTTCTATATTTTTAGTGCGAGTCTCTGACATCAATCTATAGCGTCTCTCCATCTCATAGACCATATTGCTCAGTGCTACGATAGCCTCTTTTGGTTTTGTTATAACAGGAGTTAGTAGATGTGGAATATCATTATAGATAGAAAACTCCAGCATCTTTGGATCTATCATCATAAGTCGCAATTGATCTGGAGAGTTTTTATATAGTAGCGATAAAATCATCGCATTTATACCAACACTTTTTCCACTTCCTGTAGTTCCTGCGATGAGTAGATGAGGCAGTTTTTTTAGGTCTGTAATAAATGGTTTTCCTACTATATCTTTACCTAAAACTAGCGTTAGAGGCGATGCTGATTCGCGAAACAGCTGACTATCGATAATCTCTTTTATATAGATAGTATCTACGCTTTTGTTTGGTATCTCTATTCCCACTACATCTTTACCTGGAATTGGGGCTTGGATACGGATTGTTTGTGCACGAAGTGCCATTGCTAAATCATCTTGTAATCCTAGGATTTTAGAGACCTTTATATTTGCAGCTGGTTTAAACTCAAATGTAGATACAACAGGTCCTGTATAGGTTCGCACCACATCGCCATCGATATTGAAATGTTTTAGCTTCTGGATTAAATCTTTTATCTTTTCATCTAACTCTAGCTCATCCATTTGAGACTGTTTTTTAGGTGGAGCTTGGAAAAACTCTACCTTTGGGAGTTTGAAATTTTGTGGTTTTGAGCTAGCACCCTTGTCGATTTGCTCTAATAAAATCTTGTTCTCTTCTAGCTCTTGTACTATAACTGCTGATTGTTTTGAGTTTTTTAGTGACTCTGCTGCTGTTATGATGTTCTCTTTTTTAGACTCTGCTGTCTGGATGGGTTGTGGCTCTTGTGGCTCTTTTGTTTCTTGAGCAACTATCGGCTCATCAACTTCAAATGGTGGCTCATCTGCTATGGCTGGTGATGTCTGCTCATAATATTGTGGCTCATCGACACTCTCTATATATTCATCGATAATCTCTCTTTGTTGTGGCTCTTTTGATGGTCGTCTTGTATTTTTTAGAGTATATTTGATGATGCTCATTAGGCTCTGCTCTAGCGATATTACCAAAGTTGCTGATAGTAGCATAATCCATATAATCCACAGTCCAATTTCACCCACATAAGCACCTAGCGTATCGCAAACAGAGCCAAACAGAGCACCTCTGTAATCTCCACTAATAACTAATGCTTGAAAATAGAGCATGAGCACCATGGTTAGTATAAATACACCCAGTAGCTCATATGGCACGAATGATTTATGGTTATATTTATATAGATAGTAGAGTGGTATCATAAATAAAAATAGATATATAAATGCAATATAGCCAAATATCTTGATGTTTGCAGTGGCGAAATTTGCTCCCAAAGAGCCTATGATATTTGTATCGTTGATTATTGTCGCAATACCTAGATATAAAAAAATACCAAATAGTATTATAAAAAGAATATCTCGTAAAATAAAAATTCCTCGAAAAAAAGATGTTCGTATTATAGCAAAAAATAGAGATTAATCTATTATGCTATAATTTATTATACTATATTACAAGTAGTTCACTAACGATAGTTTTGATACTCTAGATATATTAGAGAGTAGGGCTTGGTAATTGAGGCTTAGTTGGTTCATTTTTAGTGATGCTTCTGCTAAATCTGTATCTATAATCTCTGATTGTAGCATTTTAGTATTTACTATGAGAAGTTGGCTTCTATCGCTTGATTCTTGTAGGGTTTGTGAGTATGAACCAGAGGTTGCTTGCAGTCTACCTATATGGTCTGCTAAGTCATCTAGTATCGCAATAGCGTTTTGTATCCCTACATTTCTCTCATCCCCAGTAGTGCCGCCATTAGGTCTAGTGAGCCCTAACTCCACAGAAGCAATTGCCTCATCTAGTTGCGAAAATAGATCTAGATGAGGATCTCTGATAGTTAGAGCACTATTTGCATTAAATGCTAAAACAGCACCATCTGTGCTAGAGTAATCATTTGATGATGCATCATATAGTGCTAGTTGAGCTTGTGTAGTTGGGTTTGATTTATCTAAAAATGTGATATTTCCATTTTGATTAATCGTTGTAGATGAGGCTCTATTTGCAGCTTTTATGGCATCATCATAATCACTTACCGCAGTGCCAGCAGGTATATTGCCACTTACAACCATATTTACCACATCTAGAAGTTGCTGATACTTCATAGTGCTACCATCTGTTTGAGTTCTAGCACTATCTGCGTTATAGATAGGATATGTTGTACCGCCAGCTGTAAATGTACCACCGCTTAAATCTATATCTACATCATAGGCAGCTCCATTTATATCTTGACCTTGGAGTTTTAGCGTAGCACCAGCTGTTAAATCCCCACCAGCTACAGCTGATAGCAAATCTGATGGTTTTGCTATTGAGTTATTTGAGTTTAATATTTGTGCTACATTTGATGTTAGTTTTGGTCCATTTTTTTCAAAATTTGCTCTATCATACTGTATGGCATTTATATCATTTGGAGTTCCTGTTGGGACATCAAAACCACTCTTTGTAAACTCTCTAATAAACACACTACTATTATTTACAGCATCTTCAAAATCTGTTGTGCCAGTGTGTAAATCATCGATATTTGTGATATTAGCACCAGCTCCACCGCTAAAGTCTACAGCACCCACTAGGTGAAAATCTAGCTTACTAGAGCCAGCAACTCTATCATATATCTCTATATGCCCTTGTGGTGTTAGGCTCACCTCTACGCTAGATGATGAGAAGCTATTTTTTATAGCACCGAGTAGATCCTCTACGCTATCATCCATAGTGAGCGATGATATTTTTTGTTTAAATGTGCTTCCATCGTGGTTTGTGCCTTGGATATAAAAGTATGGAGTATTTGATGTAGTTTTATCAGAATCATTATCGCCCATTAAATCACGAAGTGAGCTAGATGATGATATGTAGACCTCTTCAGATGCACTACGAGGCATATTTGGGTCTTGCATAATATCTGGATAAGCTTCTGTTAGGCTTTTTAGCGGCATATTTGTAGTGATTGATTTTTTAATCGAGCTCTCTTGTCCTAAAAATAGATCTACACCATTTACATTATATGTCTGCTTTACATCGTTACCTAAAAATGCCTGTATCGCTCCATCGTTTCCTTGGTATGTACCATCGCTACCTATGGGTTTTGTGCCTGTCGCTGTTCCTGAGAATAGATATTGACCTGCTATAGATGTGTTTGCTAGAGTTGTAAGATAGCTCTCTAATCCGCGAAGCTCTTTTGCTATCGCCTCCATACTAGAGTTTGAGTGTGAATCAGTCGCTGCGTTTACCAGTTTTACCTTCATAGATTCTACAGTTTTTATAATCGCACCTATGGTTGTATCTGTTTGTGTAGAGAATTTTAGAGCACTTTGTGCACTATTTTTTATCTGCGTAAGTGTAGTGATTTCACTATCTAGTCTCAAAGTATCGGCAAACTTTGTAGGATCTTCGTGAGCATATTGTATCTGCAATCCAGAGGCAATCTGTTTGTTTACATCAAATAGTTGTCTATTTATCTTGTTCTGTTCGCCATAAATATTATTATAAAAAGAGTTAGATGTTACTCTCATAGTTTTCTCCATCTATATAGTTGTGCAATTGTAGCAATAAAAGTTCCACTACCCCTAAATCGGCGAAATGAGAAAAAATTAAAGAGCACTTTACACCTATTTAAGCAAAAAAAATATAAAATTGCACTTCTTGCCAGTGTGGTGAAATGGTAGACACAGCGGATTCAAAATCCGCCGCCCTTAAAGCGTGTCGGTTCGACTCCGACCACTGGTACCACTTTTTTATAAATCCATAACAGAACTTTTCGTATCTTTAAAATATCGCTTGTGTAGATAATTATCACATTTTTATATACTTATGCAAAACTTTATCTATAAAACTAAATAATATTTGACAATAAAGATTTATTAGTGTAATATATTTTTCTGTATTTCACAATGGATAGCAACATTAATTAATATTATTAAGCTATCTAATAGTTATTATAAGGAGTAGTAAAATGGTTCTAAAACCTAAAAATCTAGCTGTTGCTTTATCAGCGATGCTAGCTTCTGTTTCGCTCTATGCGTATGGACCTCACGGTGATTTAGATTGTCTAGGCTGTCATGACCCTCACTATGCAAAAGCGATGAAGCTATTTAAAGTAGATAATCCATCTCATCCAAACCCTAGAACGGGAACTAATATAGATGGTGTTTCTGCACTATGTTTGGGTTGTCATAACCTAGGCGAAACGGGCGGTACGGGTGTAAAGCCGATATATTTGCATATGACTCACCCTGTAAATGTAAAGCCAAACTCTAAAATCGCTAAAATGCCAGATTCACTAGCTCGTGATGGTATGATTCAGTGTGTTAGCTGTCATGATCCACATCCATCGAACAAGCAGTGGAGATATCTGAGAACAGATACAAAAGAGGGGACAAATGTGGGTGCATTTTGTATGACCTGTCACCCTGCTAAAACAGACTCTGCGATGTATGGTATAAAACCAGAAGATATCAAAGTATTCTCATCTATGAACGAAGAGACGGGTGCAAAAGATTTTGATCTGCATGATCCAGCTCTAACGATTTCAAATGAGACGCCAAACTATATCCGAGCGATTGGCGATTATAAAAATGATTTAGCACCAGCATATAATAGTGTGCCAAATGAGCCGTGGTACTACTCTCCTGATGTAGATAAACTACCGCCAGAGCTAAGATCGTTCTTCACAAACCAAAAGGGTGACTAAGTAGAGCCTCGTGCTCTGCACCCCTTAGCTAACTCTAAAGCAAAATCTGAGATAATATCTCTTTATTAATAGGAGTATTATATGGAGTGCGAATTTCCAACCATCAATTCAAACAAAGACGAGATAAAAAATATTTTTGATAGCGTAAAAACTATAGCAGTTTTGGGTCTATCTCCAGATGCGAGCAAAGATAGCCATAAAGTAGCAGCATATCTACAAGATGCTGGATATAAAATCATCCCCGTCTATCCCAAAGAAGATACCATTTTAGGTGAAAAAGTATATAGATCACTAGCAGAGATTCCATGTGCTGTTGATATGGTAAATATCTTTAGAAAACCAGATGCACTAATAGATATCGCAAAAGCTACTATAGAGCGAGGCGATGTAAAGGTGTTTTGGGCACAAAAAGGTATCGTAAATAACGAAGCAGCCCAGATGGCAAAAGATGCAGGGATGATAGTGGTACAAAGTATGTGTTCTATGGTAGAGCATCGAGCACTATAGAGGTATCTTTTGATAAAATTAGAAGATATTAAAAAAGCAGCATCAGTTATAGATGGTGTTATAGAGCGGACGCCATTTACCTATGCACCTAGACTTAGCCCAGAAGCAGGGTGTGAAGTCTATGTTAAAAAAGAGAATCTCCAAGTAACAGGTGCATTTAAAATTAGAGGTGCTTATAATAAAATAGCATCGCTAAGTGAGAGTGAAAAATCTAGCGGAGTTATAGCTGCAAGTGCTGGCAACCACGCCCAAGGCGTAGCTATGGCGGCACAGATGTTTGGCGTGCGAGCTGTTATTGTGATGCCAGATGCCACACCGCTAACTAAAATAGATGGCGTAACGCACTATGGAGCAGAGGTTATACTGCGAGGTAGTAACTATGATGAGGCGTATGCCTATGCGTGTGAGTATGGTTTAGAGCACTCTATGGTTTTTGTCCACCCTTTTAGTGATTATGAGGTGATGGCAGGACAGGGGACAGTTGCTCTAGAGATGTTTGAAGATGAGAGCGATTTAGATATCGTCGTGGTGCCTGTAGGCGGTGGTGGACTCATCTCGGGCGTGGCATCTGCTATTAGGGCGATATCTCCAAGAACAAAGATTATAGGCGTAGGTGCTAGCGGTGCACCTGCGATGGCAGAGTCATTTGCAGCTAAAAAACCTATTGATAGTCTCAGTGTGCGAACTATCGCCGATGGTATCGCTGTTCGTGATACATCTCCTATTACTCTAGGGCATATTTTAGAGTGCGTTGATGAGTTTGTTTGTGTCGATGATGAAGAGATTGCAAATGCGATTTTGTTTTTACTAGAGAAGCAAAAACTAGTAGTAGAGGGTGCTGGAGCTGCTGGTGTGGCGGCACTGCTACATCATAAGATTTCTGATGTTAGTGGCAAAAAAGTAGGCGTAGTGGTGAGTGGCGGAAATATGGATGTTACGCTTCTTTCTACTATTATAGAAAAAGGGCTTATTAAATCAGGTCGAAAGATGAAGCTAACAGTTACACTCGTTGATCGCCCTGGGACGCTAATGACGCTTACAACAATGCTACAAGAGCTAAATGCAAATATAGTTCATATCGCATATGATAGAACCTCTACTTCACTAGCCTATGGCGATGCAAATGTCACCATCCATCTAGAGACAAAAGGCAAAGAGCACCAAGAGCTTATTAAAGATGCACTTACCAAAAACAACTACAAAGCAAATGAGAGTGCGTAGTTAGATTATGGAAGTTGCAAAGAGCCTATATTTTAGACAGCCTATACTCTATCTAAGAGCCCTAAATAACGATTTTTTAGGCTCTGTCGATGCACAAAATGCCGTTAGAGTTATAGATGGTGTCAAATATAGTGTGCACGATGGGTTCAAGACAAATATTTTGCGTGATATCTACTATACAAATAGCATAGATATGACCCAAGATGGCGAATATATTGTCTCTGCACTACCTGATTCTAACGAGGTGGCACTATTTAGCCTCTCTAAAAAAGAGGCAGTTTATAAAGTGAGTCGCCATAGTGGCGAGATAGAGTCGGTGGGGATTGACCCAGCGGGTAGATATTTTATCACCTGTGGACAAGATGGAAAATCTTATGCGTGGGTGCTAGAGACATCTAGGCTAGCTTTTACGCTTCCTGATCATAGCGATTTTGTGAGTGTTGTAGCATTTTCTAAAAACTCACAATATATAGCCACAGGTAGCTATGATAATACGATAAATCTACTCAATATAGCTACGCTAAATACTCACATAAAGTTCAAAGGACACAGCAGTCCAATCGTTGGCATAGTCTTTTTATCATATACGATGATTTTGTCTGTTGAGCGTGATGGTGCCGTGATAGTGTGGGATATTGGTGCTCAAAAGATACTCAAACGGCTAGAGAGTATGAAAGATGAGGTGACATCTATCGCTATTTCTAGCGATGATAGATTTGTTTTTATCGGTACAAAACTAGGATATGTGGGGCTATATGATACAGAGACGATGGAGCAGATTTCGCACAAATATATAAAACTCACAGGCTCTATAACATCGCTTGCGACGCTAGAAAATCCATTTAGGCTCGCTGTTGGAACAATTGATGGGTTTATCTATATCTATAATCTATTTGGTGATGAGGCACACCTAACAGAGGCACTAAAAAATCAATACTACAAAGAGATTTATAGCGAGCTAGATAAAAACCCGATGCTGTATTACTCTAAAATTTATGAGGCACTAGAGTATATTTGGGATCGCACTATCGCTAGAGCTGAGAGACTGCTGCAGCGAAACAGAATCAAAGATGCACAAGCGGCATTTGCACCATTTTTTGATGTACCAAAAAAGAGTCAAATAATAAATCAGATATTTAAATCATATGAAAAGTATGAGCAGTTTATAAAACTTGTCAAAGAGAACAAACTACAGCTTGCATATAATATGGTAAACCAATACCCAGCATTTATCCATACAGAGCCATATAGACAGATGGAAGAGGGGTGGAAGAGGGTCTTTTTTAGAGCTCAAGAGCTCATATTAACCCCAAATGGAGATGAAAAAGCTAGAGAGTTGCTCGCTCCATATAGAGGAATATCTGAAAAAACAGCTCTCATTCAACAGCTATTTAATTCACAAAAAACCTATCTATATCTGCGTAAAACGCTATCACAAAAAGATTATATAAAATTCTTCTCACTCATCAAACAATACCCATTTCTAAAAGAGTTTCCAGAGTATCAGAGGCTAAAAGATTACTCTGATAATCTATATAAAAAGACGATGGAGGCGTTTGAATCAAACGACTATCTCTCTGCTAGAAAGATGTGCGATGAGCTACTACTGTTTCCTAAATACTCATCTCGTGCAGAGGAGCTAAGAGATACCATCAGAATTAGATATCTATTTGCAGAGGCGATTGCAGATAAAAATCTCTCTGATGCATACTATTATCTATCGCTTTTTCCACTACTTCAAAACATTCCAGAGGCTATCTGGCTAGAGAAAGAGTGGAATAAAAGCGTCGATATAGCCCAAAAATACGCTGCAAAAGGCGATGTCGATAATACATTTAGGGTTTTCAAGCCATATTTTGCTATCAAGGCAAAATTTACAGCGATGGGCTCTGTTATGGCACAGGCTTATTGTGCGAGAATAGAGCATGCTGTATCTAAAAATATAGATGTATCAAAAATAACCCAAGCGATAAAACAATATATCGCTATTTTTGGCGATGATGATGGGATTGTGGCTATTATAGAGCTTTTTGAGAGGCTAAAGGGTACTAAAATCGATATGGAGCATCTGCGTAAGGGCTCACTAGAATCATGGAGTCCGCAACTTTTTAGCGGAGATTTTATAATCTAGATGATTGCTATCGATTTAGGCTCAAATACTATCCGTTTTGTTGAGTATGATGGTGTCAATTTTCTCTCATCGTTTGAGAAAATCGTAAAAACCGCCGAATCTATACGCAGTAGTGGTGAGATTTCTCATAGTGCGATAGAGAGAATCAGCAGTGCCATCACAGAGGCAAAAGAGCATATAGATTTTAACCAAGAGATAGTCGCTTGTGCTACAGCTGCGATGAGAATGGCTAAAAATAGCTCTTTTGTGATAGATTATATCTATGAAAATCACGCTATAGAATTTGAGATAATAGATGCAGCTAGAGAGTCGATGCTCACATCTTTGGCTATTAAAAACAGGCTAAAAGCACTATCACAAGATATAGATGGTGCTTGCATCGTAGATATCGGCGGTGGCTCTAGTGAGTTTTTTGATTTAGATGCAAATAGTGGCGTGAGCGTAGATTTTGGTATTGTTACTATCTCTGATGATATGATGGGCGAATTAGAGAGATTTAGAGAGTGGATAGTTACTAATATAGATACGAGCAGGTTTAAAAATCTGCTTTTTAGTGCAGGTACTCCCACGACCGTCGCTGCATATATGCTAGGTATGCGATATGATAATTATGATGGCGATAGGGTAAATGGAGTGCTTATCACAGTAGATGATTGTGCTAGAGTCTCTAAAGAGCTGCTAGCTATGAGCGAGAGTGAGCGTTCTTGCTATGTGGGGGTAGGACGCGAGGAGCTTATCATTATAGGTATAGAGATGCTCATTGTGGTTTTTAAGACATTCAACCAACATAGTGCCATCGTCATAGATGATGGACTGCGTGAGGGGATTGCTATTGATTACTACGCTAAAAACCAAATATGATATAATAGTTATAAAAAATAGGAGCTGTAAATGTTATCTATAGAGATTGACAATGCACAGATAGCCTCTAGCTTGTACCGAGAGTTCGATAGTATAGAGCTAATAAAAGAGTATCTATATACTCTAGTGAGAGATGATTTAGAAGATAGAGAGCTAGCGAGATTGATGGCAGATGCAGACAAAAAAAAGTTTGTATCTAGAGATGAAATTATGGATAGATTATCAAATATCGCTAAATGATAGTAAATTTTGAGAGCAGTTTTGATAGAGATATCTCTAAATTAACAGATAAGAAAATTGCTAAAAAACTGATAGAAGTTATAGAGAAATTTGAGGCATCTCCTGATTTAAAAAACTTTACAAATATTAAAAAGCTAAAGGGCTACAGTCATTACTATAGATTGAAAATAGGCGATTATAGGCTAGGTTTTTCTATAGAGCAAAATCAAATCAATTTAATTAGATTTTTACATCGCAAAGAGATATATAGAATTTTTCCATAAGCTTTATACTCTTTTTAATACACAGTATTATTTTGCTTCGTCACTCCGAGCGAAGCGTGGCTCTCTAGTAGCTACTTCGCTAGTAGCTCCCGCTCTGACTCTTGATTTAATCTATCTAGAGTGCTAAAAAGATCATCTGATAGCTGCTCTAGCTCTCTAAATAGCTCTATGATTCTATCTTTGTTATCTACTGTGCTATCACCGCTATCAATATATCCTAGTGCTTCGTTTATTAATATGTGAAAATTAGTGTGTGGCGTGTTGATATTTTTATAGCTCTCTAGGTGTGAGAATCTATCTCTACCATCGCCATGGCTATACCATTTACCTAGGTTACAATCGTTTTCACTTCCAAGTTTCTCTAATATTTGACCATTTGAGATGGCTTTGTAGATGTTGTTTTTATAGATTACATGGTCTATCTTATTTAGTGTAACTGTGGTTGTGTTTTCTATAAAAGTGGTCTGGACTGCAGTGTTTTTTGCCTCTTCGTTAAATGATTGTACGGTTGTTGAGAACGATACTATAGAGTTGTTAGAGTCATGAGCTATCTGATTCATAACCTCTGAGTTTGCGTGTATCTCTGATGTCTCTTGCTGTAGTGTTTGGATGGCGATATTTATCTCGCTTGTCGCTTTTTGTGTTCGCTCTGCTAGTTTACGCACCTCATCAGCAACTACCGCAAATCCTCGTCCATGCTCTCCTGCTCTTGCTGCTTCGATAGCTGCATTTAGTGCTAGTAGATTTGTCTGATCTGCTATATCTTTTATCAGCTCTATTACTGATGAGATCTCATTTGCTTTTTCATTTAGTGCATTTATCGCCTGTGCAGAGCTATCAACTAGCTCTATTAGGTGATTTAGTTTTTGTGTAATCTCCTCTAGCTCTGTTACACTTTCTGAGGCTTTTTGCGAGGTGTTCTGGCTGATGGCTGTTATATCTTTTAATCTATCGATGGTGTTTATGAGGTCTGATTGTATCAGTATCATACCGCCACCATTTGATGAGCCGATGTTTGCTAACTCACTATTTAGAACCGATTTTTGGATATGTTTGTGAGTGTTGTGCATCGCATCTATAGCTAGATTTACATATTCGCACGCATTTTTAAACTGTCCGTGCAATCCTTGGGTTTTGATGCGTCTATAAAACTCATCACGGCTTGCTGATTGAACACTCGCTCTGATTTCACGGATAAATACCTCAATTTGATCTGACATATCATTTGTGTTTTTACATAGACTGCGTAGTTCGCCCTCATCATCGATGCGAGTGATACGGCTCTCTAGGGCACCGTTTTGTGCCTCTCTGATAGTGCAGGCTACTTCGCGAATCGTCTTTTGGGCTTTGCGAATATTTATAAATACAAACCACGCTAGTGCAAAGTTTAGGATATTTAACACTCTAATCCAGTTAAATCCATCACTAATAAGCTCTATGATGAGTGCAACAGAAAATAGTATTATAGAGGCGATATTTGCATATTGAACTTTAGATAGAGAGGATAAATTCATCATATGAGACTCCTTTTTCTGCCAATAGTTTGTTTAGATGTGCCATCGATGCCTCTGCTCCTTGAGATTTTTCGATAGATAGTAGTTTTTGATATAGTGGTATGATAATCGAGAGTGATTTTTGTGTCGGTTTTCGTCTAACTGAGTGGTAGTTTGTAATCTCATTTTTATCATTAAATGATGGCGTTACATGAGCTAGTACCCAGTAGTAGTCGCCATTTTTGCTTTTGTTTTTGACATAGGCGAAAATCTCATTGCCGCTTTTGACTCTATCCCACAGCAGTTTATATATGATGCGTGGCATATCAATATGACGCAAAACATTGTGTGGCTTGCCGAGTATCTCATTCTCATCAAACCCAGACATCTCTACAAAAAGCGTATTTCCATAGGTAATTCTACCTTTTAAATCGGTTTTTGAAACTATAAAATCATTTTCGTCAAAGTCTATCTCTTGGTTGGCCATAACAACCCCATTTATCATATTTTTATCACACTATTCTAACAGCCATTTTCTTAATCTTTGCCCTTTAATCGCTACATTTTTAATGTTTGTGTAGATTTGCTGTGAATTTAAACTATTTATAACGATATAACTTATGTTATCATAAATAGTAATAGTTCCTATATCTTTTAATTCTATTTTATTTGTCGATGCTATGGCACCTAATATATCGCCTTTTGAGATTTTATCTCTTTTGCCACCACCTATTTTTATGGTTTTAAATTTGGGTGGGTCTATGGTTAAATCTCTATCTATTTTTATATCTTCTATGATTTTTACATCTCTATTTAGAGAGTTAAATTTATCTATCTCATAAGTGCCTATTATAGTTATAGCGATACCTTTTGCATCTGCTCTAGCGACTCTGCCGATACGGTGGGTATATCTCTCGCTGTGTTGTGGTATATCTATATTTATAATAGACTCTAATGAAGATATATCTATGCCTCTGCCTACTAAATCGGTGGTTACTAATATATTTATACTACCGTTTTTAAACATCTCAAGTCGCTCTAATCTCTCGCTGCTCTCTAGTTCGCCGTGAAAATCATATGCAGTTATGCCCATATTCTCTAGTGCAGATATGCTCTCTTTGACTGACTCTTTTGTGTTGCAAAATAGTAGCGTTTGAGTGAGGTTATGTTTGTGAAATATATATGGCAGTAGCGAGATTTTATCACTATATAGATAGGCTATCTCAGATAGATTTTGGTTTTTGTTATCTTTTATATCTATAGTTATGAGGTTATTGCAGAGGCTATGAATATCGCTGATATTATCGGCTGTTGCTGATGTGTAGATATTTTGATATCTCTTTGGTAGATGAGCTGTAATATGTTTGATATCATCATAAAAATTTATATCTACCATCTTATCAATCTCATCTAATACAAATAGATTTACACTCTCTAGCAGATGCGGTTTGTGCTCTAAAATAGCCATTAATCTACCAGTGGTTGCCACTATGATATGTGGTGGATGAGCTAGTGATTTTAGCTGATGAGCTGTTTTTTCTCCACCTATTAGAGTAGAGATTTTGATATTTGGGATATTTTTAGCAAGCTCTTTTATCACGCTAGCAGATTGTATCGCTAGCTCTTTTGTAGGCGATATGATGAGCGATTGAGGCTTATATAGTTTTGGGTCTAGATTTTGTAGTGCAGCTATCGCAAAAAGCAGACTCTTTCCGCTACCAGTGGGGGCTAGAGCTAATATATTTTTATGCTCTAGGATATGTGGTAGTGCGAGAGTTTGAATCTCGCTCATAGAGCTATATTTAGATAGTGATTTTAATATTTGGGGTTTTATCTGTAGTGTAGAAAATGACACAATCTCTCTTTTTGCCATTATAGCATAAGAGAGCGTGTCTGTGAGATTATACAGGTTTTATTGTAACGCCGTATTGTTGCTCTGCTGTGTCTCTGTTTTGTAGTTTATATCCATCTATCTCATTAAAGTTTAGATATTTATAAACATCATCATATTTACCAGCTAGTTTTTGTGGAACTATACTCATATACTCTGATACTGTAGGGATACGACCTAGTTTTGCACATACTGCTGCAAGTTCTGCTGAACCTAGATATACTTGAGTCCCTTTTCCTAGACGGTTATCAAAGTTTCTAGTAGATGTTGAAAATACCGTCGAGCCCTCTCTTGAGCTAGCTTGGTTACCCATACATAGTGAACATCCTGGAACCTCTGTGGCTGCTTTGATATCTCTAAATACATCATAATAGCCCTCGTTGATTAGCTGCTGCTCATCCATACGAGTTGGTGGAACTATCCAAAACTTCTCAACCGAAATTTCGCCCTCACCACGCATAACTTCACCAGCAGCTCTATAGTGACCGATATTTGTCATACAACTACCTAAAAATACCTCATGAATTGTCTCTCCAGCAATTTCTGAAAGTAGTTTTACATTATCAGGATCGTTTGGACACGCTACGATTGGCTCTTTTAGGTTATTTAAATCTATCTCAATAACCGCTGCGTACTCTGCATCAGCATCTGGCTCTAGTAGAGTAGGGTTTGCTAGCCACTCTCTCATTTTATCAGCTCTTCTTGCAAGTGTTCTAGAGTCCTCATAACCATCTGCAATCATTGCCTCTATTAGAGTAACATTTGATTTTAGATACTCAATAACTGGCTCTTTATTAAGTCTAACGCTACAAGCAGCTGCACTTCTCTCAGCCGATGCATCTGATAGCTCAAACGCTTGCTCAACTTTCATATTTGGTAGTCCCTCTATCTCTAGGATTCTACCGTTGAATATGTTCTTTTTACCCTGTTTTTCTACTGTTAAAAGTCCCTGTTTAATCGCATAGTATGGAATAGCATT
>CAZYTC010000030.1:19253-21019 GCA_964650175.1 uncultured Campylobacterales bacterium | reverse complement strand
TTTGTAGGAAAATGTTTGGTTTAAAAAACTATAATACCAGCTCCCAACTTCCACCGCTATCGCTTCCAACTCTTTTTAAAAGATTGTTATCTTTTAGATATTTTAG
This sequence comes from uncultured Campylobacterales bacterium, assembly GCA_964650175.1. Taxonomy (GTDB): domain Bacteria; phylum Campylobacterota; class Campylobacteria; order Campylobacterales; family Sulfurimonadaceae; genus CAZYTC01. Next base: position 20,913 of record CAZYTC010000030.1, on the reverse strand, counting down.
ATTATTTTCAATAGCAGTGGTGCTAAGGTTTAAAATCTTTGATAACTCAGCAATAGTTATTGAGCTATTTTTTGCAATCTCCTTTAAAATAGTTTTTCTATTTTTAGTTAATTTTAGCTGGGTCTCTCCCAACTTGTCTCCCAACTTATCTCCCAACTTTTTGCTTTTTTGAATATACTCCTCTAGTGATTTTTTTATAATTTCTAGCATAAACTCTATAAAAGGTGTACTATTGCCTAAACTTCCACTATCTTCTAATGCTTTATAATACTCTTCTTGATTTTGTCTTACAATGCTCTCTATTGGCATATAGACAAAAAATTCTTTGAAGTTTTTCAAAATTAGACTTTGCCAAAGTCTTCCAATACGACCATTTCCATCACTAAAAGGGTGAATAAATTCAAATTCATAGTGAAAAACAGAAGAAACTATCAAAAGATGCTCTTTTGTATTTTCTAGCCAAGAAAAAAGCTCATTCATAAGCTTTGGTACAATATCTGGTGGTGGAGCAATATGCGTAACTCCATCTTTTCCACCAACTCCAACATTTGAGCTTCTATAAACCCCTGCATTTTCTAGCAAATTTCCCATCAAAAAATTATGTGCTTTTAAAAGGTCAGTTTCGCTTTTATAGTCATATTTTAAAATATTGTCGTATGCTTTTATAGCCCCTTTTACTTCCTCAATCTCTCTAGTTGTCCCAAAAACTGTTTTGCCATTTATCAAACTTGTAACTTTTTCTTCATCAAAAGAGTTTCCCTCTATTTGCAAAGTTCCTGTAATAGAGCGAATACGGTTGGCTTTGCGAAGTTTTAAAGTATTGTAATTTTTATCAATATATTTAATATCCGCAACTAGTTCAGATATCTCACTGATTTGGTTAATAATTTTCGTGGTTATAGTGTATGGTGGACTTTGCATTTTGACTCCCTATGTCAAATGATTACAGAGAGGATTATCTCTTAATCCTCCTCGTCTCTTTTTTCGCTTTTGCTTTAAATAGTATTGGGGTTCCTGTAAAATCAAAAGCCTCTCTAAACTGATTTATCAAATATCGTCTATAGCTAAAGTGCAGAAATTGTGGTTTATTTAGTATGAGTGCGATACGAGGCGGTCTGATATCATATTGTGTACCAAAATAGAGCCTCACATTTTGACCATTTACACTCGGTATTTGATGGCGTCTTTGAGCGAGCTCTAAAATCTCATTTATTTTTGCCGTTGGTATTCGCTGTGAGTAGTTTTCATTGATTTTTAGTAGCATATCAAGTATCTTATGAACTCTTTGACCACTCTGTGCTGAGACTGTAATGACTGGTGCGTAGGATAAAAATTTAAACCTATCTCGCACCTCTGCGATAACCTCTTTGTAGTTATCTCTATCGGCTGCGTCCCATTTATTGAGAACTATCATACAAGCTAGGCGATTTTTATCGATAAATCCAGCTATTTTCTCATCTAAATCCTTAAATGGCTCAGATGCATCTAGCACTAGCAACGCGATATTAGCACTCTCTAGCATCGTCGTAGTACGCATTAGGGCATATTTCTCTATCCCCTCAATTCTACCACGACGGCGAATCCCTGCAGTATCAACAAATGTAATCTTTTTATCATTATATATAATCGTCTCATCAATTGGGTCTATCGTGGTACCAGC
>CAZYTC010000030.1:11176-19243 GCA_964650175.1 uncultured Campylobacterales bacterium | reverse complement strand
CTACAGAGCTAACCACAGAGCGATCTTCACCTATGAGAGCATTTAATAGTGAGCTTTTACCCACATTTACACGCCCTATTATCGCCACCTTCATCTCATCATCAGATTCTGCCTCATATCGCTTGATAAGATGCTCAAACTGCTGCTCTAGTGCCTCTATACTATCGACCTCTTCATCATCCTCATCAAAAAACTCATCATCGACAAAACTATCTATCGCTGCATCAAAATCATCCATCTCATCGATAGCTTCTGGCATATCTTCTGCTTCTATGATTTTGCTAGATTCAGGTAGCTCATTATAAACCCAATCAAGCAGTGCATTTATAGAGCGATTATGGGCTACAGAGATACCAAAAATCTTATCGGTCCCAAAGTTATAAAACTCCCATAACTTCTCTTGCATCTTGTCATTGTCTATCTTGTTTACCACTAGTGCGACGGCTTTGCCTTTTGATTCTAACTCATAAAAGAGCTTTCTATCCTCATCCTCTGGTAAACTTTTGCCATCTACCATAAATAGCACGATATCAGCAATATCAGCAGCGTAGAGAGATTTCTCTTTTATCCTATCAAACAGCTCACACCCCTCATCGAGCCCACCAGTATCTAAAATCTCCAGCTCTTTATCATTTATAATGGCTGTTCGTTTTTTGATATCTCTCGTAGTTCCCGCTAAATCAGAGGTGATAGCATCTCGCTCTTTTAGTAATCTATTAAAAAGTGAGCTTTTGCCTACATTTGGTCGCCCAATAATTGCTAGTTTTTTCATCTATTATCCATTAAAAAAGTCGTTCATTATACCCTAGTTGTACTTATATTAAGTTTTTTTAGGTAACATTGCAACGACCACAAATATCTATAAAATAGAGGATATTTAATGCCTAAAGAGTATATTTTCACTTCAGAATCCGTTACAGAGGGGCATCCTGATAAGATGGCTGACCAAATCAGTGATGCGATACTTGATTATATTATCGAAAATGATAAAAAAGCCCGCGTAGCGTGTGAAACGCTCGTTTCAAATGGTTTTTGTGTAATAGCAGGAGAGCTAAAAACTACTGCTTATGCACCGATGCAAGACATCGCTAGAAGCGTAGTGCGTGAGATTGGCTATACAGATGCAACATATGGGTTTGATTATCGTCATGCTGCTGTATTAAATGGAATTGGTGAGCAATCTCCAGATATAAATCAAGGTGTTGATTTAGAGTGCGGAGAGATTGGTGCGGGAGATCAGGGGTTAATGTTTGGCTATGCGTGTCGTGAGACAGATGTGCTAATGCCACTACCAATTCATCTATCTCACAGATTAGCAGAGAGATTAGCAGAGGTGCGTAAAAATGGGACTCTTGCCTATCTGCGACCAGATGGCAAAACTCAGCTGAGCGTAAAATATATAGATGATAAACCAGTTTCAGTTGAAACAGTAGTAATCTCAACACAGCACGCACCAGAGATTTCACAAGAAAAAATCCATGCAGATATCATAAAAGAGGTTATCGAAGCGGTTATTCCGGCAGAACTACTCAGCCCAAATGTAGTCTATCATATAAATCCAACAGGTAAATTTGTAATCGGTGGACCACAAGGCGATGCAGGGCTAACTGGCAGAAAAATCATCGTCGATACATATGGTGGTGCATGTCCACACGGTGGTGGTGCATTTAGTGGCAAAGATCCTACAAAAGTAGACCGCTCAGCAGCATACGCAGCTAGATATGTAGCAAAAAATCTAGTAGCCAGCGGGGCGTGTGAGAGAGCAACAATACAACTAGCATACGCAATAGGTGTAGTTGAGCCCGTATCAATCATGGTAAATGCTCACGGAACAGCCATCGTTAGTGAAGAAAAACTTGAAGCGTGTGTAAAAGAGCTATTTAACCTAACACCTCGTGGTATTATAGAATCTCTTGATCTGCTTCGCCCTATTTATCAAAAGACAGCGACTTATGGACATTTTGGTAGAGAGCTTCCAGAATTTACATGGGAAAAAACTGATAAAGTTGATGAAATTAGAGCCTTTTTAGGTTTATAAATAATAATGCTTATCATAATAAAACTAAAAGTTATGGTAAATATAAAATTAGTTCAGCTTTTTAGGTTTATTTAAAATTCTTCTGTTATAGTTACTAAAATTATACTAGGAGAGAATAATGGCAGTTGTAATTAATGATACCTGTATCAACTGTGCAGCATGTATTGATGAGTGCCCAGTTGAAGCAATAGTTGATGAGGATGATAACCCAACTGGTGAAGACATATATTATGTATATGGTGATAAATGTGTTGAGTGTGTAGGTCATCATGATGAGCCTGCGTGTGCAACAGCTTGTCCAACAGAGGGTTGTATTACATGGGATGAGATAGGCGATAGTCCAGCTCACCGTGAAGATATTACAGCTGAGATGAGATCATCAAAAGCTAATGTTGTAGATTGATTCTACTACCTTTTTGACAGAGGGCTTATGCTCTTTGTCACCCCTGCATTCATATACTTTTATCTCTTAATCTTGTTTAAATCATTTTTTTGTTAAAATCGCGGTTCATTTTTTATATAAAAACAGGAGGATTGATGGAAAAGACATTATCAATCATCAAGCCAGACGCAGTAGCAAAAGGTGTTATAGGCAAAATACTTGACCGCTTTGAAAGCAATGGTCTAAAAATCGCAGCTACTAAAAAAGTACAACTATCTCGCCAAGACGCAGAGGCGTTCTACGCAGTTCATGCTAGCAGACCATTTTTTAATGATCTAGTAGATTTTATGGTAAGTGGCCCAGTTGTAGTTTCAGTACTAGAGGGTGAAAATGCAGTTTTAAAAAACCGCGATTTAATGGGTGCAACTAATCCTAAAGAGGCAGCTGCTGGTACAATCAGAGCTGATTTTGCTGAAAATATAGATGCAAATGCAGTTCACGGAAGTGATTCACTAGAAAATGCAGCTATTGAGATAGCGTTTTTCTTCTCAGGTAGAGAAATATCTTAAATATATGAAGATTCCGTTTAAAAATATCACGCACGCTCCAAAAGAGTTCAGGTTAAATCGTGACAATATAGAATTTTTTGGAGATTTATCTCTAAAAAAAGCAAATATTATAAAATTAAACGGTACAATATCAGCAGATTTATCGACAGCGTGCGATAGATGTGGTGATGATACTACTCTTTGCATAGATGAGAGCGTAGAGTTTTATATTAGTGATGGCTTTTTTAGTGGCAACGATATCGATTTAGATGTTGTTGAGATTGAAAACTCTATTATAGATATGGATGAGATTCTCACATCAGAGCTAGAGCTTATCAAAAGCGACTACAACTATTGCGATAGATGTCGTGATGACTCTAATGAGTCTTGATTACTATAGAAAGGAAATAATATGGCGGTACCTAAAAGAAGAGTGAGTAAAACTCGCGCTGCAAAACGCAGAACTCACTATAAAATCACACTTGCTCGTCCTGTAAAAGACAAAGATGGAACATACAAACTACCACACTTTGTGAACCCTACGACTGGTGAGTATAAATAATCGATGATTACGATTGCTATAGATGCAATGGGCGGGGACTTTGGTCCTGAGCCGATAGTAAAAGGCACTATCGAAGCTCTTAGAGAGAAAAAGTTTAACCCTATATTAGTAGGTAAAAAAGATGAAATTTTATCTTTGCTTCCAAAGGGATACAAAGATAAAATTTCTATAGTAGAAGCAGACGATGTTATAAGCATGAGTGATGCCGCTACTGACGCACTAAAACGCAAAGATAGCTCAGTGTATATAGCTGTAGATTTGGTGCGACAAAAAGAGGCTGATGCTGTCGTTAGTGCTGGTCATAGTGGTGCAACTATGAGCTTGGCAACTATGAGACTAGGCAGACTAAAAGGTGTTTCACGCCCTGCTCTTGCTACACTAATGCCTACAATCAAGGGTCGCCGTAGCATATTGATGGATGCGGGTGCAAATGTAGATTGTAAACCTGAACATCTACAACAATTTGCTATTATGGGCTACTACTACGCAAAAGATGTACTCAAACTAGAATCCCCTCGTGTGGGGCTATTGGCAAATGGCGAAGAGGACTCTAAAGGCGATGAAATTACAAAAGCAGCATTTGCAAAACTCAAAAATGAAGAGAGTTTTATCGGCAATGTTGAGGGCAACAATATATTCGATGGTAGCTGTGATGTTATAATATGCGATGGTTTTATAGGAAATATAGTACTAAAAACATCTGAGGGTGTAGCAACTACGGTGAGCCATTTTATAAAAGATTATATTAGAAAATCTCCTATCGCCATCACAGGTGCACTACTAATGCGTAAAGTGTTTACACTACTTAAAAAAGATATAGACTACGCAGAAGTAGGTGGTGCTCCACTCATTGGAATAAAAGGTTGTGCCATCGTAAGTCATGGCAAAAGCAATCCAAAAGCAATAAAAAATGCTATTTTCCAAGCCATCTCATATGCAAATGCAGATGTAAATGATAATATAGAGAGCCACTTAGAGAGACTTAGTAGCTAAAGGGTAGATTATGTATGCAGCTTTTCGATCTATTGGTGCTTATGTGCCATCAAAAATACTCACCAACGCCGATTTAGAAGCGATGGTGGATACTAGTGATGAGTGGATCACAAAGCGAACAGGCATAAAAGAGCGTCATATCGCTGATAAAGATGAAACAACTAGCGATATGGGCGTAAAAGCTGCCAATATCGCTATAGAGCGTTCTGGTATAGACAAGAGAGAAATAGATTTAATAGTGTGTGCTACTATCTCGCCTGATTATTTTTGTATGCCATCAACTGCCGCTATTATGGCAACAAAACTGGGGCTTGAGAAGATAATGGCATTTGATATATCTGCTGCTTGTACTGGATTTGTATATGCACTATCAGTTGCAAAAGCATTTATAGAGTCAGGTATGAAAAAAAATGTCCTAATCATTGGTGCAGAAAAGCTTAGTGCTATTACTGACTATAGCGATCGTGGTACTTGTATACTATTTGGTGATGGTGCTGGAGCTGCTATTATCAGTGCAACAGATGATAAAAATGAAGCGATAATCGATATCCACACAGGCTCTGATGGCACATATGCAGATTTACTAATGAGCCCAAATGGTGGCAGTGGTTCAATCCATGATGAAGCTGATGCTAGCGGATGCTTTATGAAGATGAAGGGCAACGAGACATTCAAGGTGGCTGTGCGAACTCTCACAAGCGATGTAGTAGAGATACTAAAAACCAACAATATAGACTCAAAAGATATAAAACACTTCATTCCCCATCAAGCAAACTACCGTATCATAAAAGCGGTAGGCGATGCACTAAATCTAAGTGATGAGCAAGTGGTATTAACAGTAGAAAAATATGGCAACACCTCTGGTGCCTCAATCCCTATGGCAATCAATGATATCTATGAATCTGGCAGGCTACTGCGTGGCGAGCTAATGCTACTTGATGCATTTGGTGGTGGACTCACTTGGGGTAGTGCACTAGTGCCGTTTGCAGGCAAAAAATAGCTATGATATATAGTGATGAGCTCATATATATCGAGATTGAGCCCTCAGAGATTCCTTGGTTAAAAATTTTTACACACACTCCACACAAAGAGTTTAGCGACTGCAATAGCAGTGAAAAACTCACTATTTTAAACGCTCTTGATATTATCGAAAAAGAGATGATTAGCTATTTTAATCCAATAAAGATAAATATCGCCTCATTTGGCAATATGCTTCCACGAGTACATTGGCATATTATGGCTAGATTTGAATCAGATGATTATTTTCCTAATCCTATGTGGGGAGAGAAGATACGAAGTGGTTTTGCCCTAGGGCAACCTATGGAGCCGTTTTTAGATAACCTATCTAAAAAACTGGCTAACCTAGAGTAAAACTCTAGATTAATAGGATTTTTTCGCTCTAGAAGATGAGCTTCTATCGCCTCGTCTATCACTTCCACCACCTCTAGATGATGATGATCTATTGTTGCTATAGCCACCTCTGCTTGAAGAGCTACTTCTACGGCGTGATGATGATGGTCTCTTATCTGAGCCTCTGCGGTCTAGATTTTGCAGTATCTTCTCTAATCTATCTTTAGAGATACCTATGTGAGCTGGACCTGCAACACTATTTTGTGTCATAAGTAGCGATATTAGCTTATAAGCGATTTGATCTTGGTCTAAATCCTCTTTTAGCAAATCTAAAACCTTGTGCGCTTCATCATAGATAGCCTGTTTTTCTATCTCATTTACTAGCTTATTTACCTGAGCCTCTTTTACATCGTGTTTGCTCGGAATATAAGCGTGCTCCATCGTCGTACCCACTTTTGTACGGATTCTTTGAAGCTCTTTAAACTCAAGTGGCGTAACGAGAGTAATCGCCATACCTTTTTGACCAGCACGACCTGTTCTACCTATACGGTGCACATAACTCTCTGGATCAAAAGGAATATGGTAGTTAAATACATGTGTTACCCCATCGATGTGAAGTCCACGAGCTGCCACATCTGTTGCTATAAGAACATCTATTGCATCAGATTTAAGTCCCTTGATTACGCTCTCTCGTTGTCGCTGTTCCATATCACCATGTAGTCCTTTTGCAGAGTATCCTGCAGCTGAGAGAACATTTGATAATCTATCAACCTCTTTTTTAGTTCTACAAAATACCACTGTTTTATCTGGGTCTTCTGCATCCATCAATCTAATAATCGCATCATCTCGCTCAGACTCTTCTATCACATAATATTGTTGAGAGATATCTGTATTTGTAGTCTCTGTTTTTGTGATTGAAGCAAAAAATGGATCTTTTAGGATTCTTTGAGCCAATCTTTTGATAGGCTCTGGCATTGTTGCTGAGAAAAGTAGTGTTTGGCGCTCGTTTGGTAGATATGTAAAAATTTCATTAATATCATCTAAAAATCCCATATCAAGCATCTCATCAGCTTCATCTAAAATAACAGTTGATGGAGAGAAATTTTTAAGCATATTACGACTTAGCATATCCAGTAGTCGCCCAGGGGTTGCGATAACAATCTGTGCACCACGCTCTATTAAATCGATTTGGCGAGAGTATGAGCTACCACCATAAACAGTAACTGTTCTAATCCCTAAGTGACGACCAAATTTATAAATCTCATCACTTACTTGGTTAGCCAACTCACGAGTTGGAGTGATAACTAACATCTCGATAGTGCCATCAAGTTTCATATTATTTAGTGTTGGTAAACTAAATGCTGCTGTCTTTCCAGTTCCTGTGTGTGCCTGACCAACTACATCACGCCCCTCTAATATAACAGGGATTACCATCTGCTGAATGGGACTTGGTGCCCTAAATCCAGCTTGTGTTATACTATTTAAAATCTCTTTTTTGAGTTTAAAATCCTCAAAAGTTGCTAGATTTTCATCTATATTTTGCTCTTGCATTTTTATCCTTAATTGTGCGACTTATGATTTTCGTGTCGCTAGTGTCTAAAACGGTGCTCTTTTAAATGATATGATTACCTATATAGTTAAATGTGTACCCATATCACGAAAAAAAGCACCAAAAGTAGAATGAAATTATACCCTAATTTAGCATAAATAATACTTATTTTATAACTAAAACCAAATATAAAGATAATCTTTAGTATTAAACGAAACACACTTTTGTTGTCTAAATTTTAATAGTTAGCATAATATACTTTCGTTTTTATCAAGGAGAAAAATATGTTCAATGTAAAAGTAGAAAAAGAGTGTGGCTGTTTTAAAAAAGCAAACCTATCTCCAGTAAAATCATTTGAGTCAAAAGATGATGCACTAACAGAAGCAAATGAGTGGAGTAGCGAGATGAATGAGACATTTTGCTGTAAGCATAATTTTTCAGTCGTAGAAGATGGGAATGATTTTCTAATCAAAGTAGAGATGAACTAAATCATACTATCTGATTGATTACTCTCATTTTGAACAAAGTCCAAAATGAGCTCTTCGGCAGAGTGCCCTCGCGACTAGTCGTTATCATCTATTTGATGCTCACATTTTGAACAAAGTCCAAAATGAGCTCTTCGGCAGAGTGCCCTCGCGACTAGTC
>CAZYTC010000030.1:0-11076 GCA_964650175.1 uncultured Campylobacterales bacterium | reverse complement strand
CATTTTGAACAAAGTCCAAAATGAGCTCTTCGGCAGAGTGCCCTCGCGACTAGTCGCTCTTATAGTTTTGCTTTAATAATTTTTATCTCAAACTTTTTAGACCAAATGGATTGTTTAAGAGCTAGCATATCTCTCACCTCATCATTAACCAATCTATAATAAACAGATACTTTCGCCTCATCAGCACCGTTTGCTATAGCAAATGAGTAACTCTTTGTCTCCCCTGCTGCGATGGAAAATGGCTTTAGCGTTTTAGCGGCTAGATGTGGTATCGTAGGCTTTCCTCGTTTATTTAGATATTTTGTAGAGAGTGAAAGCTTTTCGCTCTTAATAGTTTTTGATGATTTTAGATAATCAATCTCTATAATAATCTCTCTTGCACCAAAGCCACTAGGCAGAGCATGAGGCTGTGGATTTGTCAATAAAACCTCTAAATTTTTAGCAGACTTTCTCGTATCTACCTTGAGTGCATTCTTCCACATATCCTCTGTATGAGCACCTATAAATCCATGCTCGCGAATATTTCTAGCTCTTGGCTTACCATTATCGATAGGAAGCGTAGATGCGACACCTGCTTTTTTAGGTCCCATATGACAATCCACACACTGTTTATCACCTTTGTACTCATTTTTCATATTTGTAAATACAAAGCCCTCACTAGATCTATCATTTGCATGGCACACAAAACAGAGTTTATTTGAATCTTTATTCATAAAATCTCTATGGATTACCTTGTGATATGGAGAGCTTGTATCATCATAAGGTCCAGACATAACGCCACTTTTAAGCCAAGAGACTCTATTTATGCCCCGTTTTGTCTCTGGTAGATGATCATTTATATTATCAATATTATGACAAACCACACAGTTGATGCCCTCGACAATATCGCCACTAGCAACAGCTTTTGCGATAGCTGAATCTTTATCTAGTCCCAATGAGGCGATAGCATCATACTCAGCCGTAGTAGATGTTACAGAAATTCTAGGATTATGACACGCTGCACACTCGATTTTGATAGAGTTTAGCGTCTTTGTATTATCTTTTCTAGCGATGTAGTCGATAGTTTTTTGGAAATACTCATCTTTTTCATAGTGAGATTTTGCATGCCATGAACTCTCCCACTCTTTTACGATATGAGAATGGCATGCTTTACACTTTCCTGACTCTTTAAACTGATCTTCTACTATAACGACATTTGAGCCAAAAAGTGCCACAAACACCAAAGATATTAACCAAAATAGACGCATAAACTCTCCTTATCTATGTTTATCTAACCAAACCATCAGCCCTTTTTGTGCATGTAGGCGGTTTTCTGCCTCCTCAAATACAACACTTTGATGCCCCTCTAATACGCCCTCGCTCACCTCTAATCCTCTATAAGCTGGCAAGCAGTGTAAAAATATAGCATCTTTTTGTGCTAGCACCATTAGCGAGCCATCTACTCTAAAACCACTAAATGCACGAATTCTCTCTTGTTGCTGTGACTCTTGACCCATAGATACCCAAGTATCAGTAGTTACAACATTTGCTCCGTCTGCTGCCTCTTTTGGATCACTTGTAAATATAAGTTTAGCTCCGCTAGTCTTTGCTACTTCCATAGCCTCTGCGATAACTGCACTATCGCACTCATACCCTTTTGGAGTTGCAACACGAAGCTCAAAACCTAATTTCGCCGCAAGCATCAGCCATGAGTGAGCCATATTATTTCCATCGCCCACATATGCAACTACCGCACCTTTAGCCTTGTTATGCTCTATCATAGTCATATAATCAGATAGTAGCTGTATAGGATGATAGCTATCGCTGAGCCCATTTATCACTGGTACTCTAGAGTACTTGGCAAAATCTTCTAGTTTTGAGTGCTCATAGGTTCTAATCATAACCATATCACACATCGATGATACCACTCTAGCTGTATCTTGCACTAGTTCGCCACGACCTAGATGTATATCGCGATTTGATAAAAATAGAGCATGTCCGCCTAGCTGGAACATACCTACTTCAAAACTGACTCTCGTTCTAGTAGAGCTCTTTTCAAATATCATAGCTAGCGTCTGTTTTTCTAGGTATGGTTTGAAAATCCTATCTTTTGTCTCTTTTTTGATATCTAGAGCTAAATTTACAATCTCTAGAATCTCATCTTCACTATAATCTTTTAACGATAAAAAATGTCTCACGCTATCCCTCTTTTACAAAAAACTATAATACCATAATTATAATATAGTTTATTCTTAAATCATTCAATTAAACTATTTTATGCTCACATTTTGTGCAAAGCCCAAAATGAGCTCTTCGGCAGAGTGCCCTCGCGACTAGTCGTTACCACTGATTTAATGCTCACATTTTGTGCAAAGTCCAAAATGAGCTCTTTGGCAGAGTGCCCTCGCGACTAGTCGCTCTTAAGGGCTTATATTTATTTTAAGAGCTTTGCGACCTCTTTTGCATGATAACTAATAATAATATTAGCACCTGCTCGTTTAAAGGCAACCATAGTCTCCATCATAACTCTATTATAATCGATGAGCCCTGCAGCACCTGCATGTTTTAGCATCGCATACTCGCCACTAACATTATACACTGCAAGTGGTAACTGTGATGCCTCTTTGATATCACGAATAATATCTAGATAAGCAAGTGCTGGTTTTACCATCAAAATATCGGCACCTTGAGCCTCATCAGCCAAGCTCTCCCTAATCGCCTCAAGGCGGTTTGCACTATCCATTTGATATGTGGAGCGATCTCCAAAGCTCGGTGTAGACTCTGCTACATCGCGAAATGGTCCATAATACCCGCTAGAAAATTTCGTAGAATAGCTCATAATAGGTAGATTTTCGTAACTATTAACATCTAGAGTGTTACGCAAAGTAGCAATGATACCATCCATCATCCCTGATGGTGCTATCATATCAACACCCGCTTTTGCATGAACGAGTGCCTGTGCGGCTGATATCTCTAGAGTTGAATCATTATCTACCGTGTCACCTTTGATAATTCCACAATGCCCATGGTCTGTATATTCACAAAAACATAAATCGCTCACTACAAACATATCAGGATGTGCTCGTTTTATCTCTCGTATCGCTGTAGCGATAATGCCATGCTCACAAAGTGCGTCACTACCGATACTATCTTTTACATCAGGAATACCAAATAGTATAATAGAGTATATTCCTAGAGATTTTAGCACCTCGCACTCTTTTATAGCCTCATCGATACTCATCTGATATACCCCTGGCATAGATGCAACTTCGTTTTTAATCCCCTCTCCAAATCTAACAAATAGAGGATATATAAAATCATCCACCCTAACATTTGTCTCTCGCACAAGGCTTCTTAGGTGTGGATTTAGTCTCGTTCTTCTCAATCTATACATAAAATGCTCCAAAAAATCATTAAACTAAGTGTAACAATTGTTATATTAAGAAATAGAAATTATAATTGCTTTTATGAAAAAGAGTTTTGAAAAATCAAATATTGCAAATTTACCTACAAAGTATGGTAATTTCAAGATAAAAGCATACAAAGAGTCTCATCAAGAGCACCTAGTAATATTTTCGCCAAATCTAGATGAGCTAGATGCTCCACTTGTGCGAATCCACTCAGAGTGCCTTACTGGCGATACATTTGGTAGTATAAAATGCGATTGTAATAATCAATTGCACCGTGCACTAGAGCTCATCTCAAATAGTGGTGGAATGATAATATATCACCGCCAAGAGGGACGAAATATAGGGCTATTAAACAAAGTAAACGCCTATAGTCTTCAAGATAAGGGGCGAAATACCATAGAGGCAAACGAAGAGCTCGGATTTTGTGCTGATGAGCGAACTTATGATGTGATTGGTGAGATTTTTAGAGATTTTGGTATCAAAAAAATTCGCCTAATGACAAATAATCCTGCAAAACTAGACGCAGTTAAAGGCGTAGATGTAGAGATAGTAGAGCGAATCCCTATAATCATAGAGCCAAATCCATATAACGCCGATTATCTGAAGATTAAAAAAGAGAAAATGGATCACATATTATGAGCTATTTAGCCAAGCTTATAGAGAAATCTGCACTCGTACTAGATGATGATTTCATACCAAAAGCACTAGAGTACAAAGAGCTACTCATAAAATGGAACAAAACCCACAATCTCACAGGTGTAAAAGATTACAATAAACTAGATGAGTTTATAGTTGATGCCATAATGCCTATAGATTTTCTACCGCCTATAAAAAGCATACTAGATATAGGAAGTGGAGCTGGATTTCCTGCAATTCCTCTAGCGATTGCACTTAAAGATGTAGAGTTTACGCTAGTAGAGCCGATAAAAAAACGAACTAGCTTTTTGCAGTTTGTAAAAGCATCGCTAAATCTAGATAATGTAACTGTAGTGTCAGCTAGAGCAGAAGATGTAGAGCCTAGAGCTTCTGATTTAATCACATCAAGAGCAGTTAGCGATACGCAGATGTTACTAAAACTCTCAAAACCGTTTTGCTCTAGCGATACAGTGTTACTGTTTTACAAGGGTGAAAATGTATATGATGAGGTAGATGAAAATCTACAATATGAGATTATCAAAAGAGATAACAGACACTATCTACTTATAAAGGCTTTTTAGATGTTGAAAATTTTACTTTTAGCTGCGGTTTTGGTGGTGGTATATTTTACCTTTTTTAAAAAAAAGAGCCTCTCAAACAAAAGAGGTGATGAGGATATGGTAGCTTGTGCAAAATGTGGAACATATGTGCAACTAAAAGAGTCAATCATTAAAAACTCAAACTACTACTGCAGCAAAGAGTGTGCCCTATGATACTCATCGGTCACAATCTCATAGCATCGGCAAGTTTCTATCATATAGACTCTATCGGTGCGATTGCAAACACTCCGCCAAACTCTATAGTTTCGCTCATTTTTTCATATACAAATATAGATATCATCAACCATCTAGCTCAAAACAATATTACATTTGCACTATTTGTAGAAAACCCCACAGAAGCGGTAATCGCTCACAATCTAGGAGCTTCATACATGATAGTTGCTATGAAAAATGCAAAAGAGATACAATCTATTGCAGAGCACTATCTATTTGATGCAAAAGTTTTAGCCCTCATCAGTGAAGAAAAACAGCTACGAGATGCGATTGAGTTAAGAGTCGATGGGGCGATTTACTCTGAGGCGATTATAAAAATTACATCTTAAGCTAAAAAATCCTGATGCATAATTACAAAGAGCCGATAAATGAGCTATAGAATGATTAAAATAGAAATGAGAATACAGTAATTATGCCTACGGTTTTTAAAATAGATGGATTTAGATTTTTCTTTTATTCAAACGAAGGCAGTCCGCTAGATCCTCTTCATATTCATATATTTAAAGCAGGTGCTGAAGCCAAATTTTGGCTAGAGCCAGAAATAAAGCTTGCAAGAAACAATGGTTTTGATGCAAAAACATTGAGGAAACTTGCTATAATAGCTACAGAAAATAAAACTCAGATAGAGGAGGCATGGAATGAATACTTCTCCTAAAAATATACGATTTGATGAAAATAGCTTTTGGCTAGAATTAGCAGATGGACGAGTGATAGGCGTACCTCTAGCTTGGTTTCCTAGGCTACTAAATGCTACAGCTAGCCAACTTAGTAAATATGAGTTTAGCCCATATGGAATCCACTGGGAAGATTTGGATGAGGATATCTCTATAGACGCACTATTGGCTGGTAGAGCTGATCAGAGCAAACATGGTAAAGATGTTGCGTAAAAGCTTTTTGTTGTATTGATAGAGGATGGGCAAAAACCACCTCCTAATCTATCCAAACTCTAGAGAGCTTGGAATCTAGCGATGCTAGCACCTCATAACCTATAGTGTCAGCTGCCATCGCGTAGCTATTTGCATTATCAAAAACTAAAATTTCATCGCTATCACTATCAAATGTCATATTATCCATCGAAATGCGACCGAGTAATCTATAACCATCTGGTGTTACAAAACTATTTGATGCAAGCCTGCTAAGTCCATCACTATAGCCCACATCATAGGTAGATACCACCACATCTTTATCTGCTTCATAAATGCCGTTGTAGCCTACTCTCTCGCCAGCTCTTAAGACCCTAGAGGATATCTTGGTAGCCCATAGCGACAACACTGGCTCTAGCGGTGGTTGCACAAGAGAGCTCTCCATCTTTAAACACCCATATATCGCTATCCCTGCTCGGACAATATCCTCACTATGAGCACCATCTCTAAATATCGCTGCGGAGTTTGATAGATGAAATCTAGGGTTGTAGCCATATCTGCTAGATAGGTTTTGTGATAGCTCTTTTATAGTATCAAAATTTTTGCGTTGCCAAAACCACTCGCTACTAAGCGTATCAGCGGCTCTATGGTGACTAAAAATCCCAACACACTCTAGATTTGCCTCTCTCATCATAGCAAATGCCATCTCTAACTCATCAGCAGATACGCCATTTCTATGCATTCCGCTATCAACTTTTAGCTCAACTCTACACCCCGATGGTAGCTCTCTTATCATCTCTAGTGAATTTATAGCGTAGCTGATTTTTGGACTAACTATAGCATCTGTGTCTGCTAATACTAAAATCGTATCAAAAAACTCTGCTATCTCTAGTGCCTCATCGCTTGTGCGAACCACAGCGTGTTTGACACCCATCTCACTAAGTGCCTCTGCCATCATAACGCTACCATGACCATATGCGTTGTCTTTTAAAACGGCTGCGATTTTATCTAAATTACCAACTCTTTGTGCGATAATATCGATATTATTTTTAAGTGCCCTACGGCTAAGTTTTATCATTCCCATAATGCAATTATACAAAGAGGATAATTAATGAGATATTTTATTAGTGAATTTGCACCACAAAGTTTTGTACAGCTCATATTTCCACACCCACAAAGCGACTGGGTAGAGTATTTAGAAGAGGCTAGAGAGTGTTTTGTAAATATTGCCACAACTATCGCTAAATATCAAAAATGCCTCATAGTGTGCGATGATATAGAGCTAGTAAAGAGCTATTTTGATGATAAAAACAATCTATATTTTATAGAGTACCAAAGCGATGATACTTGGGCTAGAGATTGTAGTGCTATTACTGTTTTAGATGATAGTAAGCCGCTACTGCTTGATTTTACATTTACTGGATGGGGTGGTAAGTTTGAATCATCACGAGATAATGCTATGAGCAAATCTATCGCAAATTGCTATAGTAGCGAGGTTAAAAGCGTAGATTTTATACTAGAGGGTGGTGCCATAGAGACAAATGGCGAGGGTGTATTGCTAGCAACTACAGAGTGTATTCTAAACCCAAATCGAAACGCCCATCTAAGTCGCCATGAGAGCGAGCAGATACTCAAAAATGAGCTGGGGGTATCTGAGATTTTATGGCTAAATAGTGGATATTTAGCAGGCGATGATACAGATAGCCATATCGATACACTAGCTAGATTTATAGATAACGATACTATAATGTATGTCAAATGTGATGATAGAGATGATGAGCATTATGAGGCACTACTAGCGATGGAGAGCGAGCTAAAATCATTTAAAACCTCTAATGATAAACCATATAATCTCATAGCTCTGCCGATGTGCGAGCCACACTTTTATGATGGCGAGAGATTGCCTGCAACATACGCAAATTTTCTGATAATAAATGGTGCTGTTTTAGTCCCTATCTATAATGATAAAAATGATGAAAAAGCCCTAGAGATTTTCAAATCAGCATTTAAAGAGCGAGATATCATAGGGATAGATTGTAGCGTACTCATCCGTCAGCACGGCTCCCTACACTGTGTAACGATGCAGTTTCCATCAGAGATTGAGCTAGATATTAAAAATTTGCTTTAGAAATATTTTAAACATATCTTATCGCTAATATACGCTAGTATTACACTAAAATATTAGGGTGGGTGATTTTGAAGATACTTTTGATAGATAAAATGAGCTTTAGTAATACTATTAGAAAAAATGCACTCGAGAGTGCTATTAATGACCTAAGTGTCAATATCGCCACAAATCCAGATGATGCAAAAGAGCTATATAGCAACAACTCTTATGATATTGTCTTAATAGATCAC
This sequence comes from uncultured Campylobacterales bacterium, assembly GCA_964650175.1. Lineage (GTDB taxonomy): Bacteria > Campylobacterota > Campylobacteria > Campylobacterales > Sulfurimonadaceae > CAZYTC01. The sequence goes on along the minus strand of CAZYTC010000030.1, from coordinate 2,997 downwards.
GCCGAAGATGGTGTGATTGATTGTGTTAATAATATATTGAGCATAAACAAAAATCAAAGAGTCTTAGCCGTGAGCAATACACCAAAATGTTTAGCCTCTTCTTGCGAGGTGTGCGAGAGAGATTTTAATATCAGAAGACTCTCAAATCCTACATCGATAAACAATATTATCAGAGTTGTTAGCAATTTTGATAATACAAAATGCAATCACTATGGTATGTGCTAACTAAAAATTATCGAAAATCCACTATATAAAAAATATCCCGACAGTAAAAATAGCACTAAAATTATCAATTTTCTCTTCATAGTCGCTATTTTATCCACTTAACACTTTTGTAACACTTCTATTTTAAAATTTTGCCACTTAAATATAGGAGAGATTATGAGACACCTCTATCTATCACTACTGCCGCTATCACTGCTATCATCAGAGCTAGAGGTTATAAATATTACAGCTGATAGCGAGATATCACAATCTATAAAAGAGGATAAAAATAGCGATTTAGCAGAGCTTCTAAGCTCTAAAACTACCGATATTGAACTGGTGCGAAATAGCTCTATCGGTAGCGATGTAGTGCTTCGTGGTTTTAGACGAGATAATATAAATATAACCATCGATGATGCAAAAGTATGTGGGGCGTGTCCTAACCGTATGGATCCACCATCGATGCATATCTCTATGGCACAAATCGAAGATATCGAAATAACACGAGGTGGCTTTGATGTGAGGAAATTTGGCTCACTAGGTGGGGCTATAAATGTTACTACAAAAGAGCCACGCAGTGGATTTGGTGGCTCTATAGATGGTGGGTTTGGCTCATTTGGAGCCCATAAAGGCTCTGTAGTTCTAGAGGGTGGTGATGAGAATATCAGAGCACTATTTGGCTATAGTTATGACAAGGCAAAAGAGTACAAAGATGGAGATGGCAAACTACTAAGTGAGCAGACAAATGCACTCTCTGCTACAGATGCCCAAAAGTATAAAAAAACCAACCAAAACGCTTATGAGCGAAATAGCTACTGGGCGAAAATAGTGGCAGATTTATCAAATAACCAGAGCTTAAGCATCGGATATTTTGGCGATAGAGCTAGAGATATCCTATATCCTAGATTTCGTATGGACTCACTCATCGATGATACGGACTCTTTTAATCTAAAGTATGAGGCTCTAAATCTGGGTGATTTTAGTAAAAAACTATCTCTAAAAGCATATCATTCAAAAGTAAAACATCTAATGAGCAACGAATTTAGAAGTGGCTCTATGATTATGGATGCCCCTATCACAGCCACAATCTATGGAGCAACGATAGAGAACTCACTAGATATTGCTGGAGTTGATACTGCTTTTGGTCTCGACACGAGCCGTAGAAACTGGGATGGCACTAGAGGCTCTAGAGCCAATCCTGCAGCAAATTTTCTTATTCCTGATGTAGATACAGATAATGTGGCTCTTTTTGCTATCGCTACCTACTCTATCGCATCAAACTCCATCACAGCAGGAGTTAGAGCCGATAAAAGCAAAATAAAAGCCAAAAAACTAGCAACTAACAGTAAAAATTATAGTGCTCTCAGTGGATATTTCTCACTCGCTCATAGCTTATCAGAGAGTGATAAAATCTCTATAGGGTTAGCTCATAGTGCGAGAGTGCCAGATGCAAAAGAGCTCTATTGGAGCAGTGGCGGAAATGAAAACCTATCACAGGTTAAAAACAGAGAGCTAGATATCAGCTATGAAAAAAGTGGCGACAGCTATCTATTTAAAGCGAGTGGATTTTATAGCGATTTAGCAGATTATATATATCAACACAGAGACACGCCAACAACTACCACTTGGAGCAATATAGATGCAAAAATATATGGATTCAGTCTAGGGCTTGATTGGTTTTTTAGTGATGATTTTTATATAGAGAGCTCTATCTCAAATCAAATAGGCAAAAAAAAGCGTAAAATAGCCAACCAAAATAGTCTAAATCTAGCGGAAATCCCGCCACTAAAGATGAATCTTTCTATAATAAAAGATATAAAAAATCATCACTTAGAGGCTTCGCTAAAAGCTGCCTCAAAACCCAAAATCGATAGAGATAATGGCGAGAGAGATTTAGCTGGATATGCAACGCTAGATCTAAAATATGGGTATGATTTTAGTAAAAATATCTATCTATTTGCTGGTGTGAATAATCTATTTAACAAAACCTATGCTCTCTCAAATAGCTATATCGGCAATGAACTCATAGCAGGTTCTGGTGATCCTCTAGTGCTAAATGAGATGGGCAGAAACTACTATATTAATGTGGGGTATAAATTCTAGAGTCCGTAGATATTTTTCATATATAGCATATGCAAAGAAACGATTTTTCATATACAATACGAATAAAAGATTTTATATGAAACAGATTTTATGGTTTAGAAGAGATTTAAGAGTTGAAGATAGTGCAATTTTAGCAGATGCTAAAAGTATAGGAAACGAAGTTTTGCCTATATTTATCTTTGATAAAAATATCTTAGAGAAACTTCCAAAAGATGACAAAAGAGTAACTTTTATATACCAAAATGTACTAAAACTAAAAGATGATTTAAGAAAGCTAAATCTTGATTTAGCAATATTTTTTGATACTCCTAAAAATATTTTTACAAAGTTAAAAAATCTTGGTTTTGATGAGATTTTAACTTCAATAGATTTTGATTTTTATGCAAAAAAAAGAGATGAAGAGATTTCAAAGATTTTGCCACTAAGAAGATATATTGACTCATTTTTAATAAATCCTCAAAATATTTTAAAAAAAGATAACACTCCATACAAAGTTTTTACAGCTTTTTACAACTCTTTAGAGTTTTTACACCAATCAAAAGAGATAAAAGAGCTTGAAAGTACAAATAATATTAAAAATTTAAAAAAAGCAGATTTTGATTATAGTTTTGTTCCAACTCTTCTAGATTTAGGTTTTATAGAGCAAAAATTACCAGATTTTTTATATAAAAGTGCAGATGAGTTGATAGA
>CAZYTC010000029.1:0-21056 GCA_964650175.1 uncultured Campylobacterales bacterium | reverse complement strand
TGTTTGTGTGATTTGTTTACCCAGCATATCAATACTATTTAGATATGGTTTGAATAAATCTTTTGTGATAGAACTCTCTATATAGTCATCGTTTTTCTGTAGATAGAGTGCGATAGCGTAACTATCGCTTTTGTCTGTTTTTCCAGAGATACCATATTGAGATTTAGCAAAACTATGAACTCTTTTAGGAGATAGTAAAAAAGGCTTTACATTAGCCATTATTAAAAACTTTTCTAAATTTTTATGATATGTACCAGTAGCCTCGAAGCCTACTTTAACAATATTAAACATATTAAAAGTGTTTAAGAATAGATTAAAGCCCTCTATATCGTTTGTGAAAGTGTTATAATATTTGTTGTTGTCTACTAAAAAGCAACAATCAAAAGTAAGTTTAGAGATGTCAATTCCGCAAATACCAAATAATTCTATTTTAGCTTTCATAGCCAACTAATCCTAACTTAGTTATTTAACGCCTCATTATATTGCCATAGCTTAAAGCCAAATATTTTATCTGAGGTCGTTATATTGTATATAAACACAGGGGATTATGTTTAGTGAAAGTTATTATAGAATATTTTATAATATTTTCATTAATACTATTAACATAAAAGTAGGAACTATTTTTGCTATAATTCATCAAAGTTTCTAAAATGTGGAGTGATAAATGGCAATGCGTGAGCTCAAAGAAGATGATTTTATCATCTCTAAGACAGATTTAAAAGGTCGTATTTTATATTGCAATAAAATATTTATGGATTTAGCTGAATATAGCGAATCAGAATTATTAGGTAAACCTCATAATATAGTAAGAAATCCAGATATGCCAAAAGCTATCTTTAGGCTACTTTGGAGTGAAATTCCACAGAAAAAAGAGCTCTTTGCATTTATAGTAAATCGCAGTAAAAATGGTAATGATTACTGGGTTTATGCAAATGTAACAGCATCAGTCGATGAGCACGGTGGCGTAGTAGATTACTACTCAGTGCGTCGTAAACCAAATAAAAAAGCACTCGATGTGATAATCCCACTCTATAGACATATGTTAGAGGTGGAGAAATCTCGCGGAGTAGAGGCATCATTTAAAGTTTTAACAGATATTTTAGCAGAGAAAGGGGTCGGATATAATGAGTATATTATCTCTCTTCAAAACCAATAGCAGTAGTGGCGATTTAGGCGATAAGATATTATCGCTACTACAAAACGCATCAGATGGTAAACTAAGTGGTAGGATAACAAATATCCCTAACGATAACTCAAAAGAGTCACAAATCGCGTGGGCAGTTAATGATGTGCTAGATCAGTTAGAGGCATTTATGCGTGATACGCAAACAGCGATAGAGTCCGCTTCAAATGGTATAGCTTACCGCTCTACTGAGCCGATGGGGCTTAGAGGTATGTTTAAAAAAGCATCTCAAAATCTAAAAGCAGCGATAGAGGGTATCGCCATGGGTATTGAGGTAAAGATTAAAAGTGAGCTATCAGATAGAATCAGCAAGCTAGGTGGCGGAATAGGTAGTGGTTTTGAGGTTATTCAAAATGATGTGGCACTATCACAAAAGGGGACAGAGGAGATTACACAAGCCTCACAAAAGACAGCAGAGCTATCAAATAAGAGCCTAGATGATGTGGTAAATGTAATCAGAGAGCTAGGCGTACTACATAGCTCCATAGAAAACTCTCACGAGATAATTATGAGCCTAGAGGATAGATCACGAGATATCTCAAATGTTGTAAATCTTATCAAAGATATAGCCGATCAGACAAATCTGCTAGCACTAAATGCTGCTATAGAAGCAGCAAGAGCGGGCGAGCATGGACGAGGTTTTGCAGTTGTTGCTGATGAGGTACGAAAGCTAGCAGAGCGAACACAAAAGGCAACGAGCGAGATTAGTGTAAATATCTCAACGCTCCAACAAGAGACAAATGATTTGCGTGCATCATCAGATGAGATATCGCATATTGCAGAGTCTACAAATGCCACTATTGGCGAGTTTGAGAGAACATTTAAAGAGCTAAATGATTATGCTCAAAAATCATCAGTCGTCTCAGGTGCTATAAATACAAAACTATTTACTACGCTTGTAAAGGTGGATCATATTGTATTTAAATCAAATGCATACTCAGCTGTGCTAAATCAGCGATTAGATAAGACTTTTGTCGATTATACCGATTGTCGTATGGGTATTTGGTATAGTAATGAGGGGGCTGAGAAGTTTGGACATACAAAAGCGTTCAAAGAGATGGAGCCAATCCATATGGATGTTCACCGTAGGGTTCTAGCAAACAATGAGTTTGTAAAAGAGAAAAGCGTACTCAAAAACTCAAATCCAGATACGATTTATAGTAACTTCTCACAGATGGAGGAGTCATCATTTAAGCTATTTGCGAAACTTGATGAGATGGTACAAGAGTATGGCTCAGGCTCTATAAAAGCATCTTAACTGATGCTCCAGCCTAGAACCCACTCCCATTTTCCAAACCCAGAGTCGGCATTTATATGCCCACCATTTTTTAATACTTTGAGCTCTATGCCTAAATCAAAAGCTAGTTGCATAGACTCATTTAAACTCATATATTTATCATTATCAGATGCTACCATCAGTGCATAATCAGCATATAGATTTGTAGGTGTATTTACAGGAAAAAAGCTCTCTAGCTCTGTAATATCGCTTAAATCCCTAGGCACTGCGACTAATAGTAGTTTTTTTACATTAAACTCTAATATCTCACATAGATGAAACCATAAAATATTTGCTAGCGAGTGGCATATCACAACATCAGGATGAAACTCATCTAATATCTCTAGAGTCTCTCTAATCCAGACATCTTTTGATGGTGTATCTTTATCGCTTAGCTTGGCAAATGAGACGATATGACCGCTTTGTACTAACTCTGTAGCTAACCATGATTGCCAATGCGGGGCATCGCTACCACCCCAGCCATGGAGTATTAGAACCTTTTTTACAACCATTTTTTAATATATCCTCTTATTTCGGTATCTATGGCGAAAATATCATCTATATTTTTAGGTGCGATATCAAATCTCTCATATGCATGCAGTATCGCTTTTGAGATATCTAAAAACCCTATAGAGCCATCCATAAATAGCTCTATAGCCGCTTCGTTTGCAGCATTTAGCACCACAGCACGAGATGGGTTTTTTAGCACATCATCTTTGATATCCCAGATGGGGTATCTATCGCTTTTTATCTCTCTAAACTCCAGATTTGCTAGAGTTGCTAAATCTACACTTGGCGTGATGTTATGATTTACATTTTTTAATAGTGCATGAGCGATTGGTAGCCTCATATCAGCGTGAGCAAAATGAGCAATAGTCGAGCCATCGGTATAATCTATCAGGGCGTGGATCATCGATTTTGTCTCTATAATGGCGTCATATTCGCCCTCGCCAAATAGCCATCTAGCCTCTAATAGCTCAAATAGTTTATTCATCATCGTAGCACTATCTATGGTGATTTTTTGCCCCATCGACCAGTTAGGGTGCTTGAGTGCATCTGCTAAAGTAGCATTTTTTAAACTCTCTAGCGGATAATCTCTAAAAGCCCCACCACTCGCTGTTATGAGCATCTTTTTAATAGCTCTAGTGGTGCTATTTAGATAATATAGCCCAAAATGCTCGCTATCGATAGGGGTGATATTTGTAGTATCTATAAATGCACCACCTACTACGAGGGATTCTTTGTTGGCTAGTGCTATCTCTTTACCGCATTTTATAGCGTGTAGTGTGGGAGCAAATCCCACAAATCCCACTAGTGCATTTACCACTATGTTTGAGCTGCTAGAGCTGATAGCATCTAATATTGCACTATCTCCAGCACTTACGCAGTGATGTTTTACTCTATTTATATCACTTTCGTTTGCTACTACAACACAAGATGGGTTAAACTCTGCGATTTGACTATTTAATAGCTCTATATTAGAGCCAGCGACCAGCACATCGACAGATAGATTGAACTCTCTAGCGATAGAGAGTGTATTGACCCCGATTGAGCCTGTAGAGCCCAATAGTATCAAGCAAGCCCTCTCATAAGTATGAGCATTATGATAGATGCAAATAGATAGCCATCGATACGATCGAGCATACCACCGTGCCCTGGGAGAATGTTTCCACTATCTTTTACCCCCGCACGGCGTTTTAGATAGCTCTCAAAGAGATCTCCAAAAACAGATGCAAATGCCCCAACCATCGATATGATTATCGCTTGAGGAATGCCCACAATCGTGATACCTATAAAAAATCCAGCACCAGTTGCTATGAGTATACCGCCATATACACCCTCGCGAGTTTTGTTTGGGCTTGATACGCTAAATGGTGTGCGACCGATACTTTTGCCCACCACAAAAGCCCCTACATCAGCCGATGCAACTACCACTAGTAGCCAAAAAAGAGCCGCCATTCCATACTCTTGATACATCGCTAGAATATAGAGCATTCCCGCTGTTGGATAGATAAATGGTAGGAAATTTTTAGATGAGATATTTTGAGTATATGCGAGTGCCCCAGCAAAAATCATCATTGAAATGATGAAAATATCCTCTGAATATGGATAGATTGCAGCTACAATCCACACTATCGCAGCATAGACATATAGTGAGCTATTGTGTATCTCAAAAAGTTTTGCAGCTTCGTGAAATGCGAGTAGATAGACTACTCCTAGCATCGCCCAAAGTAGCCAAAAATTGTTAATAAGCCCTACAGCTAACACTGCTATTAGCAAAAATATACCAGTGATAATTCGCTGTTGTGTTGAGTTGCTTGTTTTCATTGCTAATCCGATTTTTATATAATTGAATTTTCTGAATAAATACAAATTTATAAGAGCGACTAGTCGCGAGAGCCCTCCGCTGAGGAGCTCATTTTGGGCTTAGCTCAAAATGTGAGCATTTAATCAGATGGTATAATCGCGATTATACCATAATTATAGTTTTAGACCTTTACATCTAATATATGTATGCTTGTGTTCTCATCGCTACTGCTGCGATTTTTTCTCTCATTTTCTTGTTTTGCTTGCTCTTTGGTATGCTCTCTATCGGCGTCTACCTCTTGGTTCTCTTCAGTAGGTCGTATTTCGCCCACCTCTTTTTCTTTCTCTTGCGTAGCAACCATCGCTGCGGCTGCTTGCAAATCAAATTTGTTTTGCATCGCAGTCTGCTCACTCGCCACTGTTGCCATCTGCTGATTTACATAGATTGTGTTTCCTATAGGACCTATTGCCATGGCTAATCCTTTGTTATCTTGATGGTTTTATAGTTATTATATAAAACATTTGAGCCCTCGATGGCTCTGACCTCTCTGCGAGTAGTATAATCGACCAAATAGCTACCTTTTTCAAATGTGGAGAAATCGACACACAATTTTGCACCAAAATCTAATATTTTTTGAGGCAGTTGCTGTTTGTCCGTAGAGATGATGATGTGAGCTGATGGGATATCTTTTAGATGCATCCAGATATCTTTTGCCTTTGCTCTTTGTAGCAGTAGCTCATTTGCTTTTGCATTTTTGCCTAGCGAGATTTTAAATCCATCGATAAAAAACTCCTCTATCATATCATTTGATTCAAGCGAGCGTTTTTTCTCTCTAGGTGGAAAGAGCAGGGCGATATCCTCTGCATTATCTGATGCTTCAACTCTTTTGATAAATAGCTCATTAAATTTGATTTTCTCCAATAGGTTATCTCTCTCTATCTCTAGTCCTATTGCTTTTTGTTTTGCTTTTTTGGCTCTTTTAAAAAAGTACTCTGCAATAGCTGATGGATTATTGCTAGATATTTGAGGCAGTGTGATTTTTATCTGCTCGCCATTAAAATCATCTAGTATAACCTCTTTATCATATGGATTTATTTGATCTAGATTTGCTAATACTATTTGTGCTGTGTGGTTTAGATGTGCGGACTCTTTTAATAGCTCATCGTGGCTATCTAGTGAGTTCAGATATTTTTTTAGTGTATTTAGCCGTTTTTGTAGTAGTTTTAATCTATCTTTTTTGAGTCTATCTAGATTTGTGCCATTTACTCTTTTATTTTCACTCTCTAAAAACTCTCTAATATTATCTATCGGATAATCTTTGGGGCTAAATTGTGGTTTTGGTGCATCACGCAGTGGATACCCGACTCTGATGGCTCTAGTGGTACTATCGATATGACGAAGTGCTTCTAATATCTGCTCATTTTCATCTAGTATTATTGCATTTGCGTGTGAGCCTAGAAACTCGATTTGCACTATTGTGCTCTCGCTTTTGTATGAGCCACTGATTTTTGTATAGATTCGTATGATTTTATCACTATTGTGCATAGTGACTTGCTCTATTTTAGAGCGATTTAGCCGTTTAGCGAGTGTTATATCAAATGGTGCTTGATAGATTTTAGCTCTAGAGGATTCATCTGATAGATAGATGGCATAGTTATTTGGCTTGAGTGCAAAATTGATAGAGTTTTCTCTATCAAAAACGATTTTTATCGTTGTATCATCGACTCTAAAAGCAGCTATGATATGGCTAAACCCTGCTAAAAAATCTACAATCTGTTTTATATGTGAAAATTTCATAATTCATCTTTTAATATAATAGAACCATATGATTAAATACTCACATTTTAAGCAAAGCTCAAAATGAGGTCTTTAGCAGACGGCTCTCGCGACTAGTCGCTCTTGTAAACTTGTATTCATTCATAATATTTAATGATATTATTGCATAAAAATATAAACCGTTAGCAGTGTAGTGAGGTGGTTTTAAAACGCAGCCACCACCCATTTGGTGATAAAATATCCACCAATCACTAGCCATAAAAACATCACTCCAGCACTATATACAGGAGCTAATCCTAGACCTCTAAATTTTGCAAATATGGTACCAAGCCCTAGAGCAGTCATAGCCATTGTGAGTAAAAATGTATCTATCTCATTTATAATATCTACTATATTTTCAGGGATTATATGTAGTGAATTTATGCCCGCCATACCTATAAAATAGACGGCAAACCACGGGATAACTAGCTTTACACCACCGCTATTGACACCACTTTTTTTAGCAGTGAGTGAGAGATAAATTCCTAGAATTATAAGCATCGGTGCAATCATAATAACACGGGTCATTTTAACAATTACAGCACTATTTGCCATCTCTGCCGCTTCCTCTGGCGAGAGATTTAAAACCGATGCTGGAACTGCGACCACTTGAGCCACCTCGTGTATCGTGCCACCTACATAGATACCAAACTCTCTAGCACTCATATCAAAAACGCCCATATTATAAAGCAGCGGATATAAAAACATAGAGATGGTACCAAATAGCACCACCATCGATACAGCGATGGCTGCTTTGTGCTCTTGTGATTTTAGCACTGGCTCAGTCGCAAGTACCGCAGCAGCCCCACACACCGAAGCCCCACTAGCACTAAGCATAGAGGTATCGCGATCTAGTTTAAAAAACTTCTGAGCGACCCAAGTCCCTAGTATAAAAGTAGTACTAAGCATAATAAGCGAGACCAAAAAGCCCTCTAATCCCACCTCTGCAATCTGCTGAAAAGTGATACGAAATCCATAGAATACTATCGCAAATCGCAATATTTTTTTGGCTGAAAAAGTGATACCACCGCTCCATTCTCGCGGAGTTTTATTATTTAGCGTATTTGCATAAAATATACCGATAACTATACCGATTACAAGTGGTGAGATGCCTAGATTTTTGATAAAAGCTAAATCTGCAATCATAGTCGCAGCAGCTGCTAGAATCGCTACAAAGATAATACCGTTTATTGTCCCTTTGCGGTTGGCTGAAGAAAAAGCCATATATGCCCCCTTTGAAAGAGTTGTATTATATAGCCTTTTTTATAATATAAAAATTAGATATAGAATTATTTTGCCAAAAGCTCTAGCTCTAGCGGTATAATTTTGCTATCTTTTGATGAAATCTCTTTTGCTGTAGCGATAGTGATTTTATCAGAAATCTCTATTAGATACTCTGCTATTTTTTCAGCTCTAGCATCCGCTAATGCCACAAGCTCGCTATCTTCTACCTGTTGTAGCGGTATGATTTTATCTAATACCGCGGATGTGTAATTTTTGACAATCGCTATATTATCGCCTTTGAACTGTTCGCGAATTTTGGCTTTAATTTCTGATAACTCATCACTAGATATATGCTCTCTAGCGAGTTTTTCTAGCACTTTGAGGCTAATAGCATCGGTTGTATCTACATCTATATTGCTAGTCATTGCGGCTGCTTTTGCTATTAGTTTTTTGCTTTTTAGTATATATAAATCTGATTTTTTATCATATGTACCAGCGATAGAGAGCGAGAGTTTTGGGCGTTTTTGTATTAGTGTTATGATGTTTTGGAGCTTCTCTTTTTGTGGTGGTAGTAGTGTCTGCTCGCCCGCTTCAAAATCTATAGATGAGATATCGATATCATCACCCCCACCAAATAGTGAGCCAAGTAGCTTAAATGGCGATGTAACGGCTTTTGTGAGTAGATTTCCTATCACTTGCCAGACAACCTTACCATATTTAAAATCTGGATTATCGACATCGCCTTTGATAGGTAAATCTATATCGATAACCCCATCAGAGTCCTCTAGTAGTGCTACAACTAGCCTCATAGGCCATGGCGAGCCGCCAGATCTCTCTTCGCCGAGCGATATATTTTTGATTAACACTCTGTTTTTAGCATCTAATAAAGAGTTGTTGATGTTATATCCCAAATCTAAAAATAGCTTGCCCCCAGCTATTTTGTAACCTAAAAATTCCAGTGAATATGGTGTATAATCGCTGAGCTCTAGATTATCAAAAACAACAGCGATATCTGTCTGTGCTTTTGGATTTTTGGTATTTAGTGAGCCATCTATTTTTGCTAGACCGTACCTATCTACGCCACCTCGCAGTTTTACAAATGTACTAACATCTTTTATCGTAGAAATCCCCAGTACTGAGCCCTCTAGTGCGTGAATATTGCTCTTAAATAGTAGCGGAAGCGACAAATCGCTAAAGAGTGCACTACTATCACGAAGCACAAATTTGGTAATATTTACACCAAATGGATTGCTTGTGGCGGTGCTTTTTGGCTCATCGCTATTTTTGGTTAGTTTTGCGAAATTTAGAGTTCTATTTTCATCTATAATCACATCTGCAAAAAATCTATCGACTGTTATCTGATTTATAAATAGTTGATTTTGTGGGTAGCTATATCTAAATGGAGTGGCTCCGATATTTCCCCAGCTGATGATGGTTGTGTCGTTTTGGGTGTTGTTGATACTCCAATCTTTTAGTGCCATCTCGCCTCTGGCTTCGCTAGAGTTTTTGTTGTGTTTAAAATCAACCAGTAGCGATAGATTAGAGCTAACTATCTCTAGATAGGCTGATGGTTCTATATATGGATTTATAAATGCTAAATCTAGGTTTTTAACATCGATTTTGCCATCTAGCGATAGATCAGATAGGTTTATATTTGAGTGCAGTTTTAGAGGCGAGTTTTTATTGATATTTCCATCTAATGATAGGGTTAGTTTTTCATCTTTTTTAGATGTGAGATTTTTAATATCGATGAGAGTTTTATCTAAAGAGAGTGAGACATTTTTATCTACATCATCAAAAGCTAAATCTAAATTAGAGAGCAATAAATGCTCTATTTTATACTCTAGCGGTTTTGATGTGGATGGGGAATTTTGTGATGGAGCTAGCAGTTTTGTGATATCGATAACTCCATCTGGTAGGAGCTTTATAGCGATTGATAAATCAGCCAAACTTACTTCATCTACCATCACAGAATTAGAAGCTAGGTTAAACTCTATATTATCCACATCTAAATCTATGTAGCTAATAGGTGTAGCGTTAGCACTATTTATAGCTAGAGAGTCATTATGCAGTTTTGCTTTTATAGAGCGGTTTGTATCACTGCTGATATCTGATAGCTCTAGTGAGAGATTTTTTAGTTTTGCACTATATGGTTGTGCGGGGGCGGTGTCACTAAAATCTATATCTATATGAGAGAGTTTTATATCATCTATATTGTAGCTCCACGGCTCGCTAGGAGTAGTTGGCTCACTGCTAGAAAATGTGGCACTTATCTCATTAATAATTTTTTGCAAGTTTGTGTTTAGGTCTTTATCTCTATCTATATAGATATTAAAGCCATCCACTCCAGCAAGCGACGCACTAAAATCTCTCTTTTGCAAATCTAGATTACCACCGCGTAAAAAGGCGTTATTTAATAACAGCAGATTTTCGCCATCTTTTATAATTCTTAGTGAGTCTATAGAGCTAGATATATCTGATATTATAGTTTTTTCATCACTAATGCTGTAGCTACATGAGAGCCCCAGCACCCCATCAGCTACTTCGATAGGCAGTTCATCTTTGAAGTAGCTATATGGTGTATAGAGCTTACCAGAGCTAAAGCTAAAATCTCCATCAATCGTTAGCGGAGAGAGCGATGTGATATTGCTTTTTATATCTATAAATCCACCATCATTGATAGAGGCATATAGTCTCATTAAACCACTGTTTTGTGGCTCTTTTGAGAGGTCTATATCTGATAGATTGAGCCCAAATAGCGGGATAAATAGATGATATGGCGATGATTTTGTATAGTCGCTATATTTGATGCCACCCTCTTTTATAACCACTCGCTCTAGTAGTACTTTTGTATCGCTATCGCTTTTTTCTTCGCTTTCTTGCTCTAGTAGCCAGCTAAAATTGAACTCCCCGCTATTATCTTTTTTGATACTGATTGATGGCTCTAAAAGAACGATATTTGATACTATAAATCGATTTTTGAATATAGATTTTATAGGGTCCGCATCTACTATTAATCGTCTTATATCGATTAGACTCTCATTTTGTGGGTTTTTAAATGAGAGCTCTTTGATATCGATTTTAAATAAAAAGGGGTTAAATGAGAGTGATGAGAGCTCTAAAACGCCGCCATTTGTAGCTTCTAGAACTTTTGATGGAGCTATTTTTTTTACCGTATATGGAACTACAAAAAAGCCGATAAAGCTATAAAATATTAGAAAAATCGAGCTATATTTTACTATTTTTTTAATCACTCTAACTCTTTGTTATGGATATGTTGGTATAATGATACACTTTTATCTTTAAAAATCCTATGGAGCCTCAATAATGAAACGCAAAAAAATTTACAATCCAGAATCAAACGAACATGTAAATGATAGGGCAATTTTCGGTGGAGATCCTACGGGGCTTTTTGAGCTAAACAATATCAAATATCAGTGGGCATATAACCTATGGGAGATGATGTTAAATAACACATGGTTTCCAAAAGAGGTCGATATGACTCGTGATGCGATTGATTATAAAAACCTCACCGATATGGAAAAAACAGCCTATGACAAGGCTCTAGCACAGCTCATATTTATGGATAGCTTGCAGACAAATAATCTTATCGATAATATAAATCCATTTGTAACAGCACCAGAGGTAAATCTCATTTTAGTTCGCCAAAGCTTTGAGGAGGCACTTCATTCACAAAGCTACGCTGTAATGGTGGACTCTATCAGTCAAAATAGCGAAGAGATATATGATTTATGGCGTAAAGATATGATGCTAAAGAGCAAAAATGACGCCATAGCAGCAGTTTATGAAGAACTCGCAGCAGACCCGAGCGAGAGAGCATTTATAAAGGCGTGTTTTGCAAACCAGATACTAGAGGGAATCTATTTTTATAGTGGATTTACCTATATCTACACGCTCGCTAGAAGTGGCAAGATGTTAGGCTCTGCTCAGATGATACGATTTATCCAGCGAGATGAGGTTACACATCTAGTGCTATTTCAAAACATCATAAACACTCTGCGAAAAGAGCGAAGCGATCTATTTACACCAGATTTGCTAGAAGAGGTCTATGGTATGTTTGAAAAAGCGGTGGAACTAGAGGTGGCATGGGGTAAATATATTACCCAAGGTCAGATTTTAGGGCTAACAAATGATATAGTAGAGCAATATATACAATATCTAGCAGACCAAAGACTCCACGCAGTAGGGCTAAAAATGCTCTATAATGTAAAAAATCCTATCAAATGGGTAGATGACTTTTCTAAATTTAATGACCAAAAGACAAACTTTTTTGAAGGCACTGTAACAAACTACTCAAAAGGAAGCCTCAGTTTTGATGATTTCTAGAGCTATTGTTTCGCTTTGTTTTGAGAGTGTAGATAGTTTTGAATCTAATCTATCTCATCTCATAGAGCTTATAGGTCAAACTCCAGATGATGCAATCATCGTTGCACCAGAGGTTTGTCTCTCTGGATTTAGTTATGATAGATTTAGTGAGGCTGCTAATTTTACACCCTATGCAATAGAGAAAATTTACACCGTTTTGGGTAATAGAGCTCTTATATTTACAGCGATTGCTAAAGAGCTTGATGGGTTTTATAATAACGCCTATGTGCTCCATAAAAATGAGATAATCCATACTCAGCCAAAGGTAAAATTATTTACTATAGGTGGCGAGATGGAGCATTTTAAATCAGGCACTATGGATGATATAGTGATTTTTGAGCTAGATGGGATTAAAATCTCTATCATTATCTGTTTTGAGATGAGATTTAAAGATATTTGGCAACGCCTAGAGGGTAGTGATATCATCGCAGTACCAGCTAGATGGGGCAAGCCAAGATTGGCTCATTTTGTAACTCTAACAAATGCATTGGCTGTTATAAATCAATGTTTTGTAGTAGCTAGCGATGCCAGTGGAGATGAGTTTAGCGGGATGAGTGGCATTATAGACCCATTTGGGGTTGAATTGCGAAATAGCGATAGTGAGGTGCTAGTGGGCAATTTTGAATCAAGACAGATAAAAGCGATGAGAAGATATTTAAGTGTGGGTATATGATTAATATAGATAGAATTACTGCGATAAAAACAACCAGAATGGCAGAGGAGATTGCGAAAAAATTTCCTATCCGTCCGCTGATAAAAGAGGCGATTATAAACACAAATAGAGAGATTTTTGTCCCTATTTCGATGAAGCATAATGCTTATAGATTAGATGCCCTACCTATAGGCTCACAGCAGTTTATCTCCTCGCCTCTAACAGTTGCAAAGATGACACAATATTTAGACCCAGAGGGTTGTGATAGTATTCTTGAGATTGGTTGTGGTAGCGGTTATCAAGCGGCAGTTTTAGCTCAAATATTTAGACGAGTATTTACTATAGAGCGAATCGAATCACTGCTTATAGAGGCAAAGGAGCGATTTCGCGAGTTAAAGATGTTAAATATAAACACCAGAACAGATGATGGTCAAAATGGGTGGGCACAATATGCACCATTTGATAGAATACTATTTTCAGCCTCTGCAAAAGAGATTCCACAAAAGCTATTTGATCAGCTACGAGATGGCGGAATACTCATCGCACCTATCGAAAAAGATAACAAACAGGTGATAACAAGATTTGTAAAACGAGATAACTCTATCTATGCAGACCCGCTAGAGTCGTGCGATTTTGTTCCTGTTTTAGATGGCGTGGTAAGAAAATAGTTATGAAATCGGTTATATTTGTCTGTTTGGGAAATATATGTCGCTCTCCGCTAGCAGAAGCAATTGCAAGAGATTATGCATCAAAATATAATCTAGATTTAGTGATAGATTCAGCTGGCACTAGTCGCAACCACGAGGGCGAAAAACCATGCGAGAGATCTATCACAGTCGCTAGAAAAAATGGTATAGATATAAGCCATCAGCGAGCAAGAGAGATTAAAATAGAAGATTTCGATAAATTTGATTTAGTGGTAGCGCTAGATAGCTCAAATTTTACAAATCTCTCTAAAATGGGATGTAAAAATCTCGTTAAATTAGGCGATTTTGCTCTTGATGGAGCTGATATACCCGACCCATACTACTATAGCGGATTTGATGGATTTGATGAGGTCTTCTCTATGATTGAAACTTGCGTTAAAAATCTCATAGAAACTCGCGTTTTATAAAGTGCGATAGGATAAAAAGCCCATGCAGGAACCTACTTTTATCTAAATCTTACAATCTAAATATCTTTATGCACTCAAGGATAAATATTTTAAACATATCTTAGATAAAATCACTACTATCTATTAAAATTAAGAGAAGCAAAATGATTAATCATACTCTTGATACATTGGTTCAAGAAATAGGAGCCATTCACTATAAAATACAAAATGAAGCAATAAGAAGTGTAAGTAGAAGTTTAACTATAAGAAATTGGCTTATTGGTTATTATATCTTTGAATATGAACAAAATGGACAAGATAGAGCAAACTATGGAGATAAATTGATAGAGAACTTATCTAAAAAATTATCTCATATAAAAGGTATGTCAAGAAGCAATCTTCACTCTTTTAAGCTTTTTTATATCTCATATCCTCAAATTAGCCAGACACTGTCTGGACAATTTAAACTAGCAAATGAAAAAATCCAGACACTGTCTGGAGAATCTAAATCTGTAGATATTCAAAAATTATTAAATGTGTGCAGTTTTAGCCATTTTGTAGAGCTCATAAAAATAGACGAACCGACTAAGAGATTGTTTTATGAGATTGAAACTATAAAAGGAAATTGGAGCGTAAGAGAGCTTTCTAGGCAAATAAATAGTTTATCTTATGAAAGAGTTGGCTTATCTAAAAATAAAGAAGAAATTTTAAAATCATTGGAGCAAAAAGCTGAACTTTTAACTACAAATCAAATTATAAAAGACCCATATATTTTGGAATTTACAGGCTTAGAGTTAAAAGCAAAATATGATGAAAATGATTTGGAAACTGCACTTATAAATCATCTTCAAGATTTTTTACTGGAACTTGGAAATGGATTTTGTTTTGAAGCAAGACAAAAACGAATTTCAATAGATAATGAACACGATAGAATAGATTTGGTTTTTTATCATAGGATTTTAAAATGTCATATTTTGATAGATTTAAAAATAAGAGAATTTAGCCATAAAGATGTAGAGCAGATGAATTTTTATCTAAATTACTACAAAAATGAGATAATGCAACAAAATGACAATCCACCAATAGGATTAATCCTTTGTGCAAATAAAAATCATACAAAAGTAGAATATGCAACAGCAGGGCTTGATAGCCAACTTTTCGTATCAAAATATAAGATAAACTTACCGTCAATAGAAGAAATAGAGATGTTTTTAGAAGAAGAAATAAAGGTTTTATCATGAGTGTTTTTGCTTGATTTTGTAAAATTTAATGAACTCTTTTCTATAATTGATTTTTGTGTTAAAAATCTCATAGAAACTCGCGTTTTATAAAGTGCGATAGGATAAAAAGCCCCCACAGTTGGTGTTTAAATCTACCTCGCGAAGCCATCTGTATATACTTATCTATCACCTCATCATTAAATAGTTTTGTTTTAGCATTTACCTCTTTTATAATACCTACTCTATCACTCTGTAGTAGCCACTCCATATATGGGTATGAGAGCCCCTTTTTCTTGCGATTTATGATGCTCTCATCTAGATAAGCTCTTGCTAGCTCTTTTAGTAGCGGTTTTGTGCCACTGGATATGAGTCTCTCTTGAGATAGTGTAAATCTAGCTAAATTTATATCTAAAAACGGTGTATTGCTGTTTTTATGATAGTGCGATGTGATTTTGTGCAGTTTTGATAGTGCCGCTTCGCCCATAAATAGCTTTAAATCGATATAGCTATACCAGATGCTCTTATCATCGCTGTCGCATCTATCTATATATCGTTGTAGATATTTGAGTGAGTTATTATCTTTGATGTTTTGTCTTAAAAGCCTGTTTTGGTGCAAATCACTAAATTTTTCACCGCTTGTGCGAAATAGTAGCGTATCATCAAAAACCCTCTTGTACCACTCCCACTCGCGGTTCATAGAAAAATTGCTATGAAAATATCTTTTGAGCCAGTTTTTGTTTTTTAGATAAGAGAGTTTTTCTATATCTAGATACTCAAAATATTGTCTATAGCCTAAAAATAGCTCATCGCTCCCCTCGCCACTGATGATGTTGTCTGTTTTTACGCTACTGGTTATAAAATCTAGCATATAGGCAGCTGGGTCATTTAGTGGCTCATCCATATACTCTAAAAAACCATCAATCCCATCTAAAAATATATCTTTTGTGATAGTGATTTGCTCTAGCTCTATACCTAAAAAGTTGGCACTATATTTTGTATTTTCGTTTTCACTATAGTTTTTGTACCCATCAAAATCTATAGAGATAGAGTGGTGTTTTATCCCTAAATCTCTAGCAAAAGCAGCTATCATCGCACTATCTAATCCGCCTGAGAGTAGTAGCGTGTGGTTGTTTGAGATATTTTTAGCTACTGCGTTTTGTAGTAGGTTTTGTAGGTTTCCTTCTTGCGGTGTGAGTAGATTTTCATAAAAGCGTATCTCTAGTTTGGCATTATTATATATTAGATATTCGCCTGAGCCTAGTTTGTAGATATCTTTATATAGCGTGTATGGCGGAGTGGGTGCTAAAAATGAGAGATATGAGCAGAGCCCATCTATAGAGAGTGATTTTTTAGGTAGATACTCTTTTAGCGGTTTTATCATTTCACTAAAGTAGATAGTATCATCTGTTACTAGATAATATAGTGGTTTTTTGCCAAAAAAATCTCTATAGATATATAGAGCACTCTCTTTTAGAATAACTACTACAAAAGAGCCATCTAGATGGTTGGCAAAATCATCACCATATTTTTCATACATCTCAAATGCCTTAGCGGCATAATCACTATTTGTGCCATATAACTCTCCAAATAGATAGAGATTTTTGTATCTATAGAGTTTTGTGCTACTTTGTATCTGGAGTTGCTCACAAAATCGACCAAAAAACATCAATTATTTCCCAATATGAGTAAATTTATATATAATGATATCTTTAATTTGGAGAGATTTGATGATAAAACTACAAGATGAGCACACCACCATCACAAAAACGATGATTTTTATTCTAATAGCATATATTTTTGCTATTGGTGTGAGATATATTTGGGTAGAGACGATGAATGATTATCCGCAATTTATCCATAATGGCGAGCTCATTATAAATACTAATGATGGTTTTTATTTTGCAGAGGGGGCTAGAGATATAATCGCTGGGTTTCATCAAAAAAACGATATATCCCCCACACATACGGTGCTATCACAGCTTACAGCTACGCTATATCATCTGCTGCCTGTTAGTTTTGAAACGCTCATACTATATATGAGTGCATTTATCGCTTCGCTCATAGTGATTCCACTAGTGCTTATAGGGCACGCTCTAAAACAGCCTACGATGGGCTTTATCGCTGCACTGCTTGCATCTATCGCACATAGCTATTATAATAGAACGATGATTGGCTATTATGATACCGATATGTTAAATATTGTATTTCCAGTTTTAGAGGTCTATTCGCTTATTTTAGCACTTACGCTTCAGAGAAATAGATATCTAATCCCCATTACAATCTCCATAGCACTCTATCAGTGGTGGTACCCCCAAGGATACGCACTAGATAGTGCACTATTTGCTATTATCATAGCTTATGCATTGGTGTTTGATAGAAAAAATCTATTTATATATAAAATCGCACTATTTATTCTCATAGGTGTTTTAAATCTGCCAGTTTTTGTTAAAATCGCCATGGCAGTGGCTGTTTTTGCTATATTTCACTATAAAAAAGATATAGCCACCAGAGCATTTATAGTGATTTTTGCAGTAGTGGTAGCGATATATTTTATGACGGGCGGATTTAATCCTATTTGGAGCCATATAAAAGCATATTTTTTTAGAAGCAACATAGTGGGACTAGAGAATCATCTCATATTCTATAATGTTACATCTACCATACGAGAGGCGAGCCAGATTCCATTTAGTATATTTGCAGAACGCATTAGTGGACATACTGTTACTTTTGTAGTTGCAGCGATTGGTTATATCGCACTGCTATTTAAATATAGAGTCTTGATTGTGACGCTACCGCTTGTAGGGCTAGGGTTTATCGCTATGAGTGCGGGACTGCGATTTACTATATACGCAGTTGCTCCTATGGCTTTGGGGATTGCATTTTTGATTGTTTTAATTGCAAACTTAAGCGATAAAAAACCACTGCGATATCTATTTATATCTGTTTTAACTATAGCGGTATTGATGCCAAATATAAATCATGCAAAAGAGTATCTCACCCCTACGGTACTTACTCACTCTGAGATAGAGCCACTAGAGCTATTAAAGCAAAAATCTAGCAGATTTGATTATATTGTTGCCTGGTGGGATTATGGATATCCTATCAGATATTACGCAGATACAAAGACGCTAATAGATGGGGGCATACATGGCGGTGCTCAAAACTATCCAGTCTCATATGCATTAACTACGCCAAATCAGCACTCATCAGCTGCGATGATGAGACTATATAGTGAGTATTATGAGAGATATTTAGAAGAGGGCAATCAAACTCTAAATCGATATAACACACTATATGAAAATATGGTTGATGCAGAGGGCTTTAGTGATGCGGATGATTTTTTAGATGCTATATCGCTAGATGACTATAAACTCCCAGCATCATCACATGGCGTATATCTATACCTGCCATATAGAATGTTAGATATTTTTCCAACTATCGCACTATTTAGTAACCTAGATTTAAAAAGTGGCAAACAAAAAAATTCGCCATACATAATGATGAGCTCTAGAGCTGATGATAAGGGCGAGACGATAGAGTTAGGCAGAGATGTTTTTATAGATAAGCGAGATAATACTCTCTCTATCGGCTCACAAAAGGTAGATATAAAAAGAGTCTATCATATAGGTTATGATGAGCAAAATGCTCTACAAAGCAATGAGCAGATTATAAACTCTCAAGGGCTTAGCGTAATGTTTTTACCAAACTACTCCAAGGTGCTAATAGTAGATGATTTTTATCTAAACTCTACATTTTTCCAGCTCTTTTTCTTTGAAAATTATGATAAAAATCTATTTGAGCCTGTGGTTTTAGATCCTCTAACGAAAATCTATAAGCTCAAAATATAACTAGGCGAGAGCCTAGTTTATAGCTCTGTCTTTAGAGCTGCACCATTCGATGCGTTTGATACTAGTAGGCTATATCGTTTTAGCCATTTAGATGTTATCTCTTTTTTGATTGGTTTCCAGTTTTTACGGCGATTTTCTATTGTCTCATCACTCACATTTAACTGTAGTAGATGTTTATCGACATCTAACTCTATCTCATCGCCATCTTCGATTAGTGCAATCAGTCCGCCCTCAGCAGCCTCGGGAGATACATGCCCAATTGAAGCACCACGAGTTGCACCGCTAAAACGCCCATCAGTGATGAGTGCCACACTCTCGCCTAGCCCCATACCCATTATTAGGCTTGTTGGTGCTAACATCTCTTGCATCCCAGGCCCACCACGAGGCCCCTCATAGCGGATAACTACCACATCGCCTGATTTTACCTTGTGGCTCATTATCCCCACTATCGCCTCTTGCTGAGAGTTAAAGCATATCGCCTTTCCTTTAAACGCTCTCATAGATGGTGCGATTCCTGCTGTTTTTACAACAGCTCCCTCAGTTGCTAGATTACCAAACAGTATCGATAAGCCTCCCACTTGTGAGTAGGCATTCTCATTTGTGTGGATAATGTTTGTATCTTTTATCTCTGCGTTTGCTATTCTCTCGCCCAGTGTCTCGCCCGTTACAGTTAGTGCATCGGTATATAGTGTGCCACCTCGGCGACTCACCTCTTTCATAACAGCATTAACACCACCTGCACGGTTTATATCATCCATATGTACAGTTGATAGTGATGGGGAGATTTTAGCGATATGTGCTACATTCTCATTTATCTCATTGATTTTTGTAATTGGAAAATCGACCTCCGCCTCTTTAGCAATAGAGAGCATATGTAGCACCGTATTAGAGCTGCCACCCATCGCCATATCTACTACAAATGCGTTATGGATAGCTTTTTCGTTTACGATGTTTCTCATATTCCATTTTGATGAGTTCTCATCTTTTACCATCTCTACGATTCTACGAGCTGCAGTTTTTACCATCTCGATTCGCTCAGGGCTCATCGCTAAAACTGTACCATTGCCACTAAGTGCAATTCCCATCGCCTCGCAGAGCGTATTCATAGAGTTTGCTGTAAACATACCAGAGCACGACCCACCAGATGGACACGCCTCACACTCTATCTCATATAGCTCTTCATCGCTCATTTGACCCTCTGCGTGTTGTCCTACCGCCTCAAAGGCTGTCGCTAAATCGATAGGTGTGCCATCTTTTTTATGTCCTGCCTTCATCGGGCCACCAGAGACAAAAATCGTCGGAACATTTACGCGTAGTGCACCCATCAACATCCCAGGGACGATTTTGTCACAGTTTGGGATACAAATTAGTGCATCAAGCTTATGTGCATTCATTACAGTTTCGATACTATCAGCGATAATCTCACGACTTGGCAAACTATATAGCATCCCATCATGACCCATAGCGATACCATCATCTACACCTATAGTGTTAAACTCAAACGGCACTCCACCAGCCTCGCGAATCGCATCTTTTACTATTTTTCCATACTCTTGTAGAAAAAAGTGCCCTGGGATAATATCTATATATGAGTTTGCCACCCCGATAAATGGTTTATCAAAATCCTCATCTTTTAGCCCTGTAGCACGCAATAAGCTCCTGTGTGGCGTCTTGTCAAACCCTTTTTTAATAGTATCACTACGCATAAAATTATCCTTTTTTCAATCTTTTTATAAATTATATCAAAAAACCCTTTACATTGGAAATTTTTTTTGCTATAATTCCCATCCACAAAAACAATAACGCGGGAATAGCTCAGTGGTAGAGCACAACCTTGCCAAGGTTGGGGTCGCGAGTTCGAACCTCGTTTCCCGCTCCATTTTATCTTAGCTGAAACATTTTTTATATTATGTTTGATCTAAGGTGTTTTTGCATGCGATGCCCGGATGGCGAAATCGGTAGACGCAAGGGACTTAAAATCCCTCGGTGGTAACATCGTGCCGGTTCAAGTCCGGCTCCGGGCACCATTTATGGTGGCGGCATCGCCAAGT
>CAZYTC010000028.1:0-21476 GCA_964650175.1 uncultured Campylobacterales bacterium | reverse complement strand
GCAAGCCTTACTGGTAAAAAAGCAGATGAAGTATTTGAAATATTATCAACTCCTAAGAGATGCTCTTCCAAATGCTACTTTTATAGGCTTTACTGGAACACCAATAGAAAGTGATGATAAAGATACAAGAGCTGTATTTGGAGATTATATCTCTGTATATGATATTGAAGATGCTGTAAGAGATGGAGCAACTGTACCTATTTATTATGAAAGCAGACTTGCAAAGCTTGACCTAAATGCAGAAATTTTAAAAGAGATAGATGCTGATATTGGTGAATTAACAAGCGATGAAGAGTTAAGTGATAAAGAGAAATTTAAAAGCAAGTGGAGTGCATTAGAAAAACTTGTAGGAAGTGAACCTCGTATTAAACAAATTGCAAAAGATATAGTAAATCACTTTGAAGATAGATTGGCAATGATTGAGGGAAAAGGGATGATTGTATCTATGAGTAGGCAAATAGCAGTTGATTTGTATGATGCAATAGTAGAGCTTAGACCTTCATGGCATGATGATGACCCAACAAAAGGTGTTATAAAGATTATCATGACAGGAAGTGCAAGTGATAATATAAAACTTCAAAAACATATCTACTCAAAACAGGTAAAAAAAGATTTAGAAAAAAGAATCAAAGATGAGGATGATGAGCTAAAACTAGTAATCGTAAGAGATATGTGGCTTACAGGGTTTGATGCTCCAAATATGCACACAATGTATATAGATAAACCTATGAAATCACATAATCTTATGCAGGCAATTGCTAGAGTAAATAGAGTATTTAAAGACAAAAAAGGAGGGCTTGTTGTTGATTATATAGGTATTGCAAATGAACTAAAATCTGCACTAAAAACATATACAACAGCAGGGGGAAAAGGAAAAGGTACTATTGATAGTGCTGAAGCATTAGCAGAAATGTTAAAACGACTAGATATTGTACAAAATATGTATCATGGGTTTGATTATAGTAATTTTTTAGAAAAAGCACATATGCTATTAGCTCCAGCTGCAAATCATATATTAGGGCTTGATGATGGGAAAAAGAGATATTTTGATGAAGTTTTAGCTTTAACAAAAGCCTTTAGCCTTTGTGGTACACTTGATAGTGCAAAAGCATATAAAGAAGAGATAGCATTTTTTCAAGCAGTAAAATCTGTTATACAAAAAGCAAATTCAAGTAATAAGAAAAAACAGGATTCAAATAAAGCTATAAAACAACTAATAGATAATGCAGTTATTTCTGATGGGGTAGAAGATATTTTTTCTTTAGTAGGACTAGAAAAACCAAATATTGAGATACTTTCAGAAGAGTTCTTGGAAGATGTTGCCAATATGCCTCATAAAAATCTAGCAGTTTTACTACTTGAAAGACTTCTAAAAGATGAGATAAAATCAAAAAGCAAAAGAAATGTAGTGTTAGAAAAGAAATTTAGCGACCGTCTTCAAGCAACTTTAGGAAAATATCATAATAGAGCAATAGAAACAGCAAAAGTAATAGAAGAGCTTATAGGAATGGCAAAAGATTTCTCATATGCTTCAAAACATGGTGAGGAGTTGGGGCTAAATTTTGATGAACTAGCTTTTTATGATGCACTAGCTGAAAATGAATCAGCTCTAAAAGAGATGGGCGATGAAACTCTTAAAAAAATAGCAATTGAACTTACAATAAAACTAAGAAGTAGCATAAGTGTGGATTGGCAAAAAAGAGAATCAGTTAGAGCAAAAATGAGAAATATCATCAGAATAATATTAAAAAGATTTAAATACCCACCAGATAAAGCGATTCAAGCCCTAGATATGGTTATGAAACAAGCTGAAGTTTTAAGCGATGAGTGGAGTAGGTGATTAGCTACATCCCAGGGATTCTAGGGATGCGACCTAGTTTTGAGAGTTTATAGTAGTGTCCCCATAGCTTTTTCAGCCAGTGTCCGATGATAGGTAGTGGAATTAGCATTGCTCGTTTATCATCACGGTAAACAAAACCAGCACCATTTCCCATATCCATCATACATAGTATATTTAGATGCTCTTGATATCCTCTTTTTGCATCGCTTTTTAAGCTAAGCTCTATGGCTAGATTGTGAGCTGTATTTTTTGCCATAACCTCTGCAATGTGTCCTTGTTTTGCTCTCCAAGCGGCTCCCTCTAGTGCTGCAACATCACCTATAGCGTACCAATTTTTAACCCCAGAAATCTCACAATTATCATCTATTGTGATAAATCCAGCACTATTTTGAGCTAGATTTGATGATTTAACTATGCTATGACCCGCTCCAGCAGGGATAAACATCGTAAAATCACTCTCTAGGTGGCTATCATCTTCAAAAACTACTTTATCGCTCTCAAACCGTTTGATTTTTTTGCCATAGTGAGAATTAAAGTTGTTACGCTTAAACATCATATCCATCATAGATAGAGCTTTTTCGCCCATTCTAGCCCCTGGTTCTGCCATAGGGGCAAAAAATGTCATCTCATAATTATCTCTGATTCCTAATTTTTTGAGGTAGTTATGGAGGTTAAAAAACAGCTCAAATCCAGGTCCTCCACGCACCGCACTGCTATCGTTTGGATTGCCACCAAAACCAAATGCGATTTTACCGCTACCTATTTTTACTAGCTCATCTATTTTAGCTTTTATAGCTAGTGATTGCTCTGGTGCTCCACAGATTGAGAGGGTGTGCTCTAGCCCCTCATGCTTCATCTTGTCAGCACCTATGGCTATTATGAGATTTTCTACCTCTTTGCTTCCAGAATTTTCTAGCGTAATGGTTTTTTTATCAGCATCTATAGCTAAAAGCTTATCTATTGTAAGGCTAAAGCCGTGTTTGTCTGCGATTTTCTCTAGTGAAAAAGCGACATTACCAAATGAGATTTTATCTACAGGAATCCATATTGAGATAGGGTATATAAATATATAATCACGCTCTGAGATGAGCTCCACATCAAATCCCTCTTTGCGGCAATATATAGCCGCCTCAACACCTGCTATACCGCCACCAATGATTACAACCTTGTTCATGCTCTAGCCTAATAATAAGTTTAAATTATCCTAATTATAGTTTAAACGACGAAAAAAGTCAATGATTAGAGCAGTTGTAGCGTCAATTAAAACTATATTAAAATATATCAAGTGTGTAAAAAAGTAACATTTTTCTATTTAATTATAAATTTAATATATTAATTCGTAAAATTAATATTGTAACTGTGCTATATTACTAGTAGTATTAATAAGCATTATAAAGATAATAACTAGGAGCGACAATGGCGAGATTAATAGTTCTCGGCGGTGGAGTGGCTGGACATACAGCAGCTACATTTGCTGCAAAGTGGCTAGGTAGCGAGCATGAGGTAGTTGTGATTACTCCAAACTCCAAATGGAATTGGATTCCATCTAACATCTGGGTAGGTGTTGGTGGTATGAGCAAAGAGGATGTTACATTTGATTTAGCACCAGTTTATGATGGTGCGGGTATCACATATGTGCAGGCAAAAGCGGTAAGCCTCAATCCAGAGGGCTCAGAGAGTGAGGAGAAGCCGTTTGTAACATTTGAGTACACATCAGCAGACAAAGCTGGCGAGAGTGGCACTATGACATATGATTATATTATCAATGCTACAGGCCCTAAGCTAAATTTTGGAGCGACTCCAGGGCTTGGTGAGGGCTCAAATCTGGGTGAGCATACAGTTTCAGTATGTACAGCAGACCATGCAGAGCACGCCGCCTCAGAGTTATCGGCTCTTATGGAGAAGATGAAAAATGGGCAAAAGCAGAAGATTTTAGTAGGCACGGGTCATGGGACTTGTACTTGTCAAGGTGCTGCGTTTGAGTATATCTTTAATATAGAGCATGAGCTCCGCAAGGCGGGTCTGCGTGATATGGCAGAGATAAAATGGATATCAAATGAGTCATTTTTAGGCGATTTTGGTATGGGTGGACTACATATGAAAGTGGGCGGCTATGTGGTTAGCTCACGCATTTTCGCTGAATCGCTATATGCTGAGAGAGATATCGATTATCTAATCGGTGCTCATGTTGAGAGAGTAGAAAAAGGCAAGCTAACATATGAGCTATTAGATGGCTCAAAAGGCGAGGAGAGTTTTGATTTTGCGATGCTTATCCCACCATTTGCAGGCGTTGGGCTAAAAGCGTATGCAAAAGATGGTAGTGATATAACTGATACTATATTTGCACCAAATGGGTTTATGAAAGTAGATGCTGATTATACTGCTAAAGCTTATGAGGAGTGGAAGGCGTCTGATTGGCCACGCACATATCAAAACCCAACATATAAAAATATTTTCGCAGCGGGAATCGCATTTGCACCGCCACATCTAATATCAAAACCGATGAAATCGCCAAATGGTACTGTGATAAATCCAACGCCTCCGCGAACTGGTATGCCAAGCGGTATCATAGGAAAAGCAGTAGCTGCTAGCGTGTGTGGTTTGATTAAAGAGGGCGATGGAGCAAAATTGCATGAGGCATCTATGGCAGAGATGGGGGCAGCGTGTGTAGCGAGTGCTGGAAAAGGTTGGCTAGATGGTCAAGCAGCGGCTATGACGGTATATCCAGTGGTTCCAGATTATGATAAATATCCAGGGACTGGGCGAGATAGCGACTATACATTTGGCGAGATAGGTTTGGCTGGACATTGGATTAAACATATCCTACACTATCTATTTATCTATAAAGCAAAACTAAAACCAGGCTGGACTCTGATTCCAGAATAAAAGGAGATGTGATGGCAAAACCAGAAGAGGTAAATTTCGCTAAAAATGAAAAATTTAATACAGCGATGATTCCAGGACGCACCGCAAGATTTTTGCGAACTTGCAAAATTTGGCAATTTATTAGATTTATAGTTTTAAATCTAAAAATGCTAGTAGTAGTGAGCAAAAGCCACTAAAATATGACGCATTTTGCGTCAAAAATTATGATAAAACCACTTATAACCTATCCAGATTCTACCATCAGATTAATTAGTGCAAATGTCCGTTTTTTTGATGATGAATTAAAATCATATATAGATGATTTAATAGATACCGCTACAGCAAACAACCTAAATGCTCTCAGTGGCATAGAGATAGGCATCCAATATAACATCATCATCATAAAAGCAGATAGTGATTATGATATATACATAAATAGTAGAATCATAAGGCACGAAAACCTCACTACACAAACAGAGCGAAGCAGGTATTATCCAGATATTAGTGCAGATATAGATAGATATGATTTTATATCGATAGTTTATGAAGATATAGATGGAAACTCTCACTCAAAAGAGTTATCAGGCGATGATGCTAGAGTTTTTCAGATGCAGTTAGATTATAGCTTTGGAAGTACATTTGTAGATAGATGTGATAAAGAGATGAGAGAGCGAATATCCTCACATCTATCACAAGGGTTGATTGCTAGCTCTGGAGCTTGTCCGACGATATTTTATAGAGATTATTTTAAAAAATTTGCTAGATACTCTATGATAATGATGCTTTTAGCTCTGCTAGGGTCATTTTTTGAAGCTAGTGAAAGTGCGATATTTAAAATCGAGATAGCTTTAGTAGTAGCGACTATATTTTTAATAGTTGGATATGGAGTCTACGCTCTATATGAATCACGAAAATATAAACAGTGCACTAGCTGTCAAGCGGGAAATATCGTAGGAACTATCGCTATTTTAATGCTTCAGCTCATTATTGTTTCGGTTTTAGTATTTATTTTTGTATAATATTTTCCTATAAAAGGTAGATATTATGAATTTGGTTACAATCTATAAAAACAAAGAGCAGTTTGTAAGACACAAAGATATTATTTTAGATGATTGGGTCTATGATAGCAGTGCTATAAATATATTAAATCGCCACGAGATAGATATTGAGTATTTTAAACAAAACTACGGCAGCGGGGTGTTTGATTATTTTTTGGGTGTCGCTAGTGGTGCTGTAGAGATTGGAAAATGTCCTGTCGTAGAAGAGCTGATAGACTATCTAAAAAACAAAGAGATTAGAGCCGAAGAGCTATTTGTGCTCTGTGCAAATTTTAAAAAAATCCTCATCACCTCTACCTATGATATGGGGATAAACTCCAAAGAGCTTGTAAATGCTATTAGCTATCTACTAGATGCCAATTTTGAGAGCGTATTAAAACTATATGCCGATACAATCTATCAAAAAGAGCAAGAGGCGCTACAGGCCTCAAGAGCAAAGGAGTATTTTCTCTCCAATATGAGCCATGAGATACGCACCCCTCTTAATGCGATTTTGGGTTTTGTATCTTTATTGCAGGATGAATCAGCCAACCACAGACAGCAGAGATATCTAGATATAATCTCTAGCAGTGGCGAAAATCTACTGCAGATTATCAATGATATTTTAGACTTTTCTAAAATCAGAAGTGGTGATTTTACAATCGAGCCACGAGAGTTTAATATTCACAAAGAGATTTCGCACACTCTAGAGCTATTTGTCGCCTCTGCGAACTCAAAAAATATCATAATGACAAGCTTTATTGATCCATCGATAGAGGATAAAATCATAGCAGACTCGCTACGAATCAAGCAGATAATCAGTAATTTTCTAAGCAACGCTATCAAATTTTCTCATAGAAAAAGCTCTATCCATATAGAGGCACACGCAGGAGATGGTGTACTTTCGATTAGTGTAAAAGATAGTGGCGTAGGGATTTTAGAGGATGATTTAGCATCTATTTTTGATCCATTTTCACAAAGCCTGCAAGATAGCAGTAATCTAGCAAATGGCACAGGGCTTGGATTATCGATTTGTAAACAACTAGCAGAACATATGGGCGGTACGATAGAGCTCTTTAGTATCTATGGCGAGGGCTCTGAATTTACTCTAAAGGTGCCATATGAGAGTGTATCAAAAGGGTGTCATCTAGCCCAAGATAGCAAGATTGGCTCTGTTAGGTTTGGACTGCTGGGGTATGATAACTCTGATGAGTATAAAATCGCATCTCTAAAGCGATATTGGAGCTATTTTGGATTTGATTTAGAGCATATTGAGAGTATCGAGGCAAATTGTGATGTGGTGCTATTTTTAGATAGCTCTATAGATGAGCTAAGGCGAGAGAGTATTATAGAGTCTAGAAAACCATCTATCGCTATTATGGACTTTTTGAGTGATATATATGATGGTTATGATCATATTGCTGCGATAAATTTTCCTATATATTGTGAGAAATTTTATAATGCACTCTATGATGTACTAAATCAGAAACTACCGCCACAAAAGAGTAAGATATCTAAAAGTTTTAGCGGAAAAGTATTAGTAGCAGAGGATAATGAGGCAAATCAAGAGCTTATAGCGATACTACTAGAGCGATATGGGCTAGATTTTGTGATGGTTGGTAATGGTTTAGATGCACTAGAGATTTTTAGAGATAATAGATTTGATTTGGTGCTAATGGATGAGCAGATGCCTATTATGAATGGTAATGAGGCGATTGTACAGATGGCAAAATATGAGAGAGAGCATAGCCTCGCTCACACCCCAGTAGCGGCACTAACGGCAAATGTGATAAAAGGACATAGCGAGTATCTAGCTAGATATGGATATGATGCATTTTTGGGTAAGCCTGTAGATACTCTAGAGCTAGAGGAGCTATTTAGTAGATATCTAAATAAAAAAACCGCGTTAAATATTGACTCTCTTAAGGCTATATTGATGTTAGATAGTCAGCAGATAGAGAGGCTCTTAGTAGCTTATAAAAAGAAGATGAATCAGCTATTATTAGAATTGCGTAGTGCTATAGATAGTGCTGATATAGTAGATATTTCTCATATCGCCCACTCCATAAAAGGCTCTAGTGCCAATTTTAGATTTGAAAATTTGACAAACCTATCATATAGACTAGAGCGGTGTGGGGATATTGATGAGTCTAGAGAGCTTGCGGATATGATAGAAAAAGAGTATAAAAATCTACTCCTCTAGGTAGTATCCTACGCCAGAGGCATTTTTTATAACATCGCTAGGGAGTTTGTTTCGTAGTCTCCAAACGAGAGTGCGGACGCTGTTTTCTGTGGCACTTTTGTTATTCCATACATAATCTATCGCTTGATTAAAATCAACCACACTACCTAATTGTGCTACTAGTAGCCCGATAAATGCGTTCTCTTTTTTGGTGAGTTTGATTTTTTGATTATTATAAAAAGTCTCTTTTAGAGCGATATCATAGCTATATCCATTGGAGAACTCAACACGAGGTTTATCAGAGAATTTTTTAGAAAATAGCAGTTTTTTTAGCTCTTTTTGTGATGCCTGTAGCTCTATCGCATCGGCATCTCGTTTGAACTCTTTTTGAGATTTATAGATTGCCATCTGGATTGTGGTGTGTAGATTTATCGGCTCAAATGGTTTTACTATATAGCCATAAGGCTCTGTTTTTTTCGCTTTTGAGAGTATATCGTTATCTGAGTAGGCTGTTAGATAGATAAATGGTATCTTGCTATTTTCGTGAATAAATTGTGCTAGCTCTATGCCTGAAGTGCTCTTGTTTAACCCTATATCTATGAGTGCAATATCGGGCGAATAGACCTTGATTTTATTTTTAGCAGATGATGCACTGTCTGCAACCGATACGATAGAATAACCCAGTTTTTCTAGCGACATCGTTAGATTCATAGCTGTAATTTCGTCATCTTCGACGATTAAAACTCTAACCATACTCCGCCTCTATTTATAACTTTTTTATATATGTGATAATTTTAACATAATATTAAAAAAAGTAAACTTAGGGCGAGTTTTATCGCAATGTTAATATAGTTTGCAATTTTTATGGACGCTTCAACCCAAGTGGGTATAATCGCGTATTAATAATAAAATTAGGTTTTTATATGGTCGATTTTGAAAAGTTTACAAAATACTCCAAACCAGGTCCTAGATACACCAGTTATCCCACAGCGTTAGAGTTTAGTGAAGCATTTGCATATGATAGCTTTATAGCAAAGCTAAAATCACAAGATAGCTCTAGGTCACTATCGTTATATATTCATCTGCCTTTTTGTAAAAATGCCTGCTATTTTTGTGGCTGTAATGTTGTTTTTACCTCAAAGTCTGAAAAGCTAGAGCGATATATCGATTATCTAGAGCGAGAGTTAGAGATTTTAGCATCTCATATAGATGGAGCTAGAAGCGTAATTCAGCTACATTTTGGTGGCGGTACACCTACATTTTTTGATGCTCCTCAGCTTGATAGGATTATTAAATCGATTAAAAAACATTTCTCTAACTTTAGTAGTGATGCTGAGATTAGCTGTGAGATAGATCCTCGTCATATAGATGAGCCACAGATGAGAGTGTTAGCAGAGCATGGATTTAATCGTGTGAGCTTTGGTATCCAAGATTTCGATGAGAGAGTCCAAGAGGCAGTCCACAGAGTCCAACCATATGAGATAACGAAAAATGCGATGGATTTAGCTCGTAAATATGGGATGAAGAGCGTAAATGTGGATTTGATATACGGATTGCCATATCAATCACTAGAGAGCTTTAAAAAGACGCTAGAGCTGGCTGTATCGCTAGATCCAGATAGATTTGCTATATTCAACTACGCTCATGTGCCGTGGCTAAAAAAGACAATGCGTAAAATCGATGAGACTACACTACCAGAGCCATCGGTTAAACTCTCAATTTTAAAATATACGATAGATTATATGAGCTCAAATGGCTATGCGATGGTGGGGATGGATCACTTTGCAAAACCAAGCGATGAGCTATTTTTAGCGATAGAAAAGGGTGAGCTACATAGAAATTTCCAAGGCTACACTACAAAAGCAGGTGCTGATTTAATCGGTATAGGATTAACTAGTATCGGCGAGGGGCTAGATTATTATGCTCAAAATTACAAAGATATGAGCAGTTATGAAGCAGCAATTGACAGTGGCAAACTCCCGCATGAGCGAGGTGTGGTGCTAGATAGCGATGATAGAATTAGACAGTTTGTAATAATGGAGCTGATGAGTAATTTTAAGCTAGATATTACTCGCTTTGAATCTATATTTGATGTGAAATTTCGAGACTATTTTAGCGATGCACTAAAAGAGCTACAACCATTTGTAGATGATGATTTGCTAAAGATAGATGATAAATCTATCGAGTGTACTACCACTGGAACGATGCTTATTCGTAATATCTCAATGGCGTTTGATGCCTATATGAAGCGTCACTCAGCTAGTGATAAAGCCTTTAGTAAGACGGTGTGATATGACGAGAGCTGGAGAGATTTTTAACTTTAGAGCCACAACTGATGAGTGTATTAAGTGTGGTAAATGTATTCCTGTCTGTACAATTCATAATGTAAATCCTGATGAGGTGACATCACCACGGGGATTTTTGGATTTGTTGGGTGCTTATCAGCGAGGAGATTTAGAGTTAGATCAAAACGCAAAAGATATTTTCGAAAGCTGTTTTTTATGTACAAACTGTACTGATGTCTGCCCTAAATCACTCCCGACTGATATGGTGATAGAGCAGGTAAGGGCGGATATCGCCGATAAGTTTGGCATCGCATGGTTTAAAAAAGCATTTTTTTATCTGCTTCGTCATAGATTTACGATGGATATTCTCTTTAAGATGGGTTATGTTTTTCAAACCTGTGGATTTAAAATCAAAGAGCTAAATGGCTCAATGAGTCCACGATTTAATCTGCCACTCATTAAAAAAGATAGACTTCTACCATCACTGGGCAAAAAATCATTTTTAAATAGCTACCCTGAGTATATAGACCATGGTAAAAAACGCCGTGTAGCGATATTTATAGGGTGTTTGGGTAACTATAACTACACTAAAATCGGCGATAGTTTGATTGAGATTTTGCGTGAGTTAGAGATTGATGCCTTTATCCCTAAAAAACAGCTATGTTGTGCGGCTCCTGCATACTTTACAGGTGATTTTGATACGGTAGATCATAATGCCAAAAAAAATATAGAGTATTTTGAGAGCTTTATCGATGAGGTGGATGCTATCATCATCCCAGAGGCGACATGTAGTGCGATGGTAAAGATAGATTATGAGCACTATTTTCACGATCAGCCACAGTGGCTAGAGCGTTCTCGTGCACTAAAGAATAAGATATTTATGGCAACAGAGTATCTAGAGCAAAAAACTCATCTAAATGAGTTACTAAAAGCAAAGGGCAAAAGTGATGATTTGGTGACATATCATGACCCATGTCATGCTAGAAAGATGCAGGGGATTTATAAAGAGCCACGAAAACTAATCGAGCAAAACTACACCATAAAAGAGATGGCAGACCCAAATGTATGTTGTGGTTTTGGTGGTGTTACGATGCAGACAGAGAAATATCACTATGCAAAAGCAGCAGGGGCACCAAAGGCAGCGATGATAGAGCAAAGTGGAGCTAAAATCGTAAGTGCGGAGTGTTCAGCGTGCAGAATGCAGATAGATAATTCACTCCATCAAATAGATAGTGAAGTTGTCTTTAAAAACCCTATCGAGCTCATCGCAGAGGCATTGAAGCGATAATGCAGAATTATTGGAATCATATATATGAGCAGTTTAATCCAGTAGCATTTAGTATATTTTCTATCCCTATTCATTGGTATGGACTTATGTATGCACTTGCACTTTTTACAGCTCTATGGGTTGCACAGTGGATTGTTAAAAAAGATAATATCGCAATTACAAAAGATCAGCTTGATAGCTATTTTATCTATGTTGAGATAGGGGTAATTTTAGGGGCGAGGCTAGGCTATATTTTATTTTATGATACTCACACTAGTTACTATCTCACCCAT
Organism: uncultured Campylobacterales bacterium; assembly: GCA_964650175.1. GTDB lineage: Bacteria > Campylobacterota > Campylobacteria > Campylobacterales > Sulfurimonadaceae > CAZYTC01. The sequence continues at coordinate 9,707 of CAZYTC010000028.1, read as the reverse complement.
CCGTGGCAGATATTTAACCCATTTATGGATGGGGTTTTTGTAGGTATTAGAGGGATGAGTTTTCATGGAGCGATTATAGGATTTTTTATCGCTTCATATATCTACCATTTGCGTCACAAGCTCTCTTTTGGGCTACTGATGGATTTAGTGGCAATATCAGTTCCATTAGGGTATATATTTGGACGAATTGGAAACTTTTTAAACCAAGAGCTAGTAGGTAGAGCCACAGATGTGCCGTGGGGCATCTATGTTGGCGATGTTCTGCGTCATCCATCACAGCTATATGAGGCATTTATCGAGGGTGTGGTGGTATTTATATTTATCTATCTCTATCGTCACCGCAAACGATTTAATGGAGAGCTGATACTGTTATATGGATTTTTGTATGGTATAGGTCGAGGTGCTGTAGAGTTTTATAGAGCACCAGATGCCCAGATAGGCTATCTCATGGGAAGCTGGATGACGCTAGGGATGGCTCTAAGCTTTGCTATGGCAGCACTATCGGTAGCTATTTGGCTATATTTGAGCAACCGATACAAAAGTGGTGTACGCCACTAATATATCTATATGATAGATTAAAATCATGCAGCTCACAGACGCTTTGGGCGATATATAACCCTAGCCCCAAACCGCTTCTGCCTCTATCTGTTACAAACGCTTGAAGTGACTCTTCTATCGGGCGTTTTAGTGGTTCGCCTGCGTTTTTAACACACACCTTTTCATTATCACACTCAATGATTATAGGATATGTCGTAGCGTGGGCGTGGGCGTTGTCTATAAGGTTTTTTAGTGCACTTGTAAATAGATTTTTATCGGCAAATACAGGTTGCTCATCGCAAATCACTATCTCTATAGTACTCTCATCTAGCCCTAAAAGCTCCATCGCACTCTCTATCGCTTCAGAGATTTTAAAACTACTTCTCTCTAGCGAAAAGGCGTGTATCTTCTCTATCTCCGCCATCTGAATGACGAGATTTTCTAAATCTCTAAAGAGTTTTTCTAGCTTGTCGCGATTATCACTTGATTCTGATAGCTCTACTATGAGTTTTCCTTTTGTAATAGGCGTTTTTAGCTCATGCATCGTATTTCTCATAAATAGCTCACGAGATTTTTTGAGCCTAAGCTCTCTAGCTATGCCATCATTTATCATATTTGAGATGAGTGCTATCTCATCACGACCGCTACTATTTACATAATCAAACTCTTTGCTCTCAGAGTATTTGATGATTTGAGAGTGTAGATTTCTTAGCGGTAGTAGATTTTTTAATATTATAAAATAGAGGCTTCCGAGCCCACCAAATAGCATAATAAATATAATCAATGTATTATAAAAATTGATATCTGTTGCGGTGTCTTGATAGAGATTTGTACATCCGTTTTGATGCAGTCTGTAGATAAAACTATTTTTATATCTATAGATTTCTACCCCTAGATTATGGCTTTTTAGTCTAAATTTAAATGATTTTGGTAGCTCAATTTGCGAGTAGTTTTTTGGTATAAAATTTATAGGTTTAAAGCCTGCCTCTTTTAGCTGTTTGTTTTGTACCAAACACCCTAGTTTTTCTGTCTCTATTACCACTCTTGCAAGCTCTGCTGTTCTGTGTGAGAGGAGCCTGTTTTTTTGAAACTCTTGCTCTTTTAATGCAGAGATAAATAGCGAAATTAATACAATAGTTGCGAGTATAAAAAATAGATGTAGTTTTGTAAAAATGGAGTTGTAAAATTTAATCATAGCGTAAACTGATAGCCCATTCCACGGATAGATTTTATATATGTAGGGTGTTTTGGATTTGGCTCTATTTTTTGTCTAATACGGCTAATGAGCACATCGATACTTCGCTCGCTACTCTCCCAACCGATAGACTCTGCATTGTTAGCGATAAAATCACGAGAGATGATTTGACGGCGATGTTTTATGAGCAGTGAGAGTAACTCAAACTCCCCACGAGTGAGTGCAAGCAGCTCCCCATCTTTGTAGATACCGCTACTATCAACCCTAAACATATCATCGCTTGTTTGAATTGTTTTGCCATGAATTCTGCGAAGCAAACTCTGTATTCTAGCTACTAGCTCCCTAGGTTCATACGGTTTTGGTAGATAATCATCCGCACCTAGCTCTAGTGCGACTACTTTGTCAGCTAGGTCACTTCTAGCAGATGATATGATGATGGGAATATCGCTTTGTTGTCTGATAGCCTTGCAGACATCGAGCCCATCGATATCAGGTAGTGTCAGATCAAGTAGTACCAAATCATATGACTCTATCGAAAATGAATCGAGTGCAGATTGTGGATGAGCATAGCTGATAACCTCCATCTGATAGCGACTGAGATATTTTGATAATAGCTCTGATATCTCTAAATCATCTTCTACTAGGAGGATTTTTACTACCATTGCTCACCTTTTATAGCTTAGTTGTGAAACTATATGATAATCGTGCAAATATTTTGATAACCATCTGTTAATGAGATTAACGGCTATGATGATTGTTTAAACTCATTTAGCTTTATAAGTGATATAAATAGTACAGTAATAGCAGGTCCTAGTATCATTCCCCAAAATCCAAATGTAGCAAGCCCAGCGATAATAGCAAAAAATATCACCAGCTCATTTAGGCTCTCTTTTGATTTTATAATCTTTGTGCTTATGAGTTTTATAATGATAGGTTTTATAAATGTATCAGCGATTATAGAGATGACGATAATGGTATATAGTGAGATAAAAATCGCATTTGCTAGATTGCCTAGCGAGAGCTCATAGAGTGCAAATGGAAGCCACATAATAGCCCCACCCACTACAGGAATTAGTGATGCAAAACCATACATTATCCCAAACAACAATCCATTATATCCCATATACTCTACTGCAAGCCCAAATAAGATTCCCTCAAATATGGCAGTAACGAGGATAGAATAAAAGACCACACTCATACCACATCGCATCTTTTTAGAGATAAAATCGCTCTCAGATTGTGGCATATTTGATAGTTTTATAAAAAAATTATATAGATCTTTTGCATAATAGAGTGCGAAAAAATAAAATATCAGTATCAGCAGTGCACTAGAGATAAATGATAGCGTAAAACTACCAGCTTTTGATGCGTAGCTGATGGCATTTTGGCTTAGTGAAGCGGGGTCTATTTTATATATTATCTGCTCTGCGTACTCTTTTATAGGTACCATTTGAGATGGGACATTCTCTAGCCACTCTTTTATAGTGGCCTCAGCTGTTTTGATTTTAGATATATCTATTTTTCTTAGTAGTTTTGTCATCTGTGATAGAAAATATCCCAGCGGTGCAAAAAACAGAAGTGTTAAAACAGTAGTAGAGAGCAGTGAGGCAAAAAAGTTGCTCTTTGTACTCTTTAGGAAAAAGCTCTGCATATGATATGTAGATATCGCCAGCAATATAGCGATGATAATATTCATCCAAAATGGCGAATATAGCAGATATATAGCATATGCAGTTGCTAAAAATAGTGCTAGCGAAAAGTGCTCTTTTTTCATTTTTTACTCAAATAGTGTTTTTTGTGAATTTCCAAATTTTAGCAGTTCATAGCTTTTTGGCGTTGCTATTCTGCCTCTTGCGGTTCGCTCGATATATCCATTTGCCAGTAGATACGGCTCTAAAACATCCTCGATAGTTCCCTCATCCTCACTTAGTGCTGCTGCTATGGTGCTTAGTCCCATAGGGCGAGATTTTGCACTTACTAGTAATTCCAGAAGCCTAATATCCATCTCATCAAAGCCATTTGAGTTTATACCTAGCTGATCTAGAGCGTAGTTTGTGCGATTTATCGATATGGTATCTTCATCATTTACCTCTGCAAAATCTCGCACCCTCTTTAGCAGCCTTAGAGCAATCCGCGGAGTTCCACGAGAGCGTTTTGCCACCTCTAATGCCGCAGAATGCTCTATGTTTTTACCCAGCTTTTGAGATGCCTTTGAGATGATACTACATAGCTCATCTGGCGAATAGAAATTCATTCTAAAATTCATCCCAAATCTATCTCGTAGAGGATTTGAGAGCATTCCAGCTCTAGTTGTAGCACCTATGAGTGTAAATCGTGGCAAATCAATCTTGACAGTTTGAGCAGCAGGGCCACTACCTATGATAATATCTAGCCTAAAATCCTCCATCGATGGATAGAGTATCTCCTCCACTGCAGGTGAGAGGCGGTGTATCTCATCGATAAATAGGATATCTCCCTCTTCTAGATTTGTGAGAATCGCTGCTAGATCGCCACTCTTTTCTATCATTGGTGCCGCTGTTACTTTTATATTGCTACCCATCTCATTTGCTATGATGAGTGCTAGAGTTGTTTTTCCAAGCCCTGGGGGGCCAAAAAATAGCGTGTGATCTAGTGCTTCATCTCGTCTTTTTGATGCCTCTATAAATACTGCAAGATTGTTTTTTATCTGCTCTTGACCCACATAATCATCCCACGCACTAGGGCGAAGCGTGATTTCACTACTCTCATCATTTTCAAACTTCTCTATCTCTACGATTCTCTGCACCAAACTATCCTAATAAATGTAGTTTTCATCTGGAAATGAGCGATTTTTAACTTCATCTGCGTAGCGACTTGCTGCATCTTTAATGAGCGATGCACCATCTAGATATTGCTTTACAAATTTAGGAACAAATGGCTCATAAAGTCCTAGCATATCGGTATAAACCAGCACTTGACCATCTACACCATTGCCAGCACCAATCCCTATGACGGGTACGCTTACGCTTTTTGCTACCTCTGTTGCTACGCCAGCTTTTACACCCTCTATAACTATCATAAATGCCCCCGCAGCTTCTACTGCTTTTGCATCATTGATTAATTTCTCTCGCTCATTATCGTTTTTACCTTTTACTCTATATCCGCCCTCAGCACGCACCGATTGAGGCAGTAGCCCTATATGAGCACACACTGCAAATCCAGCATCTGTGAGAGCTTTTATGATATGAGCTTTATCGCTACCGCCCTCTATTTTTATGGCATCTGCTTTTGTGTTTTGATACACTTTTAGAGCATTTGCTATCGCATCAGATTCGTTAAAATAGCTACCAAATGGCATATCTGTTATCACAAATGTATCTGGGGCACCATTGCAGACTGCTTTTGTGTGATAAATCATCTCATCTATTGTAATATTTAGCGTATCGCTATTTCCACCAAAGCTCATATTTAGACTATCGCCTACTAGTAATATATCAGCACTAGGGGCTAGTAGCGAGGCAAAAATCGCATCATATGCCGTAATCATCACCATAGGACGAGAGTTTTTTAGTTGTTGTAGTTTTGTTATGTTTAGTTTTTTCATCTTTTTCACCATTTAATTGTGATAGTTTATCCAAAAATCGGTTTATGAGATATTTAATTAATATAAAGATTGGTATAATACAGATAATTTGGAGAGGGTGATGGGTATAAAATCTAAACTGCAATCAGAATTTGATTATGGGATAGTTGATGAATTTTTAGATCACTACTCGCTTATGACAGAGCTGATTGAGCCCCTAGTTGTAGGGCTTACGAGCGAGAGAACATTTCATAAAAACCTAGATGAGTTATTTAAAATCTTTCATAATATTAAATCAGCCACAGAGTATCTACAAATAGAATCCATCGGCAGATTATCGCTATTTGTCGAGGACTTTTTAGGTCAGCTAAAGATGAAAGGCAAGATATTAAATGATGATACCACTGCGTGGATGATAAAGATTTCAGATATGTTTGCTAGATGGAATGATGATTTTGAAAACGATAGTGAGCTCTCTAAAATCCCATTTGAGCTTTTGGTATTACCAGATTTGGAGAAGTATTGAAAAAATTAGTTATCTATACTACAGCAGGTTATCCTGATAAAAATTTCACCACGGATTTGGCACTTTCGCTTGCTGATGCGGGTGTCGATGCACTAGAGCTTGGTGTTGCGTTTTCAGACCCAGTAGCTGATGGTGTTATCATAGAAAAAGCAAATCAGATAGCACTCAGAAATGGTTTTAAATTATCAGATGTTTTTGATATCTCTAGTGCTATAGCAGATAAAATCGATACTATGTGGATGGGCTATTTTAACCCATTTTACCAATATGGATTTGATAATCTTATCGAAAAGGCATCATCATTAGGTGTAAGCGGGCTGATTATCCCAGATTTACCATATGAAGAGGCAGCTCTTTATGATGAGTTGTTTGCTAAAAACAGCGTCGCAAACATCTCTTTTGTAGCACCTACTGATAGCGAGGAGCGGATAAAAAAGATTATCAGCGATGCACAAAAGTTTATCTATCTAGTAGCATACACAGGCATCACAGGTAGTGGAAAAAATGAGGATTTATCTCAAATCATAGAAAATATTAGAAAATATACCACCACTCCTATATATATAGGCTTTGGAGTAAATGAAAAGACAGCAAAAGAACGCATAAAAGGGGTAGATGGAGTCATAGTTGGCTCTGCTTTAGTGGATATTTTGCTAGATGATTCTATCTCATTATCAGAGCGTATGAGTAGAGCTTGTGTGTTATGTAAAAATATAAAAGAGATAATCAATAGTTGAGTATTTAATCAGAAATGTGATATAATTATGTGTTTTCTTCTAATTCGGGGGCGATTTGGCTTCGACGGGATTTAGGAGGTCTAACTTGCATGTCGGACTGAGCAACTCCGTTACACGGCTCACAATGCTTAAACGCAAACAATACAAATTACCGTCCTGCTTACGCTGTAGCGTAAGTTTAACTTAACTTAGGACTGCCTCTTCATCTGATTCTATCTATGATGATTTTAGAGGTATAACCAATCAGATAGATATATCCCATAGAGTGTCTTGGCTATGTGATGAATTTAGAGAATAAGATGGTCTAGCTTTGCATGTTGTGTGAAGCCATCTGAAATTAAACAACATCTCTAAACATGTAGACGGTTTTACTAACTAGGTTTCGGACTGCGGTTCAATTCCGCACGCTTCCACCACCGATAGTTATTATAGATACTCACAATATTACAAAATCTCCTTTTAAGCCCCTTTGTTACGCTATTTGTCATACTTGTCATTGTCAAATAGTATCATAAGTATTTATTTAATATAATTGCTTTTTTGTAAAAATTCGGGGAACGATTTGGGGAACAACCAGATGGTAAAAGTTGTTCCCCAAAATTCAAAGGCGTCAGTATACTAAAATTAAGGAGGAGGCTAAATGGAAGATGTTAATGTTGGAACGATTGTTAATATTATAATGCTTTTACCTCTGCTCATATATGGCATCTATCTCTTATCAAAAGATGACCAAGACATAAAGAAGCAAAACTAAGCCTTTAGTCAGATATAAACACTTTTGTGAATCAATCAACGAGATATTCTTTATCATATCTGCTATAATATAATTAATAAATTATAAGGTACTGGCTATGAAAACTATAAACTTACAAATCCAAGACGGCTATTTCGATAAGCTATTAGAGTATTTAGAGACACTACCAAAGGGTGTATTTAGCCTAAAAGAAGATACAGATAATAATAAAAAGCTAAAGGCTATGGAAAAAGATATTATTGACTCTTTTAATGATATCAAAGAGGGTCAAACTAGAGTGGTTAGGACGATAGCTTGAGTAGTCTCAGTGGTATTATTATTGAGGATACTAAAATTTTTCAAAAAGCAGTAAAAAAGCTTCAAAAACGATTTAAAAACATAGAGCTAGATTGTGATGAGTTTATCAGTACTATTCAAACCACGGATGATTTAGGCATAGCTCTAGGCAGTGGTGTATATAAAGTGCGTATTGCCAACAGCGACAAGCACAGTGGCAAAAGTGCTGGATATAGGCTCATAACATATCTGAAACTGATAGATGGTAGACTCTATTTAGTATACATTTATGATAAAAGTGATTTGGATAATCTATCTGAAAACCAACTAGATGAGCTGATTAAAAAAGTGGCTTTGGAGCATAATTAGCTACTACCTCAAATATGAAAAGCACATAATAAATAGTCACTCTAAAATTAGTAAAATCAACATCATCTCTCATCCTCTTTGTCTCTATATACCATAATAATTATTAAAACTAGATAAATTATTGTGTTTTTTATTGACAATGCTTTGAAAATTGTGTATAATGTTGTTAATTGATTAGAAATATTAGGAAAAGGGGGGATACACTAATGAATAAGTGGGGAATGCCTGATTTAAGCAATCCAGGCTTTGATGTAGGCGGAATGCATATGGGTCTTAATGACTGGAATAATGCCTTATTTGGCTTTATTGATGATGACCGTAGCCGTAAACGACGCAAGCGATCTCTGGAGGACTTGGATAGGTTTTTTAGACAAAGCACTGTATCTTTAAGCTCACAAGAGCTAGGAGAAGTAGTAAAGCTGACAAAATCTATTGAGCAGAAAATAAAGACTGCGTTTAATGCTGATGGCAAAGGACTGCACGAGCTTATTACCTCTAAAGAGTCTTTAATAGCTAGCTATGGAGTAGATATCCGTAATCTTAGAGTTATTGCTTCTATGCGAAACAAGGCGGTTCACGACGATGAGGCTGGTATAGATTTTAGTAGCTTTCAAAAAAGAGCTGAGAGAGCCATAAGAGAGCTTAATGTTGCCTCTGTAGAGAGAAAAGATGAAGAAGATCTTGGAACATATGAGCGATACCTTGCCAATAAAAAACAAAATAGTAACGATGGACTTTTTTCTTTAATTAAGTATGTGGCAATAATGTTTTTTATATTTTGGCTGTTAGGCTTAATAGGTAAAAGTTAAAAAACAGGAGCAAAAAATGAAATACATAATCAGAGATAGAGAAGCAGGGAACGAAATAGATGAGAGAGCAGAATGAAAAAGCTATTAACAGATTGGACATTTGAAAAAGCAGATAAGGCTGTAGGCATAGTATTTGTGGCATTTATGCTTATAGTGTTTGTAAGTAATTTTCAGTGATTATAAATATAGATAGATAAGTGTGGTTCAAAGGGGCGAGAGCCCTTTGAGATTTGTAGTATATCTTTGACAGAGAATGCAAATGCGTGTTAATACTAAATTACGCTTTTTTCATATAATCTGCGACGAGTACTATAGTAGTTCCATTGATTTTGCCCTCTATAAATTTAGGATCATCAGTTAATCGGATGTTTTTAACTACAGTTCCACGCTTGGCTGTAAAGCCACCACCTTTTACATCTAAATCTTTTATGAGCGTCACTGTATCGCCCTCATTTAGTATAGTTCCGTTTGAATCTCTATGAACAACTCCACTATTAGCAGCAACTAGAGGATTTGCATCCGCCCATGTTTTTACATCATCTTCTAGATACAGCATATCGAGTGCATCTTGATTGCCCAGAGCCGTTAGTAGTCTATAAGCTACCACTTGAACTGCACCAACCTCGCTCCACATACTATCATTTAGACACTGCCAGTGATTTTCATCTAAAGCTGTTGGGTTTTCTAGCTCGCTTTTGCACTTAGCACATATATATATTGATTGATTTTCGCTTCCATCGCTTGGCTCTACGCTATATATAGATAGATTATCATCTGATTTGCACAATTCACACGCATTGCTACTTCTATCTTTTAAAATTTGCTCTAAACTCATTTGAACTCCTATATAATAATGTTGTAATTATAGCAAAATCGAAAAAGATACAAAATTTCCACAAATTCACCACATTTGCATTATATCTAAGCTCCCTTTAAGCATAC
>CAZYTC010000027.1:0-22097 GCA_964650175.1 uncultured Campylobacterales bacterium | reverse complement strand
GAAGTAAGAATAAGAAATATTGAAAAAATGGGCACGATTATGGGCACTTTCTCTGAGTGAGAAGTGCTAAAGCCCTAAAAATAGGGGTTTGTAAGGTGCAGATACGAGTTTATTACGAAGATACTGATGCAGGTGGGATAGTCTATCACTCTAATTATATAAATTTTTGTGAGAGAGCTAGAAGCGAGGCATTTTTTATGGTAGGGCGGATGCCAGTGCTAGAAGATGGGCATTTTGTCGCTAAAAAATTAGAGGCAGATTATATCGCTAGTGCAAGGCTAGGGGATTTATTGGAGGTTAAAACATCACTCATAGAGCTAAAAAACGCATCATTTACGCTACTACAAGAGATATTTAGAGATGATGAGAAACTTTTTAGTATGAAAATCACGCTAGTTTTTGTAGGGTTTGATGGCAAGATGGGAAAAATCCCACCGAGTGAGAGAGAGTTTATAAAAGAGTTAAAATAGCTTTTTTCTCTCTTTTTTTGATGAGTTTAGTAGCTCCATCATCTCTTTGTTTTGTTGTAGTATTGCGATATCAGCGGCACTCATACCATCACTGCTGAGTATATCAGATGCAGCACCATTTTTTACTAATAGTGTAGCTATATCGATATTGTTTTTCCAAATCGCTAGATGCAAAGCTGTGGCTCCGCCATTATCAGTGGCATTTATCTCTGCACCAGTGGCTATTAGATGCTCGACCGCTTCATAATTACCTAGCCACACTGCATACATCAGTATAGATTTATGGTTATCCTCACGGTTGGTGGAGGCATCATCGGCGGTGATGATTTTAGATTTAAACGATGTGGTATCGTTTTTATCTAACAGCTCTACTAGCTCAAATATATCAGCACTAAATGCTGATACGCTAAATATGAGTGATATTAAAAATAGTCTCATCGCTTAAGTTGCTCAATAAACTCTTCGATATCTTCTAATAGTGATAGTAGATCCTCTTCGTGCTCCACTTCATCGGCTAGGATTTGGCTCACCATATCATATGTTACGATATCTTTTTCTCTAGTGATATCTAAAATCTCTGAGTATGTAGAGATGGCACACTGCTCACCTCTGATGGCTTGCTCTAATACTGCTCTTACATCTGCGTCTGTGGGTGCTTCATAGGCACAGTTGGCATATTTAAACCAATCTTGTGGATGTAGTGCTGGAGTTCCGCCTAGTTGGAGTATTCTATCAGCTACCATATTTGCATGACGCAGCTCATCTGTAGCGTGCTCTGTTAGTTCGACTATAGCGGCATCTTTCATCAGCCCCTTTACAACTTTTGCTTCAACAAAATATTGATAATATGCTAACCACTCATCACAGTACGCACGGTTTAGTAGTTCATAAACTTGTTGTGCTTCGATACCTTTTAGTATAGAAATACCTCTTTTTGCCATAAAAACTCCTCAAGTTTGATATGAGATACTTTAACAAAAAGCGACTTAAAGGAAAATTATTTTCCACTATGAGTGATTAGATACTCTCTGTTTGTGATGGTGATTTTGCCATCTCTTGATGAGATAATATGCTCTTTTTTGAGCTTTGAGAGTGTTCTTGAGAGGCTTTCAGGAGTGATGGCGAGTAGCTTTGCTATCTCTACACCTTTTAGACTGCTAAAGCTATCTATATCATCTAGTAGTAGCTGGGAGACTTTTGCCATCACACTAGGTGCACTGTGGCGTTTTAGCATCGCATCCATTACACCTATTTTATTACTTAGTGAAGAGAGTAGGGCTATCGTAAATGATGGGTCGTTTTTTATAAGCTCTAAAAATGGCTCTCGCTGTATTTTGAGTATCTTTACACTATCTATCGCCTCGCATGATGCTGGGTATGGAATCGATTTTAGTGTCGGCATCTCTGCGATTATGGCGGGTGAGCGAAAGCGGTAAATCTCTACGATTTCAGAGTTTTCAGGTGATTTAAATATCTTTGCCTCGCCTGAGAGTAAAAAATGAAAATAGCTACTATCATCACCCTCATAAAATATAATCTCATCTTTGCTGTAGCTACGGATGAGCCCGATTCTCTCTATCTCTGCGTATTGAGCGGGGCTTAGGTTATCAAAAAATCCACCGCTATATTTAAGACCTAGCTCACTTGCTGATAGACTCAAATCCAAACTCCTGTGGTCTAGTTAGCTCTATTGGATAGATGATTTGATTATCGGCTATCTGTAGGTTGTAGCTTGGATAGCTGTTTGAGAGTTTCGAGATGAGATAATCAGCTCCTATAGATGTAGCATACCCCATCCAATTATATAATATGTTGTTTCCTAACACCTCGTTAGCTTCAAAAATATCTGTGTTTTGCTCTATAATAGAGTTTGCAATCGTCATATTTTTATGATTTTCACTCTGAATGAGCCCAAGTAGTGATGGATCATATATGATTTGAGTTGATAGAATCGATTTTTCTCTTATTTTAGTCGCTCTCATATATGAAGCAATAAGTGCACTCTTTACTATAGGCAGATGCAGTATAACTGTAGAGTTGTTAAATTTGGCAGATGATTTGAAATGTTTTGTTATATTATCGCCTTTGGCATTGATGGCATAGGTGAAGATCTGTTTTTTGAGTGCTCCTTCTGTGATTAACTGCTGGGTGAGGCTTTTTAACTGCTCTCCCATAGCTGATTGATCATAAAAGATATGAATATTATTACCGCTAAGTGATAGTAGAGATCTAATCTGCTCTTTGTAATCAATCGCACCAAAAACTACATTTTCACTCGCATCTGCAAACTCTCTTTTGTGTAGTGTAGGGATAAATATAGGTATCTCTAGCTCTAGTGAGAGTAGGTTTTTAGCACCATTAGCAGTTAGTGGAGCGATGATGGCATCATAGACTGATAACATAGCGTTTTCTATGCTTTTTTTGCTCTCATCAGCTAGAGAAATATTTATAATCTCTATATTTTTGGTTTTTTTGGCTATTGCTGTTGTTATGGCGATAGAGTAGAGCGATTGCGAGTATGAGCCTATCACTTTTGGTGAGCTAATATATGCGATTTTGATATTTTCTGCATTTAGTAGTGATGTAAATATAAAAAATAGTGCTATTTTGAGGATATTTTTCATCCTATTACTCCTTTTATGATTGATAAATCTCTCATCGCATCACGCTTTTGTGATGGGTTATGTGAGAGAAAGATGGGGTGGTGCATCGCTATGAGATTTGTATTTAAAAATGTTATAACTTCGCCTCTAATGGAGCTGAAATCGCTATTTGTATCATTGGTTAAAAACTGATATGGAATCTCTCCGAGTGAGACGACGATTTTTGGCTCCATAAGCTCTATCTGTTTTAGTAGATACGCTAAACAGCTGTGATACTCATCGTTTGATGGGGTGTTAAATCCTAGCGGTTTGCATTTGGCTAAAAATGTGACAAAAACATCATTAACCGTCAGTTTTAAAACCCCCTCTATCATATTTTTTAGCATCACTCCTGTTTTGCTAGAGTAGTAGCTGTTTGGGTTTTTATTATCTAAAATAGGGTGTGTATCGACAAAAATCACCTTTGCATCTATGGAGCCAAAACCGCTTTGTCTATTTGTGCAGCTTTTGGCTAAATCGCACAGATGACAAGATGCGATAGCATCATTTAGTCTATCTATATTGTTTGGTAGTGTTTGATTAATAGTTGGAGTGTTTAAAACTATGGGGTCAATATAGTTAAAGCCCAATGCTTTTAGTCGATATAGGTTTGATAGAGTCTCTAGGTTTTGGTATGAATGCACTATAATTTCCACTTAAAATTTGGGTATTATATGTTAGTGGTAATTAAAGTGAGATAAATAGGTGGATTATGATTGATTATGAATCTTTGATAGAGTATTTGTGTCAGTTTTTACGCACAAATGTGGAGAAAACATCTCTAAAAAATGTAGTACTAGGGCTTAGTGGTGGGATAGATTCTGCTGTGGTGGCGGTGCTAGCTCATAGGGTTTTTGGCGATAGGTTGCTGTGTGTGATGATGCCATCGCACTACTCTAGTAAAGGCTCAATCGATGATGCGATAGAGCTGTGTGAAAAATTTGATATTAGGTATGAGATAGCCTCGATAGAGACGATGTTAAGAGCTTTTGAGGCAGAGAGCTCTGATTTATCAAGTCTACGCATAGGTAATGCATCGGCTAGATTACGGATGATTAGGCTGTTTGATATTAGTGCTAGAGATGGTGCGTTAGTGCTAGGAACATCAAACAAAAGTGAGATTTTATTAGGATATACGACGATGTATGGCGATAGTGCGAGTGCTATAAATCCGATAGGCGATCTCTATAAAACAGATATTTTTGAGTTAGCTAGAGCATTAGGGGTAAATGAGGCGATTGTAAATAAGCCTCCATCGGCGGATTTATGGGAAGGGCAAAGCGATGAAGAGGAGATAGGATATAGCTATGAGCAGATAGATAGTGTATTAAAACTCTACATCGAAGAGCAAAAAAGCATAGATGATTTATTAAACTATTGTAAAAGTAAACAATTAATTGATATGATTACAAATATGGTTAGTAGAAATCGTTTTAAGAGACAAATGCCTCTCGTTGCCACAGTGGGAGCTTTTAGAGGTAATCCAAACTCAAGGAGTGTTTATGAAAATCCCTTACTATAGTATAGAAGTAGGTGGTGATGAGAGAGAGAAGATAGATGAGGTGCTCGATGGCGAAGCACCAGATATTATAGAGCAGCTAGAGGAGCAGTTTAAGAGCTATACGGGTGCATCTTATGCCCTAGCAACATCACATGGTACTGCAGCACTGCATCTAGCGATGATGGCTATAGATTTAAAACGAGGTGATAAGGTTATATGCTCTATAAATGCCTATCCAGCGGTGCCAGAGGTGGTTAGACATTTTGATGCAGAGCCTATGTTTATCGATATAGATAGTGATAATTTTATGATAGATTTAGATAAGCTAGAGAGCTTTTTGGAGCAAAACCACTCTAAAAAACTAAAGGGCGTCATAATCTCTCATGTAGCTGGTCAATGTATCGATTTAGATAGACTCTACGCACTAGCAAAACGATATGATATCAAGGTTATAGAGGATGCATCAGATGCATTAGGAGCTGAATATAATGGTGTAAAAATCGGCTCAAGTGGTGCTGATATCGTATGTTTTGATTTTAGCCCTCACTTGCGTGCTAATGCCTGTTATGGCGGGATGATGGTTTGTGAGGATGAGGATATAATGCTCAGAGCTAAATCACTGCGAAATCACGCTATGGTTAGTGAGGATGACTCACTAGGTTATATCTATGATGTGGTAGATATAGGGAGTCAGTATCAGATGAGCCCGCTTGATGCTGCTGTTATTTCGGTACAACTAGAAAAACAAGATGAGATAATAGCTACTAGAAAACGCATAGCTAAAACCTATAGTCAAAAGCTAGCAAACACAGAGCATATCGAAATTCCTGCGGCAAATAGCGAGCATACATTTTCACTCTATATTCTAAAAATAGATAAAAATCGTGACTCTTTTGCTAGAGAGATGATAAACCGCGGAATCGGCTGTGCACTGCACTATATTCCGCTACATCTACTAACATACTACAAATCTAAATATTCATTACGAATAAATGATTTTCCAGTAGCACTTCGTAGTTATCAGCAGATTTTATCGATTCCAAACCACGCAGGGCTAAGCGATAGTGATATAGAAGATATTATAAAAGCTATCAAAGAGATAGCATCTACTAGAGTGTGAAGCAGAGACTACTTTTATGGGGTGAGAGATATCTCTATGCCCCTACTATTTTTGATAGAGCCCTCTCTATTTTACTACTACCGCTGAGTTTTATATATTGTATTGCTGTTTTTATTAGATTCAAACTCTCAAAACCTATCGATTTTAACATCCCTATCATCAGTATAGGCAACCTCACAGTAGGTGGAAATGGTAAAACCCCCATCACAATATCGCTAGCAAAACACTTCGCCAAGCCAGCCATAATATTGCGAGGTTATGGCAGAGAGAGTAGCGGGATGATTGTTGTAAAAGATTTTGGCAATATATTGTGTGATGTATATAAAAGCGGAGATGAGGCGATGCTATATGCTATGAAACTACCTCATGCAGTGGTGGTTGTGAGCGAAGATAGAGCTATCGCTATAGAAAAAGCCAAAGAGATGGGGTGTAGCGTCGTTTTTTTAGATGATGGCTACTCAAAACACCATATAAAAAAGTTAGATTTTATAATCAGCTCTGATAGAACAAATAGCTTTTGTCTGCCATCAGGTGCATATAGAGAGAAGCTATGGTGGGGCAAAGAGGCTATAGAGCTATCTGAGGATAGAGATTTCTTTAGAAGAGTTGCTATAGTAGATGAGAGTGAAAAGATGGCTCTAGTAACAGCTATTGCAAAACCACAAAGATTAGATAGGTATCTGCCAAGTGTGGTGGCTAAATACTACTTTAGTGACCATCACTACTTTCGGCGTAATGAGCTAGAAGAGATTTTAGAGAGTAGCGGTGCGAATAGTTTATTGGTAACTACAAAAGATTTGGTTAAAATTGCACAATTTGATCTACCTATATCTGTGATGGATTTAGAGATAGATATTGATGAGAGGATAGTAACTATTGCAAAGAGGTATGCGTATGAGAAAGATGATTGAAACCGTTAAAACTCTGATGGATGCGATGCCATTTATTAGAGAGTTTAGAGATGAGATTGTAGTTATCAAATATGGTGGCTCAGCACAAACATCACCAAAACTAAAGGCAAAATTTGCCCAAGATATAGCACTACTACAGCTAGTGGGGATAAAAGTGGTAATCGTCCATGGTGGTGGTAGTAGAATCTCGCAGATGCTAGAGGAGCTGAAAATCCCGACCGAATTTATCGATGGTGAGCGAGTGAGCACGCCTGAGGTGATGAGAGTTGTAGAGATGGTGCTTAGTGGCGAGATAAACAAAGAGATAACATCACTACTAAACTCTTATGGTGCAAAAGCGATAGGTATTAGTGGCAAAGATGCCCATTTTCTAAAAGCAAGGGCCAAAGATGAGGAGCGTTTTGGTCTAACAGGTCGCGTAGTTAGCGTAGATGGTGCGGTGCTTCATAATCTGCTAAAAGAGGGATTTGTTCCCGTCATCGCTCCCATAGGTTCTGATGGTGCGATAGGACACGCAGGATATAATATAAACGCCGATTTAGCAGCAGCTGCGGTAGCTGGGGCGATAGGGGCTTGTAAGGTTATATTTATGACAGATACTGCTGGGGTATTAGATAGTGATAAAAATCTCATCTCTACGCTAGATGAAGCGGGTGTTGAGCAGTTAAAACGAGATGGTGTTATTAGTGGTGGGATGGTGCCAAAGGTAGATTCATGTCTTGATGTTATCAAATCAGGCGTGCCAAAGGCTCACATCATCGATGGTAGGGTAGAACACTCGATACTACTGGAGTTATTTACATCAGAGGGTGTGGGGACGCAGTTTATAGCGTAGAGGTAATATCTAAGTATTAGCTGATATTGGATTTGTTATAATCACAAAAAAATAAAAGAAGAAAAATGAAATTTATAGAGAGTCGTGGAAATGATGGCATAAAGCCACTAGAGGTTACCTTTTCAGAGGCGATACTAAGTCCTATAGCATCTTTTGGAGGGCTATATGTACCGCAAAAACTACCAGAGTTAGGATTGGAATTTTTACAAAAACATCTAAACTCTAGCTACAAAGAGTTAGCAAAAGATTTGCTAACTACACTCGCTATCGATATAGATTCATCAGTACTAGATGAGGCACTTAGTCTATATGATGGATTTGATGATGCAAAAAATCCAGTACCTGTAGTAAAGGTGCGTGATGATCTATTTGTGAGTGAACTATACCATGGACCAACGAGAGCATTTAAAGATATGGCACTGCAACCTTTTGGTGTGGTTTTATCTTCAATCGCCGAGAAAGCAGGAGATGAGTATCTAATTCTAGCAGCTACAAGTGGCGATACAGGTCCAGCGGCACTAGATACATTTAGAAATAGAGCAAATGTCCGTGTGGTTTGCTTGTATCCTGATGGTGGAACGAGCGATGTTCAGCGACTACAGATGGTAACTGAAGATGCTAAAAATCTAAAAGTTATCGGTATAAAGGGTGATTTTGATGATGCTCAAAGTGCACTTAAGAGATTATTAGGTTCAGAGAGCTTTAAATCTACGCTAAAATCAAAAAATATCTCTCTATCAGCTGCAAATTCGGTAAACTTTGGTCGAATAATATTTCAAATAATCTACCATATCCACAGCTATCTAGAGCTGATTAGAATGGACGAAATCACGATGGGCGAGAGAGTATATCTAGATGTGCCTAGTGGAAACTTTGGAAACGCACTAGGCGGATATTATGCATCTAAGATGGGGCTACCTGTAGAGAAGATTATAATCGCTTCAAATGAGAATAATGTTCTAACAAAGCTCATAAATAGTGGCAAATATGATTTAAGAGATGAGAGCGTAGTATCTACAACATCTCCTGCGATGGATATATTAATCTCAAGCAATGTAGAGCGGATTTTATATGATCTATTTGGAGATGTGCGAACGAAAGAGTTAATGAGCTCACTAGAGACAAATAGATTTTATGAGCTAAGCGATGATGAGCTACTAGTGCTACAAAAACAGTTCTCAGCAGATTACTGTAATGGTGCAGAGGGGTTTGGATATATCAAAGAGGCGTACGATAGCGGATATTTGATGGATCCACACACTGCGACATGTTTTAAAGCATATGATAAATGTGCAACGATGGATATAAAGACAATCGCATACTCAACAGCAGAGTGGACGAAATTCTCTCCAAATATCGCAAAAGCACTATTTAATAGAGATAATCTCAGCGATAAAGAGGCACTAGAGCTAATAGATAGCGATTACAAAAGAGGGATTACTCCTGCGATAAGCTCTCTATTTAGTAGAGATATAACTCAAGATACTATTATAGAAAAAGAGGATATTGAGAGTGAGATACTAGCTTTTTTGAGCTAGGATTATACTATTTGATAGAATGCTCACATATTGAGCAAAGCTCAATATGAGGTCCTCGGCGGACTGCCCACGCGACTAGTCGCTCTTTTAAATTTGTATTGATTTAGAATTACTTTCTAAAATTATCAGATAGTTCTGGTTTTGTGAGGTTGTTTAATAGCTCTATTATAGAGACCTCTTCGCCTAAAACTCTTTTGTATATTGTGTAGTTTGCTAACACTTTTTTGCCATATTCGCGGCTCTCTACATTTGACATTAACTCCATGCTCATAAATGGCTCATATTTACCATTATTAAAATGTTCTCCACTGATTAGATGGCGTTTTGTAAAGCCTATACCACCATTATATGCATATGCCTTAAATAGCGGGCTTTTTAGTGCTTTATCGATATGTTTCATATGCTCTATTGCGTATGCTATATTATATTTTGGCTCAAACATATCACTATATGATGATACCTTTAGCTTATGATATTTATTGATAGCATCTACATTAAATGGCATAATCTGCATAAGCCCAAGTGCAAAAGATGTCGATATTACCCCTGGAATCATCTGTGATTCTTGACGCATTAGTGAATATAACATCGCTTTTTGATCTGTGTTAAGCTCGCTCATATACTCATCATATGCCATAGTGTAGTTTTTGGCGTAACTACCATATTTGGACTCTATAATATATGCCTCTATCGCTAGAGAGTCATACTTATCTATCAATCTATATAGATTCTCATCGGAGCTATTTTTTATCTCTTGCGAGATGTTATACCATGTAAATGGGTCATTTTTATCCCAATTTTTATGAGATTTTTTAGATAGTTGATAGTAGAAGTTGTTTTTCTTGACTCCTAGTTTTTCAGCTGCATATAGTGAGTAGATATTTATATCTAGGCTGTCTGCTAGCTCTTGTAGTAGTGCTTTATCTTCTGTAATTTGATAGAGCCAAAATGTAGCCTTATCTTTATCAGAGGCAAAATATGCTCCGCTTTTAGCAAATTTTAGATTCTCTATCGCTCTATCGCTATCACCATATTTTAGTGACATAAGAGCTAGAAAAAAGTTTGCTTGTGAGCCTCTTTTTTTAATCGGTGCTATAGAGATAGAGCGTTGTAGATGTTTTAGTGTTGGATTTGTGGCGACTTGCACCACAAAACTATCAAACCCTTTTAGCTCAGATAGCTCATTAATAGCACCTAGTGTTAGAGGCTTGTTGAAATATTTCTGCTTCATCGCTTGATTGGATGATAAAAACAGCTTTAGTGAGCTATTAAAATCACTATTTGCTAAAAAATGATCATCACGGTTGAGTGTTTTTAGATATGATAAATCCCCAAATCTATCGCCTAGATGGCTATAAATCATATTTCGTTGCGTCGATGATAGGGCATCTGCTTTGATAGGTGAGAGGGCTAAAAATAGACAATCATCATTTTTTATACTCGTAATCTCAGATGCTTTTTTATCAATACAACTAGTTACATATTTAAACTCGCTCTCATCGGTTTTGGCGGCGTATGCTTTTAGAAATCTATGATTTACGCTATCGATTTGATAGAATGCTTCTTTGGCTTGTTCTGGTGTGATATCTTGATTTAGAAATTGCCATATGAGAAAGTTTTTAGCTCTAGAGGGTGGTTTTGAATCTATCTCATCGAGTGTCACTGTGCCAATAGCCGCATTAGCACTGTGTGCTAGTAGCAGTGAGAGTGCTAGTGAGGTTGTTTTTTTCATATCTACATTGTCCTTATGATATTAATTAGCAATATATCTACTATGTTTAAAAGTATAATAATTATAATTGGTGCGAAATCTATGCCATTAAAGAATGTAGGCATAAATTTGCGTACTAGTTTATATGCTGGCTCTGTTACTCTGTGGATAAACTGCACTATAGGGTTATATGGGTCAGGTCGCACCCAAGTTAGCAGTGCTCCAATAATAACCACCCAGATATATACAGTAAGCAGTGAGTGAACTAGCCAGATTAAATCTCTACTAACGCCATCTATCATAATATTACCTTTTGTAGATAGTTTTTGATATGAGAGTATAAATCACTCATCTCAGGACCATGTTCAGCCCCACTTAGTAGTATTCGCAGAGGCTTAAAGAGGTTTTTGCCTTTTAGCTCTGATTTTTCTATCAGATAGTTTTTAAATGAGTCATAATCATCAAAAAATGGCGCATCTTTTATGATTAAACGCAGTTTTTCGCCATTTTCTCTATACTCATCACTAAATATTTTTGGCTTAAATATAGGCTCTATCTTCTCTCGTAGCTCACGCAGAGTGCTTGATTCTTCTAGATATAGTTTTGCTAGATTTCCTATATCACTATCTGCAAATCCGACGAAGTTTGATAGCTCTTTTGGCTCTAGTTTTCGCAGATGTTCACGATTTATAAATCGCAGCTTGTCTATATCAAATCGTGCTGGAGATTTAGAGATATTTGCTAAATCAAACCACTCTATCGCCTCATCTAGTGTAAAAATTTCTGATGGGGTTTTATTGCCTAGTGCTATTAGATAGTTTATTATAGATTGTGGTAAAAATCCCTCCTCTAGTAGCCACTTGACGCTTGATGCTGAGTCTCGTTTGGACATCTTTTTGCCCTCATCATTTAGTATGATTGGCAGATGTGCGTATTCTAGTTTTTTAGTGTATCCTAGAGCTTCTTGGATAGCGATTTGTTTTGGAGTATTACTTAGATGATCTTCGCCTCTAATAATCAGCGATATATCAGCTAGCATATCATCAATCGCACATGCAAAATTATATGTTGGTAGCTTATCGGCTCTCATAATGATAAAACTATCTATATCATCTGGTGCAAATGTCGATTCGCCTTTGATGATATCGCTAACTGTGATAGGTAGTAGCGGTTTTTTGAGTCTAATAGTAAATGGATTTGGATTATCTATCACCTCTTCGTGTGCTAAATTATCACATCCGCCATCATATCTATATGCGATTTTAGCCTCTTTTGCACGCTCTCTTGATTCTTCTAATTTTTCGCTGCTGCAAAAACAGTTAAATGCCTTTTTATCTTGTAGTAGCTGTATCGCCATCGCACGATGAAATTTTAGATTATTGCTTTGGAGTTGGTACTCTTGATGTTTGATGCCAAAGAGAGCTAGAAGCTGCATAATCTCCTCTTCTTTGCCCTCGATATTTCGCTCTTTATCTGTATCTTCGATGCGTATTAGTAGCGGCTCAGAGCGTTTGATGGAGTAGATGTAGTTAAATATTGCAACTCTTAGGTTGCCTATGTGCATATCCCCAGTGGGGCTAGGTGCAAAACGAAGCATATTGATTAATCCCTAATTTTTAATCAATATTCTATCATTTTTAGTTTAACTAGCTCTTTTATATCCAAAAATCAGCGTATATCCATAGCGATAAGCCCACAATCCAAACATAATAATCCAGATTAAAACGCTCAAATCAAATAGCCATCTCGCATAAGCACCCACAAAAACATCTATAGAGAGTGCAGCTCTAGAGAGTACCACTACTTGTGTTAGATAAAATATCGCTATAGTTAGCCTATCTGCAAATGGGCTCTGTCCAGAGTGCCCTAGTGTTACGCGAGTTCCAAAACCGATTAATATAGTAGTTAAAACCCCCAGTAGCAATAGGTGTTGTGATAGATAATAAAAGCTATTTTGAGTAAAAACCTCTAATATCGTAGCCACACCGCCTAAAAACAGCCCTAGTGGTAGCCAAAAAATCGCAATATGCAGTATGGTCAAAATAGCAGGCGCGGTTTTTGAGGTCATTTTCCATCTGATAAACTCTCTAGCAACTATCAGCGAAAGTGCAATACTAACTATAGCATCTATAATACTAAAGCCTAGGATAGATGCGATGGTTTTAATGATAAAGCCACCAAAAACTATATAGATTAATCTACTATCTTTGCTAACCATAGAGTGGCTAAAAAATGGCACCATTCTTTGAGCGACGCTAAAAGTCATAAATATTAAAAACATATTTACAGTTAGTGGCGATGCGATAAAAAATAGTGAATAGTTCACTTCTAGTAGCTCCATAGCGATAGAGATGGCAAATATTATATGAGCAACCGCACCAAATATATGAGCGATTAGCATCCAGAATTGATCAGTTTTCATAGCCACTTTTGAGACTTTATAGATATTATATAGCGTATAGATAGCTAGTAACTGAGCCATCAAAAGCGTAATAACACCTATATAAACCACCACTAAAGAGCTAAAAATACCAGCTGTATATACCAGTGAGCCTATCTGATACATCATAAAGATATTTTTATATACAGATTTTGGAACTACATTTGTAGAGCAAAACCGTGGAAATGTGGTAAATAAAAATCCATGAAAAAATTGGATAAATACAACAAAAGCCAAAGAGTACAGATGAAACTCATTTGCAGCTACTATAATTTGCGCTACGCCTTTGTATGAGAGTAGAAAAAGTATCATAAAAACTACAGCCCATATGATACCAGAGAGGAAAAATGGCTGATGAGGTTGTGAGAGAAAATAGCTCTCTTTTTTATCATTTGTTTGAAAATTCATATCTTTACCTCTATAAAATTTTGGTGAGTATAGCTATCTGTTGATAAATTTTTATTGATTTGAATCAACAAATCTATAATTTTCAGCCTAATTATCAAATATTTTTATAATTTAGGGTCTATAAAGATGCTATTTAAATAGATATTAAAAAAATATATAATATTATAGGTAAAGTTTAAAACTAGGAGCGAGTGTGAAAAAGAGTGTTACGATTTCTACAAAGATATATGTCCCGATTATAGTTGCAGTGCTTTTAACGATAGCTATTATTGTAAGTTTGGCATATTTTGATCTCAAAAATATCGAACAAGATGTCTATGAGAGTGAGACATATCCACTACAAACATATATAAATAAATCACTAGATACTAAAAGGAGTGTAAATCTATCTAATGTTTTAGCACTATCAAATAATATTATATTTAAAAACTCTCTTCTTAGTGGCGATAGAGAATCCTCGCTCATTGAGGCAAATAAAATTATGAACAGCTATAGCGATAATTCAGGCTTAAATCTAAAGATACATCTACACACCGCTGATGTCAAGAGCTTTGTTAGAGCGTGGAGCCCTAAAAAATATGGCGATGATTTGAGCTCATTTCGCCACACTATCAATGAGGTTAAAAAAACCAAAAAACCACTAGCTGCTATAGAGATAGGGGTTGCTGGATTTGAGAGCCGTGGTATAGCTCCGATTTTTTCAAATGATAATATCTATATAGGCTCTATCGAGGTTATGGAGGATTTTTCAACTCTAACTCAAGATGCCAAACGAGATATCGGCTCTGATGTGCTGATACTGATGGATAATAATGAGGCTAAAAATGCAAAAGAGATTTTAGATAATCCATCTATTGGAGATTATATAGTAGCTCAAAAGAGCGATACGATAAACAACTCACTATTAAATGATATAAAAAGCAGTGGGTATGACCCTAAAAAGTTTGATACATATTTTATAAGTGAGAACTATTTTATAAACAAAACTCCAATAGAGGATTTTAGTAAAAATATAGTGGGTTATATTATCGTTGCAAAACCTCTTAGTGTGGTACAAGAGACGATAAACAAGGCAAAAGAGTCTACTAAAAAACAGATTTTAATGATGATTTTAGAGACTATTATTATTTTAGTAATTATATTTTTGGTTCTTAGAAAAACTGTAATCTCACCTATCGATAACCTAACAAGATTAACTCAAGATTTAGCATCAGGCGATGGAGATTTAACTAAGAGATTGCCAACAAATAGTAAAGATGAACTGGCAGTTGCGAGCAGTTGGATAAATACATTTATAGAAAAAGTTAGAGGTATTATAGATGAGGCAAAAGTCTCTAGTAACTCAAATGAGAGCATCTCGTCGCATCTAAAAGATCTCTCAAAAGAGATTAGTGATAATATATTTTCAAACTCTTCTGCTGTGGCAGAGCTCGCTAGAGATAGTAAAAATATAGGAGAGTTTTTACGAATCTCATCAGATGAATCACAAAGCACAAAAGAGACGATAGTGCACACTAGAGATAGATTAGATAGTACAAAAGAGATGCTATTTAATCTCATTAAAATGGTAGAGAGTAGCTCACACAAAGAGATAGAGATATCTGAGAGATTGAATCAACTATCACACGATATCCTACAAACTAAAAATATACTGCTCGTTATAGGCGATATTGCAGAGCAGACAAATCTGCTAGCACTAAATGCAGCGATAGAGGCAGCAAGAGCTGGCGAGCATGGACGAGGTTTTGCGGTTGTTGCTGATGAGGTGAGAAAACTAGCTGAAAATACACAGCGAAGTTTGGCTGATATAAATTCAACAATCGGGGTGATTGTACAATCTATCGTCGATATTAGCGAGGATATGAATCAAAACGCCCAAAGCTCAAAAGAGCTACTAGAGCTATCTAGTGAGGTAGAGTCTGATATGGATAACTTCTCTATAGATATGAATAGTGCAGCCAATGCGATAGAGAAATCTTCAAGTGATTCTATGGAGCTAGCACGCCAGATAGAGGGGATGATTAAGACGATTTTAGATGTTAGTGAGATAGAAAAACATAGTGCAAAAGAGATTGAGCAGATAAATGACTCTATCTTAGAGTTATCGGAGGCTACAAAAGCACTATCTAGCAAGCTAAATCAGTTTAAAAGCTAGTATGAGCCCATTTTTACAAGCAGTAATTGATGGCTCGCTAGAGCTCATAGTGACTATAGAGAGTCGTGATAGAGCTTTATATGATAGGCACAGTAGCGGTTTTGGTGGAGATGTTAGTTTGGGTGTAGATTTAATCTCAGAGCAGATATTTAGCAGACACCTATCAAAATTTGGTGCTATTTTTAGCGAAGAGTCTGGATGGATAGGCGAAAATAACGGTAGTGTTATCTATATAGACCCATTAGATGGGAGTGATAATTTCATCTCAAATATCCCATATTTTGGGATGTCTGTAGCACTAGAGCAAGAGGGTAAAATCACAGAGGCGGCTATTTTAAATCTAGCAAATAGAGATATATTTTTAAAAAATAGCGATTTTAGCGGTAGCTATAAGCTGTATGATAAACTAGTGGAAAATGAGATTTTTATCTCTGATACGCCACCTGTGGGTATTTTTGAAAAAGCGTATGAGCACCCATATTTAGCTGGCAAATTGCGAGAAGCTGGATTTAAATTTAGAAGCCCTGGGGCTATTGCACTATCACTTTCTTATGCACCTTATGTTAAATATCTACTATTTTTGGGTACAATGCGACCATATGATATAGTTGCAGGTTTATATCTAAATGAGCATCTATATGTTGAAAAAAACGATAAATATATATTAATCTCTAGTGATTTAGAGGTTTTTGAAACTATCAATGATATAGTTAAAAGGAGTTTGCTTGAGTCTATTTAATCTATTTGGTGATTCAGAGAAGAAAAAACAACCCACAAAAAATGAGGCACCTGCTCACTGGGTCAAATGTTCTGCGTGTCAATCTTTGATGTATTACAAAGAGATAGAGAAGCAAAATCATGTCTGTCCAAAGTGTGGTTTTCACTTGCGTATTGGTGTAAATGAGAGAATTGAGCTCATAGCTGATGAAGGGACATTTAAAGAGTTTGATGCAAATCTAAAACCTGTTGATCCGCTGAGCTTTGTAGATAAAAAAAGCTACGCAGCAAGAGTAGAAGAGGGGTTTGATAAAAATGGTACATACTCATCAGTTGTAGCTGGAGAGTGTAGCATTAATGGTGTAGATGCACAGCTAGTGGTGTTTGATTTTAACTTTATGGGCGGTTCTCTAGGCTCAGTAGAGGGCGAGAAAATCGTTAGAGCAGTAAATCGAGCGATAGAGAAAAAGATGGGGCTAATTATCGTTAGTGCAAGTGGTGGTGCGAGAATGCAAGAGTCCACATTCTCACTAATGCAGATGTCAAAAACTTCAGCAGCACTTGCGAAACTATCAGAGGCAAAACTACCATATATCTCACTACTTACAGACCCAACTATGGGCGGAGTTAGTGCATCATTTGCTACGCTTGGTGATATTATTATGGCTGAACCAGGGGCACTTGTAGGGTTTGCAGGACAGAGAGTTATAAAACAGACCATCGGTAGTGATTTGCCAGAGGGGTTTCAAAGAGCTGAATTTTTACTAGAAAAGGGCTCTATCGATATGATAGTAGAGCGAAACGAGCTCAAAGATACGCTAAGCGATATGTTAGTGCTGCTGATGGGTAGATGAAAATATACGCACTTTGTGATGCAGCTATGATTGCATCTAAAAATATTACGCTTGAGGATTTTATCAAGCGTTGCTATGAGCTAGATGTACAGATTATCCAATATCGCAATAAAAATAGCGATATATCAGTAATCAAGAATGATTTAGTTCATCTGCGAAAGCTTTGGGATAGATTTTTAATCATAAATGATTATTATGAACTAAGCAGTTTTTGCGATGGTGTCCATATTGGTCAAGATGATATCGCCTCCATCGACGCTAACCCACAAAAAGCGATTAAAATTCTGCAACTTGCTATCGGTGAAGATAAGATTATAGGGCTCTCAACGCATAATGCAGATGAGATTAAAATTGCAAACACACTAGATATAAACTATATAGGACTCGGTGCATATAGAGCTACGGCTACAAAAGATGATGCTAGTGTATTAGCAGAAAATCTAGATGAGCTAGCAGCTAGCTCTATCCATCCAGTAGGGGCGATAGGCGGCGTAAGATTAGATGATAAATTTAAAAATGTCACATATCTAGTAGTTGGAAGCGGGCTTTTTTGAATATATCTATAATCTCTATCGCTAAAAGAGAAAAGAGCCTATATGAGCCACTCTATAGCGAGCTTATAAAACTCTCTAGTAAATTTGCCAAAATAGAAGATATCGAGCTATTTCCAAAAGAGGTTATAAAAGCTCACACTATTAGTGCTGAGGCGTCAAAATCTGCATATTCTAAAGTTCTAAAGCCATATTTAGGTAAAAAATATACAATTGTGTTAGATCCTAATGGAAAAAAGTTAGATAGTTTTGCATTTAGTAAGCTTATAGATGGTAAAATCTCGTTGCAATTTTTAATCGGTGGAGCCTACGGGCTAGAGGATGAATTTGTAAGAGAGTGTGATATATCTATAAGTTTATCAGATTTGACAATGACGCACAAAGTTGCCAAAGTTGTCTTACTAGAGCAGATTTATAGAGCATTTACAATTTTAAACAACCACCCATATCACAAATAGGAGATTTGATGAGAGATCAGGATTTGCAATATTTCAAAGATATGTTGCTATCACGAAAAGCCCAGATTTTAAAAAATTTATCAGGGATGGAGCAAGAGTATAACGATATGCTCGGTATGGATCTCAATGATGATGGAGATTTCGCCTCTGTTAGCAGTGATAATATGGTAGATAGTGCCATTAGCTCAAAACAGACACAAGAGCTACAAGAGATAGAAGAGTCACTTGTAAAAATTAAAAATAAAAACTATGGTGTTTGCGATATGTGCGAAGATGAGATTGGAATTCAGAGATTAAAAGTAAAGCCTCATGCAAAATATTGTATAGTTTGTAGACCAATTGTAGAAAAAAGCAGATAGGGAGAAAAAATGGAACTAAAAAGATATACTATCGGTACGCTGATATTGATGATTGCGGTGGGTATGATAGTTTTTTCAATAGAGAAAGGCTCGACATCATTTGATATTTTTGGTATCCATTTTCCAAATCTTCCTATAGCATTTTGGGTAGTTGTCCCACTGGCTATAATGTATCTTGCTAGTGTGCTACATATGGGAGTTTACGCACTCTCAAGCAACTTAGCACTTCGTAGAATCAAAAAAGACCACGATAAACTAGTGAATGCTATTAGAGATGGCTTTTTAGGGATAGATGATAGAAACTATACATATAAAAGCGAGCCATATAAGCTGATAGGAAAACTAGTAGATAACTCAATGCTACTACCATTTGATACGCTAAAAGAGGTGGGCGAAGAGAGGATTGATGATGCACTTTCGCTTATGAGAGATATCAAAGAGAATAAAAAAGTAGATATTAAAAAGTTTAATCTGCCTATGTCATCATCTATTGTTATTCAAAACAATCTAAACAAGCTAGAGCGAGGCGAGCTTAGTGGTGAGAGTATATTATCAAAATCAGACTCTTATGGCGATATCGTATCTACAAAAGCGTATGAGATTTTTGTAAAAAATGCAACTTATTCTCAAATTATCAAATATCAAAGATATATGAGCTTAGCAAGTCTCGTTACTATTTTAGAGAGAGTAAACAGCTCAAGCAATGGACTGGATTTATCAAATGATGAGATTGTTTCACTATTTGCTACACTAAAGCTAAATAGATCAGAATGGATAGATGTGGCAAAAGCGATGGCTAAAAATATGCTACCAGAGCAACGCATCAGAGTTTTTGAGATGCTTAGTGAACATAGTGATGATGCTATGTATGGCTATCTATTTACACTGTATGATTTACAGATGATAGATAGTGCAAACGAGATTTTAAACAACACTTCATATGCTGATTATCAGATATTTAAAGCGTATCGAGATCTTAAAAATGCAAATAAACACTATGATATCGCACTATTTGTGCACTAATATCACCAATGACAGACAAGCTAGATTTTACTAAACCTCTCTATATGCTCGCCCCTTTGGCGGGTTTTACAGATTTACCTTTTCGTTATGTTGTAAAAAAGTTTGGAGCAGACCTCACAGTTAGTGAGATGCTAAGCTCAAATGCACTCGCTTTTGGCTCCACAAAAACACTTAAAATGATAGAAAAAAGCCCAAACGAAAATCCATACTCCGTGCAGATTGCAGGTAGTGATGTGGATATCGTTAGGCGTGCAGTCGAGGTTTTAAATAGTGTTGATGGTATCGATATTATAGATTTAAACTGTGGCTGTCCTGTGCCAAAAGTAGTATCACATGGTAGCGGTAGCTCACTACTTAAAGATCTCTCTCAAATGGCTCGCATTATAGAGACTATCAAAAAACACTCCAATAAATCGACACTTAGTGTAAAGGTGCGTCTAGGGTTTGAAGCTAAAAACCATCTAGAGATTGCCAAAATCGTAGAAGATTGCGGGGCTGATTTCATAGCTGTTCATGGCAGAACTAGGGCAGGGCGATTTAAGGCACCTGTTGATTATGATGCAATAGGCGAAATGAAAAGTCATATAAAAATCCCACTAATAGCAAATGGTGATATCGATAGTTATGAGAAAGCACAGTGGGTTTTATCACATACAAAAGCTGATGGAGTGATGATAGGGCGTGGTGCTGTTGGTGCACCATGGATTTTTCATCAGCTAAAAAATGGCTCTGATAGTGCAGATTTATCTATCAGACACACTATTATAATGGAGCATTTTAATCAGATGATTAATTTTTATGGCTCTAGAGGGGTAGTGCTTTTTAGAAAACATATCCACACATACTCCAAAGGCTATGAGGGTGCATCCTCGCTTCGCGATAGTGTAAATCGTATCGAAGATATCACGGAGTTTAGAGAGATAATAGATAGCTTTTTTACCACTCACAAAATGGTAAGTGAGTCATATAACCCAATGACGCTTAGTTGTGAGTGTTAGTTTTTATAATATTAATACAATCTATATATCAAAATCGCTTTGAATAAAACTGTGCTATAATCTAAAAAAGTGTTATGAAAGGAGAATATTATGCGTACCATAATGCTAGAGATTCAAAATGATAGCTTTTATGATAAGCTCATCTCGTTTTTAAACCAAAACAGAAAAGATGTAACCATAGTAGATGATGGCTTTCCTGCTATAACTACTGCTGAAGCAAAAGAGAGAGTAGCTAAAGCTGTAGAGGAGTATAGAAGTGGCAGAGGTGTCTATTTAAATCAAGATGAGTACGATTTATATATAGCTAATTCTATAGAAAATTTAAAATCTAAATATGCGGATAATTAGAAGCCAAAAATATCTAAGAAATTTAGATAATCTGCTTGAATATATTGCTAGCCGAGATAGTGTGACTAAATCAATTAGGTTTTTGAATAAGCTAGATAAAGCCGTCTCTAGTTTATCGTATATGTCGTATAGATACAGAAAATCTTACTATTATGATGATGAAAATATTAGAGATTTGGTATTTATGGGTTATACAATTCCATATTTGATAGATATGGATAAGATTGTGATCTTAGATATTTTTAAATGGTCTGATAGATAGCTGAGAGTTTTGGAGTAGCTGGTTTTTTTGCTAAATTTTTGCCTTTATCTACATTGTTAAAGCTTTTTTATATTTAAGAAGCTCTTTTTTAGATGCTTTAATCTAACCCATAATTTTTTTATTTAATTGCTATCTTTGTAGCGACTTTTTTGCTCCTTTATCCAATCACTCCCTAGTTTTTTAGCTTCTTTTTTTTCTATAGGACTCAATATCCCCTCTAGTTTATCAAATCTGCCTCTAATGCTCCATTTTAAGTTCATATCTTTAGAGGTTAGTGTATAGTATCTACCCAAATCTAGCCACATATAAGCTTGAACTAAATCCTTTTCAATCCCATCTAAGCCTTCAGTGTAAGATATTCCTAGGTTGTACATAGCACGAATAGAGCCTTTTGAGGCTGCTAGTTTATATAATTCTACCGCTTGAATACGATTTTGCTCAATACCTAAACCTAAATCATTCATATAAGCTAAGTTGTTAATAGCATCAAAATATCCTTCATCTGAAGCTTGCTTATAGTAATCAACTGCCTTATGGTAGTCTTGCTCTAAACCTAAACGAGACTCTTTGTAGATATTGCCTAACTCATTTATTGACAATAAGCATCCCAAGGATGCTGATTTTTCATACCATTTAAGTGCTTCTGGATGATTTTTACTCTGCTCATAAAACATTGCTAATCTATATTGTGCTTCTTTATCATTAAGCATTGCTTTTTCTTGAATCTCTTCAATACTATATCTCTTGTAGCCACTTGAACAACCTTGCATAAAAGCTACCAATATTGTTAATATAA
>CAZYTC010000026.1:14600-23817 GCA_964650175.1 uncultured Campylobacterales bacterium | reverse complement strand
ATAGTAGACTGCCACGACCCTAGTGGGTCTCGCAGTGACAAACTCGTCATTGCGATGAACGCAGTGAAGAAGCAATCTACAAAGCGACAGAGGCTCTCATCGCATTTATATTTTTATGGTATAATCATAATTGTGAACACAGATACGACCTCCTCTTTGCCTGACTAGCAGAGCGTTGGACATATAGGCAGAGACTCTTTTGGGTCTTTGCCTTTTTTTTTGCCGATTTTTCGGTGGCAGGGTGGAGCGGGTAGTATAATAACGAAAGGAGCGTCTATCTGTGTCCGCAAAGCTAATAGTAGTCTTGTTAGTCTTTATGGTGCTTGCACCTTATCTGCACTAGCAAAAAACGAGGAGATTAGTCACCTCCTCGACTACTATTAGCGATTATATCTCAAAGCTATTATAAAAATGCGTTAGACGCCATTTTAAACAAATAAACTTTGTCATTGCGATGAACACAGTGAAGAAGCAATCCACAAAGCGACAAAGTCGCGTGAGCCTGCTGCTGAAGCAAACTCAGCGTTAGCGTAGCCAATCGGGACTTGTTCCGATGGCGTAAATCAACAATACGAAGCAATCCATAGTAGACTGCCACGACCCTAGTGGGTCTCGCAGTGACAAACTCGTCATTGCGAGAAGTGCAAAGCACGACGAAGCAATCCATAATCCCTTTTGTTATTTCTGACGCATTAATTATATAAATTTTACCTATAGTTCGTCAAACGAGTATTTTCTACACAAATATTACAAATTTTGATATTGTGATAAAAATGTGTTAAGTTACAATTTATTTTATAATCTCTATAATACAGTGTGAGCATAGCTTTGACTATAAACAGACTCATTGAGGAGAAATGATGAAAAAAAGTATTAAAATAGCGGTAGCTGCGGCGTTAGCGCTATCAGCATCTAGTGCATTTGCAACAAACGGCGATACAATGATAGGCGTAGGTGCAAAAGCAATCGGTATGGGGGGTGTGGGTATCGGTATGAGCCACGGAGCTGAATCAGCACTAACTAACCCAGCGATGATTACGAGCGTAAAAGGTACTGAAGTATCATTTGGTGGTACCGTATTTATGCCAGATGTTAAAACTGATATGGGTATAGGAGAGGGTTCATATAAAAGCTCGGCTGATTTATCTGTAGTTCCGACTGTTGCTACTGCACAAAATGTAGGAAATGGTTTTTACTGGGGTGTAGGTATGTATGGTGTTGCTGGTATGGGTACAGATTACCGTGATGCTAATACGGTTAGCGGTATGAATAATATGAATATGCAAACAAATTTACAGCTTATGCAGTTTGTGGTACCGCTAGCATATAAAATAGATGGATTTAGTGTAGGTTTTGCACCAATTTTACAGTATGGTTCTTTAGATATAAACTATGATATGACCGCAATGGGTGGAGGACGCGTTGGTTCTGGTGTTGCTCAAGATTTTGGTCTAGGTTATAATGTAGGCTTAGGCTTTGAAGCAAATGGTTTAACGCTAGGTGCATCATATAAGTCGGCGATTGATATGGATTATCTAGGACAATTATCTACTGCAACAGCACCATTTGCAGCAATGGGTGCACTGCCAGCTGTTCTTAATGATAGACTAGAGCAACCAGCAGAGATTGGTGCGGGTGTGTCATATACTACTGATGGGCATACATTTGCATTTGATTATAAGCGCATCAAATGGAGCTCAGCAAATGGATATAAAGATTTTAAATGGGAAGACCAAAATGTATATATGCTAGGGTATCAATATGCTCAAGATAACTGGGCATTAAGAGCTGGTTATAACTATGCAAAAAGCCCTATAAGAGAACAAAATTTTATGGCTCCAGGTGGTTCAGCAATGAATATATTTAATCTATTGGGCTTTCCTGCTATCGTAGAAAAACACTACACTATAGGTGGTACCTATGCATTTTCGGATACAACTTCACTAGATCTTGCATATGTTCATTCACCTGAAAAAAGTGAAAAATTTGCGTATAGCCTTGGTGGTCCTGTAGGTTATATCGAAACAAAACACAAACAAAACGCTGTAACTGCACAGCTGAACTTTAATTTCTAATTGTTGGATTGCCACGCTTCGCTCGCAATGACGGGGAGATGGATTGCTTTAGCCTAACGGCTTCGCAATGACGGGGAGATGGATTGCTTTAGCCTAACGGCTTCGCAATGACGCTGTTTTGTCACTGCGAGGAGCTTGCGACGCGGCAGTCTACTATGATAGATTGCCACGCTTCGCTCGCAATGACAATATGGCGTATCAAATTATAATAAAAGCTTATACTGTTAAGTTTTCATTATCGTTTGTTTGATATTTTTGTGATAAAATAAGCGATTATACAAAGGAGTTGTGATGTTAAAAAGATTACTAATAGGTGCTAGTGCACTATCTCTAGCAGCCTCTATGGCGTTTGGTGCAGTAGGTGCTAAATTTTATGTAGGCGAGGGCGATAAAGAAAAAGAGTATATGGAGATGGTAAACAATAAAATCGGCACTATCGGTTTTATACTATCAGATCCACATGAGAGAATCAATGATGCCTACGCTACAAAATATGGCGGAACAAATCTAGATAATCTGGGATTTTTCTCTGTTACAAATGATACAATCGTTGGACCACTACTACTAAAAGAGCCTAGTCTAGGCGGATTTAGTCCATTTAATCTGCATGTTTATAAAAAACAAGGCGAAAATGCTACATATGTAGGGCATATGGATCCAGAGGTTATGTTAAATATCACTGGTGTAAAAGATGCTGATGTTAGAGCTGAGTTTATCGCATCATTTGGTGCATTGGATAAGATGATAGAAAAAGAGATAGGTACAAAAGTTAAAACGGTTGAGTTTGATAAGCTGATGGAAAAACCGATGATGACTTATGAGCTAGCTTTTGATAGAGATGGAGATTTAGAAGATTTTATCTATGATTTTCAAGAAAAATTTGAAGAGGCATTTGAAGCAAATCAATATATCATAGCAGGATATAAAGATATAAAAGGCTCTATGGATGATAAGGGTATCGCATTTGATAGATTTGATGCGTACTGGGTATATTCACTATGTCATTTTAAATTTTCCGAAGGTATTTTCAACCAAGGTCGCCCAGATGTAGGGGCACTAGCACCATGTTCTATGTATATGTATATAGATAAGGGCTCAAATAAAATCGTAATCGGTATGCCTCGTCTAGAGGTTTGGCACTCAGTTATGGGTGTAGATGAGCCAAAAATGCTACAATCGATTAGAGATTTAGATACAGAGATTACATCTATTATGGTTGGTCTAGGAGCAAAAGAGATATGAAAAAATTATTATCAATACTAGCAATCACAGGTATCACACTATTTAGTGGATGCTCTGGAGCAAAAGGACCAGCAATAGAGGGTGGCGTAGCAGTGGAAAAAGAGACTGCTACATATAAATATGCAGCTCATAAAAGTGTAGATGGTACGACAAAAGCTCTAGCTGATGCAGGTTTTGAGGTGGTTGGAACATATAAAAATGATGTTGGCACAACAGTGCTTTATACATCAAATGATATGAAAACTATCGCAAATAAACCTAATCGTGCACTTGCGGCTGTAGGTAGAGTGTTAGTTGATGATACAAATAGTCGTCTAAGCATCTCAAATCCTATATATTTTGATATCGCATTTATGCAAGATGAGTATAGTCATACAGCGACATCTGCAAACTACAATGCACTAGAAAAAGCATTTGGAACACTCGCTGATTCACCAGATAAGTTTCAAACAGACAAACTGGCAAACTATAATTTTATGATTGGTATGCCATATTATCAAGAGATGTCTATAGTAGGCGAGGGTGCAACTGCTGATTTGCTAGCAAAAGCTAAAAAATCAAAAAGCTTTGTCTCAAGCGTAGAGCTAGATAGTGATAGACATCTGGTTTTCGTAAACCTAGAGAAACGCACAAATGGTTTCGTGAAAAAAATCGGTACTCAAAATGCAGGATTACTGCCATGGGGTGTGATTATCGAAAATAACCAAGCAAAAGCACTAAGTGCAAAATATTATATCGCTATTACATATCCACTACTAACGATGGGTGAGTTTATGACTATTGCAACTGTTCCAGGGGCGATAGAAAACGATCTTAAAAAAGTTTTTAAATAAAATCATTTGATTTTATACTCACATTTTGGGCAAAAGCCCAAAATGAGCTCCTCAGCGGAGGGCTGTCGCCGCTCTTACAATTTTTATTTATTCAGAACACTTAATTAACCAAAAGGACAAATATGCAAATATGGCACAATCCGCGATGTTCAAAATCACGCGAGGCGCTAGGATTATTAGAGGATAAAGGCGTAGAGATATTTAGATATCTAGATGAGACTATCACAAAAGATGAGATAAAATCGCTACTAAAAAAGCTAAATATCGCACCTCGTGAGCTGATGAGGACAAAAGAGGAGATCTACAAAGAGCTAGATCTAAAAAATGAGACAGATGATGAGGTGTTAGTTGAGATGATGGCTAAACACCCAAGGCTTATAGAGCGACCGATTGTTATCGATGGAGATTATGCTTTTATAGGACGACCAGTAGAGAGAGTTGTAGAGTATATAAAAAAGTAATTTTTAGAGCATTTGACATTTAATCTCTTTGTGGGTATTATTTTTTTAAAATAAATATTACTCACAAGGATTGTTATGAGAATCCCTCTCTCTATTTTTACTCTCTCGCTACTGCTAAATGCAAACGAGCTAGAGCAGATAAATATAACAGCAGAACCACTAATAATCCCCGCACTACAACCAGATGAGAGCGTATATACAGGCAGTGAGCTAACGACGAGGGCACTAGAGCTATCAGGTGTAGCTGGTAGCAATAGTATCTATGAAGCTAGTGAGATTTTTGGCAGTGTAAATGTAGAGAGTGTCTCTAAAAACTCTCTCTCGCCACAGCAGGGTTCAGTGAGAATTCGAGGCGTAGATGCCTCACTGGGCTCTATGAGTATAGATGGGGTGCCAAATTATGGGCTAGGTCCTATAGGGGCTAGAGATTATATATATGATATAGAAAATATCGACTCTATCTCACTATATAAAGGCTCAGTGCCGACAAATATCGGTATCGGGGTAGGCTCACGAGCTGGTGCTATCGTCGTGCATCCGAAATTTGCAAAAGATGAGATGGGATTTAATCTGCGTCAAACTCTAGGGCGAGATAGCTACTCTAAAACATATTTTAGAGGCGATAGCGGTAAGTTTGGCAATAGTGCCATATCTATTTCAGCTTCACACGCTGAGGGCAAGAAGCATAAAGGCGTGGGAGATGGCGAGAGAGATAACCTAAACCTCACGATTACCCATGCTTTTGATAGCGGTGCAAATCTCAAACTATGGTATAACCATAATAACCAAAAAGCAGATAAATATAGAGCCCTCACAGACCATAAAGGCGATTTAAAACAAGATTTTATAGATGATACTAGTAGCAAGTTTCACTACAAATATAATATACTGAATCTAAAAAATAGAGATTTGATAGCATATTTTGATGCTCCTGTGGCAGAAAATATCAAACTTTCTCTAAAGCCATACTACTCTAAAGAGTCATCATTCGAGCTAAGCCATACTCAAAACCCCATTATGATACAAAAAAGAGTGCGAGATTTAACTCGCTATGGCGTGCTAGCAGGTGCTGAGATAGGCGATGAGGCTAGCAAATTTAGCATAGGTTATCACTATGAAAACAACGATGCCACAGTGCATAATGAGCAACATAAGATAGTAGCAAACGCTCTGGTTTTTGATAAAATCGCTGGATATGCGACTGATGGTGTGACTCACACACATAGCCCATATATAAAATACTCTAGCGACTTGGGAGCTCTGAAATATCAGGCGGGAGTGAAATATTTTCTATTTAAAGATTCAGATTTAGCAAACGCAAATCCTGCACTAAATCGAAGCGGCAGAGATTATAAGCTCTGGTTGCCATCATTTGGATTATCATATGATATAGATTCAAGTATCCAAATTTACACAAACTACGCAAGAGGTTTTATCCGTCCATACTCATATGCACCGCTAGTATCGGTCTATAGTCAAAATATGGCTCTCTTTCAAACTGCAGGCATCACGGCACAAAATCTATTTGATGGATACAGACCAGAAAAGAGTGACACTATAGATTTGGGACTACGATATATAGATGAGAGTTTTGAGATAAGCCCGACTCTATTTTTCGCAAAACATAAAAATCTGCTCACTCCAATATCAGATGATAGGGTAGGTGGGATTAAATATAGTCAAAATATCGCAAAGGCGACAAGTTTTGGGGCAGAGTTAAATTTTAGCTATTTTATAGATGATAGATTTACGATTTATGCAAATCCTAGCTTTATGAGATTTAAATATGATGATAATATTCTCTCTGCAAGCACAAAAGGTAATCAGGTAGTCGATGTGCCAAAATGGATGCTAAATAGTGGAGTTATATATGAGCAAAACAGTTTTCTACTCTCGCCAAATGCTAGATATGTAGGTAGCAGATACGCTGACGCTACAAATGGTGTTAAGATAGATGGCAGATGGCTTTTTGATATAAAAGGTGGATACAGATTTAAAAATTTCTATGCAAAGAGTGATTTAGCTCTATCGATGGAGCTTCAAAATATATTTAATAAAAAATATATATCTGTTATAAATCCAGCAGATGATTTACTAGGTGGCGCGACATATTATAGCGGCTCGCCGAGGGCATTTTATATGAGTGCATCGCTATCATTTTAGGGGTAATTGATGAGACTATTTTTATCTATTTTTATATTTATATTTTCGCTAGAGGCTAAAGTCTATAATGATTTGCTAGGGCGAAGCGTAGAGGTGGGCAGTGCTGAGCGAGTAGTTTTTATAGGTCCTGGGGCGATGAGGATGGGGACATATATGGGTATTGTTCCTATCGCTATAGAGAGTATCGAGCAACGAGCTGATAATCCGCCTCCATATAGAGTATATCTGCAAAAAAATCTCTCTAAAAAACTCCCATCTATCGGTAGTGGCGGAGCAGGCGTTATGCCAAATATAGAGTCTCTTATCGCACTAAAACCAGATGTGATTTTTAGCTCTTTTTACTCTCCTAAGCAGATAGAGCAGATTAGCAAAAAAAGCAAAATCCCCATCATTGCACTCAGCTATGGCTCATCATATGGTGGGGTGAGCGATGATTATCTAGGCGATATCAAAAAATCTCTGCTGCTAATAGGCGATATAACTGCCAAAAGTGATAGAGCTAAATCTGTAGTAAGCGAGATAGAGTCCATCGAGCGAGATATAAAAAAGCTAAAGCTACCAGATAAAAAGCTCTATATAGGGGGCATTGCATTTAAGGGGGCTAGGGGAATCACATCCACAGAGTCACAATATCCACCATTTGAGCTATTAGGCGTGGCAAGCACTCTAGAGCTAGCTAAAAAGGGTCATAATGAGCTCTCGTTTGAGCAATTTCTATCACTAGATAGCGACTGTATATTTATAGATGAGCAAAGCCGTGATATAGTAGCAGATGAGTATAGAGCTAAGCGAGCGATATTTGATAATTTGAGAGCCTATAGAGATGGGTGCGTGTATGAGGTGCTAGCCTATAATAACTACAATACAAATATAGAAAATCTGCTAATAATACCATATCAGATAGCTAGCCATTTAGGTGTGGATGCAGATTTAAAAACCCACAAAAATAGAGTTTATAGGGCTCTTTATCCTAAAAAACTGTAGTTTTTGTAAGTTTTGAGAAATTAATCCCCTTTAATCCGCCAATCTCTGATGCGACTGATTCTATCTTAGCGGGCGTGCCACGAATCATTATAGTCTCTAGGCAGTTGTGATGATCTATATGAACATGTGTTGTGCAGAGTATATCGACGCTACTATCGTGTTGGATGTCGGTCATTTTTTGCTGCAATTCTCGCTGATGATGATCATAGATTAGCGTCAATACGCCAACTACTTCATCATCGCCATCTCTCCAGCTTTTATCTATCATCTGCTCTCTGATGAGGTCTCTGATATATTCACTTCTTGAGGCAAATTTACCATCGCTCACTTGAGAATCTAGAGCATTTAATAGATTCTCATTTAGTGAGACGGTAAATCTGATTGTTGTATCTTCAGCCATAAAAATCCATTTTTAGCTGTTATTATAACTACTTTTTCTCTTTTTTGTTGCTATTTTGTTTTGCGGGTTTTTTGCTATCACAACTATTTGATTTTGAATTGCAACTGTTTTTAGCGTTTTTAGTTCCACAACTGTTTGCATTGAATCCACACGCACTTTTTGTAGTGTCGCAACTATTTTTACCACGACTAAAATCGCTGTGGTGCTGATAGATTCCTAATAAAACTGGGAATTTTTTCTTCTGCTCATCGTTAAATATTAGATATAGTGTATCGATTAAATCGATTTGAGCATCTAATTTTTTAGCATCGCTAGAGTGGAGTGCATATACGCCTGCGTTAAAGTTTGTACCGCCAAACGCTTCGGTTGGTATTTTATACTCTTGTGATCTAAGTATTTTTTTGTAGCTACTGATTGCTACACCAATATCGCCATTGTCTTCTAGTCCTAGATGATTTACAGCATACATAATAGGCTCTAAGAATGGCTCGCCTTTGGCTTTTGAACCACCACCACACGCAAAAGCAACGCTTGCACATAAGGATAACATCAACATCTTCATCTCGAATCCTTTAATTGATTTGGATTATCATATCACATATAGTATAAGATAAAGTAAACTAGAAACACTGTTTAAATTGTGTTAATAGAATCATTTGATTTGATGCTCACATTTTGAGCAAAGCCCAAAATGAGCCCTAGAGCGGAGGGTACATAGAATACTCAATCTAAAAATTTTTGCCAAACCACTCTGCAATCTCTGATCTAATGGTGTGTCGCAATTGGATTCCTGCTATAAAGTTGGAGTTTTGAGCTTTGTTTAGCAGTGTTACAAGAGCGTTACGGCGACGAGATAAAAATGGGTGATCTATCTGAGCTGGGTCTCCCATGACAACCATACGCGTCTCCTCACCCATACGAGTACCGATGAGTTTTAGTGTCGCATTTGCCATATTTTGTGCCTCATCAATGATAACAAATTTACGAGATATTGTTGTTCCACGCAGATGGGCAATATCCATCGTCTCTATGTTATATTTTTTCATAAAGACCTCTGTG
>CAZYTC010000026.1:0-14590 GCA_964650175.1 uncultured Campylobacterales bacterium | reverse complement strand
GTTCTCTTTTTTAGTGGAGTTTGTGTTGCCTGTGTACTCTACTCTCGCATCTAGTGAGTATTTGCTCTGATGCTCGATTGTAAAGTTTATCGCAGAGTAGAGCGGATGCATAAAAAATCCTAGTTTTTGCTCCTCATCGCCTTTTCTAAATCCTAGCTCTGCTGCATCATCGGTAGATGTAACGGTGTTTCTGGTATAAACTATCCCCTCAACTAGCCCCTCTTCGACTAGCTCTAGTCCTGCTTGGAGTGCTACTAGCGTTTTACCAGAGCCAGTAGAGCCTGAAACTACTGTGATATAGTTTTGTGGATGTGTCATCATCGCGTAGTAGAATTTTTGCTCTAGATTGAGTGGACGCACTAAGTCGTGGCTAAAATGCTCACCAAAACGCACATCAAATTCACACATCTCTAGCTGATTATTTATCACAAATGCATGTTTTTTGATACCGCTTTCATACTCTTCGCCATTTTCGCTAGTGGCTCTTTGGATAAATGTTAGTTGATCAAAATTATAGTGAGAGCTATCCTCAGGTATTGCTGGGGTTTCAACATACTCATATTTGTATGCAAAGTCGATAAGTTCAGGTGATTCTACGCTTGAGTTTCTGATGCTTTGAGTTGGTATGCCTTTTATCTCTGAGGCGATTTTAAATGAGATATCATTTGTAACAAGAGTTAAATCATAATCATCTGCAATCTCTGCGATTTTGGCATCATTTAACCCACGAGGCTCGCTAAAATTGTGAGCAACGCGGTATCTCTCTCTATGGACGATATATAGGTGTGTTGGGCTCTCATCGCCACCATAGAGGGATCTGTCATAGTTTAGTGATAGTCTATAGTATCTATCATCTTTGCATTTTTCTAAATCTATTTTGTCTTGAACACAAAGCGGCAGCTCTACAGAGCTAACAGGTTCGCCCCATGAGATATCAGCTAATCTAAAAAACTCTCTAGCTCTAAAGCCAGCCTCTGATCTCATCTCATCTTTTTTGTTATTTATCTCTGCTAAAACTATATTTGTGATGATGATGCCATTTTTATTCTCATCGCTAATGCGTAAAATATTGACAGGATCATCTAAAATGACTGATGTATCTAGTAGGTAGCACTTTTGCACCATAACTCACCTCGTTTTGTTTATATGAACTATGGTAGCAAAAAAAAGCTAAGAGTAATATTTTTTTATATCATCGACGCGACTTCCCATATTTAGCAGTATCATATCTGCCATCACAAGTGCCGCCATCGCTTCACACACGATACTGCCACGCACAGCAACGCACGGGTCGTGGCGTCCTTTTAGGTTTAGTTTTATGGGGTTGTTTGCGGTATCGATGCTATCTTGTTCTATAAATATCGATGGTGTCGGCTTAAAGTGTATCTTCATAGTGATATCATCGCCACTGCTCATTCCGCCTAGCAAACCGCCAGCGTTGTTGGTTTTAAATCCATCAGGGGTTATCGCATCGTTATTTTGTGATGCTCGCATCTTGCTAGATTCTATGCCAGCTCCTATCTCTATCGCTTTTGCGGCATTTATCCCCATCATCGCCTCTGAAAGCACCGCATCTAGTTTATAATAGAGCCCCTCGCCTAGTCCTATGGGAGAGTTTAATATCTGCAGACTTACGACGCCACCTACGCTATCGTGAGAGTTTTTGGCATTTAAGATTGCTCTTTTTTGAGCCTCTTCAGCGTTTTTATCTAACGCATAGATGGCACTTTTTGGGGCATAATCAAAATCGATTTCACTCGCACTGATGCCATCTATAGAGCTGATACCGCTTTTTATCTCTACTCCTAGCTCTCGTAGTAGCAGTTTTGCAACCGCACCGCCAGCGACTCTAGCTGCTGTCTCTCTAGCACTAGAGCGACCGCCACCACGATAATCACGCAGACCATATTTATGAAAATAGGTAAAATCAGCGTGAGCGGGGCGGAAGATATCTTTGATGTTTGAGTAATCTTTGGATTTTTGATCTTTGTTATAGATTATCATCGCTATAGGAGTTCCAGTCGATACTCCCTCAAAAACTCCGCTGATGATTTCGACTTTGTCTGCCTCATCTCTAGCGGTTGAGAACTCATTTTGCCCAGGGCGACGGCGATTTAATTCGCTTTGGATAAAGCTCTCATCTATTTTAAGTCCTGCAGGCACACCATCTAGTACACATCCGATAGCGACGCCGTGAGACTCTCCAAATGTTGTTATAGTAAATTTTTTGCCAAAACTATTCATTTTAGCTCCTTTTCTAGTTGCTCTAGAGCGATTTTTGCCGCCTCTTGTTGAGCCTGTTTTTTACTTTTGCCACTGGCTATTGCATATTTTTTATCTTTTATAAATAGTGCAATTTCAAACTCTTTTTTATGATCTGGCCCATGCGAGGCGATGAGATTATACTCAGGAGTTATTCCAAAGTGTGCTTGTGTGAGCTCTTGGAGTGATGTTTTATAGTCTTTAAATAGCGAATCTAGCGAGATATCACTATGAACTATCTCTAATATTTTAATCGTTAAATCTTTGACAGTTGCTATATCGCTCTCTAGATATACAGCTCCCATAATCGCCTCAAATGCGTTTGATAGTAGTGAGCTTTTGGTGCGTCCGCTGTTGTTTTCTTCTGCATTTGAGATAAAGATATATCTACCTAAATCCAGATAATCCGCCAATGCCTTAAAGCCATTTTCATTTACTAATGATGCT
Source organism: uncultured Campylobacterales bacterium (assembly GCA_964650175.1). Classification (GTDB taxonomy): domain Bacteria; phylum Campylobacterota; class Campylobacteria; order Campylobacterales; family Sulfurimonadaceae; genus CAZYTC01. The sequence goes on along the minus strand of CAZYTC010000026.1, from coordinate 11,881 downwards.
CGCATCTTAGAGAGTTTGCCCTCATCGTAGTTTTTAAATTTGAAAAATAGATACTCGCCCACTATCAAATCTAGCACCGCATCGCCTAAAAACTCTAATCGCTCATTATTGTAGGGCTGTTTATAGCTTTTGTGCGTCAGCGCTTCAATAAGGAGCTTTTCGTCTTTGAAATCATAACCCAGTCGCTCTTGCAGGGTCTTTAGTTCATCCATAGATTAAATCCTTTTTTCATATTATACCTAAAATTTTTTCGCCTCATTTTTGGCTATCTCATCACATCTTTCATTCTCTATATGTCCACTGTGTCCACGCACCCAGACACCCTTTATACGGTGTATTTTTGAGACCTCTAGATACTCTAGCCACAAATCTGGATTTTTGACATTTTTAAACTCTTTTTTCACCCATCCAGCCAGCCACTCATTTATCCCACGCACCACATAGCTAGAGTCGCTAATGATAGTTACTTCACACGGCTCTTTTAGGGCTCGCAGACCCTCTATAGCAGCACGAAGCTCCATACGGTTATTGGTAGTGTGAGCTTCGCCACCGCTGATGATTTTCTCTACCTCGCCATATCGCAATATCGCCCCATAGCCTCCAGGACCTGGATTGCCTAGTGAGCTACCATCACAAAAAAGAGTGACCGATTTCAAAATAGTCCTTTGTTATATTTATGCTTGGTTCGATTGTATCGATTTTGTGACAGTTGCTGCATCTGTGAAATGGTAAAAATGATATTTGCTTGCAGTGCGTGCAGCTATACTCAAACGATAGAGCCGCCTTTTTGATGTTGTGTTTATTTAATGAAATGAGCAAATCAAGCTCGAAGATAGAGCTATTTTCTGCTAAATTTAGATACCCTTTTGCACTATATAGCTCTCGCAAAAAGCTATTGGATTCTACCACTGATAGATCTATATCCTCTAGTGAGAGATTGTATAAAATATCGCTGATTTTATATGAGAGCGATTGATCAAAATTGCTCCACGCTAATGATGGTCTATTTTTAAAAAGCCACTCAAATATGAGATATTTTAAATCGTGGTTATCTTTGTAGATGGCTAGTAGCTTTTGTGCTTTTTGCTCACTCTCTATAGAGCTATCATTTATCAATATTTTAGCTTCAAGAAAGAGCTTGTCTTGGCTTTTGGTGCCTAGTTGCTCTTGTAGTGCTAGTGAAACCTCTAGGGCTTTATCAAATTGCTGTAGCTGCTCATAGATTAGTAAAAGATAGTGCAGTGCCTCTGGAATTCTGGGTGATTGTGAGAGTAGTTGCATAAATGTTTTTCTAGAACGCTCTAAAAATCCAGCACTATAGAGGCTTTTGCCAAGCAGTAGTAGTGTATCTTTTTGAAAAATTGGGTCTTTGTTTTTTGCTAGTAGTGCATGATATATTTTGATGCTTTGCTCAAAATTACCCTGTGCGGCGTAACTACGCGATAGCATAAGCCATGATTCTGGAGTGAGTGAGTTTTTATCCACTTGTGATGATATATCAGAGCTCTCATTATCAAATGTATTTAAAAATGACTCTAGATTTTTATGCTCTTGTGTCTGTTTATGTCTACCCCACCAGTAGCTAAAAAATGAGATAACAAAGAGTATCGTAAAAAATATTATCACACCAAAAAGTGGGTCACGATACTCTAGATAAAATGTATCCATTTATGGCTCTTTGTAGTAGATTTGAGCTATCTCTTTGTTATCTAAAATCTCTAAAAATATAGATGGCTCATCGCTATAATAGCAGATATTTGCCTCACAAATAGCATCATCAGATATGGTTTGAGATATCGCATCATTTTTAGAGGTTAAAATCTCTTTTGAGAGGATATGGATTTGTGATATCTTTTCTCTGTTTGTATCATAGATAATATGGGCGATTTTAGCATCAGCTCTAGTTAGCTCAAATATTATCTCATCGATTTGTGGCGATATGGGATAGAGTTTATTTGTCTCAAATCCTACGAGTGTAGATGGGATTTTATCTAGTGGGGTATCTATTTTGATAGCACCTAGTCCTGATGGTGTTAGTCGCAGTTCATAAGGGAGGCTGCTATCGCTACTACAACCGAAAAAAAGCACTATAGTAGAGATAAAAATCGCTCTAATCACTCATAAATCCTATCTATCATAAGTTGCATTGAGATTCGTCCTTGCCACTCGTTTTTATTTACACTATAGCTACAAGATATAGTTTTTGATTCATTAAACTCTAGCACCCTTCTAAAGGCGATAAATTCAGTGGTTTTGCCACTTAATCTATCTGTTTTTATATCGATTTTACTGTGTGAGTTATCGCTTCCAAATAGCCTAATCTTATCTACTACAGCATCTTTGATGAGAAATTTTGGTCTAGGATTTGCCTCTCCATATGGCTCATACCGCTCTAGTAGCTCAAGCAGTGAGAGATCTATACTCTCTTGTGGTAAAATCCCAAGCACATCGCTATGGGCTATAAAATCATCGGCACTTAGTTTGTCTGCTTCGGCATTTATCGCTATCTTAAAACTCTCGATTTTATCTCTCTCTAGCGATAGACCAGCTGCCATTTTGTGCCCACCAAAACCTAGCAATATATCTTCGCATTTTTGAAGCAAAGAGTGTAGGTTTACCTCGCCTACGCTTCTAGCACTCCCTTTTGCTCTGTCATTGTTGATGCTTAAAACGATAGAGGGTTTTTGATATAGATTTACTAATCTAGAGGCGACTATTCCAACAACTCCCTCATTCCATCCCTCGCTAGCTACAACTATGATTTTATCACTATCATCTACGAGTAGCTTTGCCTCTTCGGTAGTGGCGGACTCTATCTCTTTTCGTAGATTATTTAGTGTAGTGAGCCTATCAAAATAAATAGCAGCGTCAGATAGATTTTTAGATAGCAGAAATTCCAGAGCGATAGATGCATCTTCTAGCCTGCCAGCAGAGTTTAATCGTGGAGCTATTAAAAATGCAATATCCTCTGATGATATGCTGTTTTTGCCTAAAATATCTCTAATAAGCACAAATGCAGGTAGCGTAGATGATGATATCGCCTCTAAACCAGATTTTACCAAAGAGCGATTAGCTCCTAGCAGTGGCATCACATCAGCGATGATAGCTAGGGTTAAAAATGGCAAAAATTGTCTCATATCTATCTGTAAATCTAATCTCTGTTTTAGATATGCCATCATGAGCCACGCCACTTGAGCACCGCAGATATCTTTAGATGGATATGGGCAATCGCTCTGTTTTGGATCGACTATAGCATATGCATCTGGCAAAATCTCTAGCGGTGCATGGTGGTCTGTGATGATTAAATCTATACCTCTAGATTTGCAAATTTCTGCTGCTTCTATAGCTGAGATGCCATTATCTACCGTGATAACCACATCGGCATCGACTCTATCTAATATATTTGGGCTCACACCATATCCATCGCTAAATCGGTTTGGAATGATGCTCTCTAGCGGGTAGGGGATGAGGCTAAAAAACTGTTTTACGATAGCAGTTGCAGTTACGCCATCGACATCATAATCACCCACTAGAGTGATTTTTTCTCTATTTTTAATAGCTCTCTCTAGTCTATCTATCGCCTTTGTGGCATCTTTAAAAAGATGTGGCTGAGGGATATTTGAGAGCTTCTCATCGTGAGAGTTAAATCTAGATTCTAGTATCTGCTCTAAGCGTTTGTGATTTAATATCGGCAGATTAGAGAGGCTGTGCATGCTCTAGTGTTGCTTTTACAAATGCTAAAATAGATGGGTTTGGACTCTGCAGCCTAGAGGTAAATTCAGGATGAAACTGCACCGCTAAAAACCATGGATGAGATGGTATCTCAACTGCCTCTATCAGCCCATCTGATTCGCCACTGACTACCATTCCAGCTTGCTCTAGTGCCTCTTTATATACAGGGTTTGCCTCATATCTGTGACGGTGTCTTTCATAGATTGTTTTTTGATTATATGCATTTCGTAGTATCGAGCCATCTTTGGTTTGGCACGCATACTCACCCAGACGAAGCGTTCCGCCCATTGGTGACTCATATGTTCTGACTTGTGATGCACCTGCTTGGTCTATAAAATTATCTATGAGATATACTAGCGGATTTGCTGTATTTTCATCAAACTCTATAGAGTTGGCATCATCTAAACCTAGCACATTTCTAGCATACTCTATCATAGATAGTTGCATCCCTAGACAGATTCCTAAGAATGGTACGCCATTTTCTCTAGCATATCTGATAGCCTCGATTTTACCCTCAACTCCGCGTTTACCAAATCCACCAGCAACGAGTATCGCATCGCACTCATCTAATATAGATAGATTCTCATTTGACTCTAGTTTTTCTGAATCTATCCAGTTAATCTCTACTCTAGTATCTAGATGTGCACCAGAGTGTATTAGTGCTTCTGTTAGAGATTTATATGACTCTTTTAACTCTAGATATTTACCCACAAAACCTATAGTGATGAGGTGTTTTGGGGATACTATCTTTTTAACCAAACTATCCCACTGTTCGATATCAGGATTTAGTTCGCCTAAATCTAGCTCTTTTGCTATAGGAGAGAGAATGTTTTGTTGCATAAAGCTCAGTGGCACTGCATAAACAGTCTGCTCATCGTTTGATTCTATGATACTATCGCTATTGACATCACATGATAGTGCTAGCTTTTTCTTGAATGATTTAGGCAATCTCTCTTCGCTTCTAGCGATAATCATCTGTGGCGTTATACCGATACGACGCAACTCTTGAACTGAGTGCTGTGTTGGTTTGCTCTTATATTCGCCCGCTGCTTTGATGTATGGTATGAGAGTTACATGGATAAAAAATGTCCCCTCAACCTCCTCATCATGCTTCATCGTTCTAATCGCCTCTAGATATGGTAAACCCTCGATATCTCCGACTGTTCCACCTAGCTCCACCACTAAAATCTCATGATTTTCGCCCGCTTTTTTTATTCTATCTACTATCTCTCCTACGATGTGAGGAACTACTTGAATAGTTTGACCTAGATATCCACCGCTTCGCTCTCTCTCTATTACAGAGCTATATACTTGACCTGTGGTAAAGTTGCTTGTTTTTAGAAATGATGTATCCAAAAATCTCTCATAATTTCCGATATCTAAATCAGTTTCAGCTCCATCTTTTGTAACAAAAACCTCGCCATGCTCTAGCGGGCTCATCGTACCAGGATCGACATTTATATATGGGTCAATCTTTAGCATCCCCACATTTTTACCAGAGTGTTTTAGTAGCGTTCCGATACTTGCAGCAGTTACACCTTTTCCAAGCGAGCTAAGCACACCGCCAGTTACAAAAATATATTTAGTCATCAATTATGCCTCATAGTGAGATTTTGGTTTTCTTATAAAAAAGTCTGTTATTATAATATTTTAACACTTATAACAAGATACAATTTTCATAGCACAGAGTTATATTGTATCAGTTGTTATAAGATTTTGTAGTAGTTTTATAGCTCTCGCTCAGGCTCTTTAACGAGCCACTCTAGATATTTGATAGACCACTCTAAATCCTCTAGTGCTACATCAACAGCCTCTAGCGGAGAATCTAAATGAGATTTTAACTCACGCAATTTTTGACGCAGATAGTTTGCCATATGGTAGTATGTATTTAGTGATGTATCATCTTGAGCTTTTATGATTAAATCCTCTAGTGTCGCCACTAGCTCTTTTTCATTTGGAAAAATATTACCAGATTTTCGCAGAGTTCTTTGCACCTTTTGTAGGTGTTTCATATCTACTTTAAATGTGCTAGAATCTATCATTAGTTGCCTCTAGAGCCTGGTTTTATCGCCTCTGAACCATCCGCACATAGCGGGCAGTTATCGGGTGCATACATCTCAAATGTAAAATCATCTAATGCGAAAAATGCTACATTCTCAGGTAGCGAGCAGTTTGGTTTTCGCTCTATATCGCTGCCGATTCTTGTGCAAAATCCACGGTTTGCTAGTGCTGCAAACGCTATTACCTCTCCGCCTAAATCCTCTATCGCTTTTGCAGCCTCAAGTGCAGAGCCACCTGTAGTGATGATATCTTCACACACTAGTACTTTTTCGCCTTTTTTGACCTCAAAGCCACGGCGTAGCGTCATAGTGCCATCTACTCTCTCAGCAAATATAGATCTCACACCAAGTGCAGTCGCTAGCGAAAATCCAGCGATAATCCCACCTAGTGCAGGTGCACATACAGTATCGATTTTGATACCACTAGCTGTTATCATCTTTGCAAGCTCATCAGCTAGTAGCTTTGCAGTTGCAGGATTTTCTAGCACTTTTGCTGATTGTAGATAAAACTGTGAATGGTTGCCACTGCTTAGTTTAAAGTGCCCCTCTAGCAGTGCATCGGCATCTTTATAAATCTGTTTGATATCCATAGTTATACCGTTAGTAGCTCTTGCTCTTTGTTTTTTAAGAGCTCATCTATTTTAGTTGTAAATTTATCTGTGATTTTTTGCACTCTATCTTGTGCCTCTTTTGAGTCATCTTGAGTGATAGTTTTATCTTTTTCTAGTGCTTTGATTTTATCATTTGCTTTTTTTCTATCATTTCTGATGCTCACCTTTGCATCTTCGGCGATACCTTTTGCTTTTTTAGCTGATGCTTGGCGTTGCTCTACTGTCATTGGTGGGAAAAATAGCTTTATCTCTGTACCGTTATTTGTAGGATTTACCCCGATATCTGCTATTTGGATAGCTTTTTCTATCACACCTAGCATACTCTTCTCCCACGGAGAGATAGTGATAGTTGTAGCATCTGTCGCCATTACGCTTGCTGCTTGCTCTAGTGGAATAAGTGAGCCATAGCTCTCTACTCGTACATTATCTAAGATTTTAGTATTAACTTTACCTGAGCGAAGCGTTCTAAAGTCGTGTAGCATATGATCTACACCGCCTTGCATCTTCTCTTCACAAAATTGATAAACTTCATCTAACATAGTTGTCATCTCCTCTATTTTGAACTGTTTGTATCATCTATAATATCGATTGTAGGTGCCTCTACTTTTGTAGTCTCTACCATCTTATCGATTACTGAACTATTGCTCTGCTTTGAGTATATATAACCTAGTGCAATAGTGTTTACTACAAATATAAATCCTAGTGCAAATGTGACTTTTGTTAAAAAGCTCCCAGGTCCTTTTGCGCCAAAAACAGACTCATTTGAGCCGCTGTATGCTCCTAGTCCGATGCTTGAGCTCTTTTGTAAAAGTACTGCAATAGTGATTAAAACTACTAAGATTATCTGCAGTATGAGTAGTGTGCTAGCCATTAGCTTTCCCCTTTGGTCTATAAAAAGTTTGCGATTATACCACAGTGTTTATAACACTTTGATGAAGTTTTTAACATTTTCATTATATAATTGCACTATGAGTCAAAAAAAATGTGGTAGCTGCAGAGCTAAAAAACTTCTAGCATATCTATTTGCTATCGCCGTATCTTTTGTAGCTTATTACTATCTATATTTTTAGGATTATGATGAAGTTTAGCAAGCTTTTTTTAGGATTAATAGTTATTGTTGGGGTTGCGTTTTTGCTCAGCAACAAAGAGGATAAAGAGAGCCAAAAGCCATACATTAGTGTGAGCTCATTTGCACTCTATGATGTTGCAGTAAATATTGCAGGCGATGAGATAGAGGTTTTTAAAATCATATCAGATGGTAGCGATGCTCATATGTTTGAGCCTACGCCAAAAGATTTGGCAACAATAGAGCTCTCAAAGCTTTTTATCTATAATGGTGCAGGATTTGAAGCGTGGGCGGATAAGCTAAGCTCAAATATATCATCTAAAATCATAGATATGAGTGTGAATGTAGAGCTGTTAGAGTCACATCATCACTGCGACCATGATGAAGATGACGATGAACATCATCATGGCAACTATGACCCACACTACTGGCAAAGTATAGAGAATATGATAACTATAGCGGGTGTAATTGAGAGAGAGTTATCGCAGATTTTACCAGAAAAAAGCGAGCAGTTTCGAGCCAATAGAGATAGCTATATAGATGAATTACGCAAGCTAGAAAATGAGTATAAAACCGCACTATCAGATTGTAAAATCCCATATTTAGTCACTAGCCACAACGCTTTTGGATATTTAGGAGATGATTATGGATTTAGTAATATCTCTGTAGTTGGGCTCTCATCAGATGAGCAACCAAGTGCTAAAAATATAGCTGATATTGTAGAGCTTGTTAGAGATAAGGGGATAAAAGCGATATATTTTGAAGAGTTTATCGATGATGGAGTAGCAGCAACTATCGCAAAAGAGACAGGTGCAGAGGTGGATACAATCCATCCGCTAGGTAATATCACAAAAGAGCAAAGCGGTATGAGCTATATAGAGATTATGAGAGAAAATCTATCTAAATTGCGTTATGCGATGGAGTGCAATTGATATTTCGCTCTCCCATAATAGAGGTAAAATCTCTCGTCTTTAGACGAAACAATCTAGAGATATTAAAGGGTATAAATTTTCATATCCTAAAAGGTGATTATTGTGCTATCATAGGGCCAAATGGTGGAGGTAAAAGTACTCTTGCTAGGCTTATTTTATCGCTAGAGAAACCCTATAGTGGCGAGATAAAGATATTTAATAAAAGATTAAAAGATTTTAGAGATTTTAGTAAAATCGGCTATGTGCCACAACATTCGGTGCTCATAGATAGCACATTTCCAGCGACTGTTTATGAGATTGTATCTATGGGTAGATATGGGGTGAGGGGTCTTTTTAATCGTGAGAGTGATGAGGATAGAGCTGCGATTGATGAGGCGATGAGACTTATGGGTGTATCAGAGCTATCTGATAGGCTTATCGGTAGGCTCTCAGGTGGTCAAAGACAGCGAGTTATGATTGCTAGGGCGTTAGCATCAAATCCAGAGATTTTAATAGTCGATGAGCCAAATACAGGAGTGGATCAGATATCTCAAGGTAGATTTTATGAGCTACTACGAGAGTTAAATCAAAAACGAGCTATCACTATTATATTTATCACCCATGATATAGGGGTTATTGCAGAGGATATCACTAGAGTGCTATTTGTAAATCAGACGCTATTAACATCATCCAATCCAGCCGATTTGATGCGATGTGATGAGATGAGCAGGCTCTATGCAAACCCGCTGCATGTTGTGAGCCATAACCATTAGGATATATAGTGTTAGATATTTTTAGTTTTACATTTATGCAAAATGCCTTTATAGCAGGAGTTCTTATAGCGATACTTGCTCCATTTGCAGGCTCATTTATGGTGCTTCGTAGATACTCACTGCTAGCTGAAACGCTAGCTCATGTCTCGCTTGTGGGCGTGAGTGTGGGGCTTTTAGCGGGATTTAGTACGCTATGGATGGCTGTGCTGTTTTCTCTCGCTGCATCGATTTTAATCGAATATCTACGCAGTTATCACAAACTATACTCTGATTCGATACTGGCTATATTTCTCTCTGGCTCGCTAGCTTTGGCTATTGTGATAGTCTCACTCTCTGGGGCTTTTAACTCATCGCTATTTAGCTATCTATTTGGCTCAATACTCTCTATTAGCCGTGATGATTTATATATTATGGGTGGTGTTGGAGCGGTCTCTATTTTGCTACTTGTGGCATTTTTCAAAGAGCTATATGCGATATGCTATGATGAGGATATCGCTAGAGTGATGGGGATTAGAGTTAATATTTTAAATATTATGCTAGTTAGTATCATCGCAACTATCATTGCAATATCTATTAAAATCGTGGGCTCTTTGCTCATCGGTGCGTTGATGGTGATACCTGTAGTTAGTGCTATTAGATTTGGCTATGGCTTTAGAGCGAGTATCGCTATCTCTATCGCTTTGGCACTACTGAGCGTTATAATCGGTCTTTGTGCTTCATATCTATACTCTATTCCTAGTGGTGCATCTATAGTGCTTGTGTTGCTTGTGATATTTATCATCTCTATTTTGGTAAATCGTAGATGAGTAGAGTAAATAGCGAGTTTAGCAGGTTTGCTCATAGTTATGGAGAGTACAATACCATACAGCAAATCGTTGCAAAAAAGCTCATAGATAGTGGCAAAGGTGCTAAAAATATCCTAGATTTAGGGTGCGGCAGAGGTGCTATTTACTCGCTTATTGATTGGGAGATAGAGAGCTTTATGGGTGTTGATTTTTCATCATCGATGCTCTCGCTTCACCCAAGAGATAAATCTACTATATTATATAGAGGCGATTTTAACGACTCAAATCTATATGATTATCTACAAAATTATAGCTTTGATCATATCTACTCATCATCAGCTCTGCAGTGGGCAGATGATTTAGATAGTGTTATGAAAAATCTCTCTATGCTAGATGCCCCGCTATCTTTGGCGATATTTACATCAAATACTTTTGCCTCACTACATAGGTGTGCATCTATAGAGCCGATACTGCGAAGTAGCGATGAGGTAGGGGCTATATTAGAGAGATATTTTGATGGTAAAATAGAGATAGAGAGATATATATTAGAGTTTGATAGCACACTAGATGCACTGAGATATATTAAAAAAAGCGGTGTAAGTGGCGGTAAAAATCTACTAGATTACAAATCCACGAAAAAACTACTGAGCGATTATGATATAGGATATTTGGAGTTTGAGGTGCTATATTTTTATAGCTAAAATCTGATTTTTCTCCATCGTATATAGTTCATAGCGAATATTTTTAAATATTTCGCTTTCTCTAGGCGAATCTATCTTTAAAATCTCTTCTAATACTCTTGCAGCTTCCTCTGCTCTTTTGTAGTTTGCTATCAGGATGCTTTTTATATCACTTCGCTCTAGCTCTAGCTCCATAGTAGGACGCAGTACATCATTAACACTATCACGAGACTCTAGCAGAGAGTTTATATCAGATATTTTTGCACTATGGCGGAGGTTTTTGAGTTTTTTAGATAACTCACTATCATTTTGTAGATATCGGGCGATATCCTCTATCACCCGAATACCCTCACGCAATCGATTTAGATTTGCATCTATGATGCGTGAGTAATCTTTAGTCATCTCTACCAAAGATACCAAATAGTTGCAGTAGTGCAGTAAATATATTTAGAAAATCTAAATAAAGAGCAATCGCACCATCAATAGGCGTCTCGTAGTTGCCATTCATAATGTTTTGAGTATCATAGATAACTAGTATACTAAATAGTATAACTACAGCCCCAGATATCGCTACATGTAAAAACGGATTACCGATGAATATATTTAATATAGAAAAGCCAACTATAACTAGCAGTGCAATTAGTAGCGGTTTTCCATACCCTGTAAAATCCTTTGTTGTTTTGATAGCATAAAAACTAAGTGCCCCAAAAACAACAGATGTCATAGCAAATGCATTACCTATAATAGTAGCACCACCACTCATTCCAAGTGTTCTAGATAGTAGCGGAGCTAGCATAAGTCCTGTCATAAATACAAAACCAAACATTACAGCTAGATTTACTACAGGTTTATGTTTTACAAAGTGTAAACCAATAAGTAGTCCAATCTCTAGTGCAAAAAGCGGCCAAAAGTATGCTGAAATTGCTGCGGCCATCGGAACACCAACATAAGCACCAACAGCACCAGCTAGCATAGAGGCAGCAAATAGTTTATATGTATCTTTTACAAAAGATACAATCTGAGCTTCACCACGAGATGAGGCGTCATAATCATATGCACGCTCTTGTGCATAACCACGGTCGTATAATCCCATAGTCTTCTCCCTTTATATAGTATATTACGGTGCGATTATACATAATAAAATTAAATTGTCTATAGTTTTTGGTGATAAAACTATATTTTTAACCATATTTTCAATAAAAAAAGCGAAATTTCCACAAATTCACCACATTTGCATTATATCTAAGCTCCCTTTAAGCATAC
>CAZYTC010000025.1:0-23937 GCA_964650175.1 uncultured Campylobacterales bacterium | reverse complement strand
TTTTTAAAAAGTCATAAAATTGATTTTATAAATTTAAGAAATATCAATACTATTGAATTAAAAACTTTCAGCTGTGATGCGCATTGGAATGATGAAACTCATATTAAAATAGCAGAATATTTAAAAAATATAGATTATATAAAATAAAATATTCCACAAGATTTTGGAGTTTTAGTTACAAAAGAAAATATTGATGAACACTTAGAAATTTTAAGAAAACAGATAGAAGAGTATGATTTAGAAAAAAATCAATAGCGAGCATCAATAGCTTTATATAAGCAGTTGCGAGTAGACTGCTGCGTCGCTACGCTTCTCGCAGTGACGAAAGAGCGTTGCGATGAGTGCAAAGCACGAAGAAGCAATCTACTCCATTATAGCTTTAATAATAGCTTCGACATCTTCTAATATTTCACTATCTACTTTTTCTATAAACTTTACTTTTCTAGATTTATAGTCTATGGATTTTAGTTGCTCACTCATAATGTAGCCAGAAATTTTATCTGTTTTTATATAGATATGAAATGGAGAGTCTCTTCTTGTGCTAGTAATGGGACAGGCAAAAGCTAAACCCAAATGAGTATTAAATGTTTTATTACTCACCACTAAAGCTGGTCTGCGACCTTTTTGCTCATGTCCACTCTGTGGGTCAAAATCTAGTGTTACAATATCACCTTTATTAGGAATATATTTTACCACTCTTCAGAGCCTATTTTGGTATCAAACTCCTCTACTGTTTTATAATCTAATGGTAGAGATTCTACCAACTCGTTGATATCATATTTTTTCTTTTTTTTAGCTGGCTGTATTATTAATCTATCTTTTTCACAGTTGATTTTTACCATATCACCAATAGATAGATTTAATTTTTCCAATAGCTCTTTTGGTATTCTAAAGCCTTGCGAGTTACCCCATTTTGAAATAGCTACCACCATAAAAATCTCCTGTGATGTATATCCAAAGTATATCTAAATATATAAAAAGATGTCAATATGCTCTTAAAGCTGAGTAGTTAAGATTTTCAATACATTGAAAAATAATCCAATTTTATTGCAATTTGTCATATTTTTAGATATTTTTTGTTTTACTAGATATTATTATATATCCAACCCTAAGGAGCTATAAAATGCATTCAAACAATAGTATAAAGATTTTTGAAGATAAAAAAGTGCGAACACTTTGGGATGAAGAGAGTGAAAAATGGTATATCTCTATCGTCGATGTTGTAGAGATATTAACAGATAGTAAAGATTTTCAAACAGCAAGGAAATATTGGAATAAGCTAAAGCAGAGATTAAAAGAAGAAGGAAATGAAACGGTGACAAGTTGTCACCAGTTGAAAATGAAAGCGAGTGATGGAAAAATGAGGCTTACTGATGTTGCCGATACAGAGCAACTTTTTAGACTGATACAGTCTATTCCATCGCCAAAAGCAGAGCCTTTTAAACTATGGTTAGCAAAAGTTGCTAGAGAGCGACTTGATGAGATGAGTGACCCAGAGCTAAGTATCGATAGAGCTTTAAAACAGTATTTAGAACTTGGATATAGTCAAAACTGGATAAATCAAAGATTGAAAAGTATAGAAATAAGAAAAGAGCTAACAGATGAGTGGAAAAGAGTTGGAGTAAAAGAGGGACAAGAGTTTGCAACTTTGACAGATATTATTACAAAAACTTGGGCAGATAAAACCACAAAAGAGTACAAAATCCTAAAAGGACTAAAGAAAGAGAATTTAAGAGACAATATGACAAATACAGAGCTTATTTTAAATATGTTGGCTGAAGCCTCTACAAAAGATATAAGCGAAGCCATAAACCCAAAAGATTTTGATGAGAGTAAAAAAGTTGCGGTTCAAGGTGGAAATGTAGCAAAAGTTGCAAGAGCTGAATTAGAAGCAAAAACTGGCAAAAAAGTAATAACTAGTACTAACGCAAAAGGTTTACTAAAAAAAAGCTAAAGAAAACGCAGAGTTATCATAGCAAATCAGAGCAAAGCTCTGATTGCGTATGAAAAGTTATAGCATACAAGATCTAACAGTAGATTCTATATGAGCAACTACTGATGGGTCTTCTAGAGTAGAGATATCTTGTGTAATCTCTTCATTTCTTGCAATAGAACGCAATATTCTTCTCATAATCTTGCCAGAGCGAGTTTTTGGAAGCCCTCTAACAAATACTACATCATCACATAGAGCGATATTTCCAATCTCTTTTTTGATGATTTCATTGATATCTTTTACTAGCTCTATCTCAGTACCGATAGTATCTTCGCCTTTCATAACAACATATGCGAAAATCCCCTCACCTTTTAGATCATGTGGTTTACCAACAACTGCAACCTCTGCAATATCAGCATGCTTTTTAATAGCTGCTTCTATCTCTGCAGTACCCATTCTGTGACCTGAAACATTGATAACATCATCAGTACGACCTGTAATTGTGATATATCCATCAGCGTCTAGATTTGCACCATCGCCTGTAAAATATACCATCTTGCCATCTTTTTTTACATCACTAAAGTATGATTTTACAAATCTCTCTGGATCTCCCCAGATATTTCTAATCATCGATGGCCACGGTTTTGTGATACACATATAACCGCTCTCGCCCTTAGCTACTGGATTTCCAGTCTCTGGGTCTAGTATCTCACCTGCAATTCCAGGAAGTGGGAAAGTTGCACACGCTGGTTTTATCGGAGTCGCCCCTGGAAGTGGAGTAACAACATGAGCACCTGTTTCTGTTTGCCAATATGTATCAACAATAGGACATCTGCCACCACCTACTTCATTGTAGTACCACTCCCACGCTGGTGGATCTATCGGCTCGCCCACTGTTCCTAAAACTTTTAGGCTTGATAGATCATATTTAGCTGGCTCATCAGCTCCTGTTTTATGTAGTACACGAATAGCTGTTGGAGCTGTATAGAATTGGTTTATTTTATAATCCTCTACCATTTTCCACGGTCTTCCAGCATCTGGATATGTAGGAACACCCTCAAACATAATAGTCGTTGCACCCGCTGCTAGCGGTCCATAAACGATATATGTATGCCCTGTAATCCACCCAATATCTGCTGTACACCAAAATGTATCGTTCTCTTTTACATCAAAAACCCACTCCATAGTCATCTGAGCCCATAGAATATATCCTGCTGTGTTGTGTTGAACACCTTTTGGTTTTCCTGTACTACCTGAAGTATATAGTAAAAACATCGGATCTTCTGAATCCATCGGCTCTACTGGACATTTGTTTGATTGGTGTTGGATTAGCTCATTGTACGAGTAATCTCGCCCAGCTACCCAAGTGATATCTTCGTTATTTCGTGAAACGATTAGAACCTTCTCTACACACTCACAACCGCTACTAAGTGCCTCATCCACAACTGGTTTTAGCATATATGGTTTATTTTTTCTATATGCACCATCAGCTGTGATTACCACTTTTGCCTCTGCATCTATAACTCTATCTCGCAGTGCCTCAGCTGAGAATCCACCAAAAACGATAGAGTGAATTGCACCAATACGAGTACAAGCTAACATCGCATATGCAGCCTCTAGAATCATCGGCATATAGATAACAACTCTATCGCCTTTTTTTACGCCAAACTCATTTTTAAGTAGGTTTGCCATCTTGTTTACATTGTGATATAGCTCTAGATATGTAACGATTTGACTATCGCCTCTGTCGCCTTCAAATATAATAGCTGCTTTGTTTTTTCTCTCACTTAGATGACGGTCAATACATTGATGTGCAACATTTAGTTTTCCACCCTCAAACCATTTCACAAACGGCATATTAGAGTCATCTAGAACTTTTGTAAATGGCTCAAACCAATCTATTTTTTCTTTTGCAAAGTGAGCCCAATACCCCTCATAATCTTCCTCTGCCCATCTAACTAAATCATTATATTCACACATATTTTTGATTCGTGCGTTTTTTGAAAACTCACGGTTTGGATGATAAATTGGTTTTACTATTTCACTCATAGTACAAATGCTCCTTTTTAAAGTTTAAAATTTTTATTTTTTAGCTTTAGGTAAACCATAGCTGTCATAATCGCATCATTTAGTGCGTTATGTTGTCCCATATTTGGGATGTTTAAATCTCTTAGGATTGTATCAAATCGTAAATCGATACTTCCTTGAGGAATTAGATTAATTTTTTTATCAAAATACAATCCAGAAACCTCTATCTGTTTGTTTGGCAAACGACTACCAATCAGTGGTTTTATAAGCCTATTGACCATGGCAATATCAAACTCTAAATAATACCCAACCAAAGGTCTATTTCCGATAAAATCTAGAAAATTTTTCATAGCAATCTCTGGGTCAATCGCACTATCTAAATCACACGGTCTAATGTGATGTATTTTTATACTCTCTGCACTAATATCACAAGTGGGTCTAAGGTATAGCTCTAGTGCCTCACTAGTGAGGATTCTATCCCCTTTTACCTTTACAGCAGCGATAGAGATGATATCATCTCGCTTTCTATCAAGCCCTGTTGTTTCAGTATCAAATACAATCGCCTCATCGCCATCATATGGCTCTAGCAGATGCTCATAACCACTCTTTGAGAGTGCTTTTTTGTAAAAATAGTCTCTAAAAAAACCAAACATCACACAACCATCTCTAAACGATAGTGATATGTGAGAAATTTCTTGAAGCTATTTACCACTTTAAATGTATCTTTTAGCAAATCTCTCTCGATTTTTGATAGCTCTTTTGGATTGATAATATTTACCTCTCCGCTAGATTCTAACATAAACCGCAATCTAATAGATAGTAGCGTATCATACGCCTCCATCAGCTCTGTGGCAAATGTTTTATCAAATAATCCTGCATTATTTAGCTCTTTTATCCGCTCTGATGTGTTTGTTGTTTTAATACCATACTCTAATGATAATACTCTAACGCCATGCATTATAGGGAAAATTCCACCCTTTTTGATATCAAACTTCTCATTATCACCACCAAATAAAAAGCTACCAATAGTGCTCATAGGCGTTTCAAACGACAAAATCGCTTTTGCCATATGAGCTAACACATCTTTTCTACCACCAAATGATTGATATAGCGACTCTCGCACCTCTTTAAACAGCTTGCAATCTCCGCCTACACAGATAGCATCTAAAAATATAGATAACTTCATAAGTGATTCTTCACTAAAAGAGTCCATATATGAGGCGAGAGATTTTTTATACTCATCTACGCTTTTTCTGTAGTAGCTGTTACTTATCATAATATTGCCACTACATTTTGGAAAACCTAGCTCTAATAGCGACTCATTAAGCGCTATTGATGGAGCCTCAAAACTCTCTATATCAGCACTATTTGAGATGATTAGAGCGTTATCTTGATCGCTTCTAAGTATCTGCTCGCCACGCCCCTCTGAGCCCATAATAACAAGTGCAGAGTTTGCTCTCTCACTCTCGCTAAATGATAACTCATAGACCTTGCTATAGATTTTAATATTTAGCTCACTTACTAATTTTGCTATATAGCGAATCTTGATACCGTTTTTAAATAGTGACTGCACAAGCTGTTTTAGAGATCTCTCTATCTCTAGTAGCTCATCTACATATTTAGCCCTATCGATAGATGCTGCGATTAGATGTGAATGAGATGCGAAATGACTTAGCAGATCAAGCTGCTCTAAAATCCCACAAATCTCGCCATCAGATACAACTACAACTCTCTTGATACCATATTTGGTAAAAAGTAGTAGTGCATTAAATAAAAAATCGCCTCTATCTATCGTAATAAGTCCATATGTAGCGATATCGCCGATAGGGTCACTCTTTGGTTTATCCTCTAGTAGCAGATTGCGACGCAAATTTGTATCCGTTACAATCCCTAGCTCATCATCAGATTTGACGATAATCGCCTTTGCTCCAATCTCTGCCATAGCTCGTAGTGCATCTATAATAGGAGTCTGTGCATCTACAAAACATGGCTTGTGCAGATATATCTCATCGACTTTTGCCATCATAAACGGATTTAGCTCATCTTGGAGCTGTTGCTCTTTTAGTCTCTGATGGCGTGAGACAAAATCTTGCATATAAAAATCTCTAAAACCCTCACTATCTTGGATAAGACTGAGAAAATACTCCTTTTCTAGCTCATAACATATCAAATCTTCTTCTACTACATATGTACTTTTGGTGTCACTATACATAAGAGCATTTGCATCAAAACTATCTCGCTCTCCATAGAGATTTGCGATTTCGTTTTCATTAATCTCTTTTACGACACCTTTAATGATTATATATAGCACTTCAGATTTGATTGTAGGGTTTATGAGTGTAGTATCTTTTGGATAGTATGCGATATTAAGCTGTGCCATCAGGCTTTGCAGCTCTCTATCGTTGAATGTATCAAAGGGGTGTATCGATTTTAAAAGCATCTTTTGATCTAATAGACTCAAAATATCCTCCTAGTTGTAGCTACCCTATGGTAGCTACTATTAATGACTAATTGCACCTTCTGCTCCGATACCTGTTTGAGCACGGATATATTGTGCATCAAATTTAGCTTTTTCTGCTTTTGCACTCTCTGATTTATCAGTTACAGAGAATATATATGTTCCTATAAAAGCAGCTGGAATAGAAAATAGTGCTGGATATTTATATGGGAATAACGCTTCTGCAAAACCAAATATCTCAACCCAAACAGTTGGACTAATTACAACTAAAATAACTGCAGTTATAAGTCCAATAGTTCCACCTGCAATAGCACCTCTTGTTGTTAAGCCTCTCCAGTAAATTGACAGGAAAAGGATTGGGAAGTTAACAGATGCAGCAATAGCAAATGCTAAACCAACTAAGAATGCGATGTTTTGGTTCTCAAACGCTAAACCTAAAAATACCGCTACAAATCCTAAAACAATTGTAACTATTCTAGAGATTTTCATCTCTTGATTAGCATCAACTTTACCTTTTTTATAGACTTGAACATATAAATCATGGCTAATTGCCGAAGCACCAGCAAGTGTAAGACCTGCCACAACTGCAATAATAGTTGCAAACGCAACAGCTGAGATAAATCCTAAGAAGAACTCCCCACCAACAGCGTGAGCTAGGTGAACAGCACTCATCGTGTTACCACCAATTAGTACATTAGGGTTTTCAAGAGTTGCTTTTGCTACATCAATATATTCTGGATTTTTGAAAACTAAAACGATAGCTCCAAAACCGATAATAAATACTAACATATAGAAATAACCGATAAAACCAGTCGCATATAAAACTGATTTACGAGCCTCTTTTGCATTACTTACTGTAAAAAATCTCATAAGGATATGTGGTAATCCAGCAACACCAAATATAAGAGCCAAACCAAGTGAAATAGCAGAAACTGGGTCTGTAATTAGCTGACCTGGAGCCATGATTGATGCACCCTTATCGTGAACTTCAATAGCAGCAGAAAAGAGCGTCTCAAAGCTAAAATTATAGTGAGCCATAACCGCTATCGCCATAAACGATGCACCAGATAGCAACAAGAATGCTTTGATGATTTGTACCCATGTAGTAGCAAGCATACCACCAAATAGTACATATAAAATCATCAAGAAACCAACAAGTGCAACAGCATACTTATAATCCATATAAAATAGTGATTCTATAAGTTTACCACCACCAACCATTTGAGCGATTAGATATAAAATAACCGTTACGATTGAACCAAATGCCGCAAGTGTACGGATTTTTGATTGGCTCAATCTATAAGAAGCGATATCTGTAAATGTATATTGACCTAGGTTTCTAAGTGGCTCAGCAATCAAAAAGAGAACAATAGGCCAACCTATTAAGAATCCTATCGAGTAGATTAGCCCATCATAACCATTAGCATAAACTAAAGCTGCAATACCCAAAAACGAAGCCGCTGACATATAATCCCCAGCAATCGCTAAACCGTTTTGAAAACCTGTGATTCCCCCGCCAGCTGTGTAGAAATCTTTTGCACTTCTTGTTCTTTTTGCTGCCCAGTATGTAACACCAAGAGTTGCAATAACAAAAACAACGAACATAACGATAGTAGGAGCACTAGCTTCTTTAGTAACTACCTCTGCACCTGTTGTGGCAGCCATAACAGCCGCAGCTCCTAGTATTAAAAATAAGAATATTCTATTTATCATGACTAATAATCCTTTGCCGATTCTTTTATCTTATCGATTAACTCATCAAATTCACTATTTGCTCTAACAGTATAAATAGCTGTCATGATAAAAGCAAAAAGAATTATAGAAAACCCAACGACAACACCTGTTGTAATTTTAAGACCATCTGATAGTGGTATTCCTAACCACTCTGGCTTAAACGCAATCATAAATATAAAACCAAAATAGACCACAAGAACCAAGATAGACATCTTTACCGCATAGGGTGTTCTTCTAGCTAATAGCTCTTTGTAGTTTGGATCATTTTTGATCTTCTCAACCATCTCTTCATTCATCTAAATCTCCTTAAAAATTGTAGTTTGCGATAAATCTGTACTCATCCCAACCTATATTGCCAGCTACAGTCTCTTTATAGTGGCGTGGGAAGTTTGCACGAAATCTTAGCTGTAGATTTTTAACAGCCTCAGGGCTGTATATCACATCTAAGCCATACTCGCTAGCTTTATCAGCTGCAGCTGCATCAGAATAATCATTTAGCTTATCCATATCAAACTCAGCATAATATAGTGCCGTATTTACATTAGCACCAAAATCTTTCCAGTTATAGTTACCAGCTACTTTCCACGCATCAGTTCCAGCCATAAATTGATGTCTAGTAACCATACCCTGTGTATATGCAGGCATTCCACCCCATGGAGTAATCGTACCACCATTTATAGTAGCACCACTATCTTTTGAGTTGTGTGATAGTGCAAATGATAGATCAAAATTATTAAATTTCGCTCCCACTTTAGCTGCTATAAAGTTGCTCTTAACTTTACCTGCATACTTATCACCAACATCATCTTCTCTAATATATTGTGCACCACTATATATGCTCATACCATCAGACAGTTTTGTCTCATAGTTTGCCTCTGCATAGATAGCATTTAATATATCATATGCATAATAATCCCACAACTGTAATTTTAACCCAGCGATACCACTATAGATAGCACCTACTGCCGTTACACCTTTGTTTTTCTCACCAATCGCATATGTTCCCATATTTGTAAAGTGAGATGTATATTGGGTAATATCATCAACAAAACTATATCCAGATGTAAGCGATAAAACCTTGCTAGCATAGTTGCCATTACTCGCATAAGCATTAGCAAATGTACCCGCTGCAAATTTCGTTATATGTGCTGCGATAAGTGTTGTATCTTTTATGTCAGTATTGCTTAATACATACGCTTCAAATAGGTTTGGAAGCTCTCTAGCATCATCACTACCAGCCATTGGGGTGTCTAGTTTTTGACGACCTGCTTTAAGCGTTGTATTTTCATACTTATATTGCAGATATGCCTCACCTAGATATGTTGTATTATCACCATTTGAGCCAAAAAGAGTAGTATCATTTTGACCAGCGGTTGATGATTTTTTATCCATCTTATGTGTCGTATAAGCTGCCACACCAGCACTTAGACCAAATAGCGGTGCTGTCTCATATTTGAGATATCCACCAAGTGCTAGAGCATTTCTATGATAGCTAGTAGCAGTACTAAAACCACTATAGTTTCTATCTATATAAAACGCTCTAATCTGACCACTAGCTTTGCCATCTTTGAACGCTTGTTCTAGATTATCAGCAGCTTGCGTCTGTGAAATCAGTGCAAAAGTTAAAGCACTAAGGGTTAAAACTTTTCTCATCCACTCTCCTAGATATTAAGATAGTGTTATTATGAAATCAATTCGTAGCAAAAACATAGCAAAAGCGATTTTATAAATTTTTTTAATCCATTTATAGTAAAAAATTATATTAGTGTTTCAAAAAGTAACACTATCTATCATATAGCCTACAGAGCGGATATTTTGGATAAAATCCTCTCTCAGCGATTTTTTAAGCCTGCTCACCTCTGCTCTAATAGTGGCATTATCGACATAATCGTCATCCCAAATATATTCACGAAACTGATCAAAATCTACAATCCTGCCACGATTTCTAGCTAGCAAATCTATGATTTGAGATTGTCTTTTAGATAGTGGTTGTGTAATCCCATCGCACATAAGCATAGAGGCACTACTATCATATGTATAGCTTTTTGATAAAACCAGATGCTCTGATAGAGTGTTACGAAATTGCATAATTTTATTAATTCGCAGTAACAACTCTTTTAGATGAAACGGTTTTTTGAGATAGTCATAACAACCCGCATCATAGGCTCTGCTAATACCCTCAATATCTACAAGAGCACTGATATATATAGTAGGGATTCTAATCTTGCTCTCATGTAGTTTCTCTAGCAAATCTAGCCCATCAATCCCTGGAACATTTATATCTAATATCAGTAAATCATAGCTACTTACACCTATCGCCTCTAGTGCCTCTAAGCCATTAGCATATGATTCGATGAGATGGTTTTGAGATGATAGATACTCGCAAATTGCATCACTGAGCATCTGCTCATCCTCAAGCAGCAATATCTTCACGATTAAACCTATATTTAAATGTAGTTTGATGGATATTAGAGACAATCTCTATCTCTATATTCTCCTCATCACAGATAGATTTGACTAGATTAAGCCCGAGCCCAAACCCATCTATCTTTCGCCTCTCTCTATAAAATGCCTCAAAAACTCTATCTGTATCTTCGATAATCTCTGATTTACTCGATACCCAAAAATAGCAATACTTCTCATCACTATCTAACCCTATCTCGATTTTCTCATGCGGTTTTGTATATCTAATAGCATTTGTGATGTTATTATCAACGATTCGCTGCAATTTTGTCTCATTAAAATAGATAGATATCTCTTTAGGTGGTGCTATAAACTCTAGCTTCATATTAGAAAAGTGTGCCACCTCATCAAAAAACTCCACCCTCATCTGGATATACTCACCCATATCTATGGATTTAGCAGGATAGATAACCTGATCTTTTTTCATCAAATAGCCCAAATCATCGAAGATATTAAATATATTTTTCGTAGCCGCCTCTATTTTAGAGAGATATCTATCTTTGCCATTATTTAGTGCATAGAGCTCAATATTTGCCATTATCACAGCTAGCGGGGTGTGTGTTTCGTGAATTGCATATCTGATAAACTGTTTTTGTGATGCCAATAACTCTTGGGTAAACTCTTTTTGCTCGTTTAGTATCTCATTTTGCTCACGCAATTTTTGTGTTTTGAGCTTTACTCGCTCCTTTAGAGACTCATTTAACTCTTGGAGGGACTCTTTTTGATTAAATATAGTCTCTGCCATCTCATTTGCATGTGTTGCCATCTTTTTAAATTCGCTAAAATAGAACTTCTCGACCTCTAGGACACTCTTTTTATCATGCACAGATTCAAAGAACTCAAAAAACAGCTTTATATCCCGTGATATCATAGCATCCATTATCTTGCTGATACCGACTAAAAAACTAAATACAATCAGCGATAGCGTAGCAATTTCGACTATAACTTTTATCAGTTTTGTCTTTAAAACAGCTAAATCACTACTGCTAGATAGCACACTACCATCACTCTCTTGCTCAAACTGTTTATACTCATCAAAAATCAGCAGTGCAGAAAATATCACCGAAATCAGCAGTATCGATACAACCATATAAAACTGCAAATCTCGCAGAGATATATTTGATATTTTTTTATACATATATTTTCGCATCACCACTACCAAATATGTTTTAGTGGCTATTATAGCTTAAATCTGCTTGAGAAAAAGATATTATGAGGAGGGGTAAATTTATACCCTCAAAGTAGCTCTAGAGATAAAAATGGCTAAGCTCTATTTAACCTCTATAGATATATTAAATCTATCCTCTACATCATCTGAGCTCTCTAGCTCATAGAATTTAACATCACTACCTTTAGCAGCAATTTTTAGAGAGATTTTACTACCTTTACCACTTAGCAAATCTTTTAGTGCTACTAGAAATTTATGCTCCATATGACTCTGCTCGCCTGATATTAAATCCTGCTCTATACTCTCTAGTGCTAATGTTTTTAGCTCATCATTTGAGACATCATCATACACGCCAGAGATAATTCTAGATAAAAAATCCATATCCTTATACTCTGTCTCAACAACCATAGAATCAAGTAACATACCCATAGGCTCAGCAACATCTAGCTCTCTTGCTTTCATAGAAAACTCAAATGGCATTAGATTATTATTCATCCTAAATTTATCAATATTTAAAGTCTTAAAATATGCACCGTCTCCATCAACATCGCCTTTTAATGCAATATCAACATTTTGAAATATACTCAGCAGACTATCTTGTGCATAATCCTCACTCATATCATTTAGCATCATAGAAAGCAGTGAATCTGGAACATATAGATTTTTAATCTCCAAATCAAAAGCGGCATTTGAGCTCTCATTTGATGATATCTTTTTAAAACCCTCTAGCTTCTCTACACCATTAATATTTATCTCATCGATGCTCATCTTTTCAAAAAACAGCGTCCCAAGCTCTAGATTTTTCACACTACAATCAGTACTGATTAATCCATTACATTTGACACTAGAGTACTCTAAACTAGCCCCAAGCTTTGAAGCGTTTGCATTTGAATCATCTAAAAATGCGATAATTTCGCTCTCTATTTTACTATTTTTATATTGCACCAAAGCAATCACAGCGATAATAGCAACCGCCACAATACCGATAATAATCGATTTTTTACCCACAACAATAGAACTATTTGACACCTATCTCTCCCTTATTTATCCAGCTCATAATCTACCACTTTTGATAGATTCGTAACACTCTTTATCACCTCTACCACCTCTAGGTGTGCAGGATGAACTGCATACTCTTTTAGAGCATCAAGATTATCAAAAGTAGATGTGAGCACTAAATCAAATGATCTCTCACTGCGAGATATATCGATACCCACCTCCATAGATTTTAGCGTAGGAATTTTCCCCATCAGTGCCTCTATCATAGATTTTACCCTGATTAGATTTTCACCCTTATTCTCTTCTTTAAACTCAAACATAACGATATGAACTATCATAAATTACCTCGAAATTAGATCTTTTAGACTCTGGCGGGGCGATTTGCCCTCTAGTATCTCATACACCTCTGATGCGATAGGCAGATATAGCGACTCTTTATCAGAGATATTTTTCAGTGCATACGCCGTGCCTATGCCCTCGCTTACCTCGCCGATATCTGCACACACCTGCTCTTTGTTTTTACCACTTGCTAGCCCTAGCCCCACGCGATAGTTTCTTGAGAGCTCTGAGCTAGCTGTTAAAAACAGATCTCCAGCTCCACTAAGACCTAAAAATGTATCATCTTTTGCACCATAGGCTCTGCCAAACCTCTGCATCTCCACAAGCCCTCTGGCAATCAGACTCGCTGCTGCGTTTTGACCTAGGTTTAAGCCTCTACATATTCCTGCAGCTATGGCGATAACATTTTTATACGCTCCTGCAATCTCTGCACCTATCACATCATCGCTCACATATGTTCTAATGAAACTTGGAAAAAATGATGCGAATTTTTGCGATAGCTCTATATTTGTACTGCTAATAACTAGTGCGGTAGGAAGTTTCTCTTTTACCTCTACGGCAAACGATGGACCTGATAAAAATGCCAAATTTTCACTAGGAATATGCTCGCTATATATATCATTTAAGAATCTACCACTAGAGGACTCTATCCCTTTTGAGGCGACTAAAATCTTTTGGTTTTTAAATACAAACTTCTCACTTAGCCACTGTGAAATCTTCTGTGTCGGGACAGTGATTATGAGATACTCACACTCTAACACTTCATCTAATGAGCAGAAATTATCCCAATCTCTAGGGCTTTGAGATGTTATAATCACCTCATTTTTCTCACTCATTGCAAACGCTAGAGCCTCGCCCCACTTGCCTGCTCCAATAACACCCATCAACATATTTATGATAGCTTTTTAAGTAGTATCTCATTTAGAGTTTGTGGATTTGCAGAACCTTTTGATGCCTTCATCGCTTGCCCTACGAAAAACCCAAATAGCTTATCTTTTCCGCTTTTATACTCTGCTACTTTATCTTCATTTGCTAGCAATATCTCATCAATTAGCTTCTCTAGAGCTCCCGTATCACTCACTTGAGCTAGTCCTAGTTTGTCGATAGTGCTATCTATATCGCTATCGCTATGCTCTAGGATATAATCTAATATCTCTTTTGCAGCCTTGCCACTAATAGCACCCTCTTCGATGCGTTTTACTAGTGTCGCAAGCTTTTTAGCATCCACACCACACTCAGCTAGTGTGATACCGCCTTTTAATCTACCTTGCAGCTCTACAGTTAGCCAAGTGACGGCATTTTTAGCACCAATTCCCTCTGCTAACATATCCTCAAAATATTTCGCACTCTCTAAATCTGCTGTAATCACAGATGCATCGTATTCACGAAGCCCAAACTGACTTACCAAACGCTCTTTTTTAGCATCTGGAAGCTCTGGAATCTCTAACATTGCTGCATACATCTCATCATCTACGACGATTTTTGGTAAATCTGGCTCTGGAAAATATCTATAATCAGCCGCCTCTTCTTTGCCTCTCATAGAGCGAGTCTCTTGTTTTACCTGATCAAAAAGTCTTGTCTCTTGTACAATTTCACTATCATATGTGCCATCTTCCCACGCCTCAATCTGTCTAGCAACCTCTAGCTCTATAGCTCGCTGTATAAATCTAAAACTATTGATATTTTTTATCTCTACACGAGTGTATAGTTTATCATCGCCCTTTGGTCTGATAGATACATTAACATCTACTCTAAATGAGCCCTCTTGCATATTTGCATCAGAGATATCTAGATACCGCACTATAGAGTGTAGTTTTTTTAGATATAAAACCGCCTCTTCACTGCTACGCATATCAGGCTCTGAAACTATCTCAATTAGTGGCATACCTGCACGATTTAAATCCACAAGTGAAACATCTACTTCATGTACATTTTTACCAGCATCTGCCTCTATGTGGGCTCTATTTATACGAATAGTTTTAGATGAGCCATCTTCAAAATCTATCACTAACGAACCATGCTCAACTATAGGAGTATATAGCTGTGTTATCTGATATGCACTCGGATTATCTGGGTAAAAATAACTTTTTCTATCAAAATAGCTAGTGCGATTTATCGTAGCATCTATCGCTTTTCCAAACATACCAGCTTTTAATAAAACCTCTTTGTTTAGTACTGGAAGTGCCCCTGGAAGTGCTAGACAAAAAGGACATGTATTATCATTTTGTTTAGCATCAAAATTAGTAGGACATGAACAAAAAAGCTTTGATTTTGTATTTAATTGAGTGTGAACCTCTAAACCTATGATAGTTTCAAACATAAATTTTATCCCTTATCTTATAAAATTAACCATCTGTTAAATACTCACACCTCAAGCAAAGCTTGAGGTGAGCTCTTCACGCAGACGGCTCTCGCGACTAGTCGCTCTTGTAATTTTGTAATATTTTAGAGTATACAAAATATCTTATAGATGCAAAGCCATAGACGCCAGTTGCTTCAAGCTCTTGCAGTTGTGTATCATCTATTATGCCACCGAGTGCAAAAATAGGAGCTGATATTTTAGCAGTAAAATCTTTTAGATTCTCTAAACCTACAGGCTCGCCTTTGTTTGGGGTAGAGAAAATCGGACTATATGTGAGATAATCCGCACCCTCATCTACTGCCCTAAGCCCATCATCTATTGAGTGTGAGCTAAAAACTACCTCTAATCCTAAAGATTTAGCGATTTTTATATCCTCATACCTATTTAGATGCACCCCATCAGCTCCTAGCTCGCTAGCGAGAGTATAGTCTCGGTGCAAAAAAACCTTGGCTATCTTATACTCTCTAGATATATCTAAAAAAACCTCTGCCATAGAGCGATAATCGCTACTGCTTTTATCACGAAATAGTGCGAAATCTGGCAGATGGTGAGAGTAGACTGCATCTAGTGCCAGCTCTAGCTCGCTAGCGCTAGAACCATAATAGTCTGGGTCTGTTATGAGATATCTTTTCACGCAGTGGCTTCTATCTCTACACTCTCTATGAAATCTCTATCATTTAACTTTTGATTTATCTCTTCTAGTAGCTCATTTTGTTTAGCAACCATATCATTTCTATCTTTTGCCATAGACATAGACTCTAGTACAAGTAGCAAAAAAAGAGCTAAAAAGATAAATAAAAAGGTAAACATCAATGCAGGAATCATACCTAAAACGAGGAAAGATTTAAAAGTTACAAAAGCTCCGATAATGACAAAAGCCCACGACACACCACCCAAAAATGATAGCAGTGCATCAAAAGTGCTTCGTCTCATCAGTAGCCTTTAGTGATCATCACTAAGTAAAACTGCACCACCTAGGTAAACATATGTAAGCATCATAAATATGAACGCTTGCAGTAGTGCCATAAATGTTAGTAGTGCTAGTGGAATCATCGGCAGTAACCATGGAGCAAGCATCAAGATTACCATCAAGAACATATCATCACCTTTGACATTACCAAAAAGACGGAAACTCAGAGAGATAATTCTAGAGATGTGTGAAACTATTTCGATAGGAAACATTAGCCACGCTAACCACCAAACAGGACCCATAAAGTGTTTCATATAACTAACGATACCGTTTCTGCGGATACCCTCAAAGTTATAGTATACAAAAACAACTAGTGCCAAAGTTAGAGTAAAGTCCAAAAATGCAGTAGGTGCTTCAAAACCTGGAATAATACCTATAAGGTTTGCAATCCCAACAAATAGACCAATAGTCGCAACTAATGGTAGATATCTACGAGCCTCAACACGACCCATAACATCAGAACCCATAGCTAAAACGCCACCTAAATAGGCTTCCATAACATTTTGAGTACCTGTTGGAACCAATTTTAACTTAGATACAGCCATAACTGCTATAAGTATAACAATCGCTGCAGTCAATAACATATGTGTTAGAAACAGAAAACTATGGTCACTACTAATAAGACCAAAAAACGTAAACAAATCAGGCATAAGAAGTGCATCCTTTGCATAGAAAATTGTGTGATTTTACACTAATAGAGTTTAAATTCCTATAAACTTAGATGTTTTAATCTATCTTTTGTGCTATCTATATCAAAAAGTATCGCACTTTTGAGCTCATTAAAACTATCAAACTTGCGATTAGCTCTGATAAAATCTACAAAGCTGATAGATAATCTCTCACATTTTTTGATATCTCTATCGATTATATGAGCCTCTATTGCAAAACTGCCATCAGTGCTAACGCGGTGACCCAAAAAAACCACCGCCATATCCAGATGCTCACTATCATCTAATCTCACAAATGCCGCATAAACCCCCTCTATCGGGAGCAGATAGCCGCTAGTTATAATATTTATCGTCGGCACAAACTGTTTTTTACCCAGCCCTTGACCAGCTATTACGCTACCAGATATAGTGTAGTTGTGCCCTAAAAATCGGTTTGCACCAGCTATATCGCCTAGTGAAATTTTAGCTCTTATTTTGTGCGAATGAACCGAATCGCCCCTCAAACACACCTCATCGACAACTATCACTTCACCATCAAAAAAGCTACGCAAATCATCAAATGAGTATTTTCTATCTTTTCCAAAATGAAAATCATACCCTACTACGATTTTTTTCAGTGAAACAAATCTATTTTTGAGTGCATCTACAAACTCTTTGCCATCTAGATGTTTTATCTGTGACAACTCATAGTAAAATATAGGATACTTACTATATCGCTCCCTATCCTTGCGTGGGGTAAGGTTGGCATAGCCTGTCTCTATAGCGACAATCGCCCCATTATCTCCCAAATGCGAAAAAAGCTCTTGATGTCCGATATGCATCCCATCAAATCCGCCTATGGCGATAGAGTCAATCTTTGATATATCCATAGCATATCTCCTCATTGCCATCTTTTCCGCTGATAATTGCCAGCTCTTTTGCTACCATCTTCCAGCCCATCAAGGCACACATATCCTCAAATTTTATCATCGATTTATATATCGCCCTATCATCTTTGACAACACCATTTTTATCTCGTTTGACATCTCGCCCTACTTCAAATTGTGGCTTAAATAACACGACTATATATTTTGACGCCAGCCTATCGATATCATCTATGATGTGGTTAAGTGAAATAAACGATACATCACACACCACGATATCAAACCGAGTCTCTGATGTAAAATTTCTGATATCTGTGCTCTCATAGACGCTCACTCGCTCATCAGCGCGAATACTCTCATGCAGTTGATCTCTACCCACATCTACACAGCTAACAGATTTAATATTATTTTCTAGTAAAATTTGCGCAAATCCACCCGTAGATGAGCCGATATCTAGAGCATCAAGCCCGCTAATATCCCAAGGCAAATATGGCAAAAATCCCTTTAGCTTTAGTGCTGCTCGGCTTACATAAAGCTCTACATCTGCCACCTCTACGCTACTACCATCTGCTACTTCAAATGATGTTTTTTTGATAATCTTACTATCTACACTCACAGAGCCATCTTTTATCAGCTCTGCCGCCTTTGTACGACTCGGTGCGAGAGCATTCTCTACCAAATAACTATCTAATCTCATAAACTATTTCCATTATGGTTAAACTCTTTTACTACTTTTTTCAGAGCTGCTATTTTATCATCACTCTCTATAAGCAGGCTTATGTCACTGTTTAGTTCATCTATATCATAGATGGTTTTACCAGCAACCATAATAGATGGATACTCTGTCTCTTTTTCACTATCTTCTAGCAAAAGCTCCTCATAGAGCTTTTCGCCAGCCCTCAACCCACTAAAATCAATCTCAATATCATCTCTACCGCTAAGGCTTATCATCTTTTGAGCCAAATCTACAATCTTTACAGGCTCACCCATATCTAGGATGAAAATCTCTCCACCCCTGCCAATGCTCGAAGCTTGCAAGACCAGCTCACACGCCTCTGGAATAAGCATAAAATATCTGGTAATCTCAGGATGCGTTACAGTTATATTTTTTCCAGCTTCTATTTGTGCTTTAAATTTTGGTATCACACTACCACTACTGCCTAATACATTCCCAAATCTAACTGCAACTATCTCAGTCTTTTTAGGCTCTACATTTTGAGCATAAAGCTCACAAATTCGCTTTGTTGCACCCATCACATTTGTTGGGCGAACTGCCTTATCTGTGGAGATTAGCACAAATTTATCCGCACCATATCTAATAGACAGATCTATTACATTTTTAGTTCCTAACACATTGTTTAAAATCGCCTCTTGTACATTATGTTCCACAAGTGGCACATGCTTATAAGCAGCTGCGTGAATAACTATTTGGGGCTTATATTTTGCAAAAGTTTTTTCAAGTAGCTCAAAATTTCTCACACTTTGCATAACTGGAACTATATTTTTATCTTGCAACTCTTCTAAGATAGAGTAGAGATTAAATTCGCTGTGATCTAGCAATATAAGCTGTTTTGCTCCATAGTTTTTACACTGCCTTGATATTTCACTTCCTATACTCCCACCAGCTCCAGTAATAAGTACAACTTTATCTTTTATAAAGTTTTGTATAGCATTTTTGTCTAAATCTTTTGGCTTTCTTGCAAGCAAATCTTCAACTGTAATATCTTTTAACTCTTTTGTTTCACTATCTTGTAAACTATTGTATAGTTTAATATCTTCGATATTGTGTTCCTTTAGAAGATTAAAAATCTCTAGCAGCTTCTCCTGAGGGTAATGCTTTGAAATTATCGCAGCTTCAATCGAAAAATTATCTATAAGCTCGCCCATATGCTCAATAAAATACACTCTAAGGTTAGAGATATAGGTATTTTCTAAAATCCTATTCTCATCAACTATAACGATAGGCGAATAATGTAGATTTTGTCTATCTTGAAGTAGTGTTTTTATAGAGTTATCAGCACCAATAATCAGTGTATTTTTATGTTTTTTATTTGCTCCGCTCTCTATTATTATTCTCTTTGAAAACCTAAGTAGCGATATAAAAAACAGAGACAGAAAAAAGTCTATTATAATAATGCTTCTAGCAAAAGGGCTAAAAAAATCTCTAAATAAAAAAAGCAAAATAACAAGTAAAAAATAGCTTACAATATGTGCAAAAATAAGCTTTTTTACCTCACTTAAAGAGAAAAATCTCCAAGCAATATTATAAATTTTAAAATATCCAAAAATAAGAATCTTAATCAAAACCAAAGTGGCAAAAATCTTAAAAAAGCTACTAAACATCTCATATGGAACATAAAAATTAAATCGTAAATTATATGCCAAATATAGAGTAAAAAATGAGATTGCTATATCTCCGACAATAAAAAATGCTAATCTTTTAAATGGGGTTGCTTTTAGCACTCTAACTCTTTTTTTATAACATCACAAATCATTTTTACATCATCTTTTGTCATAGTTGTACTACTTGCAAGACAAAGCCCTTTTTTAAATAGCTCTTCACTAACTCCATTTAAAACTGATTTTGAATTTTCAAACAATTTTTGCATATGCATTGGTTTCCATAGTGGTCGGCTCTCTACATTTATCTCTTCTAGTGCTTTCATTATCTTTTCATAAGAAGTTTTTTCAAAAGTTAAAGTAGTAAGCCATCTATTTCCTCTACTACCTTCAATCTCTGGCATAAATTCTATCTCTTTAATATCACCTAACAACTCTTTATACCACTTGAAAATCTCTCTTTTTTTAGCAACTCTTTCTTCTATAACTTCCATTTGAGCCACTCCAATTGCAGCTAAAACATTACTCATTCTATAATTATATCCATATTCTAAATGCTCATAATGAATAAATGGCTCTTTTGCTTGAGTTGAGTAAAATTTTGCTTTTTCAATCCACTCTTTGTTTTGCGATACAAGCATTCCACCGCCACTTGTAGTTAAAATCTTATTTCCATTAAAAGAGTAAATTCCAAAATCTCCAAAAGTTCCTGTATGTTTGCCATTTACAGTACAACCTAAGCTTTCAGCTGCATCTTCTATTAAGTAAACTCCGTGAAGATTACAAATATCGGCTATTTTTTCTATATCTGCACACTGTCCATAAAGATGAGTTACTATCAAAGCTTTTGGCTTTTTATTACATTCACAAAGATATTTATTTAGCAATTTTGGGCATAAATTCCAAGTCTCTTTTTCGCTATCTATAAAAACTGGATTTGCTCCTTGGTACAAAATAGCATTAATTGAGCCAATAAAAGTAAACGAAGAAGCAAGAACATCATCACCCTCTTTTATCCCTAAAACTCTCAGAGCCAAATGAATCGCAGCTGTCCCACTTGTAGTTGCAAGTGCATTTTGTGAAGCTGTATAGTTTTTTATACTATCTTCAAATTTATTTACATACTCACCAAGCGGTGCTATGTAGTTGCTTTCAAAAACTTTTTCTATATATTTTAATTCATTGCCACTCATATGTGGTGAGCTTAAAAAAATTCTTTTATTCATTTTGCTATTTTTCCTTTTTTCAAATTTTATTGACTACTTCCCAATATCCAGCCTTTGTGCTACCAACTCTTTTTAATACTCCGTCTTTTTGTAGCTCCGATAAGTGCTGTTTTATTGTACCATCTGCTTTATTTAAAATTCTCATTAAATCAGCTCTTGTATATTTTGAATTTTCTTCTAAAAGCTGTAAAATCAACTCTTTTGTATTTTCTTGGGCGGTTTCTTGGGCGGTTTCTTGGGCGGTTTCTTGGGCGGTTTCTTGGGCGGTTTCTTGGGTAGTTTCTTGAATATATTTTTGCTTTAAAAATCTTATTTGTACAAAAGATGAGCTATCATCTATCTCTACTTTTATCTCTGGATACTCCTTTAGCTCCTTTGCTATTTTTTCATAGCCTGTTCCCCATTGTTCTATGATTTTCATCTTTTTTAGCAAATTTCCTAGATTTTGATTTCTAAGCTCACTATATCCTAGTCCTAGTTTCTCTTTATCTATTATTAGCACCCCTGGGCTTGTAATTTCTATCATATCATCAAAAATAGCTATTTTTATATCACTACCCAAAATTGTATAATCTCTATGCACAACAGCATTTATAACAACTTCCCTAATAGCAAGTAGCGGATACTCCCATCTATCTTCCCTGTAAACCTCTCCAATAGTTGCACCTAATTTTATATTTCTTTTTATAAAATCTATGCTTTTTTCTATACTATCTATTATATCTTCATCAAAAGTTGCTTGGTCTATAAAAACCTTTGTAGTAGTTCCTTTAAATCTTGCACACTCTATTTTTAAAAGTGGGAAAAGCTCATCTTTTATTGTACTAAACCAAACTCCCAAATTTGTAAGATAGTAGTTTTCTCTATCTTTTTTTATAAGTTTTAGTTTTTCATACAGATTTATACTTGGTTTTTCTTCCAAAAATTTTAAAATATATTTATCTATTGGATTTAAAAGTCCCTCTTTATACTCATATTCATATAGTAAAACAGCATCAAAAGAGATACTTCTTTTCTCTCTTTCAAGATTTTCTAACACATCAATAGTAGCAACTCTATTGCTAGAACCAACTCTTATATAGGTGCCTTTTAGTTTGCCATCTTTTTTTATATAGTGGGGTTTTTGGTTTGATGGATAGATATGAACCACCAAAAGAAGTCTGTTTTTAACTCGTACAGAAAATACCTCTGGAATTATATTTGGTGAACAATTATCATAAATAGTATTTGAGATAAACTCCTCATATTTTATAATACTATCTTCATCTACTCCAATTATCTCTCCGCTATCAGATATACCAATAATCAAATCTCCGCCTTGAGAATTTGCAAAGGCAATAACAGTTTTTATAAGTTTATCTTTGCTTGGAAGCTCTTGTTTAAACTCTAATTTTCTATTCTCTTTTTGATTTATTAGTTTTGCTATATCGCTCATTTTTCTCTTTTTTTAGACTTTAAAGTGCTTATTATAGTAAAACCTTAATTAAGTTATTGTTATAAAATCAATTATTTATAGGAACATAAAGTTCAGCTTCTCCATCTATTACAACTTTATTTTTCACTTTACAAGTGGTTCTAAAAAACACTCTTCTTTTATCTAAATCTACTTTTGTAACGGTTGCAGTTGCAATCACTGTATCTCCAATATAAACTGGTCGTTTAAATTGTAAACTTTGAGCAACATATACACAACCCTCTCCTGGAATTTTTGTACCAAAAAGAGCTGAAAAATATGAAGCTGACATCATTCCATGAGCAATTCTTCTTTTATATCTTGAATTTTGTGCATAATCTTCATCCATATGTACAGGGTTTCTATCTCCACTTATTCCTGCAAATGCTTTTATATCAGCATCTGTAATAGTTTGACTATAACTTACTTCCATATCCACTTTTATTTTTTCGATTGGAATTTGATTAAAAACTAAAGAGTTAGACATTACATTCTCCTCTTTATATTTTCTTTTGTAAATTTAATAGCTGGATTTCCAAATACAGTAGTTCCAGATTTTACACTTTTTGTTACAACAGCACCAGCTGCTACTATTGCACCTTTTCCAATAATTAAAGGTTTATTTGGTTTTCCTTGATGAATAATTACACCAGTTCCTATGTAAACATTATCTTCAATAATTACATTTCCATTGCATTTAACAGAAGGTGCAAATGTTACATAATCCCCTATAACACAATCATGCGCCACATAACTATATAAATTTGCTTGAAAACCTTTTCCTATTTTTATATCGGAAGTAAGAGTTACAAAAGGGCATAAAATATATCCATCTTCAATATCTACATTCTCTAAAACAAGACTGTTTTGTGCCTTTATATTTAAAATATTTATACTGTTTTCTAAACATTTTAAAGTTAGTTTTTCTCTAAT
>CAZYTC010000024.1:0-24059 GCA_964650175.1 uncultured Campylobacterales bacterium | reverse complement strand
ATCACCACTCAGATAACCCTAACTCCTCTATCTCTTGAGTGAAAAAATCTTTTAAAATCTCTTTTTGTGCATCATCTAATCTAGCATACTCATGCATCATTAGATATGAGCCTTTTGGCATTCGCAGATTATCTATAAGCTGAATAGAACGCTCTAGTCGCTCTTTTTTAATATCGCTAGGAATATCTCTATATTGTGAAAAATTAATCGCTTTTCTACCACTATTTATATTATCAGCGAGTATCCACGACGCAGGAGCTAAATCGGCGTACCATGGATATTTACTCTCATTTGAGTGACAATCATAACAGGAGGTTTTTAATATCGCCATCACCTCATCACTAGCGTGCAACTCTAGATTGCTATCTATATCAGGATTAGTAAAATCTGGTCTAATAAACTGAATAGCGGTAATCAAAACTACAATCGATATAATAATTTTCTTAATCATTCTAACTCCATTTTTACAATGATATCGATATAATACAAACCATCTCCAAATACACTAGGAAAAATATGGCAATAATATCTATAGCATCTACAAAAGGTGGCGTAGGCAAGACATCTTTATCATTTTCATTAGCAAAAGATATGGGTTATAGATATGCGACAAATGATATGTCGATAGTTTTAAATAGATATAAAAATGCTAGATATTACCCCAATAAAATCCCGCTACATAACGACACTCTCTATGATTTTGGTGGCTTTGAATCGCCTCATATAGATGAGATACTACAAAATAGCGACCTCATCATCATACCAACCATCAACGATGCAAACTCGCTACTAAAAACACAGATGTTTATCAAAAAATATAGTCATAAAACTATTTTGATAGTGGCAAATATGATAGAAAATCCATCGGATGCACAAAATATTAAATCCACAATGCAGCAATATTTTGAAAATCTAGCATTTACATATATTAGACGCACAAAACTACTAAAAAACTCTCTCGAATCAGGGCTCAGTGCAACAGAGCTATATAATCAAAACAATCAAACCAGACATACATATAAACAATCCTATAAAGATTATAAAAAGATTCTAGATACTTTAAATCTTTATAGATAATAATTTTTATTCACTTTAAACTTATCTATACTGCGGTAGAATATTATAATTAAGTTTTTATAGCATCTATAACTAGTGGTATCATAGTTGATACTATACATAGATTTTTAAAACTATTAGCGTATAACAAAAATATTATCAGGTGGAGGATTTCTTATATGCAAAAAGCACTCATTGGACGCCAACCTATTTTTGATAATAGTGGTGAAATATTTGCCTATGAGCTTTTGTTTCGTAGTAGTGAGGCAAATTTTGCCAATGTGACAGATAATAGTGCTGCTACATCAAATGTACTCTTAACCGCACTTAGCACTATTGGATTAGATAAGCTCATAGGCGACAAACAGGCGTTTATAAATGTAGATAAAAAGCTTCTCATCTCTGGCGTGTTAGATCAACTTCCACAAAGTAGATTTGTTATAGAGATATTAGAAGATGTCATTGTCGATAGAGAGATAACAGAGAAAATCTCATCTATGAGGAGTGATGGATTTACATTTGCCATAGATGATTTGGATAACTCTGCTGATCTGATGGCAAATTTTGAGCCAATTATGGAGCATACATCTATTTTAAAACTCGATTTAATGGCTGCTGGTGGGGTTGATGGTATAAAAAACAATATGCATCTATTTGATAGATCTAAACATAAGCTTTTGATAGAAAAAGTTGAAAACAAAGATGAGTATGAAGAGTGTAAAAAGCTAGGATTTGACTATTTTCAAGGCTATTTTTTTGAAAAACCAACCATAATAGAGGGCAAAAAACTAGAATCTTCTAAAATAGAGGTCTTGTCTCTATTTAGAAAACTATTAAACGAGACTGATCTTGATGAGATTGCTATAGAGATTGCTAAATCCGCAGAGCTATCTATCAATCTACTCAAATATGTAAACTCAGCTAGCATTGCTACAAAAATAGAGATAACATCTATACCACAGGCTGTTTCACTGCTTGGTAGGCTTCCTATTAGTCAATGGCTAATGCTTCATCTATATGGAGGCAGTGATAATAAATTTAGTAATCCCATTATGGAATCGCTATTAAAACGAGCTGAAATTATGAGAGCTTTTACGCTTGAAATCAAACAAGACAAACAACTATCCGAAGAGGCATATCTAGCTGGAATGCTCTCATTTTTTGATGCTATTATGCAGATACCACTAGAGGATATCAAAGATGAGATATCACTCAAAGAGTCGCTATATGAGGCTATTACAGAGAAAACAAACTTTATAGGCAATATGCTAAAAATTTCACAACTACTTGAAAAATGCGATGCTAGTAAAATTGAAACTGTATCAAAAGCTACAAAAATATCTCCAGAAAAAATAACTAAGATACTAAATGATTGCTTTGTGAGTGCTACTTAATCTCATAAATCTTTGTAAATCTACTATTACTCATAATAGATTTGATGCTTATCCCCTCTTTTGCTCCTATCTTGTATAGGTAGCTATAGATATTCTCTCCAAAAAGTCTAAAATAGATATCATTGACAAACTCACTGCAATATAGCTTTTCATTATTTAGCAAAAAGTCATAATCAAACTCTACATCGACATAGCTATCTAATAGTTTTTTATAGCCCTCACTAGAGAAATCTCTATCATAGCGATATATGGCGATGGATGATGAGAGCTCGCTAAATTTATCTAACGATACGATTTTTAAATCTCGTGGCTCATCGTTTGATTCTAGATGATAGATTAAAACATCATCACCACTATCATAGACGATACCTATATGAGAATACCCTGAGGGGTCTATCATAGCAAACATATCGCTAAGCATATTTGACTCTTTACGGACGATAATATCGCCATTTTTGAGATTTTTTATCTCTGTGATATCTAGTGTAGATTTTTTATCTTGGGGGATTAATAGATAGATTGCTATAGTGGCAAAAACCACTATAGAGAGGATTTTAAATGCTTTTAGCATCTATTTTGAGATATCGACTTTCCAATCATTATCGACTTTCTTAATCTTTACCTGCTCCTCTTTTACATTACCATCATCTCCATGGATACTTAGCGTTACAATCGATAGATTTTCGCTCTTCTCATCCACAGAAACAACCTCTACTTTTGAGTAATCTGCCGTCTCTTTCATACAAGAAGATAGTACTTTATCATCATCTAGATTTTGACCCATACACTTCATACCAAATGCAAATGCCATAACACCTTGCGTGTTTGATGTAGATAGTTTTTTATACTTATCCACATCGCCTTTTTGCATCGCCTCATAAAAACCTACAGCTGCACTCTCGGCAGAATTAGAGCCACAACCCGCTAAAACAAATAGACTTAAAATCGAAATCAGAGCAACTTTTGCCACATTTTTCATACTGCGTAACCTTGTGATAAATTAGTGCTAAAGCACCAGAGCGTCATTTTAGCTTTTCAAATATTTGATATAACTGAAAACAACTAACCATAACTATGTTTCTACGCTAAAATATTTACTTATGCGTTATTATCTTATCAAAAGTCATTGCGACCTTTCCGTCATTGCGAGAAGTGCATCGCACGACGAAGCAATCCACAGTAGACTGCCACGCTTCGCTCGCAGTGACGCCTCTTACAGTGAAAAACCAGTCATTGCGACATTTTCGTCATTGCGAAGCCTTTAGGCTGAAGCAATCCATTCGCTCGCAGTGACATAGAGTTTAGATTAATAAAAATAAATTTCGCTATTTATAAGCAATTATCATAAATATAGGGTAGTCGCCATGTGGTTTTTTCACCGTCATAACATCATAAAATCTGATGTTTTTAAATCCTACGCTACTAGCGATGCTTCTTAGATGCTCTCTATCAAAACCATCATGAAATACACCCTCTACGCCCGCTGGATGAAAGTTACCATCTTCGCTATCTAAATCAGCTAGAGCGATGAATCCATCTGGTTTTAAGTGATCATAGATGGTTTTAAAGAGTTTTTGTGTATCTTCTACATGGTGCATCGCCATAGAGCTTACTATCCCATCAAACACTCTATCTAGTGGCATTTGCAATATATCTTGACACGCTACAGATAGGTTTGTTAGATGTGCATTTTTAGCTCGCAACTCATTTATCATCTCCTGTGCGATATCGACACCCACCATCTCTTTAACTAGTGGTGCGACTCTGTGGGTAAGGAGTCCATTACCACAACCAAAATCTAAAATATCCATCGAGCTCTTGAGTGCAATTCTGCTTGCAAGTGTAGAGAAAATATTATAGGATATACTATTTGTATCCTCTTTTTTATCCCAATTTTTAGCCTCTTTATTAAAATACTCTACCATTTTTTATCCTTTTTATAGATTTAACAAACTCCGATAATTTTTAGCTCACTCTCGCTAAATCCCGCCTCTTTCCTAGCACTACAATTTATCTCTATTTTTCGTGGAAAAGAGCGTGGATAGTGGCGATTTATAATCTCAAAATAGCTATCGCTTGAGCTGTTTTTAGTTGCATACTCAAACCATCTATCGCCCTTTCGTACATGCTCTACCTCTTCAGTGAGTATTATCTCTAGTGCTGCGATGATTTTAGCCACCATCACATCATCTCGCAGTGGATAGAGCTTTTTTAATATCTGAGGTGTTGCATCTAGCCCATTTGCCTCTAGATATCGTGGAACTACCGCCATTCTCTCATCTAGCTCTAGAGTTCTCATAGATGCCTCAAAGAGCGAATCATGCACCTCAAACTCTCCATAATATCCACCAAGCTCTTTTAAGATATCCTCTAGCATAATAAAGTGCCTCACCTCATCATCAGCCACCTCTAGCCAATCATCTATAAACTGACGCGGTACATCTCTAAATCTATATACCGCATCGAGTGCTAAATCTATCGCACTGTACTCTATATGAGCAATGGCATGAACGAGCAGTTTTTGACCGTGAGGGGTGTTAAATCTAGAGCGTTTTGGAACTGCTTTTGGATCAGCGATAGTACAAAATGAGCTATATGATGGCTCGCTAAAGATGAGCGGCTCATCGCTATAGCTAAAATCTATATCACCGCTTCTGTATCTCTCATAAAAGCTATTAAATAGTGAGATTTTATCGCTAATCGTAGTTGCTGTTATAATATTTTCTAAAGTTTTGTATAATTGCATATATAATTATAGTATAAAGAAATCAATATGCAAATTTTAAAACGCCCTATGGGGGATTATCAGACAAACTGCTATATCGCAAAAACTGAATATGGCGATATCATAATAGACCCAGGGATGGGTGCGACTGAGTGGGTTATGGAAAATACTACAAAGCCTCTAGCGATACTAAACACTCATGGACACTTTGACCATGTATGGAGTAATGCAGAGTTACAAAAACGCCTAAACATACCACTATATGCACCAAAAGGCGATGCGATGATGCTACTAGAGAGCAAATGGTTTAGCGACTTGCCACCATCAACTCCAGATATTGCGGTAGAGGGTGATGGTGAGTTTAATATCGGCGGAGTGGTAGTTAAATTTCATCACTTTCCAGGTCATAGCCCAGGGTGTTCGATGATAGAGATTGATGGGGTAGTTTTTAGTGGCGATTTTATATTTGAGGGCTCTATCGGCAGATACGATTTTCCATACTCAAATAGTGAGGATATGAAAAACTCTCTTATAAAATTTTCCACATGGAGTGATGATTTTCCACTCTATCCAGGACATGGCAAAGCTACAAGCGTTAAACGAGAGCAGGCAAATCTGCCATTTTGGATGAGGCATTTTTAATACTTATAGGCATCTCGTCTATGAGATACCCTCAAAACGAGTATAATCAGCTTATCGTTTTGTTTTTCATAGATAACCCTATAGGTTCTAAGTCTTAGCCTATAAAGTCCTTTGAATTCACCCTGTAGTGCTTTTATTGTTGTTAATTTAATTAACTCTTGTTCATACTCTAAATCAAAATTATTTATAAATATCTCTAACTCATTTAATATAAAAGTTCTAGTAGATTTATCTATAGAGAGTAGCTCTTTTGAAGCTTTTTTATCGAAATCTAGACTATATTTGCTCATCTGAAATTTTTCTCAGCTCATCTAATGATATAGTCTCGTTTTGCTCAGAGCTTCGTTTTTTTGCAATCTGCAAATCTAAATGATCAAAATAAAACTCCAATGCTCTATTTACTATCGCACTCTTGCTCTCATTTAACTCTTTTGAAAACTCCGCTATCTCATTAGATAATGTTGCGGGCATAGATACTAATAGTTTGCTATTTTTAACACCAAGCATCATAAAACCTCTTAAGTTTATATATCAAAAAGTATATCTATTTAGATATTAAATGGGTATAAAAATACTATTGTCTATATGTAGTGTTTTTACTAGAGCCTCTCTAACTCTCGCTACTTTTTAGTAAATCAAGCTTTAGTACATGTTTTTCAGTAATGACGGTTTTAAATTCGCCCTCAAATACCTTGATTTCATGAACATATCCACGCACCGTTACATTTCGTTTGCGACCCTCTTTTTGATGCTCTGTTGCTTCAAATTCCACAACATCCCCATATCTCACAGGGGATAAAAATAGACAATTTGATGAGGCAAGCACAACATTTGGCTCATTTACAGACGCCATCGCAGCATAATCAGCAGCTGAGAA
Source organism: uncultured Campylobacterales bacterium (assembly GCA_964650175.1). GTDB lineage: Bacteria > Campylobacterota > Campylobacteria > Campylobacterales > Sulfurimonadaceae > CAZYTC01. Next base: position 17,365 of record CAZYTC010000024.1, on the reverse strand, counting down.
TATAAATCCGCCATGAATTAGCCCCACCTCATCAGCAATCATCGCCTCGTGAGTCTCTAAAATTACCTTTGCATATCCTCGCTCAAGCTTTACAATCTCGCCACTATATACCGTATTTATCCTATTATGCGTCTGCAGCGCTACTTGTGGGTTTATAGCAATCTGTATCTCTTGCTCTTCTAACTCTTCATTATCTGCCAAAATTAACCTCTTTTTAGTTTTACATATCCGCGAATTGGGGCAGCGTAGCCCTCTATAGTTTTACTACTATCGGCAGGATCTAGAAAATCTTGTAAACTTTGTGACTCTATCCATGGTGTCTTTCTCTGCTCCTCTAGAGTGGTAGCCATAGTCCCTAGCAGCTCAAAATGCTCAAATCCTGCCTTATAACACCAATTCTCTAGTGCTCTAATCGTGGGGATAAAATAGATATTACTCATTTTTGCGTAGCTAGATTTTGGAGAGAGCACCATCGGCTCATCGCCCTCTATGATAAATGTATCTAAAATCACCTCTCCATCTGCTTCTAGTGCACTCTTTAGCTCTTTCAACATATTTATAGGATCACTGCGATGATAGAGCACCCCTAGACAAAATATAGTATTAAATTTCTCACCATAAAATGGCAGATGCTCTACGCCTAACAGCTCATAAGTGATATCGGTTTTTGCAAAATGGTTTATAAAATCAAATTGGCATTTAAATAGTGGCGATGGATCAAAACCGACCACTTTTGCTGGATTATCCTCTAAAAATCTAAACATATAGTAGCCATTATTGCACCCTATATCGGCTACTTTTTTACCAGTTAGATTAAAGTGAGCTCGCAAAAAATTATATTTAATATAACTCTGCCACTCCGTATCTATAAAGAGTCCAAATAGCTCAAATGGACCCTTTCGCCACGGCATCATAGTTTTTGCTATACGCTCTAGCTCAACCATATCTATATCGCTATCTGTTTTCAGTGCCACAATATCGCCTAGCTCTAGCGTCGCTTCAATATTTGCTAGATTATCTAACTCAGCGACAATAGGAGCTATATTTTTCCACGACATCCACGACTGTCGCTCTTTTTTTATCTCTAAAATATTCATAAAAACGATTTTAGCAACTATTGGCTAAAATATCGCTATGAGATTAGAACAACAAGCAACATTCATTTCAACCATCACGGCATTTATACTAGTTGTTATCAAATTTATCATAGGTGTTTTTAGCGGCTCTGTAGCGGTTTTAGCCTCGGCTATTGATTCACTTCTTGATATGATAATATCGCTATTTAACTACTTTACGCTAAAAAACTCTGATCGTGCACCAGATGATAGATTTAATTTCGGACGCAGTAAACTAGAGCCACTAGCAGCAGTTATAGAGGGCACTATCATCAGTCTATCAGCACTATTTATACTCTATAGTGCTATCTCAAAAATGATTCAAAATAGCCCTATAGAGTATCTAGATTACTCCATCTATGTAATAGCGATATCATTTATTATTACTGCTTTTTTAGTGATATATCTAAACTATGTCGCCAAAAAAACAGATAATATGGTGATAAAAGCAGACGCCCTGCACTATAAAACAGATCTATTTAGCAATGGTGCAATACTATTTTCACTAATAGCTATCCACTTTAGCGGTTTTCATCTTATCGATGCGATACTAGGGATTATTATCGCTTTTTATATGATATACTCAGCCTATCCCATCATAAAAGAGGGGGTTTTAATGCTACTAGATGCCGCATTAGAGGCAGATGAAGTGGCAAAAATTATAGAGATTTTAGATAATGAAAATAGCATAAGCAGTTATCATGATTTAAGAACGAGAAAATCTAGCAACGATATCTATCTAAGTGTACATATGGTTTTTAGCGTTAGCACATCATTATTAGATGCCCATATCGTTGGAGATAGAGTTGAGCTGGCGATTAAAAACCTCTTTAGTGATAAAAATATCTATACGCTAATACATCTAGATCCATATGATGATTCTGAAACTGATTAGCTAATTTTATAATATAGATAATTATTTAATATATGTTGTTATCATTATATGATTTAATTTTACAAAGGAATAGATTATGAAAAAGATAATATTAGGCTCAATCGCCCTATCAGCACTACTAGTTGCAAATGAAGCGATGATTAAAAAAGGCAATGCGGCATCTGATGCACTGCTACAAAAATTAGGCTCTAATCTAACAGAGCAGATGCAAAAAAATGGTCCTATAGCGGCTGTAGATTTTTGTGCCAAAGAGGCAAATAAGCTTACAGAAGCTGTATCACAAGAGCATGGACTATCTATCAAAAGAGTTAGCGATAAAACCAGAAATCCAGATAATCAAGCAACCAAACAAGAGATATCTATAATGGATGAATATAGAGCAGATATCGCTGCTAAAAAAGAGCTAAAACCAAAACTAGTAAACAATACATACTACAGACCGCTACTAATGGCAAAAGATGCATGTATCGTCTGTCATGGAGATATCGATTCAGATAGCCCACTAGCAAAAGCGATAGGGTCAAACTACCCAGCAGACAAAGCAACAGGCTATAAAATGGGAGAGCTAAGAGCTCTAATATCTGTTACTATGCCTCAGTAATATTTTCTAAAACTCTAGAGGTTATCTCTAGAGCCTCATCGATATTTCCCGCCATATATGCTATATCAAAACTGTCAAAAAATCGTGCCTCATTTAGCGACTCTTTTAATCCATCACTTACACCTGATAATACTAGTGTCGTGCCATTTTGCTCACAATTTTTATAAAACTCATTTAGTGCATGCATCGCCGTAGCATCAATCATCGGCACCTTTCGCATACGAAGTATAAATACTATAGGCTTTTCTTCGATATTATCTAGTACATTCTGGAGTCTATCAGCCACCCCAAAGAAAAATGGTCCATTTATCTCATAAACCTCCACACCATCTGGGATGATTTTCTTTGATATCGCATCTGGATCATCGACTATATCATCTCGTTGTGCGTAAAATTGATTAAACTTTAGCTTATTATCCTCTATATCTATCACATCAGTAACTCGTTTGATAAACAGCATTGATGCTAATATCACACCCACTTGCACAGCGACTGTCAAATCTACTAGTACTGTAAGCAAAAATGTAATCACTAGCACTACAGCGTCGCTTTTTGGCCCCTTTAGTATATGAAAAAAGTGCTTTAGCTCACTCATATTCCACGCTACAACCACTAGCACCGCCGCAAGTGCAGCCATTGGGATTTTTATGATTAAGGCTGAGAGAGCAAACATAAATATAACAATCATCACAGAGTGGATAATGGCTGATATAGGGGTCGCGCCACCTGATTTGATATTTGTAGCAGTTCTTGCGATAGCACCTGTGGATGCAATTCCACCAAATATTATAGAGCCGATATTGCCAAGCCCCTGCCCTATTAGCTCGCTATTTGAGTTGTGTCTAGTGCCACTCATACCATCAGCCACTACAGCCGATAGCAGCGACTCAATAGCAGCAAGTAGTGCTATAGTAATAGCTGGTGGGAGCAGTTCTCTAATCTTAGAGAGGGTAATCTCTGGCATTGAAGGAGCTGGTAGCGTGCTAGCGATTGAGCCAAATTTTGACTCTATCGTCTCTATATCTAATCCAAAAAAGTATGTAATAAGTGAAACTGCCACGATGGCAACTATGGCACTTGGGGCTCTATAGCAGAGCTTTTTAGAGTAGAGCATCAATACAATAGTAGTAGATGCAATCAAAAACGCATAGATATTTATACCATCTAGATTATAGAAATATTGCTCCCATTTAGCTATAAAATCAGAGCTAAGCTGTTCTATCTCTAGACCGAAAAAATCTTTTATGGTAGATGAGAAAATAATAAGTGCAATACCTGTAGTAAAACCCGTAATTACGGGGTATGGAATAAATTTTAAAACCATTCCAAACTTTAAAAACCCCATAATAATGAGCATAATTCCAGCCATAATAGTGGCAATCGCAAGCCCCTCATAGCCATATCGAAGCACCGTATCATATAATATAACTACAAATGCCCCAGTGGGGCCAGCTATCTGGGTTCTACTACCTCCAAATATTGCTACAAAAATACCAGCCATAATAGCGGTAAATAGCCCTCTCTCTGGCTCTACTCCACTAGCTATAGCAAATGCCATAGCAAGTGGTAGAGCGATAATCGCTACTGTAATTCCTGCAAATAGATCTCGCTTAAATAGATCTATATTATAGCCTTGTTTTAGGGTTAAAAATATCTCGGGCGTAAAATCTCTAAGCCCTCGTAATCTCTCTCGCATGAAAACTCTTTAAATCAATAAGAATGTCGTAGTATAAATAAGTAGTAGCATTATATCATAAAAGAGCTAGAGCTCTTTTATAGATTTGCTAGCGTATTCTATCGCTCGTGATTCACGAACTACGCTAACTTTTACCTCTCCAGGAAATGATACAGTTGATGATATTTCATCAGCTATCTCTTTTGCTATCATCACGCACTCATCATCGCTCACACACTGTGCACTAACGATAACTCGCACTTCACGCCCTGCATTTATGGCATAGGCTTGTTTTACGCCATATTTACTAGTGGCGATATCCTCTATCTCTTTTACTCGTTTTAGAAAACTCTCTAAAACCTCCCGTCTAGCCCCAGGGCGAGCTGCTGAGAGTGTATCTGCAGCACAGACACAAGCACACTCAATAGACTCCACCTCCTCATAGCCATGATGAGCATAGATGGCATTTATAACCACTCTATCCTCTCCATATCTGCGACATATCTCCGCACCCAAATCGACATGATTTCCACCATATTCATGGGTGAGCGATTTGCCTATATCATGAAGCAATCCTGCCCTGCGAGCCAATCTCTCATCAGCTCCCATCTCGCTAGCCATAATACCTGCCATATGAGCCACCTCTAGCGTATGAGCTAGGGCGTTTTGTCCATAACTAGCACGATATCGTAATCTACCAATGAGCTTTAGTATCTCTGGATGCAGATTTGATATCTCTAGCTCAATAGCGACATCTTCGCCCTCTTCTAGAGTCTGATTTTCAAACTCCTCATAGACTTTTTCATAGACCTCTTCGATGCGTGATGGCTGTATTCGACCATCTTCTATGAGTAGCTCTATAGTCTTGACAGCAATCGCTCTGCGGTAGATATTAAATGAGCTAACCACTATAGTATTTGGTGTCTCATCTATGATAATATCAACACCACTTACCATCTCTAGGGTCTTAATATTGCGACCCTCTTTACCGATAATACGACCTTTTAGCTCATCTGAATCTAGCGTAATAACACTAATTAGCCTCTCTGCGGCATACTCTCCAGCATATCTGGTAGTTGCTTGGGCTAAAATATAGTTTGCCTTTGCTCGCAGTTGCTCTTTTGATTGCTCCTCTAGGGCTTTTAGCTCTATAGCTAGTGATTGACGCTCTTTTTCACGCAATCTATCAAACAGTATCTCTCTAGCCTCACGCACAGAGAGCTTTGAACGCTCTTCTATGAGCGAATCTATCTGCTCCATCTTAGAGCCATAATCTCGCTTTAGCCTCTCTAGTGATTTCTCATTTCTATCGATATCTAAAAGTCGATTCTCTATCGTGTTTCTTTGCAAACTGAGTCTTTTTGTCTCTTTGATTTTAAAAGATTCAAAATCAGACTCACTTTGTGATAGTTTATGCTCTCTAGTAGCAAACTCTTTTTTTACCTCTGATGCGATTTCATCGTAGCGTTTTTGTGCATCATTTTCTATCTCTCGTGATCGTAAAACTGCCTTCTCAAGCGATAATTCAGCCTCATTTTCTATCGCTTTTGCCTTTGCCTTTGCCTGCTCTAGATAGAGCTCAAAATGAGATGCTGTAATCTTTTTTGAGATGAGAAAACCGACCAGTCCGCTTGCGAGTGATACCCCGCTTCCTACTAGTAGGCTCATTAACATAACTATTCCTCGGTGTTAGCACCCCTGATGGCGAGATGAGCAAGTCGCCTACTACATCAAAATCATCACACACAAAACTATTAGTATAACATCTCTTTAACTGTATAAAAATAATCAGCGGTTTTGACTTTAGTGTTGGAAAAAATCTATCATACATCCCTTTGCCAAAACCAACGCGACCAAATCCGCCATCTACACCTATCACGGGAACTACAACTATATCTATTTTATTAATTTTTAAATAACTATCCAAAGGCTCATAAATCCCAAAGGATTTTCGCTCCAATGGCAATCTAAATGGTACCATCTTAAAACTAACACCTTGCATAAATGGCAGATATACATTTTTGTTTTTTCGTAAATTTATAGCTATTTTTCTAATATCAACCTCATTTTGTAGTGGCCAATATAGCAATATATTTTTATATTTTAATCTTTTTAATAGTTGCCCTAATACTCTATTAGCACGCCAATTTTTAGAATATCTAGTGCAATTAGGGATAGATTTTAGCTCTAAAGTAGCCTTTTTTCTAAACTCTGTTTTTGTCAAGTTTTACCTTTATTGGCTATAATTGTAAACATTTTAGCAAAAAAAGGTTTATATATGCGTTTTATGAAATTTTTAGCCATAGCTATATCTCTATCACTATTTATAGGTGGCTGTAGTGATGAAAATAGCGATGAGCCACTGGTATCGACTGCAACTTTTACACTAATTGATACAAATTCCAAAACCTACAAGGTAGAAAAACGAGGGCCAAACTACTCAATAGATGCGGGCAAGGACAAAGTGGTCTTGTTTGATATATTTGCTACTTGGTGTCCGCCATGTCAAGCAGAGTCAAAACATCTAGCACAGCTACAACAAAAATATGGCGATAAACTGATGGTTATAGGAGTTACTATCGAGGATGATTTAAGCAATGAAGATTTAGAATCATTCAAAACAAAACATGCAGGTGGTGGTGATTATATAGTTGTAAATAAAAATGACAATCAACCACTAGCTCGCTCTATCGCCTCTACTATCGGTGTAGGACAGCAGTTTCCTCTGCCACTAATGGTTATGTATAACAAAGGCGAATATGTAAATCACTACGCTGGTGCAACACCTCAAGAGATTTTAGATAGAGATATCGCAACGCAACTAGGGATGAAATAATGTTTTCGTTTTTAAAAAAGGGGCTTGAAAAGACAGCTCAAGCGATAGCATCGATTGTTCCAGAAAAAAAGCTAAAAATCTCCAAAGATGAGCTAGAATCTATACTGCTAGAGGCAGATGTTGAGTATGATTTAGTCGAAATTATCCTGCGTGAGCTATACCAAGATGAGGTCACTAGAGAGCAGTTAGAGTCAAAACTGCTAGCAACACTAGCATTTCATGATAATAAAGTACCAGAAAACAGCAGCAAGCCAACAGTTACACTAGTGGTGGGTGTAAATGGTGCTGGAAAAACAACTACTATAGCAAAATTGGCTAAAAATTATGGCAAAAATGGCGAGCGGGTTATACTAGGAGCATGTGATACATTTAGAGCTGCAGCGATAGAGCAACTAACCAGATGGGCTGATAAACTAGAGATACCGATAGTATCTTCAAGACAAGGTCATGATCCAAGTGCAGTGGCATATGATACGATAGAATCGGCAAAAGCCCGTGGATTTGAGAGGGTTATTTTAGATACTGCAGGAAGACTTCACAATCAGACAAATCTAGCAAATGAGCTAAAAAAGATAGTACGAATTTGCGATAAAGCTCACGAGGGCTCACCTCATCAAAAACTACTCATATTAGATGGAACACAAGGATCAAGTGCGATAGCTCAAGCAAAAGCATTTAATGAGATGATAGGTATCGATGGTATCATCATCACAAAACTAGATGGTACAGCAAAAGGCGGTAGCGTCTTCTCTATCGCATACGCTCTTAATCTTCCTATACTATATATAGGAGTGGGTGAGCAACCAGATCACCTTATCAAATTTGATAAGTATGAGTTTGTAGATGGGATACTAGATGCAATATTTAAAAAGGAGTCATAGATGAGAGATAAAAGTATTTTAATCACAGGTGCAAATGGCGGTCTTGGGAGTGCATTTTTAGATGCTTTAATAGAGCTGGGCATATCAAAAATATATGCATGTGCGAGAGATAAAAAAACACTAGCTAAATATGAAAACCACTCAAATATAGTGATTTTAGAGCTAGATATCTGCGATAAAAACTCTATAGATAGCTGTGTGCAAAATATAGACAGTCTAGATATTTTGATAAATAATGCAGGATTAAATAAAAATGAGAGATTAAATGGTGACTTTAGCGAAATAGATGTAAATCTATTTGGAACTATCAATCTCACATCTGCATTGATGCCAAAACTACAACACAAAGATGCAAAAATAGTTAATATTTCATCTATTTTAGCTCTTATAAACCTACCTATTATGGCAAACTACTCCATCTCAAAAGCGGCACTACACTCATATACACAAGCACTACGAGCAGAGATGGCACTGTTTGATGCAGAGGTTTATGAGGTACTAGCAGGCCCTATAGATACGAGGTTAAGTGCTGATTCGCCAATGCCAAAAGCACAACCATCTGATATTGTAAAAGCGACTTTACAATCGATTCAGAATAAAAACTTTGAGATATATCCAGATGAGTTTGCTATTAATCTGCGAGAGGGGCTACTAGCTGATCCTATCGGAGTAGAGAGAGATATCGCACTAAGCATTAGAGGCTAAGCTTGTGTATATTTTAGCTATTTTTAACAATAGCTAATCTCTTTTTAAAATTACAGATAGTAAAATTGATAGATTTATTAAAAAAAAGGATTTATTATTAAACTTCTACTATTTTTAACAATCGCTTTGGGTCTCAATGCTCAAACGATGTATATACAGCTCAAATCAACCCCGCTAAAATCTAGCAACTCTTTTCTCTCAAGCACCCTCTTATCACTACCATATAATGAGAAAGTAGAGACTATAGAGCAAAAAGATGGTTGGGTAAAAGTAAAAGTAAAAGGCAAAACAGGGTGGCTACACTCAAATGCTCTAAATAAAGAGCAGTTAAAACTAGCTAAAGCCACGACACAGGCTCCACAAAGCGTATCTTCAAAAGAGGTAACGATGGCAGCAAAAGGATTTAGTGCAGAGGTAGAAAAAGAGTATAAAAAAGATAATCCAAAGCTACCTTTTTCACTTGTAGATAAGATAGAAAAACCTCTAATAAACCTCGCTGAGCAGAGAAAATTTGTAGATAATGGAGGGTTAAATAGATGAGAAAATTCCATATAGCCCTCATAGCATCTACACTATTAATATCAGGGTGTGTAAAAGAACTCGATAGTCTCATTCAAGACCCAACAATACAACAAGGTCTAGCTAAAACAGGGCTAAGCCAATCACACATTAGTAGCATCGCAGGAATATCAAAAGGTGTAGCGAGTGCTAGTGAGGATTTTACACCAGAACAAGAGTACTATATAGGTCGCACAGTTAGTGCAAATATATTATCAAACTATAAACTATACAATAACGCAGCTGCTACAAAATATATCAACCAAATAGGGTATCAATTAGCAAACCATAGCGATATGCCTGTCACTTTTGGAGGGTATCATTTTGCTATTTTAGATAGCAGTGAGATAAATGCATTTGCCGCTCCTGGTGGATTTATATTTATCACTCGTGGACTACTTAGATGTGCATCTAATGAAGATGAAGTAGCCGCTATAATCGCTCACGAGATAGCTCATATAACGCACGCTCACGCACTTTCGGCTATAAAAAGTAGCAGATGGAGTGATTTAGGCGTCAATATTGCCACAGAGATTGCTAAAAAACATACAAAATCTACACTAAACAATCTCCTTACAATCTATGAGGGAAGTATCAAAGATATCACAAATACAATGATAAACAGTGGATACTCCAAATCTCAAGAGTACGAGGCAGATAAAAGTGCGACTGATATATTGATATCATCTGGATATAATCCGACATCTCTCATAGCTATGCTAGAGAGTATGGATAAAAAACTTACAGTAAATAGTGGTGGATTTGGCTCAACTCACCCAAGCCCAAAAGATAGAATCGACTCTTTGACTGCATTAAAATTGAGCGAATCAAAAATCCATGCCAATAGAGTAAAAAGATTCAAATCAACACTATCAAAGATTTAAATGTACAAAAAAATCTCTACTTTAGCTGTTGTCTCACTACTCATAACAGCTATAGCGATAGTATCAATAAATATAAAAATATTTGATACAGTCGAAAACCATCTTATAGATTTGAGGATAAAAGAGCTTAGCTCGCCTGCAAGTCATGATAAAAATATAAAAATCATCCTCATAGATCAATCATCGCTAGATTGGGTTTATGAAAACTTTTCACTCTCTTGGCCATGGCCTAGAGAGCTGTACGCTGAGGTTTTATCATTTTTAGAAAAATCAAAAATCAATATAGTAGATATCATCTTTAGTGAGCCATCCACTTATGGAGAGTTTGATGATATAAAATTTGCAGATGAGCTATCAAAAAAACCAACCATCGGCACTATCATCATCAGCGATACACAGGGAAAATATAGCCATTTTCCACCACAAATCGACTCTAGCGAATATATAAAAAATAGTGATAACAAAAAAAGTTACGCTACTTTTGCTACAGAGTCTCTCATATCATCTTTTACCCATTTTGGCTCTGTATCAGCCACTCCTGATAGTGATGGTAAGATTAGAAAAATAGAGCTTTTTGAAAGCTTTGATGGCAAATCTATCCCTACTCTATCTCTAGCTACGCAAAACAGTTATGAGATTATCGATGATAAGTTAATCATAGATGATAAAACATTTAACAAAACCTCCATCATAAACTATCATGGAGCATCTCAAACATATGAGACTTTTAATATCGCTCAAATCATAGAGTCTCAATTATCACAAACAGAGTCTATATCGCCTGATATTTTTAAAGATAGCTATGTTTTTATAGGTGTTAGTGCTCCAGGGCTAATGGATTTAAAAAGCACCCCAACAGATGCCATCTACCCTGGAGTAGAGATACACGCAACGGTTTTAGATAATATTCTAAATAGTGATTTTTTAGATAACTATTCACTATATAAATCAGCTATTTTTATCTATTTCATAACCTTTACTACTCTGCTAGCTTATAGATTTTACTCAAATATCTACTACAGTTTATCGCACACTATATTTGCTATGACTACCGCTATAATTTTTTCTATATATCTATATTATCAAAACGAACTACTACATCTAACTGTAGTTTTTATAGCGATTATTATCGCCTCTATATGGGGATTTGTATCAAACTATCTACATCAAATATCTCAAAAAAGATTTATCAAAAATGCGTTTGGATACTATCTTAGCCCGCAAGTTATAAATGAGCTAGTCAAAGATGAAGAGAGTTTAAAACTAGGTGGTAAACGAGAGACTCTTACTATACTTTTTAGCGATATAGAGGGCTTTAGCTCTATATCTACAAAACTAGAGCCAGATCAGCTATCAAAACTACTAAATGAGTATCTAGAGATTTTAGGCGATACTATTTTAAAATATGGCGGAACTATCGATAAATATATTGGAGATGCTGTAGTAGCGTTTTGGAATGCTCCACTATCTCAATCAAATCACGCAATGCTAGCGGTTACATCAGCACTTGAAGCTCAAGAGATTTTAAAGAGTAAAAATGAGTATTTCTCAAAAAAGTTTGGATGTGAAATAAACACCAGATATGGTATCCATACAGGTGAAGTTATAGTTGGAAATATGGGGACTAGCAAACGATTTAACTACACCTTTATCGGCGATAATGGCAATATCGCAGCGAGACTAGAGTCAGCAAACAAACAATTTGGCACATACATAATGGTATCAGAGGATACTCTCTCGCAGATAGACAATCCACCACCAAGCAAAATAGTTGCAAATATCGTAGTAAAAGGCAGAGATAGTGCCATCAAGGTGTTTGAGCCACTAGATAGGTTACCAACATATATAGATGATTACACCAAAGCCTACAATCTATTTTATAGCGGTGATTTAAAAGGTGCAAAAGAGATATTTCAATCTCTCTCTAGCATAGATGTAACTAGTGGTAAATATCTAGAGATAATAGACAAACTTGAGAGCAAAGCGTTGATGCTACAAGATGGAGTGCTATATCTAGATGAGAAATAGATGGCAATTTGTCATATTTTTAGCTCAACCATAAAAATATCGCTACAATAAACAAAAAGAGTCAATATGGCAAAGAAAAAAACAACAATATTTGAGTGTCAGCATTGTGGATTTACTACCCCAAAATGGATGGGAAAATGTACCAACTGCGGGGCTTGGGAGTCTCTTATCGAGCTAAATGAAGCACAACAAGAGATTATAAAACTCACCTCTGTTAGTGGAGTATCGCACAATAGTGCAAAAGAGATAACGCAGATAGAGCATGAGAGCATAGAGCGATATAGTAGCGGTGATGATGAGCTAGATATGGTGCTAGGTGGTGGCGTGGTACCTGGTTCGCTAGTGCTTATTGGCGGTAGTCCAGGGGTTGGAAAATCGACGCTTTTATTAAAAATCGCTGCAAATATTGCACTACAAAATAAAAATGTGCTCTATATCACAGGCGAGGAGAGCGAGGGGCAAGTAAAACTGCGAGCTGATAGATTGGATGCAAATGTAAATAATCTATATTTGCTAAGCGAAATACGCCTAGAGCACGCACTAGCAGAGCTAGGAGAGAGAAACTATGAGGCGATAGTAGTAGACTCTATACAGACGCTCTATTCTGAAACCATACCATCAGCCCCAGGTTCAGTAACGCAGGTTCGCCAAATCACATTTGACTTGATGCGTCTAGCAAAAGATAAAAAAATAGTAATATTTATCATAGGTCACATCACAAAAGAGGGCTCTATCGCAGGACCTAGGATACTAGAGCATATGGTTGATGTGGTGCTATATTTTGAGGGAGATAGCTCTAGAGAACTGCGAATACTGCGAGGATTTAAAAACCGCTTTGGTCCCACTAGTGAGATAGGTGTTTTTGAGATGCGAAATGATGGGCTAGTGAGTGCAAAAGATCTCTCATCACGATTTTTCAACCGCAACAAAGCACAAAGCGGCTCTGCATTAAGCGTTATAATGGAGGGTTCTCGCCCTATAGTATTAGAGGTGCAGGCACTAGTGAGCGACACTCACGCCCCAAATCCAAAACGACAAGCGACAGGATTTGATAACAATAGGTTAAATATGCTCCTAGCACTACTAGAGCGAAAATTAGAAATTCCACTAAATAGCTATGATGTTTTTGTAAATATCACAGGTGGCATCAAAATCACAGAAACATCGGCGGATTTGGCGATTTTAGCAGCAATTATCAGTAGTTTTAGAAATAGAACTATATCAAAAGAGACTATTTTTATAGGCGAGGTATCGCTAGTGGGTGATATTAGAGAGGTTTATCAGCTAGATTCTAGACTCAAAGAGGCAGCATCACAAAAGATTACAAAAGCACTAGTTCCTAAAAAACCTATAGAGAAAAGTAGCATTAAATGCTATGAGATAGATGAAGTATCTAAGCTCTTAGAGTGGTTTTAACTTATTTTTCGTATAATATAGTATTAAAATCAAAGGGCATAATATGACTTGTTCTATAATAGCTGATCACAAATCAGAAGAGAGGTACTCAAAGCTCTCTTTAGCATACAATACCGAAGAGGAGCACCAGCTCGTAGAGGAAGCATTGGCTGAATGTACAAAACTGTGCAGATTAAAGCCAAACATCTATGCGGGTGCTGTTACAGAGGGTAAACGGATGATTACTATAGAGTATTGGGATGACTATGACCGCGAAGGTGGCGAGGTTTTTGAAGCAATACTAAAAAAACTAGGAATAGATAAATGTCACTAAAAGAGATAGAAAACCCCAGTTGCGATGTCAATGAGAGACTAAAAAAGTTTGCCGAAGGCAACGAGTCTTTCGTTCAGACATACTTTAAAAATAACCAATCACATCTTCTTCAGCTAGCAAATGAGGGACAAAACCCAAAAACACTTTTTATAGGTTGCTCTGACTCTAGAGTAATTCCAGATTTAATCGTACAGACAAAACCAGGAGATCTATTTGTAGTGCGAAATGTAGGCAATTTCGTAGCACCATACAAACCAGATGAGGATTTTCACTCTACAGCTAGTGCTATAGAGTATGCCATCGGTGTTTTAGGTGTTTCAGATGTCATCATCTGTGGACATACACACTGTGGGGCAATAGAGTCACTATATCAAAAAGATTTTGATGATACTATGATACACACCTCCAAATGGCTATCACTTGGCGAAAAAGCAAAAACAATGGCTATGTTAGCACTTGGTGCAAATGCTCCACGAGATGACCTGCTGCGAGCTACAGAGAGGCTATCTATTGCCACGCAAATAGAAAATCTACTAACATATCCATATGTTAAAAAACTAGTAGATGAGGATAAGCTATTTATCCACGGATGGTATTATGATATCAATACTGGTGCTATAGAGTTTTATGACCCTGAGAATTTTGTATTTAGATCTCTATGTGATTTAAATCACTAACGCGACGCCTAGTCGCATCTAGCTAGTAGCCTATATATAAAAACAGTGCGGATAAAAAATAGTTTGCTATAAAAATAGCAACAGCAGAGTATACAACAGCAGCGATAGTAGATAGCCCTACTCCTCTAGCTCCTCCTCTAGTGTTATAGCCTATATAGCTACCTATAGAGCTTACAATAAAACCAAAAAACGCAGCCTTTATGACGCCTGTTGTGATATCGCTTAGCTCTCCAAACTTCATAATAGCCTCTTGATATGAGTTTGGATTAATCCCTAAAACATTTACAGATATCACATATGATGAGCCAATAGCTACAAAATCAAACCATATAACCAGTAGTGGTAGCGATATAGTAGTGGCTATAATACGCGGGATTATCAGATACTCTTTTGAATCTACGCCTAGTATCTCAATAGCATCAATCTGCTCTGTAACCCTCATCGTCCCAAGCTCCGCCGCCATCGCACTAATAGAGCGTGATATGAGCATCAGTGATGCAAAAACAGGTCCTAGCTCTCTAGTGATAGATAAAAACACAGTAAACCCTATAAAATTCTCCACACCAAACTGATGAAAGCCATTATAAAGCTGTATCGCCTCAACCATACCTGTAAATATTGCTGTCAGCGAAACCACGCCCATAGTCCCAAGACCGATAATTTCGATTTGTGTCAATATTAGTCTAAATCTTTTAAATGCAAATGGATATAGTGCTAAAAGATGGATTTGAAATAGTATAAACTCGCCAAATTTGTCTATATTAGAGTAAAGCTTTATGAAAGGTGTGCCGATATATCCTAAAGTTCGTAAAATCATATATTTTCCTAAAATTTGTACACCATTTTACCAAAAAAAGGGTTCTAATGATAGGAAATTATCAGTTTCACGCTACAATTATATAAAAATTTCGATTCAGGAGTCACTATGGCAGAAAAAGATGAAAATGAACTAGAACAATCAGAGGAAAAAAAGGGCTCCTCGAAACTACTGCTGATAATTATCGCTATAGTTTTAGTATTAATACTTATCATTGGCGGAATTATCGCTGTGCTACTTATGAGCAATAACGACGCAGCACCACAACAGACCCAAGAGCAAGCATCCACGCAGCAAAATAGCTCTAAAAGCTACGATGATGGCTCACTAACAGAGGTTGGCATAATGTATCCACTAGATACATTTACAGTAAATCTACTAAGCGAAAGTGGTCGCAGATATCTAAAATGTGAGCTAAATTTAGAGATGGAAGGCAAAGAGCTTTCACCTGAGCTAGATACAAAAAAGCCTGTATTTAGAGATACGATAATCAGACTACTTAGCTCAAAATCACTAGAAGAGATATCAACCGCGAAAGGCAAAGAGCGTCTAAAAGAGCAGATTGTAAATGAGCTAAACACCAGATTAAAAGATGGCAAAGTTAGAAATGTATATTTTACAGATTTCGTGGTGCAATGATAGGTGTTGATTTAGTAAAAACCGATAGGATGAAAAATCTCATCGATAAATTTGGCAATAAAGCACTGCAGAGATTTTTATCTTCCGATGAGATGGATTTAGTAAAAAATCATAAAACTGCAGCTGGATTTTGGGCTGCAAAAGAGGCATGCTCAAAAGCACTAGGATGCGGCATAGGAAGCGAGTGCGGATTTTTAGATATCTCTATATCTAAAACCACAAAAGGCGCCCCAATCATTACACTCTCAGATAGAGTCGTAAAAAACTTTAATATCAAAAATAGCTCTCTCTCCATCACTCACGATGGAGATTACGCTATCGCTGTTGTAGCGATAGAGGTAAACTAATAGCCACATCTGTCATAAAATGATAAAATTACTTTACATTTGCTATCGATAACTCTAAAATGATAAGTAGTTTTATCATTTTTATATATCAAAACTATCAAATCCCTCATATTTTGAAAAAGATAATAAATACAAGCTTTTTAAAATATTAGGAGATATAGATTTAAGTTCTTCAAATACACTATTTTCTTGAATCTCCTCTTTAAGACTATCTAAAACATCTTCAATTACAAAAGGTAATTCTTCGCAAAGGTTTTTAAAAGCATTTTTATTTCCAGTAACTATCTCATAAAATTTATCAATAGATACTCTTCTAATTCGCTCATCACTTATTTGCTCACCATCAAGAGATATTATCCAAGGGATATTTTGACTATTTTTTGCAATAACTTCAACCAAAAAACATTTAGCATTTGGAAATTTATTTATCTTATTTTGCATTCTCATATATGTTTTTTGAGAAGATGATGAGTTCATAGTATTATGTTTATTTTTTATCTCAACAAATATCTTTTTATCTTCATTTACAATATCAAAACCAGTTTCAGGAACACTCCAGCCATTTCCTAAATATTTAAAGATATTTTGATGAAAATATCCTATATGATTTGTATTTGATTTATCAACTTGTCTTAATATTTCTTCCTCTATTAACTCTTGAAACTCTTTTTTATATACCTTATGGTCAAAAGTTAGCTTTATTGGGTCAATTAGATTTTCATTAAACTCTTTTAGATTCACTTTAAATCCATACTTTAAAACAGTTTCTTTTGTGTGGTTAAATAAATCTTCATTAGAAATGAAATTCAAGTTGTAATTTCTCATCACTCTTTTCCTTTTGTGCATTTAGATAATTTTTAATAGATACACCAATATGATAGGCTAAATTTACTGGAACTGCATTTCCTACTTGCTTATACTGCTCAGCCATAGAACCTACAAACTCCCAATTATCGGGGAAAGATTGTATTCTTGCAT
>CAZYTC010000023.1:0-24917 GCA_964650175.1 uncultured Campylobacterales bacterium | reverse complement strand
GGGGTGTCATCGTTTGTGGAGGGGAATTATATGCAGAGTATGCTTAAAGGGAGCTGAATAAATGATGGATATTAGAAAGTTTTTACGAATTTTTGTAAAAACTTTCATTCTCTATAAATTAATGAAAGCTAAATCATTTTAAAACTATTTTATTAGATAGTTTTTACACAATCATTTGTAGTTGGATTTATAGTGCATACATATCCAGTCTCTGGATGGACTCGCAAGGTTATATCACCATTTGGGTTTACAAGAGCAATATCGCAATTACCCTCAAGTATATATTGAAGTGGTTTCGTACCAGCACTATATGCAATACCGTTATATGGTCTACCCATATTATCAAATGCTAACACACCTAAATTAGCCGTCGCTAAAGAACCATCGGAAGTTTTACAATCGATACTTATATTATTGATTTTATATTTTTTAGTTAAATTACTAGGAGAACCATCCAGTGGCACTGTTCCCCTAAATATTTGTATTGGTGTGGCAACTATAGGGTCTAATGCAGCTTCTCTCTCATTATAATCTACATTTCTACCTTTATTATTATCTGCAAATACAGAATATCCATATATGCCACTTTTTGTTTGAAATCTAATTTGCCACATCTTTTTATACCAGTCGCTATCATTTGGATCTGGATTAAACTTATCATCTCTCATAGCTAGGTGCTGAGTATATCTAATATCGCTTGCCACCTGCTCTGCTGCGAGCTCTAGGTCGTTTTTATTAAAACTTGGTAGTGCTAAAACACCTAAAATAGCGATAATTACGATTACAAAGACAAGTTCAAGCATAGTAAAAGCAGAACGCATCATCAATCTACTCCTAAAAAGTTGTAGATTAATGATACTGATATAAAATTAAATGTTGTTTAATTTAATTAATTTTAACGCATTCTTCTTCGCCAGTATCTGGATTTATATTGGTAGGGTCTAGCAAGCAAACATATCCAGTCTCTGAGTGAACTCTTAGTTTCAGCTCACCTCTTTGGTTCTCTAATTTTATATCTATATTTTCTTTTAATAATTTATCGCTCGGTGAGTCGCCGATACCCTCATATGGTCTACCTAGATTATCAAAAGCGATACTAAAATCATCACCATCGATAGCATCACCACCTTTTGTTGCACTTATTTCACTAATATTAAACTTTTTAAATAAGCTACTAGGAGAATCTTCTTGAGTATCTATATTTTTATTAGTTGCTGGGTCTTTGGCACTAGAGTTTTCATCATTATTATGAAATATTGCATATTTGCCACCACTATAAAACTTAATCTGCCATCTATCTTCGTACCACACACCATTTGCTGGATCAAACTTATCATCTCTCATAGCAAGATGTTGAGTATATCTAATATCACTTGCCACCTGCTCTGCTGCGAGCTCTAGGTCGTTTTTATTAAAACTTGGTAGTGCTAAAACACCTAAAATAGCGATAATTACGATTACAAAGACAAGTTCAAGCATAGTAAAAGCAGATCTGTTCATATTAACTAACCTTTAAAAATTTTGTTTATTTATTAAGATTATAACAGAAAATGTAGGAAATGTAGAATTTTGTCTCCAAAAATGGAGACATTCGTAGAATTAAATCTCTTCAGCCTTTTCTACGCTATATAATATATCATCAGTTGGGTGACGATACATAGGCATACCTAGGCGTTTTTCATCTAGTATATGACCTATAAATCCAATAGAGCGACCAACAACGAAAAATGCATTTAGTGCACCCGCATCGATAAATCCATCGATATCATCTTCGCTATATCCTAGTGCTCTCCACATATCCACCATCAAAATACCGATAGTACCATCTACATTTAGTATTAGGTTATCTTTTTTAGATGTTGTAAGCTTTTCAACTTCAAGTGCATACTCTAATAGCGGAGTAGCTGGGAAGTGCTCTGATGCATATTTTTTTAGCCCACTAACGCGTAAGTCTGGATTTCTCACAGATTTGATACGGTGCCCTATTCCAGAGATAGTTTTACCCTCTTTTTTCATATAGTCGATAAACTCTGCTGGACTCATACCACGATCATGTGCGTATTTAAAGTATCTCGCCGCATCATCTATAGCACCACCAAAACGAGGTCCAATTGTTAAAAGTCCAGTTACAAGTGAGCTGATAACATCTTTACCCGCACGAGCTGTTACTTTTGCGTTATGTGCACCACTCACCGCTGGTCCATGGTCTGCTACTGTTTTAATAACTGTCTCTAGATAATCAGTTGCCCATTTTGGATAGCGTTTTTTGAACCATAGTAGCGATATAACATCACCTATACCAAATCCTGTTTCTGGTGTAGCTACAGAGCTAATCGGATAACCTGCATATGTTGCCTCATCGCCTCTATCATCGCTTATCGTACAGATAAACTCTTTTTTGCGTCTAATTTTTGGTACTGTGCGAAGTTCTGGTTCAGCTATCTCTGTAATGATACTCTCTGATTTTAGTTTGCCATAAACCTCTGCGATTTTTGCTGGTAAATCATTAAAACTATTTGGTACATATATACCCGCCTCTGCCATAGCTGCATTTTTAGATGCCGCAGTTTCAGCCTCAGCGTTTGCACTAGCACCTGCGTGACCAAACTGTACGCCTGAGCTGAAGTGTTTTGCGATTGTTCCAATACACCATGCGATAATTGGTTTTTTAATCTTGCCAGATTTTACTGCTTCTATAACTTTGTACTCTTCTGTACCGCCCACTTCACCTAGTAAAACCATATATTTTACATCTGGATTGCTCTCCATACGAAGCAAGTTATCTATAAATACAGAACCAACAAATCTATCACCACCGATAGCAACACCCTCTGCGATACCATCTGCATTTATAGAGATGATGTTTGATAGCTCATTAAATAGTCCGCCTGAGCGAGTCACTAGACCACATGAGCCTGTACGGTGTAGTTTTGAGTTGATGATATTTTCTATCGTACCACCCACATTTGCTATCTTAAATGCTCCTGGTGCAATCCCACCAACAGTTGCAGGTCCGATAACTACCACGCCAGCATCACGAGCTGCTTGGTTCATCTTCCTAGCCATTCTCTCTGGAATTCCCTCTGCTGTAACCATGATAGTTTTAAATTGACTACCTAGCTCTAGTGCCTCCATAGTAACATCATAAGCTGTTCTAAATGATGCGAAGTTTAGTAGCACATCAGCAGATGGAAATGCAGCTGCTGCATCTTTTGTGTTTCTAAAAATCGGAACCATAATCTCATCTGGTCCATAGAAAAATTTCTCAAATTTATTACTAGATGTCGGTGCAACTATCGCTGCAACCGATGGTTTTTCCCTGCTAATAACATAATCATAATCTAGCATTCTCTGTATTGCACTAGCGTTGTTATTCCAAAAAATAGCTTGTGTATCTTTAGTAAATAAAGCTCCCATCTCTTCTCCTTATTTCTCTAGTGCCATACGCACAATATCTGTCACATGAGTCTCTGGCCCATATACCTCTATATATAGCCCTAGTCTATCTGCCGCCTCTTTTATATCTTTTAGACCTTTTTCATAGTTTGGTCCACCACGGCGAACATAAATACGCGTACCTACATTTTTCATCTTATCAGCATATGCCTCAAATGATTGGATAATCCCTGTAAATGTTTTAGCAACATCGGTAAAGTTTGCGATAGCACCACCGATGATTAAAATCTTATCGCGTCCTTTTGGGTCTTTGTGACGAGTCATCAAATCTAGTACCGTATCAGCGTAAAATTTCGTCTCACCTGTTGTTGGTCCACCACTATATTCGCCGTAGTTTGCTAAATCAGCAACATTACCAGATAGATCTGCGATAGTATCAGCATATACAACTGATGCACCACCACCTGCGACCATAGTCCAGATTCTGCCCATTGGGTTTAGTATAGTTAGCTTTAAAGATGCTCCAGATTTAGCATCTGCTTCTGCGATAGCTTTCTCTTCTGGTGATTGCTCTTCCATACCAAATGCCGTAGGAAACTCTACATCCTCACCCCACGCATCGCCCATCATAAAACCTGCAGTATCATCAAGTCTAGCCACTAAATCTAGAATATGCAAATCATTTCCAACCATAACTATAGGGTTTATCTCTAGGTATGCAAAGTTTAAATCTCTATAAAATTTATAAAACTGCTCTGCAAAAGTGATAAATCGCTCTTTATTCTCTGCTGGAATATCCGCTGGAACATTCGCACGGATTAGATGAGCTATATTTGCATCATCCATGGTAATAGGGATGACTACCTCATTTACCTTCTCTTCCCAACCCTCCTCTACTTCCATACCACCCTCAGCTGACATATACAATACATCATCCTCGCCAACAGTTGTAGCTGAAATGTAATACTCTTGATTTTGCTCATGAGGAGTAAATGGCTCTACCACAAAATGCGTAAGCGTACCGTGCTGACCAGAAAGCAGTGTAGTCTCATGGGAGATTTTATCATCTATCCATTTAGCAGCGTCTTCTAGCGTAACATCACCTGGTTTTTCATTACGAAATAGTACAAGATTGTTTTTACCTCGTTTACCAAAAAGCATATCTGGTTTTGCTACCAGAGGCTCTTGTTTTAGCCACTCAAAACCATGTTCTTGTGCTTTTTTGCGAAGCTCATCTCCGCTAGTAACCATTACAGATTTAAAACCATAATGAAAACCACTAAAATATTTCTCCCAATGTTTAGAGAAAATTGCTTTACCATCGTACTCACGAATCGCTCTTTGAGCCATTGCAACTCCTTGACATAATCTATTTGGAAAGTATTATATCACTCAAGATGTCTCAAAAAAGGCTTTAGAGCAAATTATTTAATAGAAGTTCTATTTATTGTGTATTTTAGTAACATAGGTAGTATAGACAGGTTTATTATTGTAACCTATTGTAACCTTTTTACTATTTTTAGATGGCGTATGTGATAAAACCGTATCTGCACACTCATCAATTCCATAAAATCTAAGCCTAAGCTGTAGCTCACTCTTGTCAGTTTTGACGCATCTTATATTATTTTTATCTAGATAGGTAGCTAGCTCTTGGACATTGTGCATCTTGTGTGCAAAATTGTGGCTTGGTTTTTTGATAAATAGATATAGATATTGGCTATTAAACACAATCGTTGCATTTATAATAAGCGTTATGATGGTTAATATAAATAGCATTTTATATTTTTTTCTCAGCTCTTTTAGCCTGATATGATAAGAGTGAGAAAATCTAGCAGCTGCTAAAATCACAGCGAGCAGCAAAAACGGTGCGAACATCTGTATATCAATCTTTTGTCTAAATGACAATAGCAGTGATGAGACGAGAGAGACGATGGCTATCATCCATAGCAAATCCCAATCTCTAGAGATGAGATTTCTATATAAAACATAAAATATAAACAAAAATAGCAGCGGTGAGAATATAGTTGCATAGAGTGCAAGCGTATCTATAAACCTGCTTTGAGGCACTCCGCCAATATCTATACCATAAAAATATATCGATGTAGCGATAGCTAGAGTGGATATCACTATATAATATCTATCTCTTTTCATCACTCCATAAATAGCAGTGGCGATAAATAAAAATAGAAAATATGGATTTACAAAAACCAAAATCGGCATCAAAGCATAAGATAGCCTCTGATAATATAGATGCAAATATGCAAACAGCAGTGTTAGTACTATTACAACGCCTGCACAATTTATGATTAATGCGGAGCTGTTTATTCCAGGTAGCATTGCATAGATAGCCACTAGCCACAATCTATCACTACTGCGAGAGAGATATTTTTTAGATATTTGATAAAAAAGTATCATCGAAATAGTATGCAATAAAATCATAGGAATACGCAGTGCGTAATCATTTTGTCCAAATTTGGATATAAAAAAATTTATATAGTAGTGCAAAAATGAGCTATCATAAAATAGTATCTTTGCCTCGTTGTAGCCGATAGAGAGATGAGATATCTGATTTATCAATATAGCCACGCTAAAGAGCATTATGGCTATAAAAATATATGTCTCTCTCATAGTTTTAAAAAGTTATCTAATATCTCATATCCATATTCGCTCATAATCGATTCTGGATGAAACTGCACACCATAGATAGGTCGATTTGCAATCTCTAGTGCCATAATCTCGCCATCATCATCGCTATATGCTGTGGGAATTATCTGCTCGTTTATGCTGTTTTTATCCACGATAAGAGAGTGATATCTAGTTGCTACAAAATGAGATGGTATATTTTTAAAAATCTCTGTTTTTTCATTATGAACCATCGTAGAGGTTTTGCCGTGCATCATCTTTTTGGCTCTAACTATATCTGCACCAAAAACTTGGGCGATACTCTGATGACCTAGACATATCCCAAAAATAGGAATCTTATCACTAAAATATCTAATCGCCTCTAGCGTAATGCCCGCATCATCTGGTGTAGCGGGTCCTGGAGAGATAATGAGTTTATCTGGATTTAATTTGATTATCTCATCGATACTCATCTCATCATTTCGTATCACTCGCAAATCTGCACCAAGCTCTAGTGCGTACTGAACTATATTATATGTAAAACTATCGTAATTATCTATTAGTAAAATCATTATTTGTAGCCTTTAGGACTCTATCTATATAAAATAGATATTTTGAATTATATCCAATAAAACCCATCTTTTGAATATTGTTTTGTTGATGATAGAATATAATAAAATTCACAAGGGGTCTATATGCTAAAAAAATTACCACAAGAGCTAATGGGAAAATCAAATCTAGGTTGGCTAGAGAGCAGATTTCATTTTAGTTTCGCAGAGTATAGAAACCCTGCAAATGTACATTTTGGAGTACTTAGAGTTCTAAATGATGATATTATCAAGCCTCATAGCGGATTTAACACTCATCCACACGAAAATATGGAGATAATCTCATATGTAGTAGATGGGGAGATTACACATCAAGACTCTATGGGAAATTTCGAGAGCCTAAAGCGTGGCGAGGTGCAATATCTCAGTGCTGGAGATGGGATTTATCATAGTGAGAAAAATGAGGACGATGTCGATTTAAGACTACTGCAAATATGGATTTTTCCACCGCAAAAAGGGCTAGATAGGCTCTATGGCTCGCATAGATATAGATTAGATGAAAGGCGTAATAAATTACTAAATATCGTCTCTGGACAAGATGGCAATAGCCCTATAAAAATCTATCAAGATGTAAATATATTTGTCTGCGAGCTAGATACTAACAAGATTATAGATTATAAAATAGCAGATGATAGACAGCTCTATTTTGTACAAATCGAGGGTAAATCTAGACTAAATGAAAGCGTAATGCTGGATTTTGCTGATGCGTGCGAGATTACAAGAGAGAGCAGTCTAAGGATAGAGGCTTTAGAGAAATCTCACTTTTTATTTATAGATATGAAAAGATGACGCCTACCACCTCTTGATAACACTATATAGACTATCTCTCTCTACGGGGTTAAATCCGCTATTTTTAATGAGTGAGACAAACTCATCAAATGCCATACCGTTTCGGCTAGCTGCACCTGCTGCAGAGTTTATCGACTCATGCTCTATGGTGCCATCTAAATCATTAGCTCCAAACTCTTGAGCGACGAGGGCTAGATTGATAGTAGATGTAACCCAGTACGCCTTTAGATGTGGGATATTATCTAGCACTATACGAGCGATGGCATAGGTTTTTAGTATCTCATGGGCTGTTAGAAAATCGCTCACATTTAGATAGTTATTCTCTCGCTGATAAACCAGTGGAATAAAGCAGTTAAAGCCACCTGTGATGTCTTGCAAATCTCGAAGTCTCATCATATGATCTACTCTATGAGAGCGATTTTCTACATGACCAAATAGCATAGTGGCGTTTGAGTATCTGCCTCGCTCATGCCATTTTTTATGAATCTCTAGCCACTGTAATGAGCTCACTTTGCCTTTGCAGATGTAATCTCTAGTTGCCTCATCAAAAATCTCAGCACCACCACCTGGCATAGAGTCCACGCCATAATCTATCATCATATCGATTATCTCATCGTAGCTTTTATTATACTCTGTAGCTAAAAAGTGTATCTCAGCCGCTGTGAGAGCTTTTATATGAATATGCGGGAAGTTATCTTTTATCTTTTTAAAAATCTCTAAATACCACTCTAGCCCCGTGTTTGGATTATGAGCTGAGACGATATGTACCTCTTTTATACCATTTTTAGAGCTATTTTCTACAATCTGCATAATATCATCATGGCTCATTGTGTATTGGTGAGGGTTTTTACGAGTTGCACTATAAGCACAAAATTTACAGATATCTTTGCAGACATTTGTGGGGTTTATGTGGCGGTTTATATTAAAATATGTATCTTTGCCATGTAGATTGATACGCTTTTTATCAGCTAGCTCACCGAGTGTAAACAGATCTAGCTCATATAGTGAGAGTGCCTCATCAAAATCTACTCTCTCGTTGTTTTTTATCTTGGTTATTAAATCCATAAAAATCTCTAAATATAATTTTTGAGCCATTATAGCAAAAAGAGTTCTCTATACATTGTATATTATGTGATAATATGAGATAATTACAAAAATATAAGCTTTGGAGAGAATATGTGCGGTATCGTAGGCTATATCGGAAACAGACCTGCTAAAAAAATATTGATTGATGGATTACGAGAGCTAGAGTATCGTGGTTATGACTCTGCTGGGATTGCTGTTTTACAAAATAGTAACTTTTCACTGTTTAAAGCAGTAGGAAAACTGATAAATTTAGAAGATAAAGCAAAAGATTTCGAAACAGATGGATTTAGCGTCAGCATAGGGCACACTAGATGGGCAACTCATGGTAAACCAACGGAGCTAAATGCTCATCCACATCTAGCACAGAGCTCATATGTGGTACATAATGGTATTATAGAAAATTACCAAGAGCTAAAAGAGGCACTCATTAAAAAGGGCGTATCATTTGTGAGCCAAACAGATACAGAGGTTATCGTACATCTGTTTGAAGAACATCTAAAACTGCACACTCCATTTGAAGCGTTTAAAAAGACTCTAGGCGAGTTAGAGGGAGCATATGCGATACTACTAACGACAGCATCAGCAGATGATACGATATTTTATGCCAAACATGGCTCTCCTATGATATTAGGTAAAAATAGTGATAACGAAGTGCTTTTTGGCTCATCAGATGCAGCACTTATCGGTATGTGTGATGAAGTGATATATCTAGAAGATGGCGATTATGGCTATGCGTCACTAGAGAAGACTGAGATGTTTGGTAAAAATCACAACTCAAAAACACTAAATTATAGAGCACTTAGCACCAATAAAATCTCTGCTCAAAAAGATGGATTTAGATTTTTTATGGAAAAAGAGATTTATGAGCAATCTCATGTAATAGCAGATGCACTACTAGGCAGACTCCAAGATAACTCTGTTAATTTTGAAGAGCTTGATAGCTCACTACTAGATGGCATAAACGAGATAAAACTATGTGCATGTGGGACTAGTTATCACGCTGCACTTGTGGCTAGCTATATGCTAGAGAGATACGCAAAAATCAGAGCGAGCGTCGAGATAGCGAGTGAATTTAGATATAAAGAGCCACTGCTTAACACCGATACGCTATTTGTAGCAATCAGCCAAAGCGGAGAGACAGCCGATACGCTAGAGTCTATAAAGATGGCAAAAGCTCATGGATTAAAGACGCTAGTTATCTGTAATGTCGATAACTCATCTATGGTTAGACTCACCGACGCATCGATATTAACGAGAGCAGGAATAGAAAAAGGCGTTGCATCTACAAAGGCGTTTTCTACTCAAATCACAGTGCTTTGGATGCTATCACTATTTATCGCAAAGCACAAGCAGACGATGAGTAGCGAGGAGATTAAAAAACAGATTTCGCTACTGCGTCAAGTGCCATCTACCGTAAAAGTAGATGAAAACAAACACGAGCAACTAAAGAGATTATCAAAAAGATATCTACATGGTCATGGGTTTTTCTTCATCGGGCGAGATGTATTTTATCCACTAGCACTAGAGGGTGCACTAAAGCTAAAAGAGATTAGCTACCTGCACGCAGAGGGCTATCCAAGCGGCGAAATGAAACATGGCCCAATCGCTCTAGCAGACCCTGAGCTTTTTACTATAGCACTACTGCCTGAGCATAAACTATACGATAAAACAAAGAGCAATGTCGAAGAGCTAAGTGCGAGAGATTCAACCATCTGTGCGATTAGCCCGCTAGGGTTTGATAAAGCTGATGATTTTATCAAAACAGCTCATCATAGTGATTATATGTTAGAGTTTTTTGAGATGATGATAATACTACAACTTTTGAGTATGGAAATTGCTATAAGATTAGGTAACGATGTAGATATGCCTAGAAATCTAGCAAAAAGCGTTACTGTGGAGTAACCAAAAAGTAGAGATATGAATACAAATAGAAAAATCCTCTTTATCGTAGCACTAATGCTTATGGCATTGGCGGTTGCGACTATCACCAATGTTGCTTTGAATTTTCGAGATTATGGCTATCAAAACGCTGTAGAAAAATCAAAAATGACAGCAGAAATCGTGCGTGATGGACTCACAGCACATATGGTTAATGATATGATGGATAAGAGGGATTTCTTTCTAAGTAATATCGCAAATATCAAAGATGTAAAATCGCTATGGATAGTTAGGTCTGAAAATGTTATCAAGCAATATGGCGATGGTATGCAAAATGAAAAGCCTCGTGATGATATAGATAGACAGGTTCTAGCAGAGGGAATATCCATCAGAGATATTAGCGAAAATGAACAACAAGCGATTTTAAGAGTCACTATTCCCTATGTAGCAACTGCTTATGGAAATCCAAACTGTCTAAGCTGTCATAATGTCGCAGAAGGCGAGGTTTTGGGTGCAATCAGTATGGAGTTTGATATAAACGATGTTCGTCAAACTGGTGCTATGACGGTGTTAAAAATATTTGGTATAAATGTAGTTTTTATCATCATAGCCCTATTTGTTACAAACTACTATTTCAAACCCTATATGAGACTATTTGAAAATCTACAAACAGGGATTAAAAAGGCTCACACTGGTGATTTTAGCTTTAGATTTACTACTAAATTATCAGATTCTGGTAATGAAGTAGCAGAGCAGATGAATACACTGTTTCAAAAGATAGAGCTAACACTAGAGGGGATAAAATATAATCTCAGTACCTTTATATCTAGCTCCAACCTCTCTAGCTCTGACCCGCTAGATTCAGCAGGTAAAATCATCGAAGAGCTATCAGATGTATATAAATTTAAACGAACTATAGAGCTTGATACGAGTAAAAAGCAGGTGTATGAGCGAATTGCACATATACTGCATAAAAAATTCAATATAGAGCATTTTGCAATCTATGAGATAGATAAAGAAAGCAACACTAGAAGGCTAATACATATCACAAATGGCAACAGCTTTTGTCTGCCAAGCGTCGATAAAAACGCTATAGAGTGTAGATCATATAGAGTAAATCGAGATGTATACTCACTAGATTTTGATAATATTTGTACAAATTGTGCAATGGATAAAGAGTACACCTGTATCCCATTTGAGATAAACGATAACTATACGCTAGTGCTCTCATATAGCTCTAAAAGCAGACGAGTAATCGAGGAGATAAATAAAAATATTCCAAATATACTCAGCTATCTTGATGCTGCAAAACCTATCATAGAGAGCCATATATTGATGGATAAGCTACGAGATTCATCGCTAAAAGATGCTGCAACTCATCTATATAATCGTAGATTTCTAGAAAACTTTATAGAGCAAACTAGTGAGCAAGCACTGCGAGCTGATGTGGCATACTCTATTTTGATGATAGATATAGATTATTTTAAATCTGTAAATGATAACTATGGACACGACTCTGGAGATTTAGTCATCAAAACACTAGCTCAAGAGATACAGCGAAACATCAGAAAATCTGATATTGCAATACGATATGGCGGAGAGGAGTTTTTAGTAATACTCTACAACACCACAAATGCTGGGGCGATACAAGTTGCACAAAAGATAAAACAAGAGTTTCAAAATGTCAAATTTAACTTCAAAGATGAAGTGATTCAAAAGACAATCAGCATAGGGGTATCACACTTCCCACAACAAAACAAATCTATCTGGGGAGCGATAAAGTATGCTGATATCGCTCTATATGAAGCAAAAAACAGCGGAAGAGATAAGATAGTAGAGTTTAATAGCTCCATGGATGATGCAGATTTAGAGGTGTGTGAGCTATAAGAGCTCTCACAACAAGAGCTCTAGATTACGATGGCATCGTATCAGCGTTATATACTAACGAATCATTTCCACCACGGTTTTTAACCTCTAGCAGTGCTCGCTTAGCAAACTCTATCGACTCTAATATCGAGTTGCTCTGCTCTGGAAAGCGAGCGATACCAATACTTACACTTTTTGATATAGCATATCTGTTGATTCTAATCTTTTTCTTGAAACTCTCATGAATATTTTGTGCTACCTGCATAATATCATATAGTTCATAATCATATAAGATAATGGCGATAGTATCACTACCATATCTCGTTATGATATCTGCCACACCTACGCACTCTTGGATATTGCGTGCCATCGCTTTTATAACCTCATCGCCTACTTCGTGATTATATGAGTTGTTTATTTGGCTAAATTGGTCTATATCAACCACCATAACGCCATATGGAATATATGTTTTTATAGATTGTGCCACAATGATTTTTGCTAATGACTCTAGATACGAGCGAGTATATAGACCCGTTAGCGTATCGATATTTGTAGTATTTGTCACCTTTAGATTATAGATTTGTAGTTTTGCACTATTTATATATTGCGATAGCTCTCTGATGGCTCGCTGTAACTTTGATATATCATTTTTATCATCACTCACAACCGATACTATTATCTCAAAATCGTTTGATATCTTAAAGCTATCGCAAACATAAGATATATCTGGCACTATCATTTTAGCACACGCAACATCACAGCAACTAGAGTCAATTGGCTCACCTTTTGCACTGCATCCACTATAGATATCACACAATAGAGTCTTTTCGCTATGTATGAGCTTTGTCGCTTTTGTGATAGAGTTAAACTCTAAAATATTAAAATCTTTCATATCCCACTTGACTCTTAGCATCGCTATTAGTTTCTCATACAGCTCATCCACACTCAGCAAGCTTTGAATATCATTTCTAAATAGCTCTATATCGTATATTAGCGTCGCACATCGCTCTATCTCTATGAGCGGGTTTGAGCTAGAGATATCGCTTTTGATAGCACGAGAGATTTTATCTAGTGATGAGTGCAATCTATAATCTAACTCATCAATAAGGTTATTTACAGATGCCACCGCTCTATATGACTCACCCTGCTCAAAAACATTATCTATCTTGCTATAGCTACCACTAGATACATCCGCTAGGCTATCTGATATATCGCGTAGTGATTTTCTATAAGAGCTTGTAAGCTTTACTATCATATATGAAGCGATAGCTATAATAATTAGTGCGAGCGTTACGATAGCAATCATAGAGCTATTTACAAATAGTTTTATATCATTAGCATCAAGCTCAAACGATACAGCACCCAATACTGCATCAGTTTTGACATCATGACAGCTTTTGCAATCTATCTTTTCAACCTCTTTTTCAGCATATGGAATAGATATTCTATAGACGGAATCGCTAAATATTCCAAATCTACTATCAGTTTTAATCTTACCATATTTGATTACATATCTATCTATATCATCGCGTGGCTCTTGTGGATAGATACCCTTGCCATACTGACGCACCACCTCATTAGAGCGAACAACCCACGCATTTTTAACACCATCTACTAGTGAAATCTGCTCTAGTAATCTATCTTGATAATCTGTTGTGGCACTATGCATATGAGATGTGAGAGACTCTTGGACTATATCTGCACCTAATTGTGCTTTTGAGTAGAGAAATTTTGATTGCATCGAGCTAAAGATATAGATTAAGATAGCGATAAAAGAGATAGTTAGAAATATAATCAGTAAAATGAGCGAGTAGATAGATTTTGTTTTTTTCATTATTTCTTACTTTTATAATTTATGCTTATTATACATAAAAAAAGTTAAGAATCAATATTTACTCCCTAAAAAGGGAGTTTTTTAGTGACATCCACATCCTGCACCACCGCCTGTGCCGCAGTGTCCTGAATCAGATTGTGGTTTTGGTGCTGCTTGAGTTGAGCAAGCAGATACACCTGGAGGTGTATTTGGTTGAATCGCTTGGTTATCGACACCACCATCTTCGTTTACTTTTTCGATAAATGCCCACAGATCCTCAGCCGCTTTCATATATCGTTTTGCACTCTCAGAAGTTGGTGCATAATATGTGACTGGTTTACCCTCATCTCCACCAGTGCGGATAGATGGCTCGATTGGAATCTCAGCTATTATAGTAGTTTCAAACTCTTTTGCCATCGCTTCAGATGTACCTTTGCCAAATATATCATACTCTACACCCGTATCTGGAGCGATAAATCCACTCATATTTTCAATCACACCAGCGATTGGGATATGCAATTTTTTAAACATATCCAAACTTCGTTTAGAATCATCCAGTGATACCTGTTGTGGTGTCGTTACAGTAATACCTGCCGTTACAGGGATACTTTGAGCAAGTGAGAGCTGTGCATCACCTGTCCCTGGTGGCATATCGATAATCAAACAATCTAACTCTGACCATAAAATATCACGCAAGAACTGCTCGATAGCTTTCATAATCATAGCACCACGCCAGATGAGCGATTGCCCCTCTTCCATCAGTGAGCCCATAGACATCATCTCTATACCATATGCATTTATTGGCAACACTTTATTGCCAGCAACCTCTGGTTTTACAGACTCAACGCCCAGCATTCTAGGGATATTTGGTCCATAGATATCAGCATCTAATAGCCCTACTTTTTTACCCTGCATAGCTAGTGCAACTGCTAGGTTTACCGATGTTGTAGATTTGCCCACACCACCTTTTCCAGAGCTAACCATCACAAAGTTTTTAATATGTGGTGCCATATTTTTACCACGAGATGATGTCTCTCGTGGCATCTTTGGAGCTGTAATATCTATCACTACGCTAGTAGCTCCTGCTCTTTTTAGCTCCTCACTAGATTCTACTCTAAGCTGTTCTGCTACCTCTGGTGCACTTGAGGTGATATCTATATTTACCACTACACTTGTACCATCAATTTTTATATCTTTAACAAAACCAAAGGTTACGATATCTTTTGTAAAACCTGGATATGTAACTTTTGATAGTGCTGATTTAACTATATCTTCTGTCATATTTTCTCCCTTTTATTTGATTTAATACGCCGATGGAAATAAATTCCATCTGGCTACGACTACGCTTGCGTTTTCCTCAGCGGAAAGCTCAAGCACCCTTGGTGCTTTTTTAATACGCCATCGGAACAAGTCCCGATTGGCTACGCTAACGCTGAGTTCCACTCGCACATGGTGCCCTCGCACCTTTGGTGCTTTTTTAATACACTGATACCGTCATTGCGAGCGTAGCGTGGCAATCTACTCTGTTTTTTATATAGACTGCCGCGTCGCTACGCTCCTCGCAGTGACGATTCTATCATTACAAAGCTCGCAAAAAGCCTCAGTGACAAATTCAGTCATTGCAAAGCAATCCACCGATACTACCTAGCCCTGCTTCGCCTCAGCTGCAATCTTCTCTATTGCCTCTACATTTTCCATAATATTTTGCGTAATCTTGTATGAGCAAAACTTTGGTCCACACATAGAGCAGAACTCCGCCTCTTTAAACACATCCTGTGGTAGCGTCTCATCGTGATACTCACGAGCACGATCTGGATCTAATGCTAGCTCAAACTGCTTGTTCCAATCAAACGCATACCTAGCATCACTCATCTCATCATCGATATCCCTAGCACCCTTTCGACCTCTAGCGATATCTGCAGCGTGTGCTGCGATTTTATAAGCGATAATGCCCTCACGAACATCCTCTGCATTTGGCAGACCTAGATGCTCTTTTGGTGTTACATAGCAGAGCATAGAAGCACCATGCCATCCACCCACAGCAGCCCCTATAGCAGAGCTGATATGATCATATCCAGCGGCAATATCAGTTACCAGTGGCCCTAGGATATAAAATGGTGCTTCATGACAATACTCTCGCTGTATCTTCATATTTCGCTCAACCTGATTAAGAGGAACATGTCCAGGACCCTCGACCATCACTTGGACATTTTTCTCCCATGCACGAAGCGTCAATTCACCTAAAACCTTCAACTCTCCTAGCTGTGCATCATCACTCGCATCTGCCAGACAACCAGGGCGAAGCGAATCACCTAATGAGAGAGATACATCATATTTAGCACAGATATCTAATATATCATTATATGCCGTATAAAATGGATTCTCTCTATGATAGTGCATCATCCACGCAGCCATTAACGAGCCACCACGACTCACTATCCCCATCTTTCGTTTTGCAACTTTTGGCATAGTCTCTAGCAAAAACCCAGCGTGGATTGTAAAGTAACTCACACCCTGCTGTGCTTGACGCTCTAGAACCTCTAGCATCTTCTCTATCGTTAAATCTTCTATCTTATTGTTTACATCGTGTAAAATTTGATAGATTGGCACCGTACCAATAGGTATTTTAGAGTTAGCAATTACCGCCTTTCTAATCTCATCCAAATCCCCGCCAGTTGAGAGATCCATCGCTGTATCTGCTCTATATTGTTGTGATACTTGAATCTTCTCTATCTCACCCTCAACATCGCTTGCGATAGCTGATGAGCCGATATTTGCATTGATTTTACATCTAGCGGCAATCCCTATCGCCATAGGCTCAAGGTTTGTATGATTTATGTTTGCTGGGATTATCATCCGCCCTCTAGCTACTTCACTACGAACTAGCTCTGGGTCGAGATTCTCTATCTTAGCGACATACTCCATCTCACCTGTGATGATGCCCTGCTTTGCATAATACATTTGAGTGCGAACATTATCATTTTGTCGCTTTGCCACCCACTCAGTTCTCATAAAATTTTCTCCTGTGCTATAAAAGCTAATTAGACTTATATGTAAGAGAGGCTGAAATATCCAACTAATTTTCAATATAAGTTAAATATTTCAAGTTACTTATAGCAAATACTTACAATTTGGATAATCTATCAAAAGCAAGATAAAAAAAAGCTTTTTGGGTGTATAATTTTGTAACATTTTAGAAAAAAGGTCTTTTTGTGAGAGATATAACTCTACTTTTATTGGCAGCTGGAGAGTCTAGCAGATTTAGAGTCAATGTCAAAAAACAGTGGCTTAGAGTGGGCGAGAAGCCACTTTGGATGTTTCTTGCAGATAGATTTCAAAGCACAAATTTATTTAAAAAAATAATAATAGCTTCACACCCTGATGAAGTACAATTTGTAACACCTATATCTGATTATAGTGTGGTTTCTGGTGGTAAAACGCGTCAAGAGTCACTCAAAAATGCTTTAGAGTGTGTAGAAACTACACATATTATGGTTAGTGATATCGCTAGATGTTGCATTAGTAACAATCTACTAGAAAATCTCATATCTAATATTGACAAGGCAGATGTAATAGTACCTGCATTAGATATCGTCGATACCGTGGTGTATCATAATGAAACAATCACTAGAGAAGAGACAAAACGCATCCAAACTCCACAACTATCTAAAACAGAGATTCTACGAAAAGCCCTAGATACCGATATAGAGTACACTGATGAGAGCAGTGCGATAGTGGCATATGGTGGAAGCAGATTTTTTATAGCTGGTGAAGAGGATGCTAAAAAGGTTACATTTGCTAAGGATATAGCTACTATCAAATGTCTAGAGGCTCCATCAAATACTATTTTAGTAGGAAATGGTTTTGATGTGCACGCCTTCCAGGAGAGCAAGCCTATGGCACTGTGTGGCGTAGAGATAGATAGCCCTGTAGGGTTTAGAGCTCATAGTGATGGCGATGTAGCACTGCATGCACTCATTGATGCGATACTTGGAGCTGCTGCACTTGGCGATATTGGCTCGCTTTTTCCTGATAGTGATGATAACTACAAAGATATAGATTCTAAAATATTATTAGATAGGTGTGTAAAATTGATACACAATATGGGTTTTGTGATTAACAATCTAGATATAACCATCATCGCACAAACACCAAAAATAGCTCCCTATAAAGATAAAATGCGTCAAGTGGTCTCTGAAATTACACAAACGCCAAAACATCTAATAAATATCAAAGGCACAACTACAGAAAATCTAGGTTTTGTAGGTCGAAAAGAGGGTGTCGCGGTAATGGCAACTGCAACACTCAAATATTATGATTGGAAACAACAATGAAAATATTAATTATAGAAAATGAGATATATTTAGCTCAAAGTATCGCAGCTAAACTAGGCGAACTGGGTTATGATTGCGATATTCTAGGCTCAAGCAAAGAGGCACTGCGTGGAGACTATTATGATGTAGTGCTACTTTCTACAAATATAAGCGGTCAAGATATCTACCCTATCATCGATATCTATAAAAACTCTATATTGATACTAATGGTTAGCTATATCAGTAACGATACTGTCTCAAAACCTCTACTAGCTGGTGCAAAAGATTATATCCTAAAGCCATTTATGATAGAGGAGCTAATCCGCAAGATTCATCACTTTAAAGAGTATGAAAGACTCAGTGGACTAAATAAAACATATGAAACATACCTAGATCACCTATTTACAGGGATAGATAGCGATATTGATACTGATAGACTAGAGCTACCTTTTATAATATCTAGCTCAAATCAGCGTTACTCTGATGCTCTGGCTTTTCAGTATGCAAAACAGCACCAAAAAACACTCAAGTTTATCTCTCTATCAACACCAAAAGCGATAGATGATATCATCACACATAGCGGTGCAGAGATTTTATATATTAGTGATTTTCAACTACTCAAAAAAGCAGACCATAAGGCACTTTTTGAGGCGATAGAGTCTAAGAGCTGTATTCTCTCAAGCACTGAAACGATAGATAATCCACCGCTTGTGATGGTTAATATAGAGAGCGAAAATAGACTATTTGAGCAAGGCGAAATATTGCCTATAGAGGATTATGTAAAATATATCATTATCAATTTTCAAAACAGATATCCAGACACAGAGCTGTGTAAAAAGCTAGGAATATCACGAAAAAGTTTATGGGAAAAGAGAAAAAAATATGGCATCATCAAGAAAAAATAGAGCAATATTTATAGACAAAGAGGCGGTGTCGGCTCTAGCACTGCTAAAATCTGGCAAACTCTATCCTGTCGTATCTTTGATGAACGAGCAAGAGAGTCGTGATGTGATAGAGAGTGGACTCTACAAAGGTAGCACATTTCCATTTCCGCTTATACTATCGCCTAGCGGTAAAACAAATGAGCAGGTACTAACAACTGCTAGCAAAGCAGAGGTGCTTGATTTGGTATGCGATGGCGAAAAAGTGGGCGAAATTACCACCGATAGCGTCTATAAAATCGACCCAAAAGAGAGGCTACTACAGATTTATGGCTCTGATGATCAGAGTCACCCTGGGGTTAATGCTACGCAAAAGCGTCTAGGAAACTACGCTATTTGTGGAGAGTACACTATCTCAACAGAGCCTATAAAAGAGATACAAGAGCAAATCAATAGTGCCAAAAAAGAGATAGAATCAGAGCACACCACAGCACTATTTATGGCAGCAAACCCACTGCACCGTGCCCATGAGAGACTTATCAGACAATGTCTTGAGAGCACAAACCTCATCGTTATATTTTTGCTTAAACCATATACCGATGCAAATCTAGATTATGATATTAGATATAAATCGCTTAAATACTTCGTAGATAACTTCTTGCCTTATGGTAGAGTGGTGATTGTCCCACTAGAAAATAGCTATATTTTTGCTGGAAGCAACGAAGTGCTCATAGATGCTTTGGTGGCAAAAAACTATGGGTGTGATAGACTCGTAATAGGACAAAATCACGCGGGTATCGGGATGTATTATGACCACCACGCCAATAAATCTATCGTCGATAAGCTTACAGGGCTAAATCTAGAGGTTATGGTCTCTAGCGAATATGTATATTGCAACCACTGCAAAACACTTGTAAGCACCCAAACCTGCCCTCATGGACATCATCACCACATCTCATATCACTCTGAGTCGATTTTGGAGATTATGGAATCAGGACTGCTTCCACCTGCTGTGCTGGTGCGAAAAGAGATTTCAGCGATGGTTGTCGCCTCACTCTATCCAAATAGATTTAAAAATCTCTCAAAGCTCTACTATAATATAATGCCAATCGATGGACTACTAGAAGAGCATAGCGAAGCTGATTTTTACACAGAGCTGATGAGACTATATCAGACGACATCGCTAAATTAATAGGAGATTTTATGAGATGGTTTTTTCTCACCGTAGGATATAGCGGTCTAGCACCAAAAGCCCCTGGAACCGTTGGAACTATAGTTTCACTGCCACTAGGTGTGCTAATATTAGCCTATGCTGGCTCACAGACGCTATTTTTACTCACTATACTTATATCGCTCATCGCTATCAAGCAGATAGATTTGTATGAAAGAGATAGCGACTCTCACGATGATAAACGCATCGTTATAGATGAGCTAGCTGGTATGTGGCTAGCTCTTGCTATCGCTCCTGCTATCTCATTTAGCTATAGCGAGGCGATAGATATCAGCAGTGGCATAGCTATACAAATCATACTAAGTTTTATATTTTTTAGAGTATATGATATTAAAAAACCCTCTATTATTGGTCGTATAGATAGGGAGGCAAAAGGGGGACTAGGCGTAGTGGGCGATGATCTACTCGCTGGTGTATTAGCTGGTGTTAGTAGTGCACTCTCTTGGCAACTGATTAAACTACTATTTTAGCTCTATATGGAAAATATAGCTATCGTCCTAGTGGCTCTAGCACTAGGCTATATACTAAAAACAACCAAGGTCTTAAACAGCGATAGCTCCGTAGCTCTAAATCGCTATGTGCTATATGTATCATATCCCGCTATCGTACTACTACAGATTCCACGCATTGAGTTTAATGCAGAGCTCATTATCCCTATAGTCGTAGCGTGGGGCGTTATGAGCATTAGTGCACTACTAATACTACTCATCGCTAACATACTAAATTTTTCTCGCCAAATCACAGGCTCACTGCTGTTAGTTGGGGTATTAACCAATAGCTCATTTTTAGGCATTCCGCTACTTAGCACCTATTTTGATGGTGAAAATTTTATGCCATACCTACTAGTATATGATCAGCTAGGAACATTTTTGGCATTTGCCACCTATGGCACACTTATTGTCGCTTTATATGCAGGCACTACAAAAGTAACTATAAAAATCTTTACACTAAAAGTCCTCACATTTCCGCCATTTATCACCTTGATAGTCGCACTATTTTTTATAGGGGTAGAGTTCAACCCAATCATCATTAAAATCCTAGAGGCATTTGCTATCAC
Source organism: uncultured Campylobacterales bacterium (assembly GCA_964650175.1). Classification (GTDB taxonomy): domain Bacteria; phylum Campylobacterota; class Campylobacteria; order Campylobacterales; family Sulfurimonadaceae; genus CAZYTC01. The sequence goes on along the minus strand of CAZYTC010000023.1, from coordinate 3,377 downwards.
TATCGTACCCGTCGCACTTGTTGCAACTGGAATTCAGCTAGAGCTAAAGCTACCACGCCAAGATTTACTCCCATTTAGCATAGGGCTCTTTATAAAACTCATCATCGCCCCCATCATAGCGATAGTGATATGTAAAATATTTAACTGGAGCAACCTAGCCGCTAGTGTCTCTATCCTAGAAGCCTCGATGGCACCAATGATTACAGCTGCCGCTATGGCATCTATGGCAAACCTCGCCCCACGCCTAAGCTCCGCTATCGTAGGATATGGAGTCATCATCTCGCTATTTACTACATATATTGTGAAGATGGTGGTGGTATAACTAGATTAACTCTTTAATATTTTCATTTTTCAAATACACAGAGTGAACTCTCTTTATACTACTAGAACCTACCTTAACCAAACAGTCACCCTTGCCTACAAGTTTTTCAGCTCCAGTCTCATCTATTATTATTTTGGACTCTGTAGATTTAGAAACTTTTAAAGCCACCCTTGATGGAATATTTGTTCTTAAAACTCCAGACAATACATCAGAAGATGGTCTTTGTGTTACTAATACTAAATGAATTCCAGAGGCTCTGGCTTTTTGTGCAAGTTTTCCTAAAATTCTTGAGCATTCATCATTAAATTTTTTACTTGAACTCATTAAAATATCTGCCAATTCCTCAATTACAACTATAATGTTTTTTAACTCATTATTTTGCAAATCATTTATACTTTGAACACCTTTTTTACTTAAAAATTCATATCTACTTTCCATTTCGTCATCTAGTTTTTTAAGCACTTCTAAAATATCATCATTATCCTCTATAATTTTTCCATCTGTTAGCTGGCTTAATTTTTCTGATTGAGCATACACTGAAAGTTCTACTTTTTTTGGATCAATTAAAACAAACTCTATTTCAGATATTGCTTTTTGCATTAAAGAAGTAATAAGAAGATGCAAAGTTACACTCTTACCACTTCCCGTCGCACCTGCAATAAAAATATGTGGAGCATCTTTTAAGTCAAAATAGTATGGATTATCATAAATATCAATCCCTAAAAATATTCCTAATTTAAAACTAGCTGGTATCTCTTTAATCCATTTTTTAATTACAAAATAATCATAAATCTTCCATAGTTTTTCATCTTTTGCTATTGTTAGAGTAAAGGTTAACGGCTCACCAATAACATCGTCGCATATTATTTCTTCCACGCCCAAAAGTGAATTAAGTTGTCCTGTAATAATTTTATACAAACCCTTAATATCGTTACTATTTTCAAGCTTAACTTTATAGTGTGTCAGCCTTGATGCCTCAACTATATTTATTAGTTCTGCTTTAATTCCTGCCTTATCGATTGCTTTAATTATATCAAGCTGTTCGATGGTCTGGCTTGGTGATTCTTTTAAAATATCTTGATAAATATATTCATAAAACGAATCTGAACTTTTCCAAGATCTAGCTATTTCACTCAAGCCTCTGCGTACATGTTTTTGTAAAATTTTCTTATACTCTAAATTGTTTTCAAACATATTTATATTATGCAAATATCCAAGTAAAACCCTCGTTTCCTTATCATAATCCTCATCTTGATTACTCTCTCCAGTAACTTGCTTTAAATAATATTCGCCTCCTCTATCGCCTTTTATTTGAAAATAATTATCTAACTCATCAAATCTATCCATTTGTATCGATTTAGCAAGTGCAAGTCTTAAAATATAGTACTTATGCATGCTATGCATAAAGCCATCATTCATTATTTTAGTAATTAAAAATTCATCCTCTTTAGAAGTATATATATCAGCCATTAAACACCTCTTCCTTGCTACTTAATTTATAAATCTTTGTCTCAACGCCACTAATATTTTTCAACTCGTACATAGTTGCAACATTATTTTCTATAATTTTAAATTTATCACCATCTATCTCTGAGTCTGTTGGTAAAATTATCACTTGATTTGAGGCATTTGGATAATAATTTTTTAATATATTTATCTGATTTTGATAGTCTATTCTGCCTAAAGGTGTATCTATTATAACTGGTATAGCTCTACTTGTAGTCTCTTTCAAAGCCCATAACAAAGATATGGCAACAATCTGTTTCATTCCTGCAGATATACTAGACATTCCAATCAATTCATCATTTTCATCAAAGTAATTTATATTAAAATCATCTTCAATTTTAATCGACCTAATAAGATGATTTGAATCAATAAGTTGCATATAATTCTCATTTAAATATTTCTCAACCTCCATCTTTACGCTTTTTTCAAGATTTTCCCTGTAATCTTTTAATATATCAATAATCTTTTGTGATAAGTTTATTTGTGGCTCAAGATGAAAATTCTTTTTGGCTTGCCTATCTAAAAGCTCTGCATCATGCTCATATTTTCTTATTTTTAGTCTATGCTCAGCTAAAAGTTGCTCTTGGTCATAGACTCTTTTCTTTCTGTCTTCTATATTATAATTAGTATCATTTATAGCAATTTCCATTCTGGATAACTCTTTTTGCTCCTCTGGATCATCATTGATAACTTTAAGTTCAAATTCAATATTCTTTAAATCCAATATAATATTTTTAATCTCTATAAGATTTTTATGATGCTTAGTCTTATCCAAAACTAAATTCAAGCTATTTTGAATCTGTATGAGTTGATTATGACTCAAGCTCTCAAGGAAAATCTTTTTTTCTTGAAGCGATTGTTCATTAACCTGATATAAAGATAGTAATTTTTGTAGTTTATTTTTTAATTGTTGTTTCTTCTCTTCTGGAATATCTATTCTCGGTGCATCTTCAAATAATTGTTTAGGTAATGTTTCAATCAATGTATTTGCAAAATCAACATTATCTATCTCTTTTGTTCTTTTGATTTCGTCTGTTAATATTTGCAATATTTCACCTATCAAACTACTTTTAAAAGTCATAAATGATATAGATAATATTTCTGGTAGCTTATTCTTTAAATCAAACAATCTCTTTTCTAGCTCATTTTTTCTAAGACTTAGCTCATTAGCCTTTGTTTGATTTCCATTAATATATATATCCTTTTTCCTATTCTCATATTTTACCTTTTCATTCTCTAGCTCATCTATTTCATTGCTATATTGAATTAATTTTTCATTAATCAATTCTATTTTTCTTTGAAAATCTTCAATATTATTTTTATATTCAATAATTTTTTGCTGCTGAGACTTATTTTCATAGCTTTTATGTTGCAAATCATCCTTGTATTTTCTTATAATTCTAGATACGAAATCAATACCACTAATATTTAATAACTTTATAATTCTTTCTTTTCTATCAGTGCGATTTGCCTCTGCAATCTGCTGTATTTGCTCACCATCAAAAAAGAAAAAATCAACAAAATCTGGTGGAATTCTTTTATGTAAAAA
>CAZYTC010000022.1:0-25299 GCA_964650175.1 uncultured Campylobacterales bacterium | reverse complement strand
TTTAATCGCATAGTATGGAATAGCATTTACTAAATCACGCAGCGTGATTCCATCTTGCATCTCGCCAGTAAATCGCACTAAAACTGATTCAGGCATCTCTAGCGGCATAGAGCCTGTAACACCTGCAAACGCTACTAGACCTGATCCTGCAGGAAAGCTAATACCGATAGGAAAACGAGTATGTGAATCTCCACCAGTACCTACAGTATCTGGTAAAACCATACGATTTAACCAGCTATGAATTACCCCATCACCAGGACGAAGTGCTACACCGCTTCTAGTAGAGATAAACGCTGGAAGTGTTGCGTGTAGTTTAACATCTGATGGTTTTGGATATGCTGCTGTATGACAAAATGATTGTAGTACAAAATCAGCTGAAAATCCTAGAGCCGCAAGCTCTTTTATCTCATCACGAGTCATAGGACCTGTTGTGTCTTGGCTTCCTACTGTGCTTGTAAATGGCTCTACATACATACCAGCTCTAACGCCCTCTAAGCCACATGCTTTTCCTACCATTTTTTGTGCTAGAGTGTAGCCTTTGCCGCTATCAGCTGGTTGGAGTGGTTTTGAAAATAGATCTGATTCGCCTAGCCCTAGAGCAGCTCTAGCTTTAGAAGTGAGTCCACGACCGATGATTAATGGAATCCTACCACCTGCACGAACCTCATCTTCTATAGTGTTTGGACGCAGATTAAATGTAGCGATTTGTTTGCCATCTTTTGTGATGGTTCCTGCTTTTGTATCTATCTCTAGGATGTCTCCTGTATTTATCTGTGTTACATCTGCTTCTATTGGCAGTGCTCCAGAGTCCTCACAGGTTGCAAAAAATATAGGAGCAATAATACCACCGATTACCACACCGCCAGTGCGTTTGTTTGGGATACCCTCTATATCATCACCCATATGCCACTGAACAGAGTTTGCTGCAGATTTACGGCTAGAGCCAGTCCCTACAACATCGCCTACATATGCAACTTGTAGACCGCTCTCTTTTAGTTTTTCGATAGTTTTAATACCATCAGGCATCTTTGCAGCCAACATTGTTGTAGCGTGTAGTGGAATATCAGAGCGTGTAAATGCCGCACTAGCAGGTGATAAATCATCTGTATTTGTCTCACCGCTAAATTTAAACACTACAACAGAGAATTTTTCAGCTAGTGGTTTTTTAGATGTAAACCACTCTGCGTTTGCCCACGACTCTAAAACCTCTTTTGCGTAGCTGTTTGTTTTAGATAGCTCAACTATATCATTAAACGCATCATATACTAGTAGTGTATGTTTTAGCTCATTAGCTGCATTTTGTGCAACAGACTCTATAGATAGTGCATCAATTAGTGGTTTTACATTATAACCACCTACCATTTTGCCCAGTATTTCGATAGCTGCGATTTTATGCTCTACGCTATCTATATCAGAGTTATCAGCTATATAAGCTCTCTCTTTTCCTTGGACTACAGTGTGTAAAAAAGCAGCTTTTACATGTGCTGCATCATCAACCCCTGGATTTACACGGTTTGCTAATAGCTCTATTAGCTCAGCATCTTTTGATTTTGTAGATTTGATTAGCTCAATTAGAGACTCAGTTTGCTCTTTTGTTAGCGGAAGTGGTGGAACTCCCTGTGCAGCTCTCTCTGCAACATGTGCTTTATACTCATCCATAAAAGCCATCATCGACCCCTTGATTTTTTATTTCAGTGATTATAACATCTAAAAAATCGATATTTTTACCTATGTTACTAAAATACACATTATTTTATCATTTTATTATTTTTAGTGTGTATAAAAGTAACACTAATCACTTTCACGCGTTATAACATATACTCGAATTCTGATTTTTGTAGCCTCTTGTGGTTTTGGGTAACGCTGCTGTGCTTGACGAATCGTTTTTAGTGTGAGCCTATCTAAATCTGTAGGGAGTCTGGATTTTTCTAGATGAATATCTCCTATAGAGCCATCAGGCTCGATGGTAAACTCCACAAGATTATTATCATCTGGGTCTATTTCGCTAAACTCTTCTCGTAGTATCTTTGTTCCTACGATTTCATTAATCTTTCTAATTCTTTGGAAATTATCGATGATGAAATCTTGTTGCAGTGGCGAGAGCTCGAAAAACTCATCGCCATAGTGATAGATTACAGAGCGAGGGATTAGGTGCCTATCTGCTGGGGTATATTTTGGCTCTATAGCCTCTGTGGCTAACTCTTTTATTACCTCTTTTGTAATCTCTGGCTCGGGTATTTTTATTTTTTGTGGTTGTGGTGCTTTTTGCTTTTGTGGTTGTGGTTTTATCTGCTCTATACTCTCAGGAACACTAGCTGGCTCTAATGAGTCTGTAATATCATCAGCTTGTGAGAGTGAGATGGTTATTAGATGGCTATCTTCTATTTTTAAATCAAATGAAAAATCGACTATAAAATAGGCGACAATGAGCAGATGTAGTGAGAGCGAGATGATAAAAGAGTATAAAACTCTCATATCCTAATAGCCTCTCAAATCGTACCAAACACGGTATCTAATAAGTGTTTTTTGAGCAGGGCGAGGATATTTGGCATATGAGAGCTCCATAACCTCTTTTGTAGTGGCATCTAGTATCGCAAGGCGAGAGTTTTGAATCATCTTCATATCAGAGATGCTACCATCTGGATGTAGATAAAACTCTATAATATTTATATCATTTATTCTGATGCTATCTGGTATACGAGTAGGACCATAGCGACTTAAAACCCCTTGCGTGATTCTACGCATCACCTCGAAATTATCTAACAGATACTTTTGCTCTCCCTCGCTTAGCTCGCCAAATGTGTCGCCATAGAGTTTTTGTACACTTTCGCTTCGTTGGCTAAAGCTTCTCGTTTTTATCTCATTTACTGATGAGTCTGCTTTTGAGAGAGCTGAGTGGAGATTAAACTCCTCTTTTGTGAGCGTTTTTTTCTCTATATCTGCTACCTTTTTAGCGGTGTGTCGCTCGAACGCCTTTTTAGGCTCGATAGGTTCTGGTGCCTGCTTTGGAGTCTCTAATTTCGCAGCTTCTATTTTTGGAGTCTCTGGCTTTTTGGGTGTCTGCTTCTCTAGCTGCTCGCCTTGAGGCATAGGGGGTGCTTTTTTGGGTATCTCTATATGATTTTCTACTATTGCCTCTTTTTTAGGCTCTGGTAAATCTTTTAGAGAGATTTTAAATCTCTGTGGCGGGGTATCTTCTATGATTTCATCTATTTGAATTTTAGAGATTAAAACAATCACTAATATAATAATGATATGTATTAGTAGTGCAATGATGAGTGCGTAGATGGAGTAGCTAGCTGTTTTTTTCATATATCTGATTGTACCAATATTTTGTGATAATTGTATCTAATCTAAACAAATATAGCTCTAATTGTTTTTTTGTTTCTTTTTATGAGCAATTATTGATTATAATGTCGATATTAAATTAATATAGTATAAATCAGGTGGAGATTATGAACAGAGATAATGTAGTTAGGGCGTTTATGGTGGCTGCTATTTTGATATCTTTAAAGGCTTTTTATCTAGATGATTATCTAAAAGATAGAGCACTAAAAAAAGAGTTAGAGAGTATTGAGCCACATTTAACGCAAGTTAATGAGAAAAAAGAGACTAAATTTATAGATGATGCTACTGACAAAGAGAAAGAAGATAGAATGGTTCGACATATGGAGGGCAATGCGACTAAAAAGATGCCCCTAGATGAGCTAGGCGACAAGATGTCAAAGCATATAAAACTATAACTATTTAGCTCGCGAGAGCATTACGCCACTGCCTATAATCATAAGTGCCCCTGATAGTAGCCATATATTTGGTAGGCTATCGCCTAGAATAATTCCAAAAATAGTAGCAAATAGTATTACGCTATATCCTATAGTGCTCACTATCGCTGCTTTTGCATAAAAATATGCTCTAGTCATAAAAATCTGCCCATACCCAGCAGCTACCCCCATCAGTGCAATCCATAACCAATCAATACCTGATGGCATCACAAACTCATCAGATATAAATGCTAGATATGGCGACTCTATCGATGAGCCTACAATCATCAGCAGTGCAGGCAATATTACACCCGCAATCATAAATGATAAAACCACTGTTCGCTCATCATAGTATACCTTTAGGCTTCGCACGCTAGTATATGCAAGAGCTGACATAAATCCCACCATTAGCCCCATAATATTTATATAGTTAAAGCTAAATTCACTAATCACCACTACACCTAAAAATCCTATAGCTATAGCGAAGATGCTTAGTCTGTTTAGTCTCTCTTTTAGTAGAAAAAACGCGAGTATCGCTGTAAAGATAGGCTCTGTTTTAGAGTAGACTATCGAGCTAGAGAGTGTGCTTTGACTGATGGTATAGAAAAACGCTAGCAGTGCGATAGTGCCTATAACTCCACGAAAAACCAGTGTAAATGGTTTGCCACCTACATTTTTAAATGGTCTATTAAAGCTGATAGTCGCTATAAAAAATAGCCCTATAAGATTACGCCAAAATGTCACCTCAACTGAGCCCATATTATCAGATAGGAGCTTTGCGAACATCATAGTAAGAGCGAAAAATAGTGAAGCAAGTAGCATAAATAAGATGCCACGATGAGTGTTGTTTAATTCCATAGGGCGAATATTAACATCTCATAGCTATATAGTATATTTATTTTTTTGGATACAATTAAAGATAAATAATAGTTTTTGAGTGTTTATGATTAAAAAGATAGATAGCGGTGATGTTTGGGGTGGATTAGCGGCGATGTTGGTCGCTTTTCCTGCGGCAATTGCATTTGGTGTTAGTGTCTATGCTGTTATGGGCAAAGAGTTTACAGCAGTAGGGGCGATATCGGCGATTATAGGCGTAGTTGTTTTAGGGATAGTGGCTGTGCTTATGAGGAGTACTCATAGGCTTATCACAGCCCCTAGTGCTCCTGCTGCTGCGGCACTAGCTACATTTGCTAGCTCTTATATAGCACTTGGTTATAGTGGCGAGATTGTTGTTAGTGCAATATTGCTAGTGATAGTGTTAGCTGGGCTTTTTCAGATTTTATTTGGATTGCTTGGGTTTGGTAAGCTGATACAGTATCTGCCATACTCTGTTAGTAGCGGGTTTTTAAGTGGTGTGGGGCTCTATATTATCGCATCACAAAGCCCTATACTATTTGGAATAGATGGCGGATTTTTAGATATTTTTGGCTCATTTAGTGAGTTTAAATACCAAAGCATCGTTATAGGTATCGCAACTATAGTGATGATGCTATTTGGTTATAGGCTCAGCAGTAAAGTTCCATCTGTGCTGATTGCCATCGTGGGAGCTATGGGGGTATATTTTACACTTTCACTCATAGATAGCTCGCTACTAATAGCTGATAATGAGCTAGTCATCGGCAGATTAGGCGGTGATGGCGATTATGGTTTTGATAATATGATTTTTGGCAGATTTGATACTATCTTTATGATAGATTTTGAACTCTCTGTAATGGTTTTATCAAACGCCATAGCACTTGCAGCACTACTAAGTGTTGATACTCTCAAAAGCTGTGTGATACTAGATTCTATGACGCACACATTTCACAATCCAAACAGAGAGCTAATAGCACAAGGTTGTGCAAATGTAATATCATCGATGGTTGGAGGAATGGCTGGTTCTGGAACTATCGGTGCAACGCTTGTAAATATCGCAAGTGGTGGTAAAAGTAGGATTTCTCTCATCATCTCATCATTTGCAGCAGTGGTTGCTTTTATAGCACTTGGGGGCGTAATGGCGTGGATTCCGCTTGCATCACTTGCTGCGGTGCTTGTGGTTATCGGTTTTAGGATGATAGATATCAAATCGCTTATGCTATTTAAATCACAAAAGACATTTAGCGATTTTATTATAGTGATATCAGTGGCTCTTAGTACGCTGATTGTGGGGCTAATGAATGCTATTTTGATAGGGCTGGTGCTCGCACTAGTTATCTATATGATGCAACAATTTCGTGTATCGATTATATACTCTCATAAAATCGGCTCAGAGATAGATAGCAAGGTGATGAGGTCAAAAGAAGAGCGAGAGATACTCGCTAGGAAGATAGATAAACTGAGTATATACGAGCTACAGGGTAATCTATTTTTTGGTACTGTATATCAGCTATACGCACAGCTAAAAGAGGATTTGCTAGATAAAAAATATATCGTTATAGATTTTAAGCGAGTTCAGTTAGTAGATTTGAGTGGAGTGAATATCTTGTTTTTAATGCGAGATATTTTTGTAGAGAAAAATGGTATATTGATTTTAACAAGACTGCCATACAAACTCCCATCTGGCGATGATTTGGAGAGATTTTTCAAACAGATTGAGCTCTTTAGTAAAAGAGGCGAATTTCTCTATTTTGATGATTTAGATTATGCGATGGAGTGGATAGAAGAGGATATTCTACGAAGTAGTAATTTTGCTAAAAATAGCACTCTATTAGAGATAGAGGAGTTTGATATATTCAAAGGTCGTAGCGATGATACGATGATTAAAATAACTCAGCTACTAGAGGAGGTATCTTTTAGTGCGGGAGATGTTATCTACAAAGCAGGAGAGGGCGAGGGGGAGCTGTTTTTAATCCGCCGCGGTAAAGTATCACTATCTATGCAAAGAGGGGTAAAAAATATACACCTAAGCACGCTTAGTCGTAATAACTTTTTTGGTGAATTTAGTTTTTTAGATAGCTCAGAACACTACACCACCGCAACTGCTAAAAGCGATGTGGATTTATATAAAATCACTAGAAGAGATTTTGATAGTTTTGCAAAAAACCACTATAGAGCATCACAGCAGTTTATGCAGATACTAGCCTATGAGCTAGCTTATAGACTGCGAAACACTAGAGTTGAGCTGGAGAATTGATACTCTATCTAATTTATGATTTTAAAATAGTGTATAATATATCAAAAGATAATCAAAAAGAGGCACAATATGCTAGCAGTCAAGATAGATAATCCAGAAGTAGAAAAAAACCTCAATGCCTACATAAAAAGTCAAAAAAAGAGTATAAATGAGGTGCTAAATGAGGCAATAGAGCTTTTTTTAGATATAAATATAAAAGAGCAGTCTAAATATAGCAAAAAAGACCCATTTGAAAATCTACACAGAGTTGATTTTGTAGATGATAATGAAGACCTCAGCGATATAGAGTTATTCAAACATATAAAAGACCCAGCAAAATATATCTCTGACCTTAGAAAAAATAGATGATATTTATCGACACTTGTGTATTAATAGATTACTCCAAAGGCAAGATAGAGCTAAATCTAAAAGAGCACTATTTTATAAACTCTGTTGTGCGAATGGAGTTCAAAATAGGAGCACGAGATAAAAGAGAGCTAAAAAAGCTCAATAGAATTTTATCCACGCTAAATACTCTCTCTATGAATCAAGAAATTTTGGATTTAGCTGAACATTTAATAGATAAATATACTCTTTCGCATAATCTAATGCTCTATGATGCGATAATTGCTGCCACTTGCTTGGTTTATGGCTTAGAGCTTTTTACTTACAATAAAAAAGATTTTAGATATATAGAAGATTTAGTTTTAATATAAATAAATAATATTGATAGAGCCTAATACTCATCAGTTGATGGATTTTTGGCTCTAGCGATAGCGTCTAATACCCACTCGCGTGGTTTTTGTACAGATGCTGAGATTTTTATCTGTGCACTGTGAGAGCTGATGAGTTGGTTTTCAGCTACAAGTGATAGCATCTTGTTATAGAAAAATTTAGCGTGCTCGCTCTCATCTACTAGGTATAGTATTACAAACTCTTTATCATCAAAGCGGACAATCATATCGCTTTGGCGAGTGTGTCGTTTTGTATTTGTTACAAATGTTTTTACTATCGTATCTACATCATCTAGGGTGGTGTTTAGTTTGATATACATTATGGCGATTAGTTTTTTATTATATGCCGCAGCATCTTGTAGGCTTCTAGCGGTGTGGGTAAAATAATCTTTGCTAAAAGCACCACTAACGCTATCTAGACTCACCTCGTTTTCGGTCATAATCTGCTTTATGAGCTCTTGAGAGATATCGATAAATGTAACTATAGTATATCTATCATTTGCCTGTTTTATCATCGCTCTATAGGCAAATGGATTTGCTCTATAATCAATCATACTCACTACTCTATCTTTTTCATCTAGCTCTAGTAGTGCCTCTGCCCAACGCTCTGGATTATCAGCTTTGCCTGCGTGAAAATATGAATCATGTGGCACAAAACGATACTCAAAAGCACCAAACTCTCTGATGAGCTCTCTGATATCAGAGATGTTCCAAAACTTTTTGAGAGCATAATTTATCATTATTGGCTCGCCATCTTCTAATATAACGCAAAGCTCTTTTTGGTTGTCAATAGCAGCTTGGAGTAGTTCTATAAACTCTGGTGTAAAGTTTTCCATATAAACCCTATAATTTCGTGTTGTATAAAATGATAACATAAATTGGTTATAATTGAGTGTTTTGAATAAATACAAATTCAAGAGCGACCAGTCGCGAGAGCCCTCCGCTGAGGAGCTCATTTTGGACTTTGTTTAAAATATGAGTATTTAATTAGAGTATCTATGATGAAAAGATTTTATTATATTGCTATTATTTTTTATGTAGCTGTCGTCTATCTGCATATCTCCACTAGCTATAGTGAGCAAAAGGAGCAGATTTTTAGCCAAACTGATAGTCGTCTAGAGCGATATGCGATGACTGCAAATAGACTTGTGGGAACTTTGATTCATCATAAAGATATGAATGCTAGCAGTGTATCAGAGGATGAGGATGAGAGAAACAGAGAGATACTCTCACTATTAGCAGATGATTTAAAGATTAACTATATCTATACGCTTATAAAAATAGATGATAGAGTCCATTTTAGCTCTAGTAGTGCTACGAGTGAGGATTTAAAAGATACTCAGATGATAAGTCACTATTTTGATGAGTATAAAGAGGCATCACAGCTACTAAAATCTACATTTGATACACAAGTGAGCAGTTTTGAGATATCGCAAGATAGATGGGGTGAGTTTAGATCTATATTTATACCATTTAAAAGTAGCGATGGAGAGGTCTATGTAGTGGGCGTAGATAGTGATATGGGTTATATTAACTCGCAATTAGATGATGTGCTAAAACACTATATGATAGAGTTTTTTATCTATATCATAGCTATTTTGCCACTATTTTATATCTACTATAGACACAATCAGATTATCCAATCATCACTAGAGGATTTAGTACAAAAGAGAACAAAGCAGATGAGATATCTGCTAGATAATGTAAATCAGGGCTTTTTGGCAATCGATAAAAATCTCACTATTTTAGATGGATACTCTAAAAAGTGTTATGATATTTTTGATAGAGAGATAAAAGGCGAGCCATTAGCAAAGGCGTTGTATGTAGATGATGATAGAGCTTTTATATCTGATGCACTAGAGATGATTTTTGATGAGGTCGATGAGGTAAAGATTGACTCTATTATCTCGATGCTGCCAGAGAGAACTATCATAAGTCATAGGGCTATAGATATAGATTATAGATTTATAGGCAGTATTTTAGTTGTTATTTTAACAGATATCACAGAGAAGATTAATCTAGAAAAAAAGCTTCAGCGAGAGCATCAGATGATGCGAATGGTGGTGGGAGTTATCAGTAATAGCGAGGAGTTTTACACACTGCTTGATGATTATGAGCTATTTTTATCAAACCGATTAAAACTAATAGATGACAAAAAGACCCCACTAGAGAATCTCAAAAGCATATTTCGCACTATCCATACATACAAGGGGATTTTTTCACAAAAAGATTTTATCTATACACCTATCGGGCTGCATAAATTTGAAGATAAACTCTCACAATGGGTAGCGGGCAATGAGGTTACAAATGAGCAGATAGGTTCTTATTTAGCGAGAGTGGATTTTAGACTCTGGCTAGAGAAAGATTTAGAGATAGTCGCTACAACGCTAGGCGATGATTTTATCGGCAAAAATAGAAATATGATTATAAACAAGGAGCTTTTTGTCGCAATATATAACAAACTATCATCTATGGATAGCGAAAGCGGCGATATTTTAGAGCTAGCTGATAGTATGAAGAGCTATATGTATAAGAGTCTAAAGGAGTGTTTTGTAACATTTGATAGATTGCTAGAGCAACTAGCTGAGAAGACAGATAAGAAGATAGAGACACTAATTATAGAGGATAAAACATATAGTCTAGTCGATGATAGCATCAGGGCGTTTGTAAAGTCGCTGCATCATGTTGTTGCAAACTCTGTTATGCATGGGATAGAGCATCCAAACGATAGGGTGCTTTTGGGTAAAAGTGCCTATGGTAGAGTGGGGATTATTTTAAAAGAGGATAGTGATAGCTTTAGCATCGAGATATGCGATGATGGTGTGGGTTTAGATGATGAGCTAATATGCACTAAGGCACAAAAATATGGCATAGAGATAGAAAAAGATAACAAAGACGCCATATCAGAGATTATTTTTAGAGATTTTTTCACTACAAAAGATATCGTCGATAGCTCATCAGGTAGAGGAGTAGGGCTAGCTACGGTTAAAGAAGAGCTACTAAAACTAGGTGGAAAATACCATATCGAATCATCCAAAAACCAAGGAATGAGAACGATTTTTTATATTCCAAAAAAGAGTCTAAATCTATATAGCGGTTTTGATGAGATAAAAAAGAGATTACTATCTACAATAGAGCAGAGTGCAATAGAACTGATGACTAAGACTCTCTCATTAGAGATAACAGATATTTTAGCAGTAGATTTATCTAAGCCTATAGAGCTTGATGGTGCTGTGATAGGTGTCGATGGTGTGATGAATTGTAACTTTTTTATATTTAGCGATTATGAGATTGTGGATGCTTTTTCATCAAAGATGCTAGATTGCGATGATATAGAGAGTTTTAGGGCTGAATCACTGCGAGAGATGGCAAATATAATACTTGGCAGATCTATAGAGAGTTTTCCTAAACGAGCAAGAGATGTTATAATAGAGCCTCCAAAATATCTAGCCGCCTCTAGTTGTAGTTTTAGTTGCGATAGGGCTATTGGCGTAGAGATTAAAAGTGGCGATATGAGAGTTTTAATAGTTATAAATACAAATAGTTATGAGGTAGTGTGATGCTAAGAGTGATGATTGTTGATGACTCTATGATTATTAGAAGAAATATTGCAAATATGGTGAGTGCACTAGGGCATAAAGTAGTGGGCGAAGCCAAAGATGGTTTAGAGGCGATATCGATATTTACGAGACTAAAGCCAGATGTGGTAACTATGGATATAGCGATGCCAGAGATGGATGGAATAGCCGCTTTGAGAGAGTTAAAAAAGATAGATAAAAATATAAAAGTGATAATGATAACATCTCAAGGTCAAGAGCATATGGTGCTTGATTCTATCAAAAATGGAGCTTCTGGATATCTGCTAAAACCGATAGAGATGAGCAAATTTCAATCACTTTTGCGTAAGATTTTTCCAGATTTAATAGATGGTGTTATGCTACGAAAAATGGATGATAAAGAGCTAGAGGATGATGATATAACACTTCCTCTAGATGAGTGAGATTTTCTTTTTACTGGTTTAACAAAAGTTGCAGTAATATTTGTCTATAATCACACATATTTAGAGAATAAAATAAAATTTACAAGGGGATGAGATGCAAATAAATGGTGCACAGATGGTTATCGAAGCACTCATTGCCGAGGAAGTCAAAACAGTATTTGGTTATCCTGGCGGAGCTATCATGAATGTTTATGATGAGATTTATAAACAAAACTCTTTTGAGCATATCTTAACTAGACACGAACAAGCAGCGATTCACGCAGCAGAGGGTTATGCAAAGGCTACAGGCGAAGTGGGTGTAGCGATGATTACATCAGGGCCGGGTTTTACAAATGCCGTTACAGGGCTAGCTGATGCTTATATGGACTCTGTTCCGCTTGTCGTTATTAGTGGTCAGGTGGCTATGAGTCTCATAGGTACAGATGCGTTTCAAGAGATAGATGCGGTGGGAATTAGCCGTCCGTGTACAAAACATAACTATCTAGTAACAGATGCGGCTGATTTAGCCAGAGTGCTTAAAGAGGCTTTTTATGTGGCTCGCTCAGGTCGCCCAGGACCTGTGCATGTTGATATTCCAAAAGATGTTACAGCTCAGATTGCTACATTTGATTACTCAAAACCTGTAGAGATTGAGACCTATAAACCAACGATAAAAGCAAATACCAGACAGATTAAAAAAGCAGTCGATGCGATAGCAAAGGCAAAACGCCCGCTGCTATATCTAGGTGGTGGTGTAATTAGCTCTGGTGCGTCAGAGATTGTGCGAGAGTTCTCATCACTTACTCAAATTCCAGCAGTTGAGACATTTATGGCTAGAGGCGTGATGGGTCATGATAATCCACTGCTGATATCGATGCTTGGAATGCATGGTAGTTATGCTGCTAATATGGCGATGAGTGAGACTGATTTGGTTATCGGACTTGGTGCACGGTTTGATGATAGGGTTACTGGAAAGTTATCTGAGTTTGCAAAACATGCTCAAATAATCCATGTTGATATCGACCCAGCATCAGTTTCAAAACTTGTCCATGCTCACTATCCAATAGTGGGTGATGTTAAAAATGCAATCGAGCAGATGTTAGAGCTTGCAAAAGAGCAAATCGATAGCAACAACTACGAGTCATGGAGACAAACTATTGCCAATTTTGATAGACTCCATCCTCTCTCATATTCACAGGAGGGCGATAGACTAAAACCTCAGTGGGTAATAGAGCGTCTAGGTGAGCTATTAGGAGATAATGCAAATATCTCTACAGATGTGGGACAACATCAGATGTGGACAGCACAATTTTATCCATTTTCACGCCCTAGACAATTTATCAGCTCTGGTGGGCTTGGGACTATGGGATTTGGTTTTCCAGCGGCTATGGGTGTAAAACGAGCAGATCCAGAGCGTGTGAGTATAAATATCACAGGTGATGGCTCTATTTTGATGAATATCCAAGAGCTTATGACGGCGGTTGAGTACAAGATGCCTGTTATAAATGTTATTTTAAATAATAACTTTTTAGGTATGGTTAGACAGTGGCAGACGCTATTTTATGATAAACGACACTCTGAAACTGATCTATCGATGCAACCAGATTTTATCAAACTTGCCGAGGCGTTTGGCGGGGTGGGTTACCGCGTGCATACAAAAGAGGAGTTTGACGCTGCTATCAAAGATGCGATAGAAAAAAATGTTGTAGCGATGATAGATGTAGTTGTAAATAGGTTTGAGAATGTCTTGCCTATGGTTCCAGCTGGTGGATCACTATTTAATATGATGCTAGAGTACAAGGAGAAATAATGGAAAACACAAGACGAGTTATTTCTGTAATTGTAATGAATGAGGCTAGTGTTTTATCTCGTATCGTAGGGCTATTCTCGGGTCGTGGATACAATATAGAATCACTTACAGTTGCACCTATACCAGATTCTAAATACTCTCGCATAACGATAGTAACTGGTGGTTCAATCCGAGTGAGTGAGCAGATTACAAAGCAGCTACACAAGCTTATTCCTGTTTTAAAGGTATATGAGCACGCTGATTTGGTGGAAAAAGAGCTTGCGATGGTAAAAATATCTCTAGCAGAGCCACTAGGCGATGTAGAGGCGATGGCAAAATCATATAATGGTCAGATAGTAAGCGTAAGTGGCGATAATGCCATAGTGATGGTTATTGATAACCCACTTCGTATTAGTAACTTTTTAGATGCTATGAAAAAATTCCATCCAAAAGAGATAGTGCGAAGTGGCTCTAGTGCGATAGAGAGATAGCATGAAGTTATCACAAATAGCAGAGATTATAGATGTTGATTTGGTAGGTAGTGATAGAGAGATTAGTGGTATAAATACGCTTCATAATGCTACGCCTAGCGAAATATCATTTCTATCAGATAAAAAATATGAAAAAGAGCTACCACACACAAAAGCAGCAGCGGTAATTTTACCTAGTTCAAAACTGCATCTATTGCCAGCAGATACAGTGGCACTTTGTAGTGATGAGCCATATTTGGCAGTAGCTATGATATCAAAATATTTTGCACCACCTATTTGTGGTAGTGATATAGCACCCATTATAGGCGAGGAAAGCACTATATATCCCACAGCTCACATAGAAAATGGCACGACAATTGGTGCCAATAGTACTATTATGGCGGGTGCTTATGTGGGGACTAATGTAAAAATCGGCTCAAATGTTATTATCTATCCAAATGTATCTATATATAGAGATTGTATTATCGGCGATAACTGTATTATCCACTCTGGTACCGTGATAGGTAGCGATGGTTTTGGTTTTGCTCATACAAAAACAGGTGAGCATATCAAGCTATATCAAAATGGCAATGTTGTGATAGAAGATGATGTGGAGATTGGTGCAAATACGACTGTAGATTGTGCTGTTTTTGGCTCTACTATTATCAAGCGAGGAACCAAAATAGATAATTTAGTCCAAATTGGACATAACTGCGTAGTTGGAGAGTACTCTATTATGGTTTCTCAATCAGGGCTTGCTGGCTCTACTACGCTAGGTCGAAATGTTGTTATGGGCGGACAGAGTGCTGCTTCAGGACATCTAGAGATTGCAGCATTTACAACACTTGCCGCTCGTAGTGGTGTTACAAAAAATATTACAAAAGCTGGAGTCTATAGCGGTTTTCCTCTAATGGAGCACAAGCTGTGGCTACGACTGCAGGCGAAAATATCTAAACTTTTGGAGTAGCTCATGAGATTTGGCTTATCGGTAATAACGATTTTTTCATCGATTCTATCTGCTAATGAGATTGGACATAGAATGCCAGATGTAGTTTTAGATGCGATAAAACATTGTGAGTGTTTAAAAGAGTCAGATGGCTCATGTAATCCTCATGTTATTCGTATAAACTCAAAAGATGAGGCGGCTTTAGCAGCACAAGCGGGATATGAGGTGAGTGGTCACATTATTAGATGTGGCGATACATCGTATTGCTCTGTTTTGGCAAAATCACTTATAGATGGTGGTATTACAAACCTAGATTTGGGGCCATATCAGATAAACTATAAATATCATCCAAACCCACAACTACATGAATATTTTGAGGAGCCTATCGCTAGAGAGAGAGCAAATAGTATACTCTCAAAACTCGTAAATGCGTTTGGATACTCATGGGAAACACTAGGAAGATATCATCACTTTAATCCAAAAGATAAAACCAGAAATCAGACATATTATATGAAAATGTACGCTTATATCAACCAAGCTGGCGGTTTAGGTAGTACAGAGTAGCTCTATTTATCTACTATTAAGTAAAATAAGATAAACTAATCACAAATTTCTATTAGGAGAGATTATGAGTTCAAATGTATCAATCATAAAAGAGATAGCACTCGATGGAACAAAAAAGGGTGTAATATCTATATCTAAAGTAGATGAGCCATATGGTGCAGGCAGTGCTAGCGTAGCGAGCATCGGTATATCATTAGCAGGCGATTCTAAAAACCCAGAGTGGAAAGTACATATTCCACTAGGAAATATAGAAGCGGTTATAGAGGCTCTAAAAGAGATTAAGTAGTTTTTTAATTTAGTATGCAATCTAGCAAAGATGCATACTAAATTTTATACTAACGCGTTTTTTATTTAACACTACTTCTTTTGTATAAATCAACTAAAATAGATGTCAAATTGTCATATTTCTTATCACTATGAAAATATTTTGCTATCATAAAATAAAAAGGTTTTATCATGTCCAAACCCATCAGACAGTTAGAGCTAGATTTAAACTCACAAAACCTTAAAAACAACAAACTAAAAGCTATCGATTTATTTGCTGGTATTGGTGGGATTCGTTTAGGATTTGAACAAGCTTTTGGCAAATCTATAGAATTTGTCTTTTCTAGCGAAATAGATAAATTTGCACAACAAACATATTATGCAAACTTCAACGAAATGCCCCATGGCGATATAACACAAATAGATGAGAGAGATATACCGCCACATGACATAATCCTAGCAGGTTTTCCATGTCAAGCTTTTAGTGTTGCAGGACTACGCAAGGGGTTTGAAGATACTCGCGGGACACTATTTTTTGATGTAGCTAGGATTGCAGCATATCATAAACCAAAGCTTATATTTTTAGAAAATGTAAAAGGGTTTGTAAATCATGATAAAGGTAATACTTTTAAAGTAGTGAAAGAAACTCTAGAAGATATGGGATATAAAGTCTATGCAAAAGTACTAAATGCAAAAGATTTTGGAGTACCACAAAATCGCGAGAGGATATATATAGTAGCCATGTTAGGGGATGTGGAGTTTGAGTTTCCTAAAGCTATAGGCAAGGTAGCTTCACTCAGGGATATTTTAGAGGCTAAGCCAGATATAAAACCTATAATTAGAGGTGATATAGAGCTAAAAGAGGATTTCAATCCAGAGCAAAATCTACTAGATGAGTTGCCAAATAAAACACTACAAATAGGTAAAGTAAACAAAGGTGGACAAGGTGAGCGAATATATAGCACATATGGACACGCTTGTACTCTAAGTGCTCATGGTGGTGGAGTTGGTGCTAAAACGGGGCTATATTTTGTAGATGGAATTATTAGAAGATTAACACCTAGAGAGTGTGCTAGGGTGCAAGGGTTTTCTGATAGTTTTATAGTAGCAGAAAATAAAAATCAAGCCTATAAGCAGTTTGGAAATAGTGTCGCTGTAAGTGTGGTAAAAGAGATTGCAAAGAGTATTAAAAAGGGGTATTTTATGAATAAAAAACAAAAGATAGGCTCATATACTGCAAAGGGTGGATTTAAAAATGAAGCTATTTTAGTATCAAAATTTTCTAACTACCAAGAAGATAAAGATGCTCAAAAATGGCTAGGTATTATGGGGTATGATTATAAAAAACTATCAAGCCTAAAGGCAATATTATTACCCGCAAGACTCTCAAAAGCCAAAATGTTAGAGCTAGGAGTTAGTGAAGATGGTTGCGAAGTTGCACAAGGGTTTAAAAAGGCTGATTTGCAGATTATTTTAGAATTAAATATAGATGGCGTTATTTATCGTGAAAATATCTCTGCTAAAAAAGCAAATATTGGTGCAGGATTTAATCAAGTAGATAAAAGAGCTGTAGATAAATATGCACAGATGTGGAACATGCCATCAGATATAATCCATATACTAAAGCTATTTACAGGTGAGATTACCCCAAATGGTGCAACTAGAGATAAAAGAAGGATGTTTTTAGATGAATTTTCTTGTGAGGAAGTAGAAAAGATTATAGATTTTTTTGATAAAAATAGAGTTTTGATTATAAGTGATATTTTAAGAGGTAGAGGAGCTTTTGCCGCTGAATGGATGCTAGTTAGTGAATATAATGGTGATGAGATTAGATATATCATCAAAGATATTAATAGTGTTTGTAACTTTTTTGCTAGGGGAGATATAGAGCTCTCCCCTAGAGGCAGTTTAAAAATAGGTAGAGTAACTATGCAGAGAAAAGGTGGTGCACCAGACCCAACAAGCTTACAATTTAAGATAAATCCACTAGAGCTGTTTAATGATGGTTTATAGATATCATTTAGTAGATTGTAAATATATCTAGAGCATAGGCACTCTAGATAATACTATTTTCTCTTTTTCTCTGCAAAATTTGCTATTCTTTTGATTCCCTCTCTGATGCTATCTATATCAGTAGCAAAGCTAAATCTAAAGTATCCATCTAGCCCAAAACCTATCCCTGGAACTACCGCTACACCTTCATTTTCTAATAGCTCTTTACAAAAGCTCATCGAATCATTGCTGATAGATTTTACATTTACAAATAGATAAAATGCTCCAGCAGGTGAGAGTACACTAATGCCATCAATCTCATTAAATAGTTTTACCGCCTCATCACGGCGAGTTTTAAACTCTACTCTCATCGCCTCTATATCGCTATCTGCTCTACCATCTAACCCAGCGATAGCTGCTTTTTGAGTGATTGTATTGATATTTGATGTGCTTTGGCTTTGGAGTTTCTTGGTCGCTTGGATAATCTCTGTTTTAGCAGCTGCCATATAGCCAAATCTCCATCCCGTCATCGCTACAGATTTTGATAGACCATTTATAGTGATAGTTCGCTCAAACATATCATCACTAATCTCTGCAGCTGATGTAAACTCGCCATCATAGACTAGTTTTTCATACATCTCATCGCTCGCTACTAGGATATCAGTGCCCTTTAATACTTCACCTAGAGCGATTAGCTCATCACGGCTATATACCGCTCCAGTCGGGTTTGATGGTGTGGTTAGTATGAGCATTTTTGTATTTGGCGTAATTGCATCTTGTAGCTGTTTTGGAGTGATTTTAAATCCACTCTCATCATCAGTCATAATCTCAACAGGTGTTCCGCCACAATATTTAACTAGCTCTGGATATGTAACCCAATATGGTGCAGGAATTATTACCTCATCGCCACTATCTATTGTAGCTGCAAATAGATTGTATAGTGAGTGTTTTGCACCATTATTTACTATAATCTGGTTTGGTTTATATACAAGATTATTATCTCGTTTGAGTTTTTCTATAATAGCAGTTTTTAGTGTTGGAATGCCATCAACTGCTGTATATTTTGTAAAACCCTCATTAATCGCCTCTATCGCGACATCTTTTATCACTTGTGGCGTATCAAAATCTGGCTCACCAGCTGAAAAGCTGAGCACATCTTTACCACTAGCTTTTAGCTCTTGAGCTAGTGTTGTTATAGCTATTGTAATCGATTCTGATAGCGTATTTACTCTATTGGTAAGCATATTATCTTATACCCTCAAAAAAAATTTGTAGATTATAGCACGAACGGTTTGATTTTAGGATTAATAGAGGCTAATTATACGCTATCTTTTAGTGCTTGGTTGTAAATTGTAACAATTTGCTCTGACTCTATAGAGAGTCTTTGTGCTACTTTTTTTATTAGTCTGATTCTATCGTTACTTTTTTGTAGTTTTTCTACTATAACGAGCAGTTTTCCATGGTAGCCCTCTCTATATAGTAGTGCATCTTTGATGGCTTGGCTGATGCTGATTTTATCAAGCAGACTATGCATATCTATATGCAAATAGGCATCTACTAGCGATAGGCTACCTACGAAAAATGCCTCTTCTGCTAGCTCTCGTTTGTCTAGATAGATAACCAATCCTCTCATCATGCTAGCTTTAAATTTTGCACTGCTTATGATGACATCTTGGAACTGATTTTGATTATTTGTAGAGTATAAAAATAGCCCTAGCCACGATCTGAGTCTTTTTGGACCTAGTAGATTTATCATATGACGAATATGTAAAATTTCGCCTCTAAATGAGAACTCTGCAGAGTTTATATATCGCAGGAGATTAAAAGTTAGCTCTGGATATAGAGAAAATTTTTCTGTGATTATGTTTATATTATCTGTTGCTTGTATGGTGTTTATTAAATCTATGGCGTGTAGTGTAGATGGCTCTATTTTTTGACCACTAATGATGATTGGTTTTTCGAAAAAATATCCCTGAAATAGCTCAAATCCCATCTCTTTGCAGGCGTTGTATGTTTCGTAATCTTCGACCTTTTCAGCTAATAGTTTGATATCATATGTACGAAGCTCTCTGATTGTGCACTCTATGTTATCTTTTTGACTAAGTAGTAAATCAATTTTGATGATATCTATATATTTAAAAAGTGGTTCAAAATAGTCTATATTGCTTTTGTTGCAGACAAAATCATCTATAGCGAAACGATAGCCACTATCATGGAGCTCTTTTATCTTCTCTATCGCCTTTGGGGTTATTTTTGTGTGCTCTAGTATCTCAAATATAAATCTATCTTTTGGCAGATTTAAAAATATATCGCTATCTAGTACATCTTCGTTTATATTTACAAAACCTATCTTGTCGCCCACAATAGATTTGATACCTATGTTGTGGACTAGATTTGCTACAACTCTAGATGTCGCACATTGATCAGATTTAAAAGATGCACTATTTAGCTCTACACTATCTCGATACAAAAGCTCATAAGCAAAGCATTTGCCATTTTGATCCAAAATAGCCTGCCTGCCAACAAAAATATTTTCATAAGTCATAGTATACTTTGTTCTGTTTTTATATATTATATATTGAACTTGATTATTTTTCCTTAAAGTCACTACTATTTTTTGGTGCTAATCCATCTTTTGTGTAGATATTTCTCGGATTCCACAATAACCATCCACTACTACCAAAATCATCACTAGCTTTTATCTGATCTCTTATCTCCTGCTCGCCATATACTCTGCGATCAAATGCGTAATCTTTGAATGCTTGTAGCCACGGACGATATACTAGAGGTGAGCCACCTGATTTTTCTAGAGATTTATCCAGCGTTAGCTTGACTATCTCATAGTTTGCCTCTACTGGATTTGGATGATTTGGTATACCCATATGAAATCCAGATGGATAGAGCATAGGACACAGATAATCTATATGTGGTGCTAGTGCATCTACGCGCTGACCTATGCTGATATCTGCCTCATGCCACCCTACATATCCAAAAATATCAGCAGATGAGAATACATTGTATTTAATCAATCTCTCTCTAGCTTTTTGTAAAAAACCAGAGATAGCTGCTACGCGATTTTCTTGAGTGTTTTCTACAGCAAAAACGACACCTTTTGTATCTGGAAAACGGACATAGTCAAACTGAATCTCATCAAACCCAGCTTTTGCTGACTCCTCAGCTATATCGATAAAATATCCCCAAGACTCTTTTTTAGACGCATCAACCCAGAGTAGTTTTTCTCTATCCATATATAGTGAGCCATCTTTTTTTCTAACTCCCCATTGTGGATAAGCTGTTACAAGTGGTGTATCTTTAAATACAACGATTCTAGCGATTGTGTAGATCCCCTCTTTTTTAAGATCACTTACAAACTTTTTGAGATCTTTAAATAATATTATCTCTTGAGCACCTATTTTATTTGCTATTTTATTGGTTGTTTTATAGGCGATTTGCCCTCTATCCATTTTGATATCTATCACTAGAGCGTTTGCTTCTGTGGTGTTGATTATATCTTTTGCATTTGACATAATTTTACCGTGAGTTGCTCCAAAACTCGATAGATATAGTGCTTTTGGAAGAAGTGGATTTAGATATACTTTTCCACTGCTTTTATAAAATTTTCTCTCATAACCTATCGCTCTGACGCCATAAGTTTTATCTTTTGGCACAGAAAATGTACCATTTTCATCGCTTCTAAACTCTTGATTTTTGCTAGTTATAATGGCGTTTTCTATGGGTAGATTTGTACTCTTATCATAGATGGTTCCACTAAAGGTTGCATTGGCCAAAATGGCGACACTAAACAGGTTAAAAAGCAAAAAAGCTCTCACGACTACTCCTACTAAAATTGTGGCGTAATCGTAGCAGAATATAATAAATTTACGGTTTAAAAATCTAGCAAAACATCATCTATTAGCGAGCTATCTAGATGTTTTCGAGCATACTCTAGATATAATCCACTTTTATAGAAAAATTCGACGATTTTAATATCAATATCTTCATCTTTTGCCATAAAATATAGTATTTTCATAATCTCTGAGAGTTTTTTGGCTTTTTTGTATGGTCTATCTGATGCAGAGAGAGCTTCAAAGATATCTGCGATTGCTAATATTCTAGCTTCAAATGATAGCTCATCGCCTTTTAATCCTTGTGGGTAGCCTTTGCCATTTATCTTTTCATGGTGTGCTGCGGCGATAGAGGCTACATTTTTAAACTTCTCTGGAAATGGTAGTTGATTTAGCATTTTTAGCGAAACTGTAGCGTGGTTATTTATGATATCGCGTTGCTCATTTGTTAGCGTTCCGCGAGATACTGCGAGGTTTTCTATCTCATCATCTGTGAGGATTTTTGTAGATGAGTTATTTAAAATAATCTCTCTAGCAGATATAATTTTTACTCTCTGGATATCCTCATCTTTTGTAAATTCAGAGCCAATATTGATAGATTTTATAAACTCTATATCCGATTTTAGTTGTGATAGTTCACTCTCATAATGCTCTTTTGATATCTCATTTTTTAGATATTTTATCTCTAGTTGATTCATCGCTATCTCAAATCTACACTCGATAGTTTCAACTCTATCATATATGGTCTCTAGCTTTGTTGCCTTATCCATTATATGCTCTGGCGTGGTGATTTTACCGATATCATGCATCAGTGCTGCAAATTTTATCTCTTTTAGCTCATCATTGCTAAAGCAGATATGCGGGAAATATACATAATCATCAGATATAGCCTTTGCTATCATAAGCGATAGTTCCACCATTTTGTTGATATGTCCTGCTGTATAGAGAGATTTCTCCTCTATCGCCACATTTATCGTGTTTAAAAATGATTCTAGTAGTAGCTCTAGTTCATCGATAAGTTTTTGTTTTGTTAGTGCAACTGCTGCTTGAGAGCCTAGCGATGCGACAATCTCCTCATCGATATGATCAAAAGCGATAACAGTATCATCAACCTCTTTTTTATTTATGAGTTGTAGCACACCTAGTAGGTTATCTTCATGATCTTTTAGCGGAATAACCAGCATCGATATAGATTTATAGCCAGTATTTGCATCAAATGCCATCGTGCCACTAAAATCATACTGTTTTGACTCATAGATATTTGCGATATTGATTGATGATTGATCTAGTGCACATGTGACTGCGACCATATTGCGATTTTCGCTACCATCGCTACTATATAGCTCTAGAGGCTTCCATTTTATCTCTCTGTTATCTATGTTTAGAGTGTCATTTTGCACAATCTGAAACTCTAGTTGCTCTGATTTGCGATTATATAGATATAGCGTCCCACCATCGGCATTTGTGAGCAGTTTGCTCTGAGTTATTATGAGCTCTAGTAACCTATAGATGTTTTTCTCAGCTGATAGTGCTATTCCTATAGATATTATTTGTGAGATAGCATTTTGTGCTTTGTTTAAAAATGTATTATCGATTTTGTTTTTAGGGTTAAATGGGAGTTTTTCTAGCTCATTTAAAATATGCCCACCGCGACTAAATATATTTAGCTCATTTAGCTCTTTTGATATAGAGCTTCTATATTGTGGTTTTAGGTGCATTGCGTAGATTTTGAAATCTTTTCGCTTGCATTTAGATAGTAGCTCTTGAAGCAGTTTTGGTGTGAGGTGTTTGCTATCATATGAGAGTTGCTCAAACCGCGATGGAAACGATATATCTATAACTAGTGAGTGGATGTGTGGATTTTCATCTATAATCTCACAGATTCGTGGCGTTAGATAGGTATCAGATGTAAATATAAATCCATATCTATCTCTCTCTATCATATATCCACAACTACCGCTTGTGTGGTTGGTTTTAAATGGTGTTAGCGTGATACCATCTATCTCAAATGCTATATCTGCTTCTAGCTCTATAAATTCTATAGTTTTGTGGGAGTTTTTAGCTAGATTTATCTGTGCAAAATCGGGCCATATACGGTGGTTAAATACCAGTTCACGCAGATCATCTAGTGTCGATTTTAATCCATAAATCTTTAGTGGTTTTTCTGATTTTGCTACAAACAAATCTGCTACAAAAGCGATATCTACGATATGATCTAGATGTGAGTGTGTTAGAAAAATATGCTCTATATCGTATATGCTATTTCCCAATCCCCTGATGAGATTACCAGCATCTATTACGCATGATTTAGATACTCTAATACATGTGGTGCCCTGAGAGATGGTTTTTGTACCACTAACACCTAAAAATTCTATATATTCCATACTTTTCCAATATAATTCACAAAATATAATAAATGTAAATCATTTTATCACTATAGAGATAAAGTGTATATTAAAAAGATTATATTTGATACAATCATACAATTATTTTCAAAGGATTTCAATGACTCTAGACCTATCAAAAATCCCGCACACACCGATTTATATCTGTAAAGAGCATCTTCTAGAAAAAAACCTACAGCTGCTAGATAAAATCCAGCGTGAGAGTGGGGCGAAAATCATCCTAGCACTCAAAGGCTTTGCGATGCACTCTACTTTTGATTTAGTAGGCAAATATCTCTATGGTTGTACTGCTAGCGGACTGCATGAGGCGAAGCTTGCGAGGCAGATGATGAACAAAGAGGTACATACATACTCACCAGCATTTAAAGATAGTGATATAGATGAGGTAGCCCGCATTAGTGATGATATAGTTTTTAACTCCCCATCACAGTTTCATAGATATTATGAGCGGGTTAAATCGATAAATCCTGATATCAAAATCTCTCTGCGAGTAAATCCAGAGTACTCATCTAGCCCTGTGGATCTATATAATCCATGTGGGCTCTATAGTAGATTGGGTACAACGATAGCAAATTTTGATGAGACTATAGTGCCATATCTAGATGGGCTAAATTTTCATGCATTATGTGAGCAAAATGTGGACGCACTAGAGGGGGTATTAGAGGCGTTTGAGGCGAAATTTGCTCCATATATAGATAATCTAAAATATATAAATTTTGGAGGAGGGCACCACATAACAAGAGCTGATTATGATGTAGATAGGCTCATAGAGGTAATTAGAGGCTTTAGGGCTAGATATAATAATATAACGGTCTATCTAGAACCTGGGGAAGCGGTAGGGTGGCAGACAGGACCGCTGGTGGCTAGCGTGCTTGATATTATAGATAATGGTATGAAGTTAGCGATACTCGATACATCAGCAGAGGCTCATATGCCAGATACGCTAGCGATGCCATATCGTGCGATGGTGCGTCATAGTGGCGAAGCGGGCGAAAAACAATACACATATAGATTTGGTGGCAATACCTGCTTAGCAGGCGATATTATGGGTGATTACTCATTTGATGAGCCGCTAGAGGTGGGTGATATGGTTATTTTTGAAGATCAGATTCACTACACATTTGTAAAAAATACAACATTTAACGGCATCAAACTCCCATCGCTTGCGATACTTCGTAAAAGCGGAGAGCTAGAGATAATACGAGAGTTTGGGTATGAGGATTATAAAACTAGGCTATCGTGATTATGTTTCACAATGGCTTCACAATGATATATTATGATTACACTAATTCAAAAAAGGAGAATGAGATGAAAAGAGTTCTACTAGCAACAATATTAGCAATGGGTTTTAGCTCAGCGGCATTTGCAGCTGATGGAAAGGCACTAGCGGCTAAATGTGTAGCATGTCATGGTGCTAGCTTTGAGAAAGTAGCAAATGGTAAATCTGAAATCGTAAAAG
>CAZYTC010000021.1:0-26953 GCA_964650175.1 uncultured Campylobacterales bacterium | reverse complement strand
CTAAAGTTTGCACTAAAATTTGACACACAAGATGATCTCTGTCTTGCAACGAGAAATGATGAGCCGATATTGGGTGAAATTTTTAATAAGCTAGTAGATGATTTAGATGATGCGAAAAAGCAGGAGTTTTTAAATAACTGGACGCCGATTGTAGAACAGGTTGGATGGTTGAGTTCAAAAGAGATTGTGGTAATCTCATTTTTTATCTTTTCGATAATTATGGGGCAATATGTTTATCATAGAAAAGTGAGTAAATTAAATGAGAAACTAAAAAGATTATCTACGACTGATAAGCTGACAAATGTTTATAATCGTTTTGAGCTTGATAAAATTATGGAGCAAGAAAAAAACAAAATAGATAGAAATCCTAGCTATGATACGGCTATCATAATGCTAGATATCGACCATTTTAAATCTATAAATGACACCTATGGGCATTTAGTGGGAGATATGGTGCTAGTCTCTATCGCAAAGCTGTTAAAATCAAACCTGAGAAATACAGATACTATCGGTCGCTGGGGCGGGGAGGAGTTTTTGATAATACTACCTTTTATGACAAAAGAGAGTGCGGTAATAGTTGCTCAAAACTTAAGAGAGAAGATGGCAAAAAGCGATATCTTAAAAGAGCATAATAGAGCAGTAACTGCTAGTTTTGGCGTAGAGTCTATGAGTGTGGATAAGACAGTAGGCGAGATATTAGTAAGTGTAGATGAGCTATTATATAGAGCAAAACGAAATGGTAGAGATAGGGTTGAGTATGATTTACGCTAAGAGTTATCTTGGCGTAAATTCTTGTAGCATCTCATCTAATTTAGCAAACAATCTCTCAGATGCATCTTCCATCTGAGAGAAATTATTGTAGATAGTTTCTGGATTACTATTTTTTAATACTGTTTTAGCTTTTGCAAATTCGTTGTTTGCTAATGCTTTATCGTGTACTACTCTATGGATAGAGTCCATCTCTTTGAACGCTTTTGTGTTGCCAAATTTCTCTGCCCCCTCGCTCTCATACCATTTGCCCATACGACAATCTCTGTGCCCTGTGAGTGCGGTGCTTTCTCTTTGGTTTAGTACCGCTGAGTATGCGTTTGATTTAAATAGGATATGATCCACCTTTACAAGTGTTGTAAATAGTTTTGTATTTATAGAATCAGAAACTACAAAAGAGTGTTGTGCAAAATCATTTAGCTCTCTAAATGTCGATTCAAACTCATTTATAATCTTATTTGTCTTTTCTGCGATGTGTGATATCTCATCTGATGAGCTTCGTAAATCATTTGCCTCTTGTTGGAGCGTTGAGATGTTGATACTAATCTCGCTCGTTGCCTTTTGCGTTCTCTCTGCGAGCTTGCGAACTTCATCAGCAACTACCGCAAATCCTCGCCCATGCTCTCCTGCTCTTGCTGCTTCGATAGCTGCATTTAATGCTAGAAGATTTGTCTGGTCTGCTATATCTTTTATGAGATTTACTATACTTGTGATATCTCTAGATCTATCCTCTAGACTCATAATAATCTCGTGTGAATGCTCGATTGAGCTATGAAGTATCCCCAGCTCTTTTGAGACGCTCACTACATCATCTAGACTTTTGCTTGAGAGCTCTGATGTTTTTTGTGAGGCTTGTGTTATCTCTTTTGTCCCTTTTTGTGAGAGTGCCATATCTGTTTGAATCACCTCAAAACCACTCCCTATGCCACCGCCTAGTTTGCTGATTCTATCTGATAGTTCGCTTTTGATTTTTACCTCTAGTCCCGCAGTGATGCCATCTATGGCTATTTTTAGGTTTGTAGAGGCTTTTTTAAACTGACCCTTTAGCCCAGCTACCTCTGGGATGCGATAATCTACTCCATTTGAAGCAGACTCTATTGATGTTTGAGTATCACGCATAAAAGCCTCTAGTTGATCTAGCATATCATTTAGTGCCCACGCTATTTCTGATTCTTTTGAGTTATTATTTGGAATATGCGTTATTCTACTGCTTAGCTTGCCAGATGATGCCTCTTTTATCACATCTAGGATTTTATCACCTAGGGCATTGTTATATTTATTGATATTGAAGAGAGATGATATGCTCATTGTAGCCCACTCCTTTTTCTGCCAAGATATCTTTTAAGATGTTAAATGATGCATCTACGCCACGAGATTTTTCTACCTCTAGCATCTGTCTATATAGTGGTATAATCTCATTTAGTGCTTTTTTATTTGGTTTTCGTCTAACTGAGTAGTAATCTACTATGCTTCCGTGCTCGTTTAGCGATGCTGTTATATTTGCATAGACCCAGTAATCATTACCATTTTTACTGCGATTTACGATAAATGCAAAAACCTCTTTTTTGTGTGGAATCTCACTCCAAAGCAGTTTGAAAATCGCTTTTGGCATATCAGGATGTCTGATAATATTGTGTGGTTTTTGTAGCAACTCCTCTTCGTGATACTCTGCAAAATCGATAAAGATTTTATTGCAGTATAAAATCCGCCCCTTTGTATCTGTTTTAGATACAATAAAATCATCCTCTCTTAACTCACGCATAGCCATATTTCGCTCCTGTTTGAATCGGTTGTTACTATTGTAAACTGTTGTAGTTGCAAAAAAGTTTCAGTTATTAGTATTTAAATCTCTCAAATGATGATTGAAATTTTAATGATGGATATTGTTTTTTAAATTTTGTTTTATAAGAATAGATTCATTTTGTGCTTGATTAAAATATTTGAATTTTTTATAAAATGAAACTTTTTTGCAACTACAACAGTTTACAATAGCAGTAATAGATTTTAACAAGGAGTAAAAAATGAGATATACAAATGATTATAAAAGTCGATTTCGTATCTTAAAAGGTGGGCTTATATCCTTAGTTGTTTCTGTAAACTTATATGGTGCCCCAACAGGTGGCACGGTTGTAAGTGGAAGTGCTACTATTAATCAAAACGGCTCTGTTACAAACATAAACCAAAGCTCTAATAAAGCCATAATAAATTGGCAAAACTTTGGCATAGCACATGATGAGAGTGTAAACTTCAACCAACCAAACTCTAGTGCAATAGCACTAAATAGAGTGATAGGCAATGAAAAATCAATAATTGATGGTGCATTAAATGCCAACGGTCAAGTTTGGCTAATCAACTCAAATGGCGTACTGTTTGGTAAAAATGCAAAAGTAAACACAGCTGGTATAGTTGCATCTACAAAAGATATCTCAAATGAAGATTTCTTAAATAGTAACTATAACTTCAAAGGTGACTCAACAGCAACTATCATAAATGAGGGTGAGATTGCATCACTAGAAAAAACTCACGCTACATTCATAGCAAACTCCATAACAAATAGCGGCACTATAGAGGTACATAAAGGCTCTATAAATCTCATAGGTGCTAGCGATGTGACACTAAATCTAGGCGATGATGTATCATATAGAGTAAACAAAGGCGTACTCGATGCACTCGTAGAAAATAATAATCTACTTGTTGCAAATGGTGGCTCTATCTATCTAACTACAAATGCAAAAGATGAACTATTAAAAGGTGTTATAAATAACAGCGGAATCATAGAAGCAAACAGTGTAGATGAGCTAAGTGGCGAAGTTATAATCTTTGCTCATGGTGGAACTACAAACATCAGCGGAACAATAGAGGCTAGAGATGGATTTGTGGAAACTAGTGGAAAAACTCTAGGTGTAAGTGATAGTGCAAGCATCAAAGCTGGGCATTGGCTGATAGATCCTGAGAATATTACGATTGAAGCTAGTGGTGGAAGTGATTTTACTGGTGATGATGATATAAGTGTAAGTGCAACTGCTATACAAAATGCACTAGGCAGCGGAAGCATAACCCTACAAGCAGATAATGATATAAATGTAAATGAGGCTATAACATATAACCAAAATGAATTAACATTAGAAGCTGGAAATAGTATTTTCATAAATGAAAATATAGATGCTGGTGGTGGTTCATTGTCTTTATGGTTTGCAAAAACAGATGCAACTGGAAATTATTATATCGCTAGTGGTAAAAATGTTCGTATAATAAATGGAGATAACTCATTTAAAACTCAAAAAGGTAATGAGGCTCAAATTAGTTGGTCTATCATAGATAATAAGACTGATTTACAAAACATAAGAAATAATCTAAGTGGGAACTACGCTATCGGAGTAGATATAGATCTGGATCAGTTTGCTTGGACAGCAATAGGTAGTGATGCTAATAAATTTACTGGACAGCTTGAAGGTCTAGGACACACTATTTCAAATCTTAAAATAGACAATGCTAGTACAAATTACCAAGGGCTTTTTGGCTACATAGATGGTTCAACTATACAAAACATAGGGCTGATTGATGCAAGTGTAAAAGGGAATAGCTATACAGGAAGCTTGGTTGGAAACATGATAAACAACTCTTCTATTTATAATGCTTACTCATCAAATGCTAATACAACTGGATCATCTTATACAGGTGGACTTGTTGGTTATGCAGAAGATTCAACCATAGCAAGCTCTTATGCTGCTGGAAATGTAACTGGTTTTAACAATATTGGTGGATTAGTTGGAAAACTTGATAGCGTTACGATCGAAGACTCATACACTACAGGAACAGTTACAGGAACATATGCAGATGGTAGTGTAGGAGGTTTAGTAGGACTCAGCGGTGATGATATAACTATAAAAAACTCTTACTCAAAAGCAAATGTAACTGGTGGTAAGACTACAGGAGGATTGGTTGGATATATGTCTGGAGGAG
The DNA here is from genome assembly GCA_964650175.1 of uncultured Campylobacterales bacterium. Taxonomy (GTDB): domain Bacteria; phylum Campylobacterota; class Campylobacteria; order Campylobacterales; family Sulfurimonadaceae; genus CAZYTC01. Next base: position 22,222 of record CAZYTC010000021.1, on the reverse strand, counting down.
TTATAGAGGACTCATATGCCAAAGATTCAACTATAACTGGAAAAAGTAATACAGGAGGATTGGTTGGATATATTACTGCAAATGGAGATACAACAATTAAGAACTCTTATACAGACAATGTAGTAGTAACTGGCGATAATGCAGCAAAAGCTGGCGGTAATAATCTAGGAGGTCTAATTGGTAGTGTTGTAAATTCTACAAATATAGAAAATTCATATACCATAAACTCTACTGTAACTGGAACTGTAGATAATGCCTTTTATGATTTTGCAGGTTCAGTTGGTGGTTTGATTGGCTCTATGTCTGGTGGTGATACTATTTTACAAAACTCTTACTCCATAGATTCGACCATTAGTGGGGCTGGAGGATACATTGGAGGGCTAGTTGGAAAAGCCGCTAGTAATCCTGTGATCAAAAATAGCTACTCAAACAATACTGTAAATGGTAAATTCAATGTTGGTGGTCTAGTTGGTGATATTAAAGGCTCAACAACCATAACAGGCTCTTATGCTACAGGGGCTGTTACAGGAGAGGGTGATAATATCGGCGGTCTAATTGGCAATGTTCTTGGATCAACAGTAGAGAAATCATACTCAACTGGAGATGTAACAGGTCTTGGTGACAATATAGGTGGTCTAATAGGAGAACTTAACGGAGGGCTTGTAGAAAAATCTTATTCTACAGGAACAGTAACAGGTACAGAAGAAGATAAAGGTAATTATATTGGTGGCTTGATTGGTCAAATTTTAGATGAAGGAACAGTATCAGCTTCATACTCAACTAGTAATGTAACTGGTAATGTATATGTTGGTGGTTTAGTTGGTATGGTAAATAGATTTAATTCAGGGACTCATCCAAATTTAATAACTATAGATAATAGCTATGCTAGAGGAGATATAAAAGGAAGCTATGTTGGTGGGTTGATAGGAAATCTTATTGGCGGTAGTGTAACAAATTCATATAGTACAGGAGCTGTAACACTTGATATAGTTTATATAGGTGGGTTAATAGGTAATGTTACTGATACTAGTTTTGTTTATAACTCTTTTTATGATAATCAGAAAAATGCCTTCGGTGGTGTTGGACTAGATATGGGAATGATTGATACTAGTGAAATAGTTGGAAAAACAACAGCAGAGATGCAAACTATAAATCTTTTTAATAATAACGGCTGGAACATAGTAGCAGATGCTACTTTGCCTGAGGACAACTATCCTATTTTATCTTGGCAAAAAGATAAAAATGATTATGTTTGGAGAATTTATGGAACATCAAGTGGTGGAAATGGAGACAGTGGAGATAGTAGCAATGGAAATTCTAGCCCATCAGGAACAGAAGCTGAGCAAGCATTGGACGAGAAAAAAGATGGTGCAGAAAAAATAGTTGAGCTTATAGAGCAAATAATAAATCCAGCAGCTGTTGATACGGGAGCTATGACTCAAGCAACTGATGGAGGGTTTTCGCAAGGTGGCAATGTGCTAGCTCTAAATGATAGAGTTAGCGTAGAGGTAATTGGCAATGGTATAAGAATGCCTGATGGCATTGAATCAGATGTAGATGAAGAAAAAGATACAAGGGATTAATATATGAAAATAGTAAAATACACAATCACACTATCGCTTTTGAGTAGTGTTGCTCTTTTGGGAGCATCACCAAGTATAAATAGTGGTAATATACAAAAGCAGATACAGGCACCAAAAGATATACCAACAGCAAAAAAAACCAACTGTAGAGGTGCAAGGATTAGCTGAAAGTAATGTTATAAAAGAGTTTGATGATAATAAGAGTGCTTTTGTAAAAGGCTTTAGCTTTAGCGGAAATGCACAAATCTCATCTGATGAGTTGCAAGATATTATAAAAGATTATGCAAATAAAGAGCTAGCGTTCAAGCAGGTAAAAGAGGCTTTAGCACTAATAAATCAACACTATAGAAGCAAAGGCTACTTTGTAGCAAGAGCTTATCTAGCCCCACAAGATTTAACTAAAAATGATAATATTTTAGTAATATCTATTTTAGAAGGTCACTATGGTGAATTTAGATTAAAAAATAGCTCATTAGTGCAAGATAAGACGCTTCAGGGTGTGTTAGATAGCGTGAAAGATAGAGATATTATAAGTGCTAGCACAATCCAACGAGCAACCAATCTTGTAAACGATAGAGCTGGAGCTGTTGTTACAAAAGCCACTATTAGTGCTGGAGAAAAAACAGGAACTAGTGATTTTGATATAGAAGTAGAAGAGACAAAAAGAGTAGATGGATATATAGTAGCGGATAATTATGGTAGTAGGTACACGGGATATAATAGACTCCAAGGCTTGATAAACATAAATAGCCCTTTTGATATAGGCGATAAGTTATCTATCTCAGGGCTCGTTTCAAATGGGGCTGATTTAAAAAATGCTCGTATCGCTTATGAGTTGCCTTTGACTGCTGATGGGCTAACCGCCGATGTCGCATATACTAGAACAAACTATAATCTTGTAAAAGAGTATAGAGATTTAAATATAAAAGGCGACCAGAGTGTTTATGAGGTAGGATTATCATACCCAATTATTAGGACTACAAATGAAAACCTGTATCTAAAGGGCAAGTATTATCATAAAGATATGAATGACTATATGGATGGAGATAAGTTTGATGATAGAAAAATAGACTCATTTGTAGCTAGCGTAGATTATGATAAAAACTACTACATAGGAGATTTGCCAGCTAGAATTTTTGCTAATCTAAATCTTACAACTGGGCATTTAGGTTCAAAAAATGATAATCCAAATAATGGAAACTATAATAAAGTAGATGCATATGTGTCAAATAATATATATTTTAATGACATAGTCTCATTTAATTCAACTCTAATGGCTCAAAAAGTTTTAGGAGATAAAAATCTAGATGGAAGTGAAGATTTGGCACTTGGTGGACCAAATGGTGTAAAACTATATCCATATAGTGAACAAACTGGAGAAAATGGTTATATTGCTAGTTTTGAGCTATTTACTAAACTCCCTAATATTGCATCATACGCTCATAGGGTGGGACTGTTTTATGATATAGGAGATGTTTATCAAGAGCGAAATTTAGATGCAACTTTTAAAAGAACAAGACTCAAAGATGTTGGCGTTGGTTACTACTCATCTTATGATAGTTTTTTCCTAAGAGCACAAATGGCGTGGGCTGCTAACTCTAAGCCTATAGAGAGTGAAAATGCTAGCCACAAAAACTCTAAATTTCTACTGCAAGCAGGGTGGGTATTTTAATTTATCCTCACAATTTTGTGAGGAGGTAGATATATAGCTCAAAATAATCAATCGATATGGATTTTACCTATTTTTATACAAAAAATAGTAATATTGCTGTTTGTGATGAAAAATATAATCAAACAAGCGAGGATACAGAGTGCTATATACAATTATTCATACCATACATCTATCTGCTGCATTTGTATATGGCGGATTTTTGATAGTTGATTATCTATTTTTATCAAAAATGAAAAATAGTCTGAGCGAAGATGAGCACAAAAAGGCTCGTGAATCATTTATGATTTATGTTCGAAAAGTGGTTCCAAATGCTCTGTTTGTGGCGGTGCTGACAGGGCTTTATCTCATACATAGCGTTTTTGGCACTATAGGCGAAGATGGATTATCAAATTTTCAAATAATACTGATAATAAAAGCAATTCTGGGATTATGGCTAGGTATTAGAGGATTTAATCAGGTGATTTTAAAGATAAATCCACTGGTTTTTAAATCACACACGCTACCATTTTATCTAGTTGTTATCATTATTATTTTGTCGCAACTTATCTATGTATAGTTTGTAAAAATCATAGATTATAGCGACTATTGAGAGTATAAAAAATAGATTTACTATATAGTTTGATTTAAAATCACTAAATAAAAATAGCGATAAAACCGCTATAAATATGGGCCATTTGGCAAAATATATGAGCAGTAGTAGTGAGCCATAGAGTTGTTTTAACATTTTGAGACTTTCATAAAAGATGATACAATAATACAACAATTTTAGGAAAAAAGTTTGAAAATAGCCATACAGTGCCAATCACCACTTCTGCAACGCTCACTAGAGCTCTTTTTAAAAGATTATCTAAGCTTACCTCGAAGCTCTGATATTATCATCAGAGATAGAGCTATTATCGATGATGAAAAACGCACACTTACCATAGGAAATTTTGAAAATAGTGATTTAAAAAAACCATTCTCAAAAGCACAGCTAATCTATAGATTAGAGCAGATATTAAATCATAAAGAGCCAGTCGCCCCTAGTGATAAGACGCTAGATTTCTCACTACTAGAAGAGCATATTGAAAAACTAACACAGCAGTATAAAGCAGATATCCTAAAAGCGATAAAGCGATTTTTATGAAAAATAGACTCTATAAAACCATAGTTTCAGGTAAATACAAGGGCAAAAAACTACTGCTACCATCAAAAGAGACCACCAGAAGCTCAAAAACGATAGTTTTAGAGTCGTTTTTTAATACTTTGCAGTTTGATATAGTAGATTCGATATTTATAGAGCTATTTAGCGGTAGTGGCTCTATCGGATTAGAGGCACTAAGCCGTGGTGCAAAAGAGATAATATTTTTTGAACGCGATAAAGAGGCGATAAAAGTTTTACGAGAGAATATATCACAAACAGACCCATCTAAGTGCGAAATAGTAGTGGGCGATACATTTATAAATATCAATCAGGCGGTAGCAAAACTGCAAAGAAATAGTGCAAGAGGATATTTTTATATAGACCCACCATTTTCGTTTCGTGATGGGATGGATGAGATTTATAACAATATGATAAATCTGATAAAATCACTGCCAGCTGATGTGGTGGAGCTAGTGATAATAGAGCATATGAGTAGCCTTCAGCTAGAGCCTAAAATAGGCGTATATGAGCTATTGAAATCTAAAAAATTTGGCAATACTACGCTAAGCTACTACGGCGAGGGTGAGTTGGAATAAACTTTGCTTATCTCTAGCTACAAAGGATAGAGATGAGATTGATTTTAATACTAGCTACACTATTTTTATCACTAAATGCCGCCAAAGTTAGCGATATAGCAAATATCGTAGGGGTTAGAGATAACCAGATAATCGGCTACTCGCTCGTGGTGGGTCTTAAAAAAACAGGTGATGGAACCACATCAAAATTTACTCTACAATCTATTGCAAATATGCTAAAAGCGATGAATATCGATATGAATCCAAACGATATCAAATCCAAAAATGTCGCTGCAGTCGTTGTTACCGCAAAATTAGAGCCATTTGCTCGTCAAGGCGATACGCTAGATGTGACAGTCTCATCAATCGGTGATGCTAAATCGCTAGAGGGTGGAACGCTACTAATGACACCGCTAAAAGGGGTTGATGGTAAGATTTACGCATTAGCACAAGGCTCAATCACAATCGGTGGTAAAAATGAAAAAGGTGCTGGAGCTGACTCTCATCCAACAGCTGGAATGGTTTATGGTGGAGGGCTTGTAGAGCGAGAGATTGCTGAGAATATCTACCATCAAACAAACGCTACGCTATCGCTAAAGAGTGCCAATTTTGCAAACTCAGTAGCTGTTCAAAATGCACTCAACTCTAAATATCGCTCAAAAGTAGCAGTAGCGATAGACCCACGCACGATTCAGCTACAAAAACCACAAGATTTATCGATGGTGGAGTTTTTAGCAGAGGTGCAGGGGGTAGATATAAACTACGCTCAAGAGCAAAAAATCATTATAAATGAGCGAACAGGAACAATCGTCGCTGGGGTAGATATAGAGGTAAAACCTGTAGTGATTACTCAAGGTGAAATAACTGTAAAAGTTCTAGCACAAAATCCACCATCACAACCTGAGGGGAGCGTAAAAATCGATAATGATTTAGTGATAGGGCTAAATCAAAATGAGATTTATACACAGCGAGGTACGACAACTATCGCAAATATTGCTCGCTCGCTTCAAAAACTAGGGGCATCTCCAAAAGAGATGATATCAATATTTCAGGCTATGAAGAGTGCAGGTGCAATCAGCGTAGATTTGGAGGTGATTTAATGCAAGTTAATGGACTAGATTATCAAAAACCAATACCGCAATTAGGCTCAAAAGAGGGCAGTGAGGCACTGCGTCAAAAGACAGATGAGTTTGAGGCGATATTTATAAAAATGGTGTTAGATGAGTCGATGAAAGATGAGAAAAATCTCTTTAGCGTCAATGACCCTGGAGAGAAGATTTTTAAATCTATGTTTAGAGAGGAGTTAGCTAACGCAAGTTCTGGTGGATTTGGATTTTCGCAGATGTTGTTTGATTATTTGAGTGACAAAAGATAGTTAATATTTAGATTCTTTTGCCGATATAGTAATCATACAACACAACAAACCAAGGATTATAGATGATCTCACAGGTTAATTCAACGATTGCTAGGTCGGTTTTACAAGAGCCTGTTTTAAACGGCAAAAACCAAGAGCCTAAAATAAGCATATCAAAGCAGGGCGATACCACTCGCATAGAGCAGTTAAAATCATCAATAGATGATGGTAGCTACAAGATAGATTTAAAAGCTTTAGCTGAAAAAATAGTTAAAGATTTAGTATAAAACAAAGGAGTTTGTGATGTTGTTGTACCAATTAGATGGAGCTATAGATGATTTAAATGAGTTGATATCACTATCACAAGATGATATCAATGATATTAAAGAGGCAAAGCACGATCCTCAATTTGGGCGTATTATGCTAAAAGAGGAGAAAATCAAAAGCTTTGAGCATAAAAAAGCGATGATAGATCGTGAAATATCAAAACTTATGACATTAAACCCATCTGCTGATTTGAGCGATTTGCTCGATAGTGCACAACATCAAAAACTCGATATCTTAAAAGAGCTTTTATCAAAGCTAAGAGATATAAATCATCATTACGCAAAAATGGTGCTAAGTGTTGGCTCTTTTTATAACTCATTGCTAGAGCAGTTGGTTCCAACTCAGATGCAAGGTTATCAAAAAGTGACCAGAAAAGATGCATCGTTTTTGGAAGTGAGAGCATAAAATGGCATCAATATTTAACTCATTGCATATCGGATATAGTGGTCTAAATGCCGCACAAGTTGGCATAGATGTAACAGGTCATAATATAGCCAATGCTGAGGTAGATGGATATTCTCGTCAGCGTGTCGTAACAGCTGCTGCGACGCCGCTATATGTGCATCCAGGTTCTGTTGGAAATGGTACATCTATCACCGAGATTGTAAGAGTATTTGATCAGTTTGTATTTAATAGATTGGGTGTTGCTTCACAAAACAAAGAGCACTCTGATATTTTAAAAAAGAATCTAGAAGAGCTCTCTACATATTTCCCAGATATCGATGGTGTGGGGATTAAAAACGATATTCAAGATTATTTTAATATGTGGCAATCACTAGCTAATAATCCAGATAATAGTGCTCTAAAAGTTGCATTATCAACATCAGCACAGACGATGGTACAACATATCGACCAGACTCGCTCTCAGGTAAAAGCACTACAAGATTCACTAAATCAGCAGGTAAAATCAAATATTGATGAGGTAAATCGTATTGCAAAAGAGATATCATCTATAAATATTGAGATATCAAAAGCAGAGGCTGGCGGAATCGATAATGCAAACGATTTACGAGATAAACGAAACGAGCTAGAGCTAACGCTTAAAAAGCTCGTGGGTGCAAATATCACAAATGATCAAATCATCACAAATAATGTAGTAAATAGCAATATCGCTATAAAAGATGGTAGTTATACTATCCAAGTGGGCGGATTTAATATCGTAGATGGTGGTACATTTCATCCAATCGGTATAGATAATACAACCAATAAAAATGGCTATTTTGAGATATATTATGAGCGACAAGATGGTGTAAAAGTGCCATTTGCTGAAAAAATCACCGAGGGTAAAGTAGGAGCACTACTAGAGCTTCGTGGTAGCACTATCAATAGTAGTGGCGAGTTTGAAGATGGATTTTTACAAGAGACAATCAATAATCTAGATAATTTAGCTCGTGGAATTATAGAATCAACTAACAATCTATACGCCAGTGGTGCGACAAAACTGATGCAATCAAATGTGCTAGATATTCCAGAAAATACACCGCTACAAGGTACAGATTTAAATATTAGTAGCGGTAGTTTTGATATTGTTATCTATGATTTAGATGGAAACAAAGTCGCTACAAGAACGATTAATATCGACCACTCAACCAAGATTTATGATACAAATCCAGCTGATGAGGACTCTATCGTAGGGCAGATTAATCGTCAAAATGATGATAATGATGATGGAAATGCTCTAAATGATATAGATGATATACTTTTTGCAACATATAACCCAACGCAAAAGGTGTTTCAAATCGATATCCAAGCAGAGTTTGCACAGATGGGATATACATTTGCTATAAATGATAATGGTACCAATTTCGCAGGTGCTACTGGTGTGAGTCGATTTTTTGATGGAGATAGTGCTAAAAATATATCTCTAAATAGTACCATAAAAGCTGATAGCTCAAAGATAAAAGGCTTTACATCGCCAACAGAGGGTAATAATGAGCTAGCTCTAAAGATGGTAGAGTTGCAATTTTCTCAAGTTGGCTTTGGTAATGGACTTAATAAAATAAACGATACTATCTATGGATTTTATGATAGTTTAGTTACAAAAGTGGGCTCAAAAACCAACTCTGTAATCATCGCAAATGATGCTTATACAGCACATTTAGCAGCGATTCGCCAAGAGTTTGATAGCATTAGTAAAGTTAGCATCGATGAGGAGTTAACAAATCTAATCAGATATCAGACATCTTATGGAGCAGCTGCAAAAGTTATTACAACAGTAGATCAGATGCTAACGACGCTACTGGGCATAAAGCAGTAATGCCGATTTTTAGCACTGTCGCTTTAGGTTTTATTTTACTTTTTTCTTTTGTTTTTCCTCTTTTTTACAGTGTAGATGCTAGCGGTTTTGATGCTAAATCTATACTGCTGCCCCCATCATTTGAGCATTTACTGGGCACTGATAGATTAGGTAGAGATTTGCTTTCAAGAGTGATGCAAGGCGGCCAAACATCGCTTATTATCGGTTTTTCAAGCTCATTTATAGCAACAGCAATCGCAGTTATTTATGGTATCAGTGCCGCACTGCTAAAGGGTGGTTATGATAGAGTTTTTGTTGTCGTAGTAGATCTGTTTTTAACATTTCCAACACTCTTTTTGCTACTAGCTTTAGTTAGTTATATGAACGCTAGTATCTGGGTGCTAATAGCTATAATCTCCATAACTGGCTGGATGGGCACTGCTAGGCTCATACGCTCTCAAAGCTTTGAGATAGGCTCAAAGCCATATATTAAAATACTTCATATCGCTAAAATATCTAAAATCAAAATAATGCTTAAGTACTACATTCCACTACTAGCACCTATCGTGCTTGTGAGCTTTACATTTGGAGTGAGTGGAGCGATTTTGGCTGAGTCGGCACTATCGTTTTTGGGTCTAGGTATTACGCCGCCACAGTTTAGTTGGGGGAGTATACTAAGTGATGGAAAAGAGGTGATAGATATAGCGTGGTGGGTAAGCTTTTTTCCAGGACTACTTATATTTATAGTCACGCTATCGCTCATTAATATCTCTAACTATCTGCAAAATAGATTGGTTAAAAAAGAGCTACACTCATAGTTGTTTGCGGTAGATATCTCGATAGGCTAGGGTGTTGTTTGTAGTCGCTTCATAGGTTTTTATGATATGAAATCCACTATCTAGATAAAATCTCTTTAGATGCTCGATATCGCATCTGCTTCGCAAAAATATCTCTTTTGTAAAGCTCTTTAGATACTCTATATGTGCATCAAAAACAGCTCTGCCAAATCCGCTTTTTTGATATGTTTTAGATGTTGCAAATTCGCTAAAATAGATACTATTTGGCTCAAAATTATCTATGATTTTACAATCTTCAAAATTTATCATATTGGTAGAGATGGCAAAAGAGACTATATTGTTATCTAGATAGAGTAGGGTGATATAGTTATCTGGTAAAAATAGCCTATTTTTTAGTATTTGTGAGTCTATCTGCTCGTTTCGTGGGGGAGCTGAAAATATATCTGTGTAGATTTTTATAATCTCTTGTTGCTCATCATTTGTGAGCTCATTTGAGCGTAGGTGGCGTATCAAGCAGAGCCTAGATGAGTTTTGATGGCACTCATCGCCTCATTAAATGAGAGCTCTGATTCAGGGTGTTTGGTATCTATGCACTCGCCACACCCTTTGCCGATAGAGTTTTTATCACAAATTTTACTCTCATCTACTCCATAAATCTCTGCAGCTTCAAGCATATCATCTAGCGATACACTTTGGCAAACGCAAACTATCATCGCAATATATGACCTGTAAACTTTGCCATATTTCCTAAAATCTCATCGCCTCTTCTAAATCCTAATCCACACGCCTCATAAGCGAAAAATACTCCTGCTTGGTAGTGGTTGCCACTCTCATCCCGTGCAAAATCGACATACTCTTGGTAGATTGGTTTGAAATTCTCATATGGTCCATCTGTTTTGTTAAGCACAGTGCCATTTGCATCTATAATCGATACATTTGCACCCTCTCTGCCAAACATTCGCTTCTCTACGCATTTGATACCATCTAGTGGTTTATCAGAAGTTTTTAGTAGATATGGCGAATCTGGAAAGAGCTCATATAGTATCTTTAGCATACCTTTTGATTGAAACAGTAGTGTATATGCAGGATTTAATATAATCGCCTTTTGATTTTGCATTATGGTATTTAGCTGCGTTGCTAACTCGCTCTCTTCTATGGCTATATCTTCCCACGGATAGAGTTTAAACCAATACTCATATGGCTCATCTAAGCTATCATAGATACCCTCATCATCAAATCTCACGCCACCTAGTGGCTCAAAAGAGGTGACAAATCCAGCATCTTTTGCCATCTGCTCTAGCAGTCTTACGGTCTGCTCTTCTTCGATATTACCGCTAATAGAGCTAAATAGAATCTTCCAGTCATCATAATATTTCTCAAAATCACTCAAATCACCATGTAGTGCAATGAGGCGTTTGAAGTTATCGCTTATTGCTTGGTAGATGTTGTTAAATTGACTCTCTTCATCTAAGCCATTATGCTTTAGCAGTGCCCACTGTATAATTGCACTCTCAAATAGTGCTGTGGGAGTATCAGCGTTAAACTCTATGAGCTTGATAGGTTTTCCATCTACTCCACCAGCTAAATCAAATCTACCATACAGATGCCAATGCACATCATTTTCCCAGCTCTTTTTGATAGGCTCTACTAGATTAAATGGTATCCCGATATCAAAAAATAGATTATTCTCTATCACATATTCAGCCGCTTCTACATACATATCATATATCTCATTTGCGGCACTATAATACGCCTCTGCCTCAGCGTGAGAGACTACTACCAAATCATCTGTGATATATTTACTATAGTCGCTATCGCTGTGCCACTCAAAACCAATCTGCTCTAAGACGCTATCATCTATCGGTTTGATTTTTTCTAGTTTTATCATAATTAGCCACCAAAACTGCTACTAGATTTAGTAGAGGCTTTGTTTGAGCCTCCAAAATAGCTTTTTTTACCGCTTGAGCTAGATGCTGTAGGTTTTGCTGCGGCTGATCTAGAGTAGGCAGAGCGGTTTGATGCTTGTTGATGTTTTTGTACATTTGCATTATTCATCAGTGCATTTCCTATCATATTACCCAGTAGTGCACCACCAGCAGCAGCTAGTATGGTTCCAGCTAACCCCATACCCTCGCCACTTGGAGCAGAGTTTAGCTCTGAATTTCCAGCTTGCATTCTTTGGTACTCTTGATCAGCTAACTCTCTCATCTCATCTGCTGATAAAACTCTCTCTGTAACATTGCCATTTTCATCTGTTTCACGAATAATAGCACGGCTAGCACCCTCTGTTGGCATCTCTTCTACTATTACATATTTGCCATTACTTAGTTGCTCTACTACTAGAAATTTATTTTGATGTTGCTCGACTTCTTGCTCTGCCTCACAACCTGATAACGCAGCCATAACTGCAATACCGACGCTTCCCATCATTACGCTATTTGCACTAAAAATATGTCTCATATAATCCTCATCTTAGTTTGATTTTTTTGCTATTTGTTAGTTTGTAGATAGTCGAAGAGCTACTCTCATAGAGCCCTCTGCTATCTTCTATAATTATATCAGCTTTTGAAAAACAAAAATCTCTATCGTAGCTTTTGTTTGACTCATTGGCTGATGTGGAGTAGAGCCATTTAAACTTGCTAATAAGTCTTTTGTGCCTCTCATCTTTTACTACTCTAAAAGCTCTATTTTTTATAATAAAAGTTGTTTTTTTGCTCTGTCTGATAGCGTTTTTATGAGCATTTGGAACTCTAGTTTGCTCTAGTAAGCTACTTATGCTATCAAAAACTTTTAGATATTTTTTAGATGGAGCTCTAGATTTAATACTATCAAGCTCACTACTCTCTGATGAGAGAAAACCGACCGTTGTATCGGTTTGAGCTAGAATTATCATTATACTTCTAGATAATCTTGGAGTGCTGTTGGTTGCATCCACTCGTTAGATTTGAGATGTTTCATCGCCTCTAGTGCAGCTTTTGCACCGCTGATAGTGGTAAAGTATGGAATGCCCATTCTTAGAACTACTTGACGAAGCTGTTCGGCATCTTTTTTAGATTTAGAGTTATCTGATGTGTTTATCGCTAGAGCAATATCACCATTTCTCATCATATCCTCTATATTTGGGCGACCCTCTGAGATTTTTAGTACCACTTCACATGGGATGCCTGCTGATTCAACTATCTGCTGTGTTCCACGCGTCGCTACGAGCTTAAACCCTATCTCGTGTAGCTCTTTTGCTATCTGTGGTGCATCATTTTTATCTATATCTTTAAATGATAAGAAGCAGACTCCGCTATCTGGGATTTTATTGCCCGCTGCTAGCTGACTCTTTGCAAAGCTGATACCAAAATCACGGCTAATCCCCATAACTTCACCAGTTGATTTCATCTCTGGAGATAGTGTTAAATCTGCCCCATAGAGTTTGCTAAATGGGAAAACTGACTCTTTTATCGCTATATGATTTTTTAGTATCGGTTTTAGTACCCCATTTGATTGTGTGACGATAGAGCTATGATCATAAAATGCTAGTGCATTTGATAGCTTTTCGCCCATCATTACACGAGTTGCTATTTTAGCTAGAGGCATTCCTGTAGCTTTTGACACAAATGGTACTGTTCTAGATGCTCTAGGGTTTACCTCGATTAGATATATCTCATTTTGATGAATAGCGTATTGGATATTTAATAATCCGATAACTCCTAATCCTAGTGCTATTTTTTTAGTTTGTTGCTCAACCTCGGCTAAAATTTCATCACTCAAGCTCACTGGTGGAAGCGAGCAGGCACTATCTCCTGAGTGGATTCCTGCCTCTTCGATATGCTGCATTATAGAGCCCATATATACGCTCTCGCCATCACAAATCGCATCAACATCTAGCTCTATAGCTTGATCTAAAAATTTATCTATCAAAACAGGTGAGTCATTACTAACAGATACCGCCTCTTTCATATATGTTCGTAGCTCATCTTCGCCATAAACTATACGCATAGCTCTACCACCTAGAACATATGATGGGCGAACTAGCACAGGATAGCCTATATTGTTTGCTATATCATATGCCTCTTCTTCTGCCATCGCTAGACCATTTTGTGGCTGTTTTAGACCTTGCTCTATTACAAAGTTTGAGAATTTCTCTCTATTTTCAGCAGCATCTATAACGCTAGCAGGCGTTCCAGCTATCTTTGCACCGATTGCATCAAGTGCGTTTGCTAGTTTAAGTGGAGTTTGACCGCCAAAATGTACTATGATGCCATCAGGATTTTCTCTCTCAACTATAGAGCGTACTCGCTCAAAATCGATAGGTTCAAAATATAGCACATCAGATGTATCATAATCAGTCGAAACAGTCTCTGGATTACAGTTTAACATTATCGTCTCAATACCCATCTCTCGCAGTGCAAAAGATGCATGAACACAGCAGTAATCAAACTCTATCCCCTGACCAATTCTATTTGGACCACCGCCTAGAATCATCACTTTTTTCTTATCGCTTGCTCTTGTGTTATCTTTTTCTATTACGCTAATATTTGTACTAGAGTATAGGTATGCAACATGAGATTTAAACTCCCCAGCACAGGTATCTACTTCGTTATACTCTAGTGAAATATTTGCACTTTTTCTAGCATTATAGATATCATTTTCACTCATATTTAGCAGATTTGCTATAAATTTATCGCTAAATCCCTCTGATTTTATGGTTCGTAAAAATGTGCTATCTTGGATAGATGTCTTTGTGATTTGTGACTCTCTATCTACTAATGATTTTATCTCATTTAAAAACCATGGGTCGATATTAGAGAGTGTAAAAATATCTTCTACGCTTAGTCCCTCTCTAAAGCCTTGAGCTACATATAGTAGTCTATCGCTATTTGCTCTTCTGATTTCATGGCGAATGAGCTCGATATCGCCATCAATTTTATCTAATCCACTTAGTCCTGTCTCAAGCGAGCAGAGTGCTTTTTGCAGAGATTCTTTGAATGTGCGACCAATCGCCATAACTTCGCCCACTGATTTCATACTAGTGGTTAGTGTAGATTCAGCCTCTGGGAATTTTTCAAATGTAAATCGTGGGATTTTTGTAACGATATAGTCAATCGATGGCTCAAACAAAGCTGTGGTTTTGGTGATATCATTTGTGATTTCATCTAGTGTATAACCAACTGCTAGTAGTGTAGAGACTTTTGCTATAGGATAGCCTGTTGCTTTTGATGCCAATGCAGATGAGCGAGAGACTCTCGGGTTCATCTCAATAACAATCATACGACCATTTTCAGGATTTATAGCAAATTGAACATTTGAGCCACCAGATTTTACGCCCACTTCTCGTAGTATCGCAAATGATGCCTCTTTCATCTTTTGATACTCTTTGTCCGTCAGCGTAAGAGCAGGTGCAAGAGTGATAGAGTCTCCTGTGTGAACACCCATAGGGTCTAGATTTTCGATAGAGCAAACTATGATACAGTTATCTTTTGTATCTCGAATAACCTCCATCTCATACTCTTTCCACCCTAAAAGAGACTCCTCGATAAGTATCTCACTCACTGGAGATTCATCCAGTCCTCGTTTTGCGATAGTTTTAAACTCATCTATATTATAAGCTACGCCACTTCCACCACCAGCTAGTGTAAAAGATGCTCTAATGATTAGTGGAAAACCTATTGTCTCAGCTGCTGCTAGTGCCTCATCCATATTGTAGGCATATCTAGAGATAGGCAAATCCATGCCGATTTTTAGCATCGCCTCTTTGAATATCTGTCTATCTTCGCCTTTTTTAATCGCCTCTGGTTGAACTCCCAAAAACTCAACATCGCCTAACATTCCAGACTCATAGAGACTCATTGCAGCATTTAGTGCAGTTTGTCCACCCATATTTGGTAGTATTGCATCTACTTTCTCTTTTTTGATAATCTCTGCAATGATTTCTGGTTTTATGGGTTCGATATATGTACGATCTGCAAACTCTGGATCGGTCATGATGGTTGCGGGGTTAGAGTTGATTAGAACGACACGATATCCTAACTCTTTTAGTGTCTTGACTGCTTGAGTACCTGAATAGTCAAATTCACATGCTTGACCTATAACTATAGGTCCTGAGCCTATAAGCAAAATAGTTTTGATATCTTCGCGTTTTGGCATTTAAACCCCTATGAAAAAATTTGCTAATTATAGGAAAAAAGCACTTAAAAACCTATTATATAGAGCCCCTAGTCTATCATATAAAAATAGGTGGGGTTTTTTGAGCTATAGTATGGCACTACAACCGCTTTTTGATATCCGCTCACTTTTGATATAGAGATAACTTTTCCTACGCTAACACCTAGTGGAAAAATCTTATCAAGCCCACTGGTTTGGACGCTATCGCCATTTTTTATCTCTATATATGTAGGGATATAATCGATTATCATATGTTTTGAGTTTGAGCCTCTAATGATTCCTGGTGCCATATTTTCGCCGATATATACAGAATATGTACATTTTGGATCACTATTTAAAAGTGCAGTGGCCCTGGAGTCTCTTAGTAGTGCAATGCCTGCTGCTACGCCGTGTCTGATGAGTCCATAGGCTCTATTTGGCTCTAGATTTTTAGCATCTATATAGACTCTGTTTGTATCTGCAAATCTTATATAAGATATAGCTCTAGTTAATGATATATCTGTTTGAGCAGCGTGCGTAGAGTTATTTTCAGATAGTAATTCTTTGTGCTCTTTTGCAATTAGTCGCAATTTTATTAGCTCTTGTTTATGTTTTTCATTCTCAAGTGTTAGCTGTTTGATGCGTTCTGTTTGGCTAAAATGCTCATCTATGAAATTTACTATTGAGCTTTTTTTATCTAGATAGTAGGTTTTTATATATTGTGTTGAGTTTATAATAGGAGTTTGAAGCGAGCTGTTTAGGTATATAAAACCCCCAATAAATAGGGATATTATAATATATAAAAGAATTTTCTTTTTAATCATTATCGAATAGTTCGTGTAGTTGGTCAATCTCTTCTAATGCTCGACCTGTCCCTTTTGCAACACATAGTAGTGGCTCATCTGCAACATATACAGGGATTTTTATCGTTTCGGATATATATTTATCTAGTTGGCGAATAAGTGCCCCACCACCTGTGAGGATAACACCATTATTTACGATATCTCCAGCTAAATCTGGTGGCATATTCTCTAATACATCACGGATTCCCTCTAGTATCTCTTTTAGGGGTTCTCTCATCGCCTCTCTAGCATCTTCACTAGATAGCTCTATAGATATAAGTAGCCCCTCTACTTGGTCACGACCATTGATTATCATCTTTAGCTCTTGCGGTAGTGGCATCGCTGTTCCGATATTGATTTTAATATCCTCAGCTATTCTCTCACCTATAAGCAGGTTATATTTTCGTTTTACATAGTCTATGATAGAGCGGTCTATCTTATCGCCCGCAAATCGTATAGATTTACACTGCACAAGCCCACCTAGTGATGTTACACCTATCTCTGTAGTACCGCCTCCGATATCTACTATGATATTACCTTTTGGCTCTCGTATATCGATGCCCGCTCCAATAGCTGCTGCCATAGGCTCATCTATGAGATAAACCTCTCTAGCACCAGCACTCATGGCTGACTCTTTTACCGCTTTTCGCTCAACTTGCGTTAGTCCATAAGGGATACATATAATAATTCGTGGGCTTATTAGAGAGCTTCTGCCGTGTGCTTTTTCGATAAATTTTCTAATCATCTTTTCGGTCATATCAAAATCGGCAATCACGCCATCTCTCATAGGTCGTATCGCTCTGATATTACCTGGGGTTTTACCCACCATCTCTTTTGCTTCATGTCCTACTGCTAGGACTCTTTGTTGTCCAAATTTCTCTGTTTTTACTGCTACAACAGATGGTTCATTGATAATGATTCCTTGAGTTTTGGATATTACAAGCGTATTTGCAGTACCCAAATCTATAGAAAGATCTGTCGAAAAAAGCCCCACGATTTTATTTAATAGCATCTACTCTCCTAAGCACTTTTTTTGTTTGTTTTTTTGATATAGACAGGCGTAACTCCATTTTCAACTACATCTTTTGTAATCACAACCTCATATCCACTATATTCAGGCAACTCATACATAATATCGCCCATTATCTCTTCCATAATAGCACGAAGCCCTCTAGCACCTGTTTTTCTCTCTATCGCTTTGTTAGCTATCGCCTCTAGTGCCTCATTATCAAAATTTAGCTCTACGCTATCTATAGAAAATAGCTTTTTATACTGTTTTACCAGAGAGTTTTTAGGCTCTGTGAGGATTTTTACCATCTCATCTTGAGTGATTTTATTTAGCGAAGCGATAATTGGCAGACGCCCTATAAGCTCTGGAATAAGCCCATATTTAGCCAAATCATCAGGCTCTACACCATCATAACTCTCATCCATTTCACTAACTGATCGTTTATCATGACCAAAGCCCATCACATTTTTACCACGCTTTTGCTCTAATATCTTGCCTAGTCCATCAAAAGCTCCGCCACAGATAAACAGTATCCCTGATGTATCTATCTGGATAAAATCTTGGTTAGGGTGTTTTCGTCCACCTTTTGGTGGGATGTTTACCACAGCACCCTCTATGATTTTTAGCAGTGCTTGCTGTACTCCCTCGCCAGATACATCGCGAGTGATTGAGCGGTTTTCACTCATTCTTGAAATCTTATCTATCTCATCGATAAATACTATCCCTTGTTGTGCTTTTGTCACATCTCCATTGGCAGCTTGGAGCAGTTTTGTTAGGATATTCTCTACATCCTCGCCCACATATCCAGCCTCTGTTAAGCTCGTTGCATCAGCTATCGCGATAGGTACATTTAGCACTCTAGCGATAGATTGAGCCATCAGCGTTTTACCGCTACCTGTTGGACCAATAAGCAGTACATTTGATTTTGCAATCTCTGTATCATCATCTATGGTGTGTTGTTTGAAAATTCGTTTATAGTGGTTGTAAACTGCCACTGAAAGCAGTTTTCTAGCTCTATCTTGACCTATGATATATTGGGCTAAAAACTCATTTAGCTCTTTTGGAGTGAGTAGCTCTGAATCTGCTAACTCTACGCCAGAAGCGTCATCATCTATAGAGTCTCCAAACATTATTTTATATACTGAAAAGACACAGTTTTTACATATATAGGCGTTATTGCCTGCGATTAGAGGGTTATGTTCACTCTCTTCTACTCCACAAAAACTACAGTTTCTATGTATCATTATTTTTCCTCTCAAAAGGGATACCCCTTTTTGTGTTTGCTATAAAATTAGCCATATTTAGCACATAGCTATTTTTACTATTTAGTAGCTCTTTTGCCTGCTCTTGGAGTGGTTTTGCTGATTCAAATAGTAGATGATAGGCACTTTTTAGCTCATCAATATCAGCTCTATCCATATGACGACGCAAGCCATTTAGATTTAATCCTCTAAGAACTGCTCTATTTCCCTCTGCCATACAATATGGTGGTACATCCTGAGATAGTGCACTAGCACCCGCAACCATCGCATAATCGCCGATTTTAACAAACTGATGTATCGGTGTCATACCGCCAATAACGGCAAAATTGCCCATCTCGACATGTCCTGCAAGAGTCGCTGCATTTGCTAAAATACAGTTGTTACCCACAATCACATCATGACCTAGGTGAACATAACCCATAAATAGATTATCATCTCCTACGATAGTTTTTCCACCACCACCGACAGTTCCAGGGTTAAAAAGTGTAAACTCTCTGATTTTATTGCGATTGCCGATAATTAGCTCTGTATCTTCGCCATCATATTTTAAATCTTGCGGGATAGAGCCTAATACGGCGTGTGAGAAGATGTGGTTATCTTCGCCTATTGTAGTGTTGCCATAGATGCAAGCACCTTGTGCTATTTTAGTACCTTTGCCTATTTTTGATTTTGCAGAGATAAAACAAAACGCCCCTATCTCTACGCCATCGCCGATAATAGCACCATCTTCTATAACTGCTAGTGGAGAAATTTTGCTCATTTTATCACTTATCTACTATCATAGCTTTTAGCTCAGCTTGCGAGACTAGTTTGTCATCTACATAGGCTTTGCCCTCTAAAACCCAAATATTGCCTTTGTGTTTTACTACGCTCATACGATACTCTAATCTATCCCCTGGGCGAACAGGAGAGCGGAATTTAGCCTCATCTATACTCATAAAATAGACCACTTTTTGTGCCGCTTCCTCTTCGTTCATATCCATACTCTCAAATGCAAGTATCCCGCCAGCTTGTGCCATACCCTCTAGTATCATCACGCCTGGATATATTGGATGTCCTGGGAAGTGCCCCTGAAATATTTGCTCACCAATTGTTACATTTTTATATGCAACCAAAGACTCATTTGGAGTGATTGATGTCACTCTATCAACTAATAAAAATGGAAAACGATGCGGTAGAATTTTTTGTATCTGTGTAACATCCATCATAATCTAAAAAACCTTGGGTTAAAATCGCAATATTTTAGCGTATAAATAATTAATATTTAGTGAATGGATGAAATCTAGCTTTTAGCTCTTGTTAGTAGCTCTCTTGTGTCTTCATATATTTTAGCGTCGTGATATATCTCTATTTTGCCTCTTGGTATCTCATCAACTACGAAAATCGCCGATAGATTGAGTGGATTTTGACTCAGTCTATATCTGATTTCTAGCTCTTTTTGAATATTTAAATGGTTAAAATAGAGCTCTTTTACACTACTAAAACTGCTATTTGCAAGAGTATTAAAATACTCTAGCGTAATAAATCGCACCTCTTGGCGGTTTAGATAAAATTGATTTTCCAGCTCAAACTCTATCGCCCCAGAGGCTCGCTTGTTGTTAATATTGGAGTATATGAGAGGGTATGATGGGGTTATCTTTTTATCTACTGTTATGTAGCTACGCAAAACGCGGTAGTTTAAAAATCGCTCTCTTGTTATCTCATATCCTAAATCTCTATCTTCTAGATTCATTCTATGGCTATAAAGCTCTAATCGCTCCTCTATGGAGGCGGGCAGTATTGCCTGATTTAGCGGAGAAAATAGCTCATCTAGTAGTTTATCTTGTTGCTCTCTCTGCATTGAGAGCCCATAGATACATCCGCAATAATCTTGTCTATATAGCTTTTGCTCCTTTGACACACGGCTTTGATCAGTTGTACCACCATCTTTGCGGTAATCAAATGCGATAAACTCCACTCCGTGAGTTTTATAAAACGCTTCACCGCTTTTGATGAGTTGCTCTTGTGATTTTTTAGGGCTCACAAGTAGTGTTGTCGTCATACTTTTTTCACCTAGCTCTAGGGCTTTAGTAGCACTCACCTCAAACCGTCTATCAAAACAGACCATACATCGCTCACCCTTTTCAGGTTCTCGCTCTAATCCTCTGACAGCTTCTAGCCAGTTTTCATAATCATATTCGCCCTCAATCAGCTCTATACCTAGTTTTTTACAACTACGCTCTACATCTAATAGTCGCAGTTTGTACTCACTATATGGATGGATATTTGGGTCATAAAAAAATGCAGTTAATTTCTCATCTGGATATTCAGATTGTAATTTTTCGATAAAAAAGTGCGAATCGACGCTACAGCAGATATGTACTAGCATAATATTTCCCCAGCAGGGGGAGGGGATTATTTAGACTCTAAAATCTCGATAGTTTCAATGCTATCTTGCATCGCGATACTATCTAAAACCGCCATAGAGTCAGCATCATCGCTCTCTATGCCACCAAAAACAGTGTGTACACCATCTAGATGAGGACAGCTTACAAAACAGATAAAAAATTGGCTACCACCAGTGTTTGGTCCAGCGTGAGCCATGGATAGAGTACCCTTTACATGGCGGTGCTTATTTAGTGCAGTTTCACACGGTATTGCCCAATCTGGCCCACCTGTACCAGTACCTAGCGGACATCCGCCTTGTGCCATAAACCCTGGGATTACACGGTGAAAGTTTAAACCATTATAAAAACCATCATTTGCTAGATGAGCGAAATTTGCCACAGTGTTTGGCGTCTCATCATTGTAAAGTTTTAGCCAAATTACACCTTTGTTTGTAGTAACTTTAGCCCATTGTAATTTTGCTAACTCATCAGCAGGTAAATCGTAGCTCTTTAGCTCTTTTCTTCTAAACATAATATCTTCCTAAAATTTTTCGCCATTATAATATAAAATGTTGAAATGATAGTTAAGAGGAGTTCAAATAAAGAGATATTGATACGCCAAACTCAGCTAGTTTAAAATAAATCTTATGGTTTTAGCTAGAGCTATTTATAATCTCTAGCTTCTCCTCTATATCTAGTAGCTGTTCAATTTTACTCTCCAATAACTCTTTTGTATCTTCTAGCTCTTTTGCTAGAGTAGAGATTCCTATCTTTTCATAGATGGTTGGGTCTGATAGAGAGCTATTTATCTCTACTATTTTAGCCTCAAGAGTATCTATCTCTTGTGGCAGTGAATCTAGTAACTTTTGCTCGTTGTATGTCAGTTTGAGCGGTTTTTGTTTTGGTTTTTCTATCTCTTTGGGTCTCTCTGTGGTGCCTTGAAG
>CAZYTC010000020.1:24927-27220 GCA_964650175.1 uncultured Campylobacterales bacterium | reverse complement strand
AAAATGCTTTTAAGGCTTCTATGCCAGAGCCAGCTGGTAAATCTCTACCACTCCACTCTAGATGATCACTATTTATCACATCACCAAAGATGATATCATTTCCAGCACCACCATCTATAGTATCATTACCTACAGAAACTAACTCGTCTTTATCGTAACCGCCTTGTAGTGCAGCTGTTAAATCTTCAGCGGTGTTTACGATATCAACCTCACCGCTCTTGCCATTAGTTAATGTTCCGCCAGTAATACTAGAGCCACCATTATAGTTAGTTTTATTGCCAATAGTAATGCTTGAAGCACCAAGCTCTCCATTCTCTGTTGTATTATCAAAGAATTTCAATATATCTTCATTAACATCATTACCAACACCTATAGCATTTACTACTGAAAGATTCGATAGCTCTTGGAATTTATCATAAGCTTTCTTAAATGATTGATAGTCTGTCTCACTTCCATTACCTGCTGGATAGCTTTTGCCACTTTGCTTAGAACTTCCATAAAATGTTGGATCCCCATCAGTTAGAAAATATGTAACATTTTCAAAACTACCGCCTTGGTTTTTATCTGGATTACTATTGAACCAATTGATAGTTTTTATAAATGCATCTTCATAGTTTGTCCCGCCATCTGCTTTTAAGCTATCAATAGCATTTAACAGCGTTTGGGCATTACTAGATGTTAAATTTTTAATCTCAATAGGTGCCTTTGCTAGTGAGTTAAATTCTACTAAACTCACATTTACAATACCATCATGGTCTTTTAAATCATTGACAAAGTTTTTGAGTGCATCTATCGTAAGATCCATTCTGGTAATTGGCTCTTCTTTGGTAGTTGTCTTACCATTCCAGCTTGTTGTTGTCACAGTTTTCGTAGAGCCAGAGTTCTCTTTCATACTTCCAGAAGTATCAACTATGAGTGATATATTATAGTTTTTACCAGCCACAAACTGACTATTTACGCCACCGCTATCGCCTAGCAGCACATCATCACCACCACTACCATTGATATCATTATTGCCATTATTGCTATCTATAACAATAGTGCCACTATATAGCTCTACGCTCGCATCACCTAGCTCTACTGCCTCAAAGTTACCGCCCACTATTTCAGTCACTTTTGCAACCAAATTAGCACTGCCATCAGTAGTTATTTTTAGAACACCATATCCATTCTCATCTAGCTCTACATCATAAGGCTTACCATCAACCTCTACTTTTGCAGTAGCTGTTTCACCAGCTTGTGGTTTATGTGATGTCTGTATTTCAAACATAACATCTGACTGCTCTCCCATCGGCAGAGAGTTTCCATCTACCACTTCAACATAATCAACAGAGTGAATCAAATAGTCACTATCTTCACCCACTGCACTAAATTCTGCTCTATTAAAGACCGTTCCATCACCCACTTCAAATCTATATGGCTCATCTATCGCATCAGTACCGCCTTGTGCATTTACAGTTTTAAGCACACTGCCATCTGGTTTATAATATGTAACTATAGCCATATTATTGCTACCGCCCTCAGAGACAATAGCATATCCAATAGATATATCGCCATCAAAAAACTCTACTTTCGCACTCTCTTTGTTATTTCTCCATGCAAAAGAGATATCTAGTGTTTTAATATCATTTTTAAACTCTAGAACTATCTTTTCACTAACTAGTTCGCCATTAATCTTTCTAACGCCTAGCTCTTTGGTTGCTCCACTGTAAACTTCGCCATCTTTACCATTAATACTTTCACTGTCGCTAAGCACACCAAAACCAGACGGAGAGTCATTACTAGATATAGTTGCACTTCTCCCCTCTCCATCATATGCTTTAGCAGTAAATCCACCATCTTGATTTACATTCTCTTTTGTGATGGTAGATGTTTTTGTAATCGTTGGCGTAATAGTCACAAATGTTGGATCCACATCATCATTTATAGTAATAGTGGCAGTTTTACCTACGGCATCTATTGATGAATTTGAGGTATTTATTATACTTATATCCTCATGCGTAGTCCCTTGTTTATATACATCATCCACTCTAGATGTCTCCACCTCAGCGATTACAGATGTTTTGCCAGCTTTGATTGTTACCTCTTGATTATTACTCAAAGTAATTATTAAATCCTCGCTCATAGGCTTATCAATAGAGATTGTAACCGTACCCACAACCTTGTTGCCAGTAGATACACCTGAGTTCTCTTCGATAACTGTACTACCAGCGATAGTTAGCACTGGAGGGATTGAGGTTACTGTAATAGTAGTAGTTGCATTTGGATTTACTTTCTCAAAGTTTCCACCATT
>CAZYTC010000020.1:0-24827 GCA_964650175.1 uncultured Campylobacterales bacterium | reverse complement strand
CAGTTGTATCAGCTCCTGTAATTGTTACAGTTGTTATATCTTCTGTATCTTTTACTGTAATAGTAGTAGTTGCATTTGGATTTACTTTCTCAAAGTTTCCACCATTTACTTCTGTTACTGTTGCAGTAAGTGTTGGCTCTGCATTATAAACATCATTATCTTTTACTGGTACCTCTAGTGTAGCTTTTCCATCTGCATCAAATACTACATCATAAGTTACTCCATCTACTTCTACTTTTGCAGTTGCAGTTGTTCCAGCTTCTGGTTTGTTTGAAAGCTCTAGTTCAAATGTAGCGTTTGAGCCTTCAGTTGTATCAGCTCCTGTAATTGTTACAGTTGTTATATCTTCTGTATCTTTTACATCCACCTCCACACTATCAGGAGTTTTGAGCTCTACATAATTTCCGCCCTCTGTTTTGATTATCTCATACTCGATAATCTCATTATCCACATACGCATCTTCACTATTAGGATTTATTATAGTTGTTTTACCCTCATTTTCTCCAGCAGGGATGATAATCTCTATATCATCGCCACCTTTTGGGTCTTTTAGCGTAATTACTAAATCTGTTTTTGGAGGATTGTCTACTTTTGCAACAAATACAATATCCTCGCCCTCATTAACAACAATAGGATCTATAGACAAAATCGAAGCAGGAGCCCTATCATCAACAGCTACAGGTGCCTCTACTGTAGACTTTGTAGCCATAGCACCACTACCATCAACTATATCTCTAGCAATCCCATCACCAAAGTCAGAGCTTCTCAAATCAGATACGATATCAGTCATATCTCCATCGCGAGAATTATAAATAAAAACTCCACTATCTTCACTCATCGCAATCTCTTCACCCGCTGCAGTCTCATCTCCAGCCTCTACACTCTCACCCAGCAAGTCTAAATCTACAGATGAAAGAGCTCTATTCCACGAATCAGCAGCCACAATAGTCTCATCACTACTAACAGCCCCATAAGATAGTGTATTATCTAGCGTCAAACTCTTAGTGTCGTGCACGATAACTTCTGTATTATCACTATCTATAAGTGTGATTACAACCATAGCATCAGCACTATTGGCTCTAGAGCCAACCACTTTTTCACCTAAAAATAGCTGATCTGCATCTTGCAGTAATCTTAGATTGCCGTTAGAATCTTCTGCATAAAATTTTCCATTTTCTACTGTTTTAATACGACCTATAACTTGCATAGAAGTCTCCTGTGATGAGTTTTGATTGTCTATATTCTATCTAAATTGGGAGTTTATGTCTATTGTACAGAGGTACAATAGCCTATTTACGAAGCAGTAAAGAGAGCTCTAGCTTATCTTTGACGCCGAGTTTTCTATAGATTGAGCTAGCGTGAGCTTTGATTGTTCTAACTGTGATTTTTAGCTCATCTGCTATCTCAATATGAGAGAATCCATTTGAGAGCATCATAGCAACTTCTCGCTCTCTTTCTGTGAGATTTTGAAGCATTTTATCATCCACAGGTGCGGGGATTGATGATATAAGTGCAGATAAAAAATCTGGATAAATCCACATATTTCCATCATCTAGTGCCTGATAGCTAGAGATGAGATGCGATTCGTGCATCAAAGCATTTCCATAACCCATAGCACCCAATGATAGATATTTTTTAGCCTCTGCGATAGTCGGAGTCATCGACATTACCATCACTCTGCGTACAAAAAACTCTCTCGCTTGAGCACTATTTAATGAGCCAATAATCTCACTATCTATGTAGACAATAGAGTTAAAATCTACACTCTCTATCAGCCCTTGCGTCACAGATATATCTAACTTTTTTAGGCAATTATCGATTCTAGATACTATAATCTGATTGTTGAATATAGCATACACTCTCATCAAGCACCCCGAAATTTTAAGCTAAATCATTATATCACAATATCGAAATATAACAATAACAGGATTTTTAATTACAAATATTTTGCAGATAACTGTCTCATTTTGTTATATATTTTCTCAAAATCACTAGAGTAGACTCTAGTTTGTGCAATCGAGGTTATAAAATTTGTATCACGACTCCACCTAGGCACAAGATGCATATGGATATGCTCTGCGATTCCAGCACCGCCAGCGGAGCCTAGATTCATACCGATATTTACACCCTCTGCACCAAAACCCTCTTTTAACATTCGCACACCACGCTGTGCTAACATAGAGATATGTAGCCATATAGCACTATCTAGCTCTTCGAGCTTATCTGTATGATGATGAGGAATTATCATAAAATGCCCAGGGATATATGGATAGCGATTCATCACCACAAAACAGTGCTCATCGCGGTGCAAAACATGAAGCTCTCTATCGTTATTAGGATTTGAGCTAATATGACAAAACACACAGCCATCTATCCTATCATCATTTATATACTCATCTCTCCATGGGGCGTATAGTATCTCTCTCATAATTCTATCTATATAAAATTTGGTGCATCGTTTGCAAAGAGTATAATATCTCCAGCGGTAGTCTCTTTAGCTAGTGTATCTACAAGAAGTGATTTATCCTCTAATATAATCACCCTAGGGTTTTTTAGATGCGTTTTAAAGAGCTCTCTATTTAGCTCGCCTGTGATAATAGCGATATCAAGCACGCCATCTATCGCTTCTGCTAGGGTGATATTTAACTCATCACGACTCTCAACCAGTCCAGGGGTTACTATCACCTTTCGCCCACTATGAAGCGAGCAAAGGCGTATCGCCTCTAGCATCCCATCGATATTGCCGTTATATCCATCATCTAGAATTATCTTGCCACCTGCTTCTATCTTTTGGAGCCTATGCTCAACTGCAGGTAGTGCGGATATAGCACTAGAAATCTCATCTGTACTTAGTCCAAGCTCTAGCGCTAGAACTATCGCAGCATTTATATTTATGGTTTGAAAAGAGCCTAAAATATCTGTATGATACTCTATATCTCTAAATCTAAATGTTGTGCCATCTAGGTTTGAGCTAACATCCTCTAGCTCATCTCCAAAAAACTCTGCCAGCTCATGTGGCTCATCCGTTACAGAGTTGTGAATAAACGCTTTTAGTAGTCTATCTGAGTGGATTATCTCTAGCTTTGTGCGTCTGATGGTATCGATAGTTTTAAAATACTCTATATGAGCCTCTCCGATTTTACCCACCACCACATAGTGCGGATGCAGTAGCTGAGTGATAGAGTAGATATCGCCCACCTCTCTAGCACCCGCCTCACAGATATATACCTCTGCATCATCTGGCAATGACTCATTAATATCTTTGATTATCCCACCTAGCGTATTGACGCTACGAGGGGTCATGTAGACCCTATATTTTTTAGATAAAACCTCACTAACAAAGTTTTTCATACTCGTTTTACCATAACTACCTGTAATAGCTATGATAATCAAATCTTTTTTAGATTGCAGTTTTAGTGATGCCTGTTTTTTATAGATATTAAATAGAAAATTCTCAACTCCAGCAGATATCAGATAGGCTAAAACCAGTGGAAATAGCACGCTATATGTGACACTGATGCCCTTTAGTGCTAACATCATATCTATAAATAGTGTTAGTGAAAATAACACTATCAAAAACCGCTTTACTCTCTGGGTAAGAACGAGCTTTTTATCTAAATCTCTATGCCATAGATATAGAGCCACTAGATAAACTGCCACCACTATATAGCTAAAGCTTTGAGCAAAAAAGTATGCGATAAATGGCACTACAAAATAGTACAGATGCCAAACTCTTTTGTGGTGTTTGAAAACCACTCGCTCTAGCCTATAATCATACCACTGTAGATTTGTGATGAGATACCACCCTAGAGCTAGTACGAAAAATATATTGAAAAAGAACTCTAAAATCTCCATCTACGCCTCTTTATATTCTGATTCTATAATATCGCAAATCTCTTTTGCGTGGTGCATAAAAAAGTAGTGATCTCCGCTAAAACTATAGAGTTTAGAGTTTTCTATTAGCTTCTCTATCACTGCCCCGCTCCATAGCGGTGTAGCGGTGTCGCTATCGCCAAAACATAGCACCGCTCTATTTTTAAACGCTCTAAAACTCTCTCTAAAATCCTCATCTACTACATTTTTAAATGTCTCATACATATTTTGTGATAGTCCCTTTGCATCAGATGAGACAAATAGGTTTCTCACCTTTGATAGTCCTAGATTTTTAAAGAGTTTAAATATAGCAATTTTAACTCTAACGCTAAATGGTTTTGGCACCAAAATCCCAGCACTAGCTACGAGCACTAGTAGTTTTGGATTTAGTAGTGTTGCTACCTTGCCACCAAAAGAGTGCCCTAGAATGATATCTTTTTTAGCCGATATATTTGATAGAAAATTATCAACTATAGCAGCATAATCACTAGTAGTTAAAACCGCATCACTGCTAGAGCTACCAAAACCCATCAAATCTATATAGATATGTCTAAAATCAGCCAAAAATGGCGAGAAACTCTGCTTCATCAGAGCCCTATTAGAGCCCCAACCATGGAGTATGATGATATCATTTTTTGCAGTGGGATTGATAATCTCATAACCTATATCAAATGTGTGAGAGTTATACTCTAGCCTCTTTTGAGCCACTATTTACCTTTGGCTTTTGAGATAGAGTGGATGTAGTCATAATTTACTCTGATTTTTTTAGGATTTGGTAGTGAAGCGATGAGCTTTTGAATAGAGCCTACAAAATCTTCAAATAGATAGTTCGCCATAGACCCTGGGATTGGGTTTATCTCATTTAGATAGACCTCATCATCTATAACGAAAAAATCACATCTAATGAGTGCACCATCAAATATATTTGAGTAGATTTTTGCAAACTCTTTTTTTAGCTTTACTACTAGTGCATCGGAGATTTGAGCTGATTCTACCTTGCTAGATCTAGAAAAATCGAGATACTTTTTCTCAAAATCTAAAAACTCCGCCTTTTTTGGCTCCTCTACTATGGAGTACACTATACTGTTTTGTGATTTAAATCCCGCTAGATTATACTCTTTTACATTTGCGATAAATGGCTCTATAAGCACTCTATCATCAAACTCAAATGCCACATCAAGAGCATAATCAATCTCACTAACATCTCTAACAACACTCACACCAATAGAGCTACCAAGCCTAGCTGGTTTTATGATAAACGGTAGTGGAGTTGATATCTCTCTAGGGCTATTTCGCTCTAGCACCTCTGATGAGAGCGTCTTAACCTGATTTGCTGATGCTAGCCATTTAGTATAGACCTTGTCAAAACTAAGCATCGCAGCCTCTTTTCTAGGACCTATAAAAGCGATATCATAAAAATCTAACATCGCGGCGATAGAGCCATCTTCTCCATCTGCCCCATGGATTAGATTTAGCACTACGCCACTATGTTTTTTAGAGCCAAATAGGCTCTTTTGGCTAAAACCGCCACTAACCATAGTTAGCTCACTCATCTTTTTATGCTCACCGCTTGAGAATGTCTTTGCCTTCATCTGTGATGATTCGATGAGATAAAATCTATGGTCTTGATCACAAAATATATACTCTAAATCAAATGATTTCTCTAGTTTCTCTTTTACTGTGATAGCACTAACGATACTAATCTCGTGCTCATATGATGATCCGCCAAATAAAATAGCTAATTTCAAAAAAATCCTTTATAGTTTTTGTAGCTTACGCAGAGCCTCTTTGACTAGCGTAGCTGTATCTATGGCACTTATATCACTAAGTGCCTTTATAATCTGCTCTTTTTTAAATCCTAGTGACTCTAGTGCCATAATCGCCTCGCTAGATGCACTACTGCCACCATCACTAGAGCCTAATAGTACCGCATCAAATCCTGCAAGCTCGACCATAATCCGTGCGGCACTCTTTGGCCCAATCCCAGGGACTTTTTTAAGAGCATTTACATCTTTTGCAGAGATGATAGATGCAAACTGCTCTGGCGTATAGGTGCTACAAATAGCCATCGCCACTTTTGGCCCTATGCCATTTATCTTTATTAGCCCCTCAAATAGAGTCTTTTCACTCCTAGTGCCAAAACCATATAGTAGCTGTGCATCTTCACGGATAACATAGTGAGTATATAGCCTCACTTTATCACTATTTATAGATGAGTAGGTGTGAAGCGAGATAAAAACCTCATAAATCAGACCATTTACATCTATGTGAACCGCCGTGGGCTCCTTGTGCTCTAGAGCTCCATAAATACCAACTATCATTATGATGTAACCTTTACACTAAATCTACCATTATCATCCTCATCTAGCATCAATACCCTCTCAATAGAGTTTTCACTAGGGACATAATAGACCTCCATTTGAGGCTTTACGAGTCTAAAAACCACCTCGTTGTGGCTATTCCATCTATCGTGATTTATAACTTTTGCACCAAAAATCTCAGATTGTAGAAGTGTTTTTCTAACAGTAATCTGCGAATAGATCTCCTCTTTGGTCTTGAGCTCATTTTCCAAAGATGCAATTTTATCTTTTAATTGTTGAAATTGTCTATATTTTTGTACAAATTGTTGTGGAACTGGAGCTTTTGCATTTTTATAATGCAATATTTTTTTGGTCAAATCATCCATAAAACGGCGATTATCGCTCCAAGTCTGCTCAAATGATTGCAACTCTTTTCTACTCTCTCTAATAGAGTTTAGCAAATACGCCTCTTTATCAGCAGAGTCTCGCAACTCCTCTAGTGGCTCATTTACTAGCGGGTCAATGATAAATTGGTTATCACTACCTACTATCTTTTTAACCTCTATTGTTTTTGATGCTATGAGATGCACATTTGAGCCTAGCGTCTCTACTATAATATCATCTGCTTCTATAATGCCACCCGATGCTTGTTGTACTATCGCCCGCTTGGCTTTTATATGCCCTAGCTCTAGGCGATTTATCTCCACATCCTCGCCATTTGCCTCGCCTTTTAATACATCGATTTTTATCTCATCTGCACTCACAATAGCACTTTGATGCACTATTCCTGATATCTTTACCTTTTTAGCTAGGATAGATACATTTTTTGCCACTGTCCCAAAAATATCTAGGTTTTGCACCTCTACACTAAGCCCCTGCCCTACTGCATCCTTGAGTGAATCTTTCTGTTCTATCTTTAGCGTAATATCAGCTCTTAAATCTGTAAAAATAGAGCCTGTGGTTTTAAAATCAACACTCGCAATCTCTAGTTCATTAGCGATACCAATCACACCGCCATCGACATCTACATATCCACCATGAACCGCACGGTACTCTATGGAGTTCTCTTTATCGACTATCTTTATAGTCTCATTCATACTAAAATCTGGTGTATGCTTTATTATCGGCTCCTCTGCAACTATCAGCTCGCCTCTGCAGTTTCGCCCGTTTGTCCCTCGCTGTGGTTTTATATACTCTATCACCACTCCATCTTCTATTACGCTCTTTAAAAAACCTCTATTTGAGTGATCTACTCTATCTTGCTCATCTTTTTTTTGAGCTATATTTTTATAGTGATATATAAGCTCATCGTGGATTGTCTCTATCGGCTCATAAGACTCTGCTATAAGATATCTCTCATCGCTTTCTATATTGCAAATCTTATCAATCTCCACTCTAGCAAATAGCTCTTTTAGACTATGTTTTATATTGGTATCAAAGACCCCTATAAGCAGATTTACACGCAACATTCTTTTATGGATTAAATCGATAAATCTCTCTATAAATCCATCAAAATACTCTATCTTGCTACCTTTTTTGATATTTAGATAGACTTTACATAGCGTAGAGTTACCTGCGATGGAGATATCTAGAGTATCAAAAACTGTTGGTTTTGCGACAAAAACCTCTATCTCATGTAGCTGTTTTATCTCAAATTTTGGGTCTAAATAATACTCTCTACTTAGTGCGACAACACTCTGTTCTACCCACTCTTCAGTGGCATTTAGTGGGGTTTTTGTCAATATTTTAGTACTTAGGATATTAAAATCTAAATCTTTAGGTAAGATTTTATATGTGGATGCAACCTGAGCTAACTCTTTTGAGATATTTGAAGATCTAACAACTATTGGATCAAAAACTATCTCACTTTGCATCTACACTCCTTTTTTATTCGAATATCCTTATTTTAATCACATATCGGTTAATATTGTGTAAAAATTAATAAAGCGGATAGATTTTAGATGTTTAAGTCTATATTTTCAAACTCATTTGGTATTTTAATCTCTCGTATTACGGGGCTTGGGCGAGATATTTTAATGACCTCTACTCTAGGTGCAAATGTCTGGAGTGATATATTTTTAATGGCATTTAAATTCCCAAATCTATTTCGCCGTATCTTTGCAGAGGGCTCTTTTACACAGAGTTTTATCCCATCATTTGTAGCATCTAGATACAAAAGCGTCTTTGCTGTAGCTATTGCGATGCGATTTTTGGCTTTTATCATATTTCTCTCACTTCTAGTTACACTATTTCCTACATATGCCACAAAGATGATAGCGTGGGACTGGGGGCGTGAGCTGATAAGCAAAACCGCACCTCTAACGGCGATAAATTTTTGGTATCTGGATCTCGTATTTATCGTTACATTTTTAGGAGCTCTACTGCAGCAGAGAAATCACTTTTTCACCACTGCATTTTCTACCGTATGGCTAAATATCGCTATGATTGTTACACTATTTTTGTTTGCCAATAGTGACCCTAAAACTATAGTCTATGCTCTAAGTATCTCTATACTCGTAGGTGGAGTTTTTCAGGTGCTCACACATCTATACTCTATCCGTAAATATGGACTCTTAAAGCTACTTATAGCGGGGTTTAAGTATCGTAAAAAACGAGATATAAAGGATGAGAAGAAACGATTTAGCTCTCTATTTTTCCCATCACTACTAGGTAACTCTACAGCTCAAATCGCCTCTTTTATTGATACATCACTCGCCTCATTTTTAGCAGCTGGTTCGGTCTCATATCTATTTTATGCTAACCGTGTTTTTCAGCTACCATTTGCCATCATCACCCTTGCTATAACAATAGCACTCTTTCCATCTATCGCTAGAGCTATCAAAAATAGCGATAGAGAGAGAGCATTCGAGAGCCTATTTAAAGCATTTTGGATACTACTGGCACTACTAGCAGCCTCTGTGGCTGGTGGGGTAATTTTTGCTGAGCCTATAGTGTGGCTACTGTTTGAGCGAGGGGCATTTAGCGTAACTGATACAGCAAATACTGTCTATGTACTGCAGATGTATATGGTGGGGCTCATCCCATTTTCACTAGCAAAGCTATTTTCTATGTATCTATATGCTGAGCAAAAACATATGAAGGCGGCTAAAATAGCGATAATCTCTCTGGTTGTAAATCTATTTTTCTCCGTTATATTGATGCAGTTTATGGGAGCTGCGGGATTAGCACTCTCTGGTAGTATCGGCGGTATCGCACAGATGTATCTAACTATTCGCGAGGTGGGCTGGGGGCTATTTTTTAATCTACTTCGTAGCCATTATATGTTATATTTTTTCTTTGGTATTATCGTTATGGTTTTTCTTTTTATATATATAAACCAATATTTAATAGAGTGGATTAGGTAATTTATGCATATTTTTGATAGTGTGAAGCGAAAAAAAGTTGAGTTTATCTCCCAGGTGCCAAACAAGGCGGTAATATATCTATGTGGCCCTACAGTATATGATGATGCACATCTAGGACATGCTAAAAGTGCGGTGGCGTTTGATCTATTGCGGCGTACACTTATTGCAGATGGCTATGATGTAACTTTTATACGAAACATAACTGATATTGATGATAAAATCATCCAAAAAGCATCTGATAGCGGTATAAGCATAGCCGATGTTGCAGAGAAATATATAGCCTCATATCATAGAGATTTGGATGCTTTGGGGGTTATGCGTCCTGATATTGAGCCACGAGCGACTGAATCTATAGAGTCAATGATTGAGCTTATAGAAAAACTGCTAGAGAAAAATCACGCCTATGCTATATCAAATGGAGATATCTATTTTGATACCTCTAGCGATAAAAAATATCTCTCTATCTCACACCGCAAAAGCGATGAGCACATTAGCCGTATCGAAAGCGTGAGTGAGAAACGAAATAGTGGCGATTTTGTACTATGGAAGATAGATGAGAAGATAGGATTTAAAAGCCCATTTGGTCATGGTCGCCCTGGGTGGCATCTAGAGTGCTCTGCTATGATAGAAAAACATACACCGCTAAAAAATAGAGCCTACTCTATCGATATCCACGCTGGTGGAGCAGATTTACTATTTCCTCACCATGAAAACGAGGCAGCACAAACCAGATGTGCTACAGATAAAGAGATAGCCTCATACTGGATGCACAATGGTTTTGTTACGATAGATGATGAGAAGATGTCAAAATCGCTGGGCAATAGCTTTTTCTTAAAAGATTTGCTAGAAAAATTCCATGGCGAGGTGATACGATATTATCTACTGAGCGTACACTACAGAGCCGATTTTAACTTTAGTAGTGATGATCTAATCTCTAGCAAAAAACGACTAGATAAAATCTATAGACTCAAAAAACGGTTATTTGGCATAAAAGCTAACTCACACAGTGATGATTTTAAAAACGCTCTGCTAGATGCTCTAAGAGATGATTTAAATAGCTCAAAAGCCTATGCTATCACTGATGAGTTTATAAATAGTGCAAACGAAGAGCTAGATAAAAATAGTAAAGATAAAAAATTTAATCAAAATATAGTTGCAAATATAGAGCTTTTAGAGTCTATTTTGGGAGTTGGTGGACTAAACCCATATGATTATTTTCAATTTGGTATAGATGATGATAAGAAAGCTCATATAGAAGCTCTAATAAAAGAGAGAGCCGAGGCTAAAAAAAGCAGAGATTTCACAAAAGCTGATAGCATCAGAGATGAGCTAACAGAGCTCAATATATCCATAATGGATACGCCAGATGGGACACTATGGGAGAGTAGAGATTGAAATTTAGCGAAATTTTAGGTCGTTACTGGCCATATATTCGTGGCTATAAACTACAATTTCTCATAGCACTATGCGGTATTATATTAATAGTTATATCTACTGCTGCAACTGCTCAAATAATGCAACCGCTTATGGATGATATGTTTATCAAAAAAGAGGAGCGAATGCTCTACATAATCCCTATAATGCTAGTAGGAATATACTTTATCCGCTCGATTGGTCGCTATCTAGAATCAGTCTTTACAGCATATATTGGCACTCATATAGTTACTAGACTTAGAGCCGATTTACTGCACAAGATGATGCAGATGGATATGGCATTTTTATATAAAAACCGCAGTGGAGAGCTCATCTCACGCATCACAAACGATATAGCAAGAGTTCAATATTTCGTCTCCAAAATGCTTCCAGAGCTAATACAAGAGAGTTTTACTGTTATTGCACTAGTGGGATATGTGATATATCTAAATGCAGAGCTGGCATTTTGGGCACTATTTGTAGTACCTCTTGTTATTGTTCCGCTGATTAAAATCACCCAAAGGCTAAAGCGACTATCACACCGCTCACAAGAGAAAAATGCAGATTTAATGACACGGCTCACTGAGGTTTTTAACAATAGTGAAGTAATAAAGACAAACGCCACAGAATTCTATGAGCTAGAGCGATTTAAACATGAAAATGAGAAGTTTTTTAAGATAAATATGAAATCAGTCTACACAGGCGAACTGGTCTCTCCATTAATGGAGATGATTGCCTCTGCTGGGCTAGCGGCTGTTATATTTATCGGTGGCAAATATGTCTATGATGGTGCGATGAGCGTGGGAGAATTTACCGCATTTTTAACAGCTGTGGGGCTTGTATTTCAGCCACTTCGGCGAGTTAGCTCGATTCTTAGTAAAATACAAGACGCTCAAGCTGCGAGCGAGCGAGTATTTGCCATATTTGATATCACTCCAACCATAACAGATGGGGATATAGAGCTAAATGAGCCTATAAAATCTATAGAGTTTAAAAATCTATCTCTACATTATGATGATAAAGAGGCTTTAAAAGATATAAACCTATCGATAAAAGCGGGTGAAACCATAGCACTAGTGGGGCAAAGCGGTGGTGGCAAAAGCTCGCTTATTAATCTACTACTACGATTTTATGATGCCTCTAGTGGCGAGCTACTTATAAACGGTAAAAATATCAAAAGCTACACTATAGATTCACTAAAGAATCAAATCTCAGCGGTCACGCAAAGAGTCTATATACTCCAAGATAGCCTAGCTGAAAATGTAGCATACGCCCAAGATATAGATATGGATAGAGTTATAAAAACACTAGAGCTATCTGATGCACTAGATTTTGCAAACAGTCTGCCTGATGGGGTTAATACTATTATGCAAGAGGGGGGCTCAAACCTCTCTGGCGGTCAAAGGCAGCGATTAGCAATCGCTAGAGCAATATATAAAAATAGCTCACTACTAATACTAGATGAGGCGACAAGTGCACTAGATAATGAGAGTGAGCAGAGAATCCAAAACGCTCTAAAAGAGCATACAAAAGATAAGATAACCATAATAATCGCACACCGTCTTAGCACTATAACGCACGCTGATAAGATACTATTTTTTGAAAATGGAGAGATTATAGATAGTGGTACGCATAACGAGCTACTACAAAAGAGTGATAAATATCGCTCACTAGCAAAGCAGATGATAGAGCAGTAGCAATCTCTATAATCTACCATTAAAAAATTATAGAGTATAATGGCTCTTATTTATAAAATTTGGGAAATTTAGATGTATGAATCACTAAAGCCGTGGCTTTTTAAACTACAACCAGAAAATGCACACAATCTAGCAGAGGTGGCACTGCGAACTATCAGTTTTTGTCCGCCACTACTAAATCGCTATATTACAAAACACTTCATCACTCATCCATCACTAGCTCAAGAGCTATTTGGTCGTACCTTTTTAAACCCTGTGGGTCTTGCTGCTGGGTTTGATAAAAATGCAACAATGCTTCATGGTGCAATGGCTATGGGATTTGGTTTTAGTGAAATCGGTACACTTACACCAAAACCACAAGAGGGAAATCCACGCCCAAGACTATGGCGTCATATCGAAGAGGAATCTCTTCAAAATGCGATGGGCTTTAATAATGATGGGCTATTTCGTATCTCTCATAGACTCAAAAAAACATACCCATTTAGCACACCACTAGGTGTAAATATAGGTAAAAACAAAACCACGCCTGATGAGAAAGCGATAAATGATTATACAACTCTCATAAAAGCACTACATGAATATAGTGATTATATGGTTATAAATATCTCATCACCAAACACCCCAGGGCTTCGTGATTTGCAAAATGAGGAGTTTATCACAGAGCTTTTTCAAAGAGCAAAAGAGCTAACGGATAAACCAATTTTACTAAAAATCGCTCCAGATATGAGTAGCGATGATGCAATATCACTATGTACACACGCCGTAAATAGTGGAGCTGATGGGATAATTGCTACAAACACCACGATAGATTACACACTCGTAAGCGAGCCTGAAGATATCGGGGGACTTAGCGGAGAGGTATTAAGAGAAAAAAGCTTTGAGCTATTTAACGCTATTGCAAAAGAGCTGTATGGCAAAACGATTTTAATCAGCGTAGGTGGCATAAACTCAGCCGAAGAGGCATATAGACGCATAAAAGCTGGTGCATCGCTTGTGCAAATATATAGCTCACTTATCTTTAAAGGTCCAGAGGTTGTAGAGGATATCAACACAGGGCTCATAGAGTTACTAAAATCTGATGGATTTAGCTCCATCACCGAGGCAATCGGTGTCGATAGAAGATGAGAAAACTATCTCTATTTTTAATATTCACAGGGTTAATTATGGCTTCTTCACTACCAAAATATGATACAAAAACGCTAGATAACGGCTTAGAGATAGTTGTCGTGCCTATGAAAAATGGCTCTGGGGTAATATCAACTGATATCTTCTACAAAGTAGGCAGTCGCAATGAGGTGATGGGCAAAAGCGGTATCGCTCATATGTTAGAGCATATGAATTTTAAATCTACTAAAAACTTACAAGCTGGCGAATTTGATGAAGAGGTTAAAAGTATCGGTGGAGTCAATAACGCCTCTACTGGGTTTGATTACACCCACTATTTTATCAAATCTAGCTCTAGCAACTTAGATAAATCTCTATCGCTTTTTGCTGAGCTGATGGAGAATCTAAATCTGCGTGATGATGAGTTTCAACCAGAGCGGGATGTGGTAGCAGAAGAGCGAAGATGGAGAACTGAAAACAACCCTATGGGGTATCTATATTTTAGACTCTTTAACACTGCATTTGTACACCATCCATACCACTGGACACCGATAGGCTTTATGGATGATATCCAAAATTGGAGTATCGATGATATCAAAAACTTTCATCAAACATACTATCAGCCATCAAATGCTATCGTAATAGTAACAGGCGATATAGACTCAAACGATGTTTTTAAAAGCGTAGAAAAGCACTTCTCACACATCAAAAATAGCTCTAAAATACCAGAGCAGTTTATCACTGAGCCTGCCCAAGATGGTCCACGATTTGTAGAATTATACAAAGAGAGCGAAGTAGAGATGCTAGCTATTAGCTTTCCTATCCCAAGCTTTACTCATCCAGATCAGCCAAAACTCTCTGCGATGAGCGAGCTGCTAAGCTCTGGCAAAAGCTCCATTTTACAGAAAAAACTAGTAGATGAGAAGCATCTAGTAAATCAAATCTATGCCTACAATATGGAGTCAATCGATCCAAATATATATCTATTTTTAGCGGTATGTAATAGCGGAGTGAGTGCAAAAGATGTAGAAAGCGAGCTATGGAGCATCATAGATGAGCTAAAAACTACTCCTATCAGCACTAGCGAGCTAGATAAGCTAAAAATCAACACAAAAGCAGATTTTATCTACTCACTAGAGAGTGCAAGCGGTGTGGCAAATCTATTTGGAAGTTACCTAGCTCGTGGAGATATTTCACCACTACTAGGGTATGAAGATGCGATAAACACTCTCACTCCTAGCGATATTAGCGATATGGCACAAAAGTATCTACAAAAGAGTAAATCTACAACTATAATTCTAAAAAAAGGTGAATAATGAATCTCCCTCTAGGCTCAACAACAGCACTAATAACCCCATTTAAAAATGGCAAGCTAGATGAGGCAAAATATGCATCACTAATAGAGAGACAGATTAAAAATGGTATCGATGCCGTCTGTCCTGTCGGAACAACAGGAGAGAGTGCAACGCTCACTTATGAAGAGGATAAACGATGTATCGAGATAGCGGTCGAGGTGTGTCGTGGAACTAGCACAAAAGTATTAGCAGGTGCTGGTAGCAACTCTACAGCAGAGGCGATTTATATCGCAAATGTGGCAAAAGAGTGTGGAGTTGATGCGATATTCTCCGTTGCACCATACTATAACAAACCATCTCAAGAGGGACTATATCAGCACTATAAAGCGATAGCAGAATCTATAGGAGACCTGCCTATGATGCTCTATAATGTGCCAGGGCGAACCATATCTGATATCAGTGCTGATACAGTTGTGAGACTATTTAATGATTGTCCTAATATCTATGGAATCAAAGAAGCAACTGGGAGCTTAGAGCGAACAGTTGAACTGCTATCTAAATGTCCAGAGCTAAAAGTATTTAGCGGTGATGATGCGATAGATTATCCTATTTTAGCATCTGGTGGAGCGGGTATCACATCTGTGACATCAAACCTACTGCCAGATATGAAGAGCGAGCTGGTTAAAAAGGCACTCTCAGGCGATTTAAGCGGCTCAAGAGCGATAAATGAAGAGCTTTTTGCTATAAACAAAGCTCTATTTATAGAAGCAAACCCAGTAATGATAAAGGCAGCTATGTATATAGCAGGACTTATTGAGAGCCTAGAGTATAGACTGCCACTAGTGCCGCCAAGCAGTGAAAATATGAAAAAATTAGAGCAAGTAATGAGCAATTATAAGATAGTAGGAGCGTAAATGAGAGGGAAAACTTTAGTAATTACAGGAGCTACAAAAGGTATAGGTGCAGCGATTGCAGAGAAATTTGCTCAAAATGGTGTAAATATCGCATTTACCTATAACTCAAATGTAGATTCAGCAAATGCACTAGCTGATAAATGGCAAAAAGAGTACGGCATAAAAGCTAAAGCATATCCACTAAATATTCTAGAGAGTGATGAGTTTAAAACACTTTTTGAATCAATAGATGAGGATTTTGATAGAGTAGATTTTTTCGTTAGTAACGCTATGATTTATGGTCGCAGTGTTGTTGGTGGATATGGTAAATTTATGAGACTAAAACCTCGTGGACTAAACAATATCTACACAGCAACTGTAAATGCATTTGTTGTTGGGAGTCAAGAGGCGGCAAAGCGGATGGAAAAAGTTGGTGGCGGTGCGATAGTTACTATGTCTAGTACTGGAAATCTCGTATATATAGAAAACTACGCAGGTCATGGAACCAACAAAGCAGCAGTAGAGGCGATGATGCGTTATGCTGCAGTGGAGCTAGGGGAGATGAATATCCGCGTAAATGCAGTAAGTGGTGGTCCTATCGATACGGATGCACTAAAAGCATTTACAAACTACGAAGAGGTAAAAGCAGAGACCATCAGACGCTCTGCGATTGGGCGAATGGGAGAGGCTAGCGATATAGCTGGGGCTGTATATTTTCTATGTACTCCAGAGGCGTCTTGGGTAACGGGTCAGACTCTAATCGTAGATGGTGGAACTACATTTAAATAATGCTAAATATACCAAACGCTCTAGCACTTCTGAGGCTACTAATAGCACCACTAATGTTTTGGATTATTCTAAATCCAGAAATTTTTACAGATAATGGCTGGCATATTAGCTGGAGCTATTATAGTGCATCACTCCTATTTGTTATCGCTAGCGTAACAGATTTTTTCGATGGATATATCGCAAGAGAGCTAAATCAGATAACTATTGTGGGGCAAATTTTAGACCCTCTAGCTGATAAGATGCTAACACTCGCTGCATTTTTAGCACTAATGGTTATGGATGATGCTTCTGCGTGGGCTATATATATAATTATCGTTAGAGAGCTATTTATCACAGGGCTTCGCACTATGGCAGTAGGTGAAAACATCGCAGTAGCTGCATCTATGGCTGGAAAAATAAAGACTGTTTCACAGATGATAGCGATAGGATTTTTGCTGATGCACTGGCCATTTGGCACTGAGCTACTGTGGATAGCTACATTTTTAACACTCTACTCAGGTGTTGAGTATCTAGTGGGCTTCTCTAGAGCCTACAGTAAAAAGGCGGCGTGATGTCTTGGTTGATTACTCTAGCGGTTTTATCTGCTTTAATATTTTTTCATGAACTAGGTCACTATCTAGCGGCACGGTTTTTTGGTGTATTCGTAGAGGTTTTTAGTATCGGTTTTGGTAAAAAAATCTATGGCTTTAGAGCATTTAATACTCAGTGGCAACTTAGTGCTATTCCACTAGGTGGATATGTAAAAATGAGAGGTCAAGATGATAGCGACCCTCTAGCAAAAAGCAGTGAAAATGATAGTTACAACTCTAAAAAACCGTGGCAGAGAATTGTAATACTCTTTGCAGGACCACTAGCAAATTTTATACTCGCATGGATATTTTTCCTAGCTATTGCTCAAGGAGACCCAAAGGCACTATCACCCGTTATAGGTACTATCGTAGCTGAGTCTCCCGCATCTATCGCAGGTTTAGAGCCAAATGATAGAGTGCTATATATAGATAACATAGAGATTAAAAAGTGGGACGATTTATCAGATATAATTAAATCATCTCACAGCGAGCTACTATTTACCATCGAGCGAAACCATAGATTAGTTGATGTGAGAGTTCATCCAAAAGTTAGCGAATCTAAAAATATGTTTGGCGAAACAATCTATAAACCGATGGTGGGAATATCGCCAAGCGGAGAGCTATTTGCACAAAAATTT
Organism: uncultured Campylobacterales bacterium; assembly: GCA_964650175.1. Taxonomy (GTDB): domain Bacteria; phylum Campylobacterota; class Campylobacteria; order Campylobacterales; family Sulfurimonadaceae; genus CAZYTC01. The sequence continues at coordinate 6,891 of CAZYTC010000020.1, read as the reverse complement.
GGCATTCTAGAGTCGATAAGCTATGCAAATAGTGAGACCTATAAAGCAGCGACACTTATATTTACAGGAGTTGGCAAACTCATCACAGGAGTGGTACCAACAAGTGAGATAGGCGGAGTGGTATCTATCACTAAAATCACAGCTGATGCGGCAGAGTATGGATGGATGAGTCTGCTATTTATCGCAGCACTCATCTCTGTAAATCTAGGAATACTAAATCTACTCCCTATCCCAGCACTAGATGGTGGACATATTATGTTTAATCTATATGAGATGATAAGACGCAAAGCTCCAAGCGAGCAGATGCTATATCGCCTCACAATAGGCGGTTGGGTGATACTACTAGGACTTATGAGTCTAGGGTTATATAACGATATAGTGAGGCTAACACAATGATTGAGCAGAAACTACATTTTGATAGCATAATAGAGCGGGTTGAGAGAGCTAGATTGCGTGTAAATGATCATCATATAGTAAAAATCGTAGCAGCTAGTAAATATGTAGATGCAAAAGCGATAGAATCACTATATAGTATCGGTCAGCGGGCATTTGGAGAAAATAGAGTTCAAGATTTAGCTACCAAAGTAGCCACTCTAGAGGATTTGCCACTAGAGTGGCACTTTATAGGAACACTTCAAAAAAACAAAATCAATCAGCTACTATCACTAAATCCATACCTATTTCACGCTATCGACTCTATAGAGCTAGCAGTCGCACTAGATGAGAGGCTAAAACGAGACAATAAAACATTACGGGCATTAGTGCAGGTAAACTCAGCAGATGAAGAGAGTAAGAGTGGTTTTAGCGTAGATGAGTTTTTAGATAGCTATCACCGCATTAAAGAGGAGTGCAAAAACATAAAACTCCAAGGCATTATGAGTATCGGAGCTCATAGCGATGATAGAGAGTTGGTAAAAAAGAGTTTTGAAGCTACCAGAGTACTCTATGACAGACTGCCAGATGCCACAATCTGCTCTATGGGGATGAGTGGAGATTTTGAGCTAGCTATAGAGTGTGGCTCAAATATGGTACGACTTGGCTCAATTTTATTTAAGGATTAGACAAATTGTTGTTTTTTATTTGTAACAATAATATCTTTATGCTACAATGTCAAAAAATAAAAAATTATTATATAATAAAGCCATGGAAAAGATAAAGTATAGAGTAACCTTTGCGATATTACTACTACTAGTAATACTCACATCGACATTTTCATATATTACAGTTACAAATAAACAACGCTTACTAGATGAGAAAATCACATCTCATAAAACAGTCGTGCGTAGTGCATTTGATAAATCACTACTAGATATCCAAAAATCCCTAAATACACTAGCGTGTGATATCTCCAAAGATACAGCTATTGCAAAAGCATTTTATGATAGAGATAGAGAGTTACTCTATAAACTCACTATGCCTCTATTTAAATCACTAAAAGATAGAGGCGATGTAGATTTAAGCGGTTTTATCGATGCTGATGGATACCACTTTTTGCGTATGCAAGAGCCAGAAAGATATGGCGATAATATAACCAATATCCGCCCTATTCTAGCCTATGCGATAGCCTCAAAAGAGAGAATAACCTCTGTAGATACCACAATATTTGGCTCATCAGTTGTGGCGATAATGCCCATCTATCACAAAGGCGAGTTTGTAGGAATCATCCAAACAGTCTCTAAAATAGAGAGACTTCAAGATAGATTAAACGCCCAATCAGGGGTAAAAAGTGCCATATCTATCAAAAAAGAGCAACTAGAGCGAGAGATAGATAAAAAAGATTACAAAATCATAAACAACTATGCCATCGTATCATCAAATGATGAGCTGTTTAATATCCTAGATGAGCATATAGATTTGCAACAAAACAGTCATATAGAGCTAGGCTTAAATGATTATATCATCACAGCTAGGACGATAGAAAACTACGCAAACGAAGTTACAGGTATGGTTATCTGTGCTTTTGATATCACTGAAACCATCCAAAAACATAATCAAGATTTGATATTTATCACGATTGTTAGCATACTATCAGCGATTTTAATCGTTACTATCACATATTTTACATTTAAATTTCTACTAAAAAAGATACTGATTGAGTCTGTAAACTCAAAACGACTATCAAGCAAACTATACACACAGCTCTATACAGACCAACTCACAGGATTGCAAAACCGAAAAGCACTCATCCGTGATATGTCTGATGGTGGCGGTTATGCATTAGTGCTACTAAATATCGATAATTTTAAAGAGATAAATGATTTTTACGGATACACCATAGGCGATAATATTATAGTGGAATTTGCACACACGATTAAAGATATAGCATCTACAAAAAGCATAGAGATTTATAAAATGCCATCAGATGAGATTGCACTACTATTTAATAGACAAATCACATCAAACGAGTTAGATGCTCTTGTAAAAGAGCTCATCGCTACGATAGAGGCAAAAGAGTTTATTATAAATGATATCTCAATCCATATCTCTATTAGTGCGGGTGCTGAGATAGCCATCAGGTCAGTAAAACAAGATGTATTGCTACAAAATGCAGATATAGCTCTCAAATTTGCCAAGAAAAATCAGATAGAGTATCAACTATACGATGATACGATGATGATTAAAAAAGAGATTCAAAAAAATATCGAATACACTAAAAAGCTCAAAAAATGTATAAAAGATAGCAGGCTAACGCTATATTATCAGCCGATTTTTGATCATAAAGATTACACCATCACCAAATATGAAGCACTACTTCGTATCATAGATGAAGATGGGGCTATTTTATCGCCATTTCACTTTTTAGATGTTGCCAAAAAATCTAAACTCTATCCGCAGATTACACTATTTGTAATAGATGAAGTGTTTAAACAGCTAGCCACCACACCTCATAGATTTTCGATAAATATCTCAATAGATGATATTTTAAACAAAGATATCAAAGAGCTACTAATACAAAAAATGGCTCAAGGCAATTATGCAAATAGACTCACGCTAGAGATACTAGAGAGCGAGGGGATTACCAACTATAATGAGATAGCTCAATTTATCACTGATGTAAAAGAGTTTGGATGTGAAATCGCTATCGATGATTTCGGTACGGGTTATTCTAACTTTTCACACATTATGAGACTCAATGTAGATTATATAAAAATCGATGGCTCGCTTATCAAAAATATAGACACCGATGTAAATTATCAAAACACTCTCGGTGCCATCACAGAGCTATCTAGAAGAATGAATGTAAAAACTGTAGCAGAGTTCGTCCACTCCGAAGCTGTGGCACATAAATGTATCGAGTTAGGTGTCAATTATCTACAAGGATTTTATCTAGGAGAGCCACAACCACTCTCGTAGATTAAAAAATATCTATGATTTACTAGAGCAAAAGAGATGCTCCATTTAAAAACTATCAGCATAGATTTATAAGTCTCACAGCGACAACATTATCCTAAATCCCTTTTTATCACCACTGCATAGCACAATATCACCACCATGAGATTCGATTATATTTTTAGCTAGCACGAGCCCTAGCCCGTTGCCTCGCTCTTTTGTTGATTTAAATGCCTTAAACAGCAGTTTCTCATCCTCTATAGCAATACCACTATCGTAGATATCAAATATATGGTGTGTGCTATTTTTAGAGTATTTTATCTCTATAACTCCGCTATCATTATCATCTAGCTCTATTGCATCTATGGCGTTAAATACAAAGTTGCTAAATAGCATTATAAGCAGATCCAAATCACCAACTAACTCAAAATCATCCTCATAAAAATCAAACTCTATCTCTTTGGAGTAGCTATAATATCCTATCGCACTATAGAGCTCATCTAGTAAATCTTTGTATCTGATGCGGTGCTTGTTTGCATTTATCCCTTTTGAAAATAGCAGTGTCGCTTTTATAATTCGCTCTATTCTATAGAGCGATTTTTGTATCTCGCTAACTATAGGTCTATTTTTCTCTTCGACTCGTTTAATAAGCGTAGATGTTAGTAGTGCGATAGAGCCGATGGGGTTTCGTATCTCATGGCTTAGATGTGCTGCCATCTGCCCCATTGTAGCTAGATTTTCTCTCGTTTTTTGCTCTGTAATATCTGTCGCACTCAATAAAATCTTGTCGTTATGTTGAGTGGATTTAATCAGATATGATCTCTCATCAAAAATAATCTCGCTATCAGACTCTGCTATCACTTCAAATAGTGCGGAGAGCTGTTTTGCTTGGGAGTTTTGCAAAAATATAGAGCCATCATGCTCTTTTATCCAGATTGCATTTGGTAAAAATTCTATAACCTGCTCTATTGTGCTTTGGAGATGCTCATATGATTTTCGCAGCTGTTTATACTCATCTTCTACCTCATAAGTTCTATCAATGAGTGATTTTAGCTCCTCAGCTGATATTGCCATGAAAGCGCCCTATCTCTCGTAGTGTCTGATATAGTCTATAAGTATCCTTGGTTCCGCAAATCTCTCTAATAGAGTGCATCGCTAGCTGTGCCACGCCCACATCTATCGTATCTACCCCTAGTTTTGTAGCGGTAATTGGCCCGATAGTAGAGCCACACCCCATATCACTGCGAGTAATAAAACTCTGTGTTGGTAGATTCAACTCATCGCTACACTCTCTAAAAAGTGCCTCAGTCGTGGCATTTGTGGCATATCTTTGGTTTGCGTTTATCTTTATCACTACACCATCATTTAAAATCGGTGCGTGATTTTCATCATGTTTAGATGGAAAATTTGGATGGAGTGCGTGGGCATTATCGCAGGAAATCATCACACTTTTTCGCATAGTTTTTAGAAAATCATCTTTTGTGATTTTACGAAGCACCTCCTCTAAAAAGTTGCCTCCTGCTCCAGCGATAGAGTCACTCCCTACCTCTTCATGATCCATAAATGAGCACAACATCGGATATTTAGTATCGACTATAGCATTTAGCCCCACAAAACAGCTTAGCAGATTATCAAGCCTCGCACTAGCTATAAAATCATCGCCTATATATGAGCCACCTTGGATATCATAGAGCAAAAGCTCATGAGATAGCAGTTTTTCGCCACCGCTATATGAGAGCATGAGCTCTTCAAAATCGATATCGCCATTTGAGATGATGGGCAATATATCACTCTGTGCATTGATGCTTTTTGATTTATTTGCATCTCTATCTAGATGTATCGCAAGCGATGGTATAAATGCTAGAGGTTTTTTGATATTTATGAATTTTTGAACTCTTTTGCCACCATCAACAACAACCACTCTACCAGCTAGTGCTAAATCCCTATCAAACCATGGATTTAAAAGCACACCGCCATATGGCTCTACGCCAAAACGGCCAACGCCAGCTGTTTTTGTGATAGGATTTGGTTTTAGTTTTAGATTTGGTGAATCTGTATGAGCCCCCACCATCACATAACCACTCTCATATGGATAGGTAAAAATTATAATCGATGAGTCATTTCGCACTACAAAATAACCCCCATCATAGAGATTCCAATCATCCTCTTCATATAGCCTCTTAAAGCCTCTATCTAACAGGACTTTAACCATATTTTCCACTGCATGAAATGGCGTAGGAGAGCTATCTATAAACTCTATCAATCTATCATTAAACTCTCTCATACTATCTCTACCCCCTCAAACGCCTCTAACTCATCCATTACGCTATCGCTTACCTTTAGGTTTGACTCTATCACGATATCTACTAGTTTTGAAGTGATATACAACCTCACTGCCCTCTTGCCTCTGTGAGATGAGAGCATAGAGTGTAATCTATCTAAAATAGTGGTATCATCACTAAGTGCTAACCGTAGATTTAGCGGTATAACTGCGACCTCTTTTACCGCTTTTTTGGTATCTACCTTCTTAGACTCTTTTTTCACCTCATCAAGCGTCATAATCTTTAGCACGCCAATCCTAGTAAACTGCTCTGTGTGAGTAATTTTTGTCTTTATAGCGATAGGTTTTTCTAGATTCATCTGCTCCAACTCATCTGATTTGTCTGAAAATAGCATAAACTCGATATTTCCATGAAAATCCATCATATTTACTATCGAAAATTGACTACCTTTTTTGGATGTTTTTTTGGTGATATTCTCTATTTTTCCAATAAATATAGCGATAGAGCCATCTGCAATCTCATCAAGCTCTGATGATAGAGAGTATTTAATCTCATCTAACGCCTCTTTAAACTCATCTAGCGGATGCCCTGATACATAAAATCCTAGCGTCTCTTTCTCTAACTCCAAAATCGTTTTTAGATCAAACTCCTCACTATTTTTGATACTAAAATCGATATTTGTAACCTCATCATCATCACCAAATAGACTTTGTGAGGCATCTTTTTTCATCTCAGAGCCCTTTTTGGCACTATCAATAAGTATCTCTATCTGATCTAGTAGTGCTTTTCGTGAATATCCAAACTGATCAAATCCGCCCGCTTTTGTAATCGACTCTATCACTCGCTTATTTACCTTGCTCGGCTCTATGCGGTTTATAAAATCTTTTATATCGATAAATTTTCCATCTTTTCGTGACTCTAGAATCGACTCAACCGCCGCTTCGCCTACGCCTTTTATAGCACCAAGCCCAAATAGTATCTGATCAACCCCATCGATATTTATCGCTGAAAACTCTAGCTGAGAGTTGTTTATATCAGCAGCACCTAGATAGATTTTCATCCGTTTTGCTTCATCGATATATTTGACTACTTTATCAGTATTATCCTTTTCTGATGTGAGCAGTGCCGCCATAAACTCTTGTGGGTAGTATGTTTTTAGGTATGCTGTTTGAAATGTAATCATCGCATAGGCTGCGGAGTGAGATTTATTAAACCCATATCCAGCAAACTTTACAATCAGCTCAAAAAGCTCCATCGCAGTCGCTCTATCATGACCTTG
>CAZYTC010000019.1:0-29270 GCA_964650175.1 uncultured Campylobacterales bacterium | reverse complement strand
TTAATTATCGTAACCGTGGTTACTGTAACCGCTATTACTATAATATTAGAGTGATATTTATAATAATTTATTCTATTGTGCGGTTTGGCTTATCAGAGACGCGACTTTAGTCGCGTATTATACTTATGAGAAGTATGAAGTGTTATAAATCTTTAATAATAAGCTATAAAAATTTATAGATAGCTATGATTAGAACTACTGACTATCAACTGGCTCTATAGATAGCGAATCGCAATCAAGCCTATAATTATCAATCAAATTACCTTGCACTATAGCAAAAGAAGCTCTATCTTCTAGAGTATCAAGCATTTCGATTGTCTCTATATCATCCCAAACATAGCATAGATGATAAACACCATCATCAGCAGAGATTCCATAACCACCACCCGCCTCATCATGCGTTGCAACGATAGTTCCTGTGAGGATAATCTTCTTAGGAGTAAATGAGTTATTTACATTATCATAGTCAGCATCAGCATCTACATCAAAATTCATCTCATTATTTTTTAAATCTTTTACCTCTACAATGAGTGAATTATTTTTACTCGATACTCGGTATGATATCGGCACAAGTAAATCTCTATTCTCTCTCATAGAAGCATTGGCTTTGCACTCATATGAATCGCTACTCTCATCATAAGATTCAGTCTGAAAATTAAATATTTCAAACCCCATCGATTCCCACATAGTGTCATCAAGCTCCATATCGAGCTGCTTCATATTTTCAGCAGTTTGTTTCTTGAATTGTGCATATAAATTTTCTATTACTACTTCATCTTTACAGCTTGGTGTAGTTTCCATAGTTAAAGAACCCATAAATATTTTAAATACTACTCCAATTATTGCAACTCCAATACCGATTAAGCCAATAACATTAAGCCATCTAAATTTTTGCATGTTAATTGGTAAATCTTTTTTAGCTCTTAAGCCTCCATATATAAATGCCATTAAACCAAACAAAGGAACTATTCCTATAAAAAATAGTAATAAACCTTTTACGAATTTACCATATCCTGCATAATAGAATGGGGCAAATAAAAATCCCAACCAGCTCCAACCTTTTTTTTCATTTTGCATTTCCATAAATTTCCTTTATATTGTTAAATAAACTTTTATATCATTAAAATAATTGATTTAAAAATTAATTAGTTTCTTTTCTCCACAATTACTGCATGTCCAACTATTACCAAGAGAAGTTATTGACTTATTAAATATGTGCCATAAGAATAAAATACCCCAAACAATTAGCCACAAACCTGCCGTAATAATAGTTAAAAATAAGTGTACTATCCAACTCATTTTTTTTGCATTTTTTCTATGCAATGTATCATGCCCACAAGTTTTACAATATGTAATTTCTTCTAAAACATAAGATGCCATTCTCTTTCCTTTTTATTTATCCTTATCGGATAATAGTATCCTTTAATACTTTGATTTATTTCTTAAAATAAGGAAAATATTAGTCGTTATGGATAATTTGTGGATATTATAGAAAAAATAAATTACTTACTAAAAGAAAAAAATTTACAAAAAAAAGAGTTCATAGCAAAATTACAATCATTAGAGCCAAAGCTCAAATCTACTGGCGAGACACCTAATGAGCAAACAATTTATGGATATTTAAATGGCAAAAGAGAACTGAAAATAGAACTAGTACCATACATAGCAGAAATCTTGGGCGTGAGCGAACAGGAGCTTTTTAGTTTCGATATCGAATATGCTAGTGAATATAATATCCACCAATCCAAACAAGCCAGAGAGATAATAGAGCTACTACAATACGCCCCAAAAGCTACAATCGAGCATATCATAACCCAGCTACGCAAACATCGTGATGTACATTATGAGAGTGAGAGAAATATAAAGTAATTTTATAGACTGCCACGCTTCGCTCGCAGTGACAGTTTTTGAAAAATTTTGTCCACAACTTGTGGACTTATTTTATTTTCTATATGTATAACAAGCTATTGCATAAATTGGTCAACAACTTGCTGACTAATTTGCTATCAAAAAATACTTTTATCTTTTTTTGTAACTCTAGCGTCATAGCGAGGCTTTGTAAAAGCCGTGGCTATCCATTTTTAGGATAAAACTGCTCTAAAAACTGATATAGCTCCTGCGGGCTCATATCTGGATCATCTTCAAATCCTCGCTTCATCACAGCGTTATCCTCTAGAGCGTCCCATATTTTGATATATGTGCCATCTTTGTAGCCATTATCTTGGCGGAACTGATTTAGGATATTTTTTCCTACATAGAGTCTGTATAGGGTCTCTTCATCGAGTCCGCCCATATGAGCTAGCTCAAAAAACTCATCTATCAAAGCCCCTAGCACATCGGCATCCACAGGCAGTAGCGATAGTCGCATAACATTTTCTATCTTTGCCATTATCGCATCATCATCTGCGAATGATGGATTTTTGAACTCTTGGAGTTTTTTGTATTGTGGGATTGCAGAGATTTTCTCACTCAGTGCTGCAATATCGCCTAGGTTATTGTTTTTAGAAAACTCCAGCAGCAGACTCATCACAAAGTGCCACACATCGACTATCTCTATCTGCAGGTTTTCATAATCAGCCGTCTCTGATATAGATTTCCAATGCTTCCAGCTAAAGCTATCTATCATCTCAGCTGACTCCATATAGATACATCTACGCCAATTTATTACGCGGTTATTTTTCGTAATACCTCGTTCCCACCCCTCGCCATTTGTGGCATCATTTAGCTTTTGTTGTAAGCTTATCATCTCATATAGCTTTGTCATTTTTCCCCTTTTATAGTAAGATTGCATATGCAAAAAATTAACTGTATTAGATGCCGTCACTATTTTGTAACTTGGCAACCATCACAACCCCATGGCTGTAGAGCCTATGGATTTAAAAGTAAATATATCCCATCACAAGTGGTATTTAGCTCTAGTGGCAGACCGTGTGCATACTATAGCCCTAAAACTCCCTCTTCCAGCTAAGTTTTTTACTGAACCCTAGGGTGTTATCAGTCATTTTTAGCTCATTTATCACTATTTTATATAGTGTTGGATTTAACACTTTAGCGTAGCTAAAACGCTCTAGATAGAGCCTCTCATCGCTTTTTGTAGCCTCTACTACAGCTCCACTAAACTGTACGCCTTTGATATTTGCTATGATTTTAGACTCAAACGCAACTACCCCCGCAACGGTGCTATTTTTAGCGATATTTCTCATATGCCTAGTCTCACCATCAGAAGCAAAAACAAAAATCACAGACTCTCTATCAAATGCATAAAAAGCACTAGCACACCAGAGCTCATCGCCAGCTGTAGCAAGTGAGAGCAGATGATGTGACTCTAAAAACGAAGCAATTTTATCATAATGCATCTGTGATTTTATCCATCGCCATCTCTAATATCTCTCGTGAGACTGCAAAATTTAGCCTCATAAATCCGCTACCACTCTCACCAAATCCTAGTCCTGCATTTAATCCCAGACCCACATTATGGGCAAAAAAGTCTCGCAAAGCCCTGTCACCAAGCCCTAAAGCCCTGCAATCTAGCCACGCCAGATATGTCGCCTCTGGTGGGGTATATTTTATGGGTGTATTTGCAAGCCTTTGAGCAATATAATCTCGATTTGCTCTTAGATGCTCTAGTACCTCTATATACCAATCATAGCCATCTCTATAGGCTGATTCAAATGCTATATGTGAAAGCAGTGAGCCCTGAGCTAGGTGGATTTTGCCCCCTTCTGCTTTAAATCTCTCTCGCATCTCATCATCTGCTATATAGACGCTAGAGATAGCAAGCCCTGAGATATTAAAAGTTTTACCCACCCCAAAAAGCATTATAGTTTTATCGCTGTAGTGTTTTATCATAGGGGTGTGTGGCGTAAAAATCAAATCAGAGTGTATCTCATCGCTAATGATGATTATATCTCTATCTCTGCACCATGAGGCGAGTGCGATAATCTCGCTCTCGCTCCAGAGCCGCCCTATCGGGTTATGAGGTGAGCACAGTAGCAATATTTTAGTCTTTGTACTAATCTGTTTTGATAACTCATCTAAGTTAAATCTATAGACTCCATCACTATCTTGTGTGAGTTTATGAGAGATTAAAACTCGCTCATTTTCTCTAACTGTGCTAAAAAATGGACTATAGACAGGCTCCATTATTATCACCTCATCGCCCACATTGCTAAATGCTCTAATAGCACACCCAATAGATGCCACCACTGATGAAGAGATAGAGATTTTTGAAGCCTCAAGAGAGAGATTATGGATACGCTTCATCCACGCTACCTGAGCATCTATAGCAGAGCTACTTATCATCTCATAGCCATAGAGATTGTGCTCTAGCCGTTTTGAGAGTGCTTCATTTATGCACCTTGGCGAAGCAATATCCATATCAGCCACCCACATAGGATACAAATCCTCAGTGCCAAATAGCCGTTTTTTCGCTCTAAATTTCTCTGCGTTTGTGTGAGTTCTATCTAGAAACTCAACCATAAATCTCGCTCCAACGCTCCCATAAATCACTCATATTTTTATATTTTGCCTCATCGCTCTCTGGTGTGCCTATCACATATCTAAACCCAGCGTGCTGTGGAAAATGGCGTCTAAAAGCATATCTAGACTCTCGCACCATCTCATTACCTGTCGATATCCACGAGCCGCCCTTTATAAGATTATGCTTACCATCAAATGTAGGTGTGGAGAAATCATCATATAGATAGTGCGTTTTAAACCAATCAAATCCATCCATTTGTGAACTCGTCCACTGCCACACATTGCCCACCACATCATATAGTTTGCCGTGGCTAAATCTATCTACTGCCACACTAGAGGCGTAATGAGCTAGATTGATATTTGCTCTATTCTCATCAAATATCTCACTATCCATACCGCTTTGCTCTAGCATCACTCGCCACTGTGACTCACTTGGGAGCATATAAAACACTCCATCTTTTTGGCTTTTATATCTACAAAACGCCTCAGCCTCTAGTGCATTTACCTCTACAGGGTGATTTAGCGGTAGTTCTATCTCTCTATCAAACAGCCTAAATAGATATCTGCCATCTCTCTCTATCCAAAATATAGGGTGTTTTGGCTCTTTTATATCTAGAAACTTCTGCCCCTCAGCATCCCAAAACTCTCTATTTTCATAGCCACCATCACGCACAAACTCTAAAAACTCGCCATTACTAACGAGATATTTACTAGCCCTAAAACCCTCTACACTGTCGCTATAGATACCATACTCATTATCCCAGCCATAAAGCCCACTATCGCTATCGCCTTTGCCTAGTGTGATAGTTTTGCCATCTATAAAGACCATCTCATTTTTAGGTGTATCGCCATAATCATTACATACACTAAAAGCGGTTTGTGGTTTTATAAACTCTAGTGGCATCTGACGATGAAGCACGCTCGATGTCTCTATATGGATTCGCTCATGCTCAATCCCCATCCATATTGCCCAAAATGGGCTATCTTGATCTACTGGTAGCGTTAGCGGATGAGTGGCTATAAAATCTAGCACTATCTCTTTTGCCCTAGCTCTATAGTCTCGCACCTCATCAACGCTTGGCCATTTGAGAATACCGCTATCAGCGTCCCAGCTCATCTCATCAACACCCACAGCAAAAAGATGCTCAAAATGACTATTTATCCCATCAGTTATAGCACCAGCTTTTAGCAGTTTATTTATATAAAAAACGCTTGTATGTCCAAAATAGAATATCATATGATGACGAGTCGGTTCAGATTGTCTGTAAAAGACGCTATCATCTACAAAAATATCAAAAAGTGATTCAAAAAGAGTGTAACTTTGCAAGAAATACTCGCGAAGCTCTAGGCGTTTTTGCTCTATGTTATCTCCATCTAGCCTCACGCTATAGCCCTGCCTCATATCTCTCCTTTAACTATCAAATATTATCTTATTATAAACAAATAATTTTATATAAAACTAAAACTATCCTCTAATAATTTCTGCGACTCTAGCTGAACTGCCTGAGCCTAGATACTCTCGCAACTCTTTTGAGTTGGAGATAAACTTTTGCCTATCTATATTCTCTATAGCATCTAACAAATTTGCCACACTTACGCTATCTTGGATAAACTCTAGATGTATAGAGTGATTTTTAAAGCTACTAAACATTATATTTGCAAGCCCCAAATAATCTAGCTTTATCAAAGCTCTACCTATAATATAATCTATCCTCTTTGCCACATAAACTAGCACAAACGGTAACCCTACAATAGATGCCTCTAGCGTCGCGGTACCACTACAGATATAGCCAAAATCAGCTCTAATCATCTCAGCGTGAGCATCGTTTGAGATGATAAAGCTTGAAATATCTCCATAAACCTCTGCTATCTCACTATCGCTAAAGTGTTTTGGAATAACTAGCACCGCCTCTACATCTAATCTCGCTCTAGTCTCTCTAAATATATCCATCAGCTTTTTTATCTCACCCTTGCGACTACCAGGCATAAATAAGACTCTCTTTATATCGCTATTTATAGAGCTTTTATACTCTTTTATCTGATCTAGTAGTGGATGACCTACATACTCTATAGGGGCGTTTTTAGAGTAGTAGCTCGGCTCAAATGGTAGTATTGAGCAGAGTTTTGTGATGGTCTGCTCTAAAACTGCAATACGCCCTCGTTTCCACGCCCACGCCTGAGGGAGAATATAGTATATTATCTCTTTGTCTGGATATGCTTTTTTGATTTTTTTAGCAAGCGGTAGATTAAACCCTGATGAGTCAATGAGTAGCACCTTATCAACACTGCCTGCTAGCTCTAGCATCTCATCAGCAAGATTAAAAAAGTATCGTAGCTTTCTCACAGCATCCACAATCCCCATAATCGCAAGCGATTGCAAATCTACGATACTATCTCCTAGATTTTTATCAAAAATCCCCACTAGCTCTATATCATCGCCTAGATGTTCGATAACAGATTTTAGATGTATATTTGCAGAATGCTCTAATGCTGATACTAATAATCTCATAAACAAATCTTTTTTAGTATAATAATACCACAACATTAAAAGAAGGTCTATGCGTATACACGAACCAGCCATTTTTGATAGGTTTTCAGCGATATCTGCATCATACACAACAAAAGATGGTGGCGTATCAAAAGCCCCATATGAGAGCCTAAATCTAGCGTACCATGTGGGCGATAATAATATCGATGTCGATATAAACCATATGCTACTATCGATGAAACTAGGTTATGATTATAAAAAACTAGTAATTATGAATCAAATCCACTCTGATAAAATCTACAAAGTAGATGAGACACACGATTTTGCCTACACTCCATCTTGTGATGCACTAATTACAAATATGCCTCAAGCTCCACTAATGGCGATGGGAGCTGATTGTGCTGTAGTGCTACTCTATGATAGCAAAAACCACGCCATAGCAGCGATACACGCAGGACGCAAGGGTGCGTTTTTAAACATAATATCAAAAACCGTAGATGCTCTAAGAGAGCACTATGGCACAAATCCAAAAGATATCATAGCCTCCATAGGAGCTTCGATTCGTAGATGTTGTTATCATATAGATGAGCAGATAGTATTAGAGGCAAAAGCACTAAAATATGATTATGCAATCTCTTATGAAGAGAGTAAATTTCATCTAGATGTGGTATCTATCATCCATAAACAGCTAAAAGAATCACACATAGACAAAATAGAGATAAATCGCGACTGCACATCTTGTAGAAACGATACCTACTACTCATATAGAGCAGATAACAAGCTAACAGGCAGAAATGGCGGAGTTATCTATCTGCACTAACCGCATCTGCTAACTGCTGTGGAAGCAGTCCAAGAGACTCTTCTACCAAAGCAGTTTTGCCATGTTTGATAAAACTATCACCATATTCAAAACTACGAAGCGTTATATCATTTATACGATTTTCGCTCAAAAACTCTAAAATAGCACTACCAACCCCGCCCATACGAGATGAATCGCTAAAAATATACCACTTTTTATATCTAGCTGATAGCTTCACTAACATATCAGCATCTAATGGTTTTACAAATCTCAAATCGAGTATTGCTGGCTTTTGCTCTAGTAGCTCTGCAGTAGCAACCGCTCGCCCTACTCCATTACCATATCCTATAAAAAGCATATCACTATCACTATCACACAGCAGTTGTGATTTACCTAGCTCAAATGGCACGGATACCACCGCATCATGCTCTATAAATGCACCACGAGGATATCTAATCGCACATGGATAATTGTAGCTAATTGCAAACTCTATCGCATGAGAAAATGATAGCTCATCTCGCGGGGCAAATAGCGTCATATTGGGGATTAATCGTAGATAACTAATATCAAAAGCCCCTTGATGTGTTTCGCCATCTTCTCCCACAATCCCCGCACGATCTAGTGCAAAAACAACAGGCAAATCCATCAAGCAGACATCATGAACTATCTGATCAAATCCTCGTTGCAGAAATGTAGAGTAGATAGTACAAAATGGTTTAAACCCCTCTTTTGCCAGTGCCGCCATCGATGTCACAGCGTGCTGCTCTGCTATAGCGACATCCCAAAAACGAGTAGGATAATGCTCTATCAGCTCGCTTAGTCCTGTACCGCTTGGCATAGCGGCAGTTACTCCCACTATCTTTTCATTATCGCCAGCAGCCCTCATCAATAAATCAGAGTAGATTTGAGTGGCACTACGGATATTTTGGGTCTTACTAATAGCACCTGTCGTTATATCAAACGCCCCTACTCCATGCCATTTTTCATGCTTACCCTCTGCTATCTCATACCCTTTGCCCTTTAGGGTCTGCACATGCACCAGTACGGGCTTATTCATAGATTTAGCTAACTCAAAAATCTCTATAAGCGATTTTAAATCATGCCCATCAACAGGGCCTATATACTCAATCCCCATCTCCTCAAACATAATCCCAGGGGTGATGAGCTTAAATGACTCCTCAAACCGCTTTGCCAGATAGTGAGCACCATCGCCAAAATTATCGACAAACTGCTCTGTGCGTTTTTTGAACTTTTGATAAAATGGGCTCGCCATCGCAGAGCTAAGCATACGACTAAGTGCACCTATGGGTTTTGCGATACTCATCTCATTATCATTGAGTATTATCACCATCGGATATTTTCGCTCACCTAGCTCATTTAGAGCCTCATAGACCATACCAGCACTCATAGAGCCATCGCCGATAAGCACTACTGGTACTCTATCCTCGCCCTTTAGAGCTATCGCTTTTGCTGCACCCACACCCAGTGATATCGATGTAGAGCTATGTCCTGCTACAAAATAGTCATGCTCTGATTCATCTGGTTTTGTATATCCACTAATTCCGCCAAATTGTCGCAAGCTCTCAAAACTATCCCATCTGCCTGTGAGTAGTTTATGAGCATATGATTGATGTGAAACATCAAATATAAATGGATCATAAAGTGAGTCAAAAACTCTATGCATAGCGATAATAATCTCTGTAGCACCTAGCGTGGAGCTAAGATGCCCACCATTTTTACTAACTACATCTAAAATCCGCTCTCTAATTTTTAGTGCTAAATCCTCTAGTTCTGTTTGAGTTTTGTTTTTAATATCTATACTATTTATATCCATAATTTACTATAACCATCTTTGCTATTTTTCTAAAAATAGAGATCTTTTTAATTTTTCATATCGTTTTTTTATCTCTGAATCGATATTGCCCATATCGCTAATCGCTACCACGCCACCAGGGCTAATAGCACGGTCTGAGAGCACCTCCACATTTACCAGCGAGCCCACTCGCTCTGATATATAGCCATGATCTTGTGGATTTACCCGCAATGTAATCTTAGAGGCACTTTGCAATTCATCTATCAGTTCGCTTGATAGTCGTGCTGCGATTTTTTGGCTATTTTCTTGAATCTCTAGAGCGATAACCTCTTTTGCGATATCAAGTGCTGTATATGTGAGCTCTTTTTGGATAGCATCGAGAGATTTTTTAAAATCCTCTGCACTCTTATCTAGTGTTGCAATCGATTGAGAAAGCATCTCATGAGTTTGTGATGATTGCTGCTCTAACTTCGCTCTTTGCTCCTCTGCACCAGCGGCAAACCCCTCTTCATACCCTACTCGCCTAGCCTCCTCAACCGCAGCTGCTTTTTGCTCATTTAGCTCTTCGATTTTCATCTGCATTTTAATAACGCTAGAGCTCATCTCATCAGCTTTTTTCATCATAGATTCAATCAGCTCATCTTTGGAGCCTCTAGCCATCACAGGTGGTGTAAACTCATCATTTATAGTTTCTATAGGCTCGCTTATCGGTGTAGACTCTATCTCATGAACCGCCTCTGCAACGCTCATACCAGCCATAGAGCTTAATATCTTAAACTGATATCTGCTAACACTATGTCCGCCGCTTTGCTCCTCTGGTATTACAACCTTCATGGCTTTACTCTACCAACTCTTCTGATTCACCTAGCTGCAATACACCCTGCTCTGCTAGTGCTTGGACTGTATCGACCACTTTTCTCTGTGCCGCCTCTACATCTTTTACCTTGACAGCACCCAAAAACTGTAGCTCCTCGATAAACGCCTCTTTAGCACGCTGTGACATATTAGAGTAAAATCTCTCTTTAAGATCCTCCGCCGCATTTTTAAGCGAAAGCATAAGATCATTTTTATCAACAGCTTTTAGAATCTCGCGAATACTATTGTTATCTAAATCAACCATATCTTCAAATGTAAACATCATCTCTTTAATAGATGCTGCTAGCTCTTGATCTAGTTGCTCGATTTGAGATAGCGTAGCTTTAGATACTTTTGCACCAAGGCGGTTAAATACATCAGCAACAGAGCGAGGTCCACCCACTTCGACTTTGTAGCTTGCAAGTGATTCTAGTTTGGACTCTAGCACGGCACTAACTCGCTTGATGATAGATGGAGAGATATCCCCTAGTTTTGCCATACGCATTGCAACCTCAGCGCGCAGATCATCAGGGAAGATATATAGCGTCTCAGCAGCTGATGATGGATCCATATGAGCCAATATAAGAGCAATCGTTTGAGGATGCTCTGTCATAATAAAATCTGCGAGCTGTTGGGGTTTAATTTTGGATAAAAAGGCGAAGTTTTGCGTGCTTTGCATGGTTTTAGAGAGTTTTTCTAAAACTTTTCGTGCCTCTTCTGGCCCGAGTGCTTTATAAAGTAGCTCTCTAGCATACTCCATACCACCCGTATTTAGATATTGATTTGATTGTATGATTGCATAAAACTCTTCTAAAACAGCCGCGCCAATGCTCTTTTCGATAGAGTGATTATTTGCGATAAATTTTGATATCTCTGTAATCGCCTCTACATTCATACGAGAAAATAGAGTCGCTGTGACATCTTCGCCTAGTTGCACTAGTAAGATTGCCACCTTTTGGGTCATACTCATCTCATCAAAATTTGCCTGCTGTGACTGTGTTAGCGTCATTTAGCTTCCCCTTTTCATATCCATAGGGACATTCTCTTCATCAATCAGTGCTTGGATAAGCGAAGCAATCTCTTCTGGGTGCTCTTCTGCCATCTCTCTTACTTTTTGAAGCAATACATCATATTTTAGCTCATCTTCATTAAAGTTATCACCGAGCCCTAGCTGATTTTCTACTTTTTTACGCATTATCTGCACTTTTTCTGCCAAATCCTCATCCTCATCATCCATGATTTCTAGGCTTGGTCTATCATCAGTCTCCTCTTCTTTAGAGAACTCTAGCATTCTCTCTGCAAACGGCAGTATAACTTTTTTGTATAGTATAAATAGTATTATAAACACAATTAGATATTTTATAAATGGTAAAAATGGGTTTAGATAGTTATTTACAAAATTATTTGTTTTAGCGGCTATATTTTTACTATCAGCTTTTGAAGCATCATTAAACTCAAAATTTGAAACCGTAACTCTATCGCCACGATCTTCATTAAATCCTATAGATTGTTTAACAAGTGCATCTATCGCTTGAAGCTGTGTCTCATCTAGTGGCAGATACTCTAGCTCGCCACTGTCTTTGCCACTTTCATCTTTTATAGACTCATATTTACCATCTACCACAACCGCTGCACTGAGGCGTTTTATCCTAGCAAACTCTAGCTTTTTAGTAGATACAGTTTTAGATATCTCATAGTTTGTCGTGGCGGTATTTTTCTCATACTTCTCGCCACTCATACTACTCTCTAGCCCCTCAACAGGACCAATATTACTAACAGCCCCTGGGATTCCACCTATCTGCTCGCTACTGCCACCATCTCGTTTCTCTTCGCTTGTCTGCTCGCTTCGCACCACATTTTCAGGGTCATAAGTCTCTGATGTTAAGCTCTGCTCACTAAAATCATACTCGATTGTAACTTTTGCTACAACTCTCTCTCTACCACCTATAAATGGAGAGAGGACATTGATTATCTTATCCTCTTGCTTTCGCTCTTCTTTTGATTTATATTGTAGTTGCAAGCTTGAGAGCTCTCCAGCCATAGAGGCATCATCGCCATCGCCTAGCGTAACGCCATCAGAGTCTATTAGTGCTACATTTTCAGGTTTTAGCTTTGGAACTGCAGATGCAAC
The DNA here is from genome assembly GCA_964650175.1 of uncultured Campylobacterales bacterium. GTDB lineage: Bacteria > Campylobacterota > Campylobacteria > Campylobacterales > Sulfurimonadaceae > CAZYTC01. Next base: position 16,705 of record CAZYTC010000019.1, on the reverse strand, counting down.
TAGATTTTTGATACCTCTGATTTGTCTAGGAGAGAGTTTTGTCTCATCTTTTAGTGCTACCATAACCGATGCTGATGGTGGTACTTCCTCAGATACAAATAGCGACTCTTTTGGTAGTGCCAAACTCACGCTAGATCTCTCTACAGGCTCTAGTGAGTCGATAGAGCGAGCTAGTTCACCCTCTAATGCACGGCGATATTTAATCTCTTGATCAAAGCTTGTCGCCCCGAACTCTTGTTTATCAAACAGCTCAAAACCAACATGGCTCTCTTTTGGAATCCCAAGCGAAGCCATAACCATCCGCTCTTTATAGACGACACCCTCTGGCACCTCTATCACATTATCGCGTGGTATTTTATAGTTGATTTTATCTTTTTCTAACTGCTCTATAACTCTAGCAGCATCTTTTGAGCTTAGATTATCAAAAAGCACCTGATAGCCATCACCTCTAGCACCGCTACCGCTAGAGCTAGATGTATAGATAATCAAAAATATTAAAAACACTACAATAGCAGCGACAGCACCAGAGATTATCATCCTCTGTGGCTTTGTCAGTTTTGTAAAAAATGCTACTAATTGTGCAAAAAGTGTTTTAAAATCCATGATTGCCTATTTATCTATATAGTTGCTCAAAAAGCTCAAAAAATCTATCGTTTTGTTTTGGTGTACCTATCGTAACCCTAATCGCATTTATGCCATAGCTACTTAAATCTCTTATAATCATACCTTTTTTTAATAAATCCTGAGATATTTGAGATGAATTTCTCTCATTAGGAAGTACAAAAGTGATAAAGTTAGTATAGCTATCGATAAACTCAATATTTTTTGCTCTTGCAAACTCCTCATATCTGCTCATCTGCTCGAAGTTATCTTTGATACAAAAATCTACAAACTCCTCATCCTCTAGTGCCACGCTCGCCGCCTCTAGTGAGAGTGTCGTAATATTAAATGGAGGACGCAGTTTATAGAGTGCTCTTATAATATGAGGCTGTGCTAATCCATAGCCAACTCTCATTCCACCTAATCCATAAGCTTTTGAGAATGTACCCAAAAATAGCACATTATCAAACTGCTCAATCAGCTCTCGTGGATGAGTAGCATAATCACTATTTTTATATCGTGCATACTCCATATAGGCACCATCGACCACCACTAGAGTATCGCTATCTATTTTTTTGATAAAATCAATCATCTCATCGGCTCTAAGTCCATCACCCGTAGGATTATTTGGAGTACATAAAAATATAATCGATGGCTTATGCTCTAAATATAGCTCATAAAACTCATCCATATCATGAGCTCTAGAGGCGGTTTTAATAATCTCAGCCCCCACATGTTTTGCATATATCTCATACATAGCAAATGTGATACTATTTATCAGTATCTTCGCACCACGCGTCGCTTTTGCATGTATAGCAAACTCTATCACCTGATCAGAGCCTGCACCTATGATTATATTATCTGTGCTTGCGGCATATTTTTTAGCTAGTGCATTTTTTAGCTTTAACATCGAATCATCTGGATATAGCGACATATTGGAGATGATTTTAGATATCGCATCCTTTACTTTTGGCGAACATCCATATGGATTTTCATTACTTGCAAGCTTTACAATATCACCACTATCTATGCCATATTCACGCACCACAAGCTCTATAGGCTTGCCTGCTTCATATGATTTGATTGAATCTAGCGTCTCATTAAATCTCATATATGACCTCCTACATAGCTACCTAGCCATGTTACCTCATCGGTATGTTTTTTTAATACTTCTTGGATTCTAGGCTCATCTATATGACCATAAAAATCTATAAAAAACCAATATCCAAACCCATCATCATCTCGTGATGGTCGGCTCTCTATCTTAGAGAGATTTATATCTGCACTATTAAAATCTTGTAGAAAATCCACAAGTGCCCCAGCACGCTGTGCATCTTTCAGACGAACCAAAATCGATGTTTTATCTTCGCTACTGATAGCATTTTTAAAATCACTCAATATAAAAAATCTAGTAGCATTATTTTGTGAATCTTGAATATTTTCAAATAGAGTCGGCACGCCATATAGTTTTGCTGCAATTTGTGAACATATCGCAGCAGATTTATTATCTTTTGCTGCCAAAATCGCCGCCTTTGCAGTTGATTCTACAGGAATCTGTTCCACTATATCTAATCCATAATCGCTCAAAAACTCTCTGCACTGCCCAAAACCTTTATCTTTTGAGTAGATTTTAGTTATATCCTCTATCTTTTCAGCTTTTGTAGCAAAAACAACATGAATTGGCATATAGAGCTCTGCAACTATCTTTGCATTACTTTTTGCTAGTAAATCTAGCGTCTCTCCTACTATTCCATCACGAGAGTTCTCTATTGGTACTACGCCAAATTTTGCCTTTTTCGTCTCTAGCGTTCTAAATACCGCCTCTATCGAACCTAGCGATAGATAATCACTCATTCCACCAAATCGTGACTCTGCTGCTTGATGTGTAAAGCTCCCCTCAGGCCCTAGATATGCGATTCGCTCAGGTAACTCTAGGTTTCTAGCCACTGCAAATATCTCTAAAAATATAGACTCAATCGCTCGTCTGCTTAAAGCCCCACCATTAGAGCTATTTATACTATCTAATCTATCGATAATCTCTTTTTCTCGCTCTGGACGATAGATAGCACTTTGGTCTTTATGCTTTATCTCTCCTACTCGCTGCACAACTCGCATGCGTTGCTCTAGTAGCGATAGTATCTCATTATCTAGCTCATCAATTCTGCTTCTACACTCTGTCAATGTATTCATAAACTCTTTAACACCTCGCCAACATCTTTATAAATAGCATCTGGATGATTTTGTGGCAATAGATGCGGGATTATCTCATCTGCATCTTTAATCTTGCCACTTAGTACAAAAACACCTCTCATCCCAAGCTTTCTTGCACCTACGATATCGCCTACTAAATCATCACTAATAATCGTTATTTTATCAAAACTCGCATCGCTATGCTGCTCTCTAATCATATCTAATGCTTTATTAAAAAATGGCTCACTTGGCTTGCCCACTACGCTATAGGGCTTTGATGTTGCAAATGATAACATCTGCAGTATCGCTCCAAGCCCTGGATAGCGTCTGTTTTTAGAGGCGTAGATGGTCGTCTCATGCATTCCCACAAGCTCTGCACCAGCTAGCAGTAGCTCTATCATAGATGCATAATCATCAGAGCTAAAGCTAGAGCTAATCGCCACTAGCACGACATCAGGGGTTTTAAAATCTATCTCATAGCCTAGTGATTTTATGCTATCTTCAAATGTTTTAGGGCCAAAAGTGGCTATTTTTTTATCTAGACTTACATGCGATTGTAGTGTCATTAGAGGGTCTAGATATCTGCTATCAGCGATATTTAGCCCGATGCTTTGTAGATATGAGAGAAACTCACGACTTTGGCTCTTTGTATTATTTGTAATCACTACATATGGCAGATTGTTCTCATTTAGATAATCTATCAGCTCTATAGCACCCTCTATTGGCTCTTTTGTATCATCGCTTATAAGTGTGCCTTGTACATCTACAAAATACATATCTAATCTTTTAAAAACTCTCGCTCAAGTGCGATAATATCATCAAAACTCTCAGCTTTTCTAATCACTCTAGTTTCGCCATTTTCATAGGCTATCTCTGCTACTTTGCCTCTGGTGTTATAGTTACTGCCCATACCAAAACCATAAGCCCCTGCACTATTTATTACCAGCAAATCATTGTGCTCTAGTGGTGGCAATGGATAATCTTTTGCAAAAAAATCACCGCTCTCACATACAGGTCCAACCACATCAGCACTGCTTAGCTCACCATCTTTATCTACTACATCTATGCGGTGATAAGCATCATATAGGCTAGGGCGAAGCAGATCATTCATTGCACCATCTACTATCACAAATCTCTTTGAGCCATTTTGCTTCTCATAGAGCACTCTAGTTAAAAAATATCCGCTATTTGCTGTGAGAAATCTTCCTGGCTCACAAATAATCGTCAAATCAAGCCCTCTCATAGCCGATAGTATCGCTTGTGCATAATCATATGGCTCAATCGTCTGCTCATCGCGGTATCTAACACCCAAGCCCCCGCCGATATCAAAAAACTTTAGCTCAATATCGATAGCATTTAAAGATCTCACCAAATCAGCCACAATAACAGCTGATTCATATATCGGCTCTAGCTCTGTTAGCTGACTACCTATATGAAAATGAATTCCTACAGGATCTAGAGATGATGAGTTTTTAGCTCTAATATACATCCGTTTTGCACTATCTAAATCTACTCCAAATTTATTATCATGTAGTCCCGTAGAGATATATGGGTGTGTTTTTGGGTCTATATTTGGATTTACACGAATGCTGATGCGAGCTACTTTATCTAAAGATGCTGCAATCATCTCAACTCTATGAAGCTCCGCTTCGCTCTCTACATTTATATATAAAATATCAAGCTCTAGAGCCTCTTTTATCTCGCTATCTTTTTTACCCACTCCGCTAAATATAATCTTGTAGCTTGGTATCCCTACCATTACAGCTCTTTTAACCTCGCCAATAGATACACAATCAGCACCAGCACCCATAGATGCAAAATGTTTTACTACGCTGAGGTTTGAGTTTGATTTTATAGCATAGGCTAAAAGTGATTTTCTACCACGAAACGCCTCTTTTAGCTTCTCATATTGTGATGCCATATAATCAAAATCATATAGATATAGAGGTGTGTCATATCTGTTTGCAATAGATGTAAAATCGATCAAATTTATTCCTTTTATAAAAGATGATATTTTAGCTTAAATCTGCTTAGAAAATAGCAATCTATATAGTGTGAAGGTAGCTAGTAGTGCCATAGGAAAAATGACACCAATCTCTGGGGCAAAAACCTTGTTTGATGAGAGCTCCCCCATCACATAAAGCACTCCCCAAATCAAAAGCGAAGCCAAAATAACAGTGAAACTAAACCTAGACATACTCATAAAACGGCTACTAATAGGGGTCGATACAAACACAACAATCACCATAAAAATAGCAAACCATGGAGTGATAAAAACTTTATATATAGAGTTTTTAATCTTTGCTACATCTACATTTTGATTCTCTAGAAGATTTAGTGCATCAAAACCATCTAAGATATTAAAATTAGCTCTGCCCTCATATATCTGATCTAATATCTTGGGCTTGAAGTTCTCAAGCAGCGTAACGCTATCTATATGCTCGCTTTTATATCCACTCATAGAGCTAAAATCCCTAGGCGGGTAGATGGCATCTACATCACTTAGCCTCCAGCTCTCATTCTCATAAACTGCACTATCAGACTCTAGCTCCGCTACTAAAAACTCTCCATCAAAGCTAAAAATCTTTACGACTTCAGCACTCTTGCTAAGCGGATAGAGCTTTTGTATATAGATATAATCTCCATTGTGTGAGAAAAACAGATTCTCTGTAGGTTTGGATGATAGTGAAGCATCTTTGATATTTTTAGCAAACTCATTTGCTTTTGAAAAGTCGCTAAAATGTAGCGATATATAGATTAAAATAGAGATAATCGATATGGCTAAAAATGGCAAGATTATACGAGCTTTGGAGTATCCTATCGCATAGTATGCTCCAAACTCATTGCTTCTAACGAGTGCGACCATCGATGCAATCATCGCAAAAACCAGCGATAATGGAAGCATCAAATCTATAGCGTACATTATTTTATATGAGATATAGAGTATTACTAGATTGGCTGATGATGGCAAATCACTACTATTTTCCATCAAATCAAATCCCACAATAAAGGCACAAAGTGCTATTAAAACAATAAAAAAATATTTTATATATATAAAAGATAGTGTTCTAAAAGCTAGCATCTCTGTCCAAAATTAAAATATATCAGATTGTATCTAAAAATTATAAAAGCTATAGTGATTTGAGAGTATATTTTGCACTAACACTACTTAAATCATCTACTAGCAGTCGCTCCGTGGCATCTGCAGCGAGTGAGATAAATTTTGATAGATTTTGTTGCTCATCGCTACTAAAATCAGATAAAACATAGCTACTAACTTCGCCTTTGTGCTCTGGCTTTCCTATTCCTAGTCTTACTCTAATATAATCAGAACCAATATTTGCATCAGCTGATTTTAAACCATTATGTCCGCCATGTCCGCCACCGCGTTTGAATCTCATAGCACCAAAACCCAAATCCAAATCATCATGCACAACAGCGACATCTTCGATTTTATAAAAATTTTTAACACTAATAATAGAGCGACCTGATAGATTCATAAATGTAGTGGGTTTTAGGAGATAGTGCTCACCCATTTTAAACAACTCTCCCTCAAAAGAGCTCTTTGAAATAGAGGTTACGCTGTGGCGACGAACAAGCTCATCAATAACCATAAAACCGATATTATGGCGTGTGTGAACATACGCCGAACCTGGATTACCCAGTCCGACTATGAGCATTATTTAGCTTTTATGATACTTAAAACTGAAACACGGTCTGCGTCAGTATATTTAACATTATCAAATCTTGGTAGATCTCTAACTAGTACAGAATCACCTAAATCCATTGGAGCTACATTGATATCTATCGTATTTGGTAGATTTTCGATAGCAGCTTTTACACGAATACGCTTTTTAGCGATAAAAAGCATACCTTTGTTTTTAAGACCTACTGGAGTACCTACAGGGTTTACTGGTACTTGATAGTGTGTTACAACACCAGGTTGTGCAACCATCAAATCAACATGTAGCAGATTTCCAGAAACTGGGTGAGACTCATAACCTTGAACTACAACTTTTAGCTCTTTTGATCCAACTTTTACATCAAAAGCTACGCTTTTTTTATTACGCACAGTACGGATAAACTCATTCATTTTAAACGCTGCATGAGTGTTCTCTAAACCTCTTCCGTATATGTTAGCAACAAGATAACCATCACGGCGATACGCTTTTGTAGCTGCTTTGCCAATACTCTCTCTTACGATGCCCTCTAGCATAATAATATCCTTTATAAAAAATAGAGCAAATTATATCTAAAAAATGGTAAATAAATCAACTCGCTTGATCAAACACTCACATTTTAAGTAAAGCTTTAAATGAGCTCCTCGGCGGAGTGCCCTCGCGACTAGTCGCTCTTTAGATACACTTGCATCTATTTTAGTCAGTTTTTAGTGCAAAAAATTCATCATCGCTAAACTCATCTTTTGCCATAGCGGAACTGAGATCATTTTTATCTATATTTCCGCCTAATCCTTCCATTTTTAGCTTCAAGTCTGATGCTGATGTAGCAGCACCTAGAGCCGTCTCTTTGGTTATTCTGCCCTCTAAATAGAGATCTAAAATACCCTGATCGTAGGTTTGAGATTTATAGATATCTTTACCCTCTGCAATAGTATCTGGTATCTCAAAATCTCGTTTTTCAGCGATTAACTGCTCTATACGAGGCGTTCTAACGAGTATCTCTACAGCTGCCGTACGCTTTTTATCTACAGTTTGTACTAGTCGCTGTGAGATTATCCCACGCAAAACTGATGAGAGCGTCATACGGATACGATTTTGCTCATCTGCTGGGAACATAGAGACTATACGATTTATCGTCTCTTTTGCATCTAGCGTATGCAGTGTTGAAAAGACCAGATGCCCTGTGTCAGCGGCATGAAGTGCAATCTCAATAGTCTCCACATCCCGCATCTCCCCAACTAGTATAATATCAGGGTCCTCACGCAGTGCCGCACGAAGAGCTCTATCAAAACTAAGCGTATCCTGCCCAACGCTTCGTTGATTTATCAAACATTTTCTATCTTTATGGACAAACTCAATAGGATCTTCAATAGTGATAATATGCTTTCGCTTATTGTTATTAATCTTATCAATTATCGCTGCAAGTGTCGTAGATTTACCACTACCTGTTACGCCAGTTACTAGCACAAGTCCCCGCTCAAGCTCTGTAAATGAATGCACTACCTCAGGTAGCTGTAGCTCATCAATAGTCAAAATTTTTACAGGAATGGTACGAAATACAGCTGATACACCCTCCATTTGGAAAAATATATTGATACGAAAACGGGTGCTTGCATCAAATGCATAAACTAAATCCACCTCTTTATTCTCTACAAGCTCATCAAATCTGCCTCGAAGCAGCTCTTTTGCAAAAGTGATAGAGTCTTCGCGTGAAAATATATCACCAGAGAGTGGGATAATCTCACCATTAATACGAGCACGAATTACACTATTTGCTTTGACATGCAAGTCACTCCCACCAGCCTCAACCATTCGTCTAAGATAGGCTCTAATTTTTTTGAGCGTCTCAAATGTTAGCTCTTCTACATTTACACTCGATTTTACCAATGCTTGATTACTCATCTAATCCTCCAACTCTTTTAAGATTTCACTAAATGCCTCTTTAAACTGCTCTAATGCATCATCTATAAGCATTTTAAAATACATCTTTATATCGATATCGCCCACTATGTTATCCAGAGTCTCTGTTAGTGGTAATTTGATAGTGCAATCGCCATTTTCTACAAATGATTTTATGGTAGCAAGAGGTGCTGTATTTATACTGTTTTTAGCCAGTAGCTCATCTATATAATATGATGCTCTATAGCCATCTGCCTTGACGCCAGTGCTTGCAAACAAAGCTCTAATGTGCCCATATCCTAGCTTCTCTATCTCGCTATAAATAGTAGCTGCATTTACAATACCCGCTCTACCTTTTATAGATAGCTTATCATCTAAAACTCTATCTAATCTGCTAACAAAGATGCTAATAACCCCTATATTTTGGCTATCTTTTAGTGCCTCTGCACATTTCATAGCTTGCTCTAGAGTAAAAATTAGTGTCGCATTTATCGGGATATTTTTGCGTGATAGCTCTCTCATAGCGATATATCCAGCCTCTGTGGCAGGGATTTTTATCATCACATTTGGATAGCCTATCTGCTTAAACAGCCTCTCGCCCTCTGCTATAGTAGCATCAGCATCATCACACAAAAATGGATCAACCTCAATACTAACAAACCCATCATCGCCACTCTCATATAGTGGTAGTAATATTTTAGCTGCTTTTTTAATATCCTCTATCGCGATTGCTTCATATCGCTCTTTTGGACTCATATTCTCTAGTGTAGATAGCTGCTTTTTATAGGCATTTGATGTTAAAATCGCGTTTTTAAATATAGCAGGATTGCTCGTAGCACCATTTATCGTGCCATCTTTTATGAGCTGTAAAAACTCATTATCTAAAAAATCTCTCTCGATAAAATCAAGCCAAAGCGAAAATCGCTCATCTCGTAGATACATAAAAACTCCACTATAAAATTCACTAATTATGCCAAAAATTCATTAAAAATAGAAATTAATTGACGCTTTTAATCTATCTTCTCTATATTGCTGTTTCAAATGCTCCATATATTAGCTATAGATTGAAGATTTTAGCCTCTCTAAAAAGATATTCCTATCTATCTCTTTTGCCCCCAAGCTCGCTAGATGAGGCGTATAGACCTGTGCATCTATAAAAGCAAAATCTCTAGATTTCAGATACTCTACTAGCTTTGCTAACGCCACTTTAGATGCATCGCTTCTATGAGAAAACATCGACTCGCCACAAAAGATTTGCCCAACAACCACACCATATAATCCACCCACTAGCTCTCCATCAAAATAGCTCTCTACGCTCATAGCATGCCCTAGTGAGTGTAGCTCGCTATAGGCTTCAGCCATAGAGGCTGTTATCCATGTGCCTCTTTGGTTTGCTCTAGGGGTGGTTGAGCAGTTTTTTACCACCTCATCAAATGCACTATTAAATCGCACCTCATATTTTTTGATAGATTTTTTTAGTGATTTAGAGATTTTAAACTCATCTAGCTCTAGTATAAATCTAGGATTTGGCGACCACCATAAAATCGGATCGCCCTCGCTAAACCATGGAAAAATCCCATTTCTATATGCCATCATCAGCCGTGATGGAGAGAGATCTCCACCATATGCCACTATCCCCTCTTTCGTCGCAGTCGATGGGTCTGGAAAAACTAGCTCTATACTAAGCCTCGGTATCAAAAATTAGCTCTTTTTTATAATCTACTGTCACTTTTTTAATACCATCATTAAATAGTACCTCATCGATGAGTCTATCTTTTATCTGCTCATCTATCACTCTTGCAAGCGGTCTAGCCCCCAAATTAGCATCATATCCTATCTTTGCGATATGTTTTTTAGCACTATCAGTTAGCGTAATGGTGATATTTTTATCTCTTAACTGAGTATTTAATTCTGCTATAAATTTATCTACAATCGATTCGACAATATCAAGCGAAAGTGCTCTAAACTCTACTACTTTATCGAGTCTATTTCTAAACTCTGGTGTAAAAAATGATTTTAGTGCCTCATGGCGAGAGATGGAGCTATCGGCGTTAAATCCCATCACTGAACGCTCTGATGCACCGATATTTGATGTCATAATGAGTATTACATTAGAAAAATTGGCTCTATATCCGCTATTATCGGTAAGCGTCGCACTATCCATAACCTGCAGCAGTATCGACATCAAATCTATATGGGCTTTTTCTATCTCATCAAGCAGCAACACCATATATGGATGCTTTTTCACCCTCTCTATGAGCAGTCCACCCTGCTCAAACCCCACATACCCTGGGGGTGCACCGATGAGTCTGCTCACAGAGTGCTTCTCCATATACTCACTCATATCAAACCGCTCAAAATGGATCCCTAGATAGTGTGCGAGTGATTTTGCAAGCTCTGTTTTACCCACACCAGTAGGTCCAGAAAACAAAAATGATGCGATAGGTTTTGCATCTTTGTTCAGTCCAGCATATGAGCGTTTGATAGATTTCACAACCACCTCTACCGCCTCATCTTGACCCTTGATTACCGATAGTAGATTTTGCTCTAGCTCCAGTAGCATCGCTCTATCATCTCCAGATTTAGCAGGTATTCCCGTCATCTTCTCTATCGCTAGCTCTATATCTAGCGGTGTTATCATCTTGCGTCTGCTCTTTTTTAGATGAAACGATGCACCCACCTCATCTATCAAATCTATCGCAACATCTGGCAGAAATCTATCTGTTATATACTTTTTGGATAGCTCTATCGCAGCTCGCAGTGCCTTGTCACTATATTTGATATTGTGAAACTCCTCATAGCGACTCTTTAGCCCTTTGAGGATTAAGAAGCTATCCTCGAGGCTTGGCTCATCTACATCGACTCTAGCAAATCTACGCCCTAATGCTCTATCTTTCTCAAACGATTGGCGATACTCAGCGTGCGTGGTTGCACCCATACACTTTATAGCCCCAGACGCTAAAGCGGGCTTTAGAATATTTGAAGCATCCAAACTCCCACCACCAACTGAGCCAGCACCCACGATAGTATGTATCTCATCTATAAATAGTATCGCATTTTGATGATTCATCGCCTCATGAATCACAGCTTTTAGCCGTTTTTCAAAATCGCCTCTATATTTAGCACCAGCTATCATGGAGCCTATATCGATGGCAAATAGTGTCGCATTTTGTAGTATCTCTGGCACCTCACCAGCTATAATTTTAAGTGCAATCCCCTCTGCTATGGCGGTTTTTCCCACCCCTGCTTCACCTATGAGTAGTGGATTATTTTTCTTCCTGCGACAAAGCGTCTGAATACACCGCTCTATTTCGCTCTCTCTGCCTATAATTGGATCTATCTTGCCATCTTTTGCCATCTCATTTAGATTGATAGTATACTCAGCTAGTGCCCCCTCATTATCAGATATATCAGCCATAGAGTTATGTGAGATAGTCTCTAAAATATCTACTCTATCGACCTCAAAATCCTGCAAGAGTAGATAGCTATATGTATGAGGCTCCTCATATATTGCCGCTAGAAAATCACCTATATCGGCGTGCTCTTTTTGAGCTCCTCTAGTGTGTCTTATCATCGCCTCTAGCACCCTAGAGAGCGAGAGAGTCTCTAACACATCATACTCTATCCGCTCATCTAGCACCTCATATACACTATCTAGATAGTGTGCTATTTTTTGATATATCGCATCTGTATCAGCACCGCTAGATTTTAGTATCTCTACACCCGCATTTGACTCTAATATCGACATCATCACATGCTCGATACTCATATACTCATGTCTAGAGGCTTTTGCCATCTCAAACGCACTTTGGAGCACTCCATTTAACTCTCTACTAATCATCACATCTCCACCACTATCGCCTTTAGCGGAAAACCGCTCTCTCTGGCTCTAACTTTTACCTGATGAACTTTTGTCTCTGCAATCTCATATGGATAGACTCCGCATAATCCTTTGCCATTTTTATGCACATCCAGCATTATCGCATGAGCCTCCTCTACATTTTTATGAAAAAGTCTCATTAAAATCTCTACCACAAAATCCATACTAGTATAATCATCATTTAGCAGATATACGCCATACTCTTTTGGTAGTCCGAGCTCATCTTTTATCTCATTTTCAAACTGTAGCGACAACTCTATCTCCTAGCACTCTCTAAAAAATCTCTAATAATATCATCAGCTGACTCTAACCCTATCGATATCCGTACTAGCCCATCACTAATGCCTAAAAACTCCCTCTCTGCGGGGCTAAAATCTCTATATATAGTAGATGCCATATGTAACCCTAGTGTTCTAGAGTCTCCTATATTTGCCGTAATGGTAATGAGTTTTGAGCTATCTAAAAACTCAAATGCCGCCTCTTTAGAGCCAAAATCTATAGTAAATAGTGTCCCGCAACCTCTGCTAAAGTGTTTTTTATATCTCTCATGGTGCGGATGATGAGGGAGTGATGGATGATTTACATCTAGATGTGCTTCATATAGTGCTTTTACAATCTTCTCTATACTCTCACTAACTCTATCCATCCGCAGTGGCAGAGTCTCAAGACCTAGCATCGTTAGATAGCTACCAAATGCATTTGCACTCATTCCAAAATCTCTCATAGCTCGTTTTTTAGCCACACCTATGAGTGCCCGCTCGCCCATCTTCTCTATAAATGGCTCTATATCGCTATATCTAGGGCTTTTAAATTTATCAAAATCTAGTGATTTATATACCACCGCGCCACCTAGTGCCGAGGCGTTACCTGTGATGATTTTAGTGGTGGAATAAACTACCGCATCCGCTCCTAACTTAATCGGGGATATCGCTAGAGGTGTGATTGTATTATCGACAATCAACATTACCCCACGCTCTTTTGCTATAAAGGCAATCTGTGAGATATCAGGCAATCTCATATTTGGATTACCAACACTCTCTAAAAATATAATTTTAGTATTATCATTTATAGCCGATTTGATAGACACTATCTCATCCACATCAAAAAAGTGTGTCTTGACCCCAAAACGGCTTAGCGTTTGAGCAAAAAATGAGTATGTTCCGCCAAAAAGCCCGCCGATACTCACTATCTCATCACCGCTACTGATGATACTCATAACAGCCATCGTTATCGCACCCATACCAGTGGATGTCACCACACACCCCACACCGCCATCCATAGCTGCTAGAGTTGATTCTAGCTGTGATGAAGTGGGATTTCCCATCCTCGCATATAGACTTTTAGGGCTACTACCATCAAATATAGCCTCTCCCGTAGCACTATCACCATAACCAAATGATGCTGAGTTCGCTATCACTGGGCTTATTGCCCCATCTTTTTTACCTAACTGCTGTACAAAATCTGTTGTAAACTCTTCAAAGCGATTCATCATAAAACCTATATTAAAATTGCGGTTATTATATCCTAAAAGGCTTCTATTTTGAAAAAACGGCTCTTTATCACCGCTACAAACACCGATATTGGCAAAACCTACACAACTAAAAAGCTCATAGAGGGATTTAGTAAGATGGGTTATAGCGTCGGAGTACTAAAGCCGATAGAGACAGGTGTTACTGACACTCCAAATGATGGATTAGAGCTATTAGAGAGTGCTACTGCTTATAATAAAAACTTATCTCATCTAAGCGTAGATGATATCACTCCGCTTCAATTTAGCCTGCCAGCTGCTCCATATGTCGCTAGTGGCGGAGTAGATATAGATTTAGAGATATTTGAGATTGCAGCATCTAAAATCGAGCAATATTGTGATATTTTGCTCATAGAGGGGGCGGGCGGAGCTCTAGTACCTATAGATAAAAACCACTATATGATAGATTTAGCTAAATTTTTAAACGCCTCTGTGCTACTAGTGAGCCACTGCTCCTTAGGGTGCATTAATGATACTCTACTAAACAGACACCTACTTGATAGCTACGACATAGATTATGAGATAGCCTTTAATTGCCGTGATGATGGGTTTGAATCTATATCAAAACGCTACTTTTTGGATAATTTTGAACATATCTATGAGATAAATGGTGATATTTCTGCACTTTTACAATCACTTTTGGATAAAATATCGCCAAATGAGGAGAGTCAATGAAGCACCTAATTAGAACAGATGATTTTAGTAGTGAGCAGATTTTAGATCTATTTAAAGATGCCAGAGAATACCTAGATGGCAATTTCGATCCAGTACTAAAAGATAAAATCATAATCACACTATTTTTTGAAAACTCCACCAGAACCCGCAGTTCATTTGAGATAGCAGCAAAACGACTAGGTGGCGATGTGGTACACCTAGATGTACAAAAAAGCTCCACCCAAAAGGGTGAAACGCTCGTAGATACCGCACTAAACCTAGATGCGATGGGACCAGATGCGATGATAGTTCGCCACGCTCACGCTGGGGTGCCAAATATACTCTCAAACCATACAAAAGCCTCTATCATAAACGCTGGAGATGGTGCTCACGCCCACCCTACACAGGCACTGCTAGATCTATTTACACTCTATCAGCATTTTGGAGATGTAGAGGGAAAAACGATAGCGATAGTGGGCGATATTAAAAACTCTCGTGTAGCAAATAGTAACATCGAGCTACTGGCTAGATTTGGGATGAAGATTATCCTCGTAGCACCTCCACATTTTCTACCTCAAACCAACCTAGAGTGCGTCCACTCACTCTCAGAGATTATAGATAGAGTCGATGCTATTATGAGCCTACGAACACAGACAGAGAGACACTCTCATCAAACATACGCATCGCTAAAAGATTACGGCAGTGACTACTGCATAACCAAAGAGCTAATGGGTGAGCGAGATATAATATTGCTTCACCCAGGACCCGTTCATAGAAATGTAGATATCGATGATGAGATGCTAAAAGACTCTAGATGCAAGGTTTTAGATCAGGTACAAAACGGTGTAGTAATCCGTATGGCAGTGCTAAAGGCTCTCATTGGATCTAGATAGTCTAATCGGCTCAAAAACGCCCTGCTTTTTCTATAGTGACTATATGGGTGAGCAGATTTTTGCATACCCTATAGAGAGTCTAGCAGAGCACG
The DNA here is from genome assembly GCA_964650175.1 of uncultured Campylobacterales bacterium. GTDB lineage: Bacteria > Campylobacterota > Campylobacteria > Campylobacterales > Sulfurimonadaceae > CAZYTC01. The sequence goes on along the minus strand of CAZYTC010000019.1, from coordinate 1,289 downwards.
GAATAAGATTCTCTTTTTACTCCGATAAGCCATCAAACAACAACCCACATAAACCCAAAAATAGCCCCATATCATTTCAAGAGTATAGAGATAAATTTGATAAAATCATCTCTTATATAGACTCTGGCGAGATAGAGATGCTAAACTTTACCCAACCAACCCCCATAATCTCACAGCTGAGCCTAGAAGAGATATATGAGATGAGCCATGGATTATATAAGTGCATCGTAGCGGATAAATTTGTCTGTTTCTCTCCAGAGAGCTTTATCAAAATCAAAGATAACAAAATCCACACCTACCCCATGAAAGGCACCATAAAAGACAGTCCTCAAAAGCTACTAGATGATGCCAAAGAGCTACATGAGCACACCCTAGCGGTAGATTTGTTGATGGATGATTTATCTAAAATCGCTACCGATATAAAAATCGAGAGCTTTAGATATATAACAGAGATAAAAAACAGCGATAGCACCATCTATCAAACTAGCTCTCACATCAGTGCCACGCTTTCTGATAGTTGGAGGGAAAATTTTAGCAGCCTCCTAAAAAATCTACTGCCAGCAGGTAGCATTAGCGGTATCCCAAAAGAGCGAGCTATAGAGATAACGGCTGAAATAGAGGGATATGATAGAGGATTTTACTGTGGAGTCTTTGGATATTTTGATGGAGAGAGTATCGATAGTGGTGTTGCTATCAGATATATAGAAAAAGATGGTGATAAACTAATATATAAAAGCGGTGGGGGCATCACCGCTAATAGTAACGCATTAAATGAATACAATGAGATGATAGATAAAATCTATATCCCATAACTATTTAACTGTAACATCCTTTTTCATCTTTTCAAATGTTTTAGCACCGATACCTTTTATATTCATCAGCTCATCGGTCTTTTTAAATGCCCCATTTTTCTTTCTATATTCGATTATATCCTCTGCTTTTTTAGGACCAATACCAGGGATTGTTTGTAGTTGTGCAGCATTTGCACGATTAATATTTACAGCAGAAAACGCAAATGATACCACCATAAATAACGCCATAATAATTCTTAACATTTTAACTCCTTAAATTGATATATTAAATTATAAAATATTGTTTTTGATAAATCAATATTAATTATTAAATAATATAAAAAAGTTAAATGTAGTTACAAAAAGTAGCAATATTTTATATATTTACAATAATAAAATCAATTTTACAAGCAACTCTACATTAGCAGCAAAGCTTTGCTTTTATAGATTTAAATAATATGATGTCAAAAAAGCACTTAATATAATGTATTGTTATCT
>CAZYTC010000018.1:0-30934 GCA_964650175.1 uncultured Campylobacterales bacterium | reverse complement strand
TACTACAATCCAGTGTTCACTTCTATGGAAATGTTTTTGTAGAGATAGTCTTTTCCCTGGATTTACTTCTATTCTTTTTATCTTATATCCAGTTGATTCTTCAAGTACTGTATAACTTCCCCAAGGTCTATATCCTGTTAGATGAATATTATGAAGTTGTGAGTTTGACTCTTTTAATTTTTCAACTACTTTTTTAACTTTTTGACTAGAGCCTTTTTTAGAAATTAATAGTGCATCACCTGTATCAATTATAATTAAATCTTCTATATCTACAGTTGCTATTTTTCGCTCAACACCATATACTAAATTATTTTTAGAATCTATTGATATATGATTATCATTTATAGTATTACTGTTTTCATCCTTAGGAAGTTCTTCATAAAGTGAATCAAAACTTCCTACATCACTCCAAGAGATATTTGAAGGAATTACTTTAACTATATTTGATTTTTCCATAACAGCATAATCTATACTATCTTCAGGAATATTTGCCATATCTTCATGTTTTATTCTAATTAGGTTATTTGTATTTGTTGCATTTTCAAAAGCCATTTTTGAAGCTTCATATATCTCAGGTGAATAGTTTTTAAGTTCATCAAGGAAAACTCCTGCTTTAAAACAAAACATTCCAGAGTTCCAATAATAGTTTCCAGCTTTTAAATATGAAGTTGCTATTTCAAAGTTTGGTTTTTCATGAAAAGCTTTTACATCAAACTCATTTACAGTTTCAATATATCCAAATCCAGTTTCAGCAAAAGTTGGAGTTATCCCAAAAGTTACAAGCTTATTATCATTTGCAAGCTCTTTTGCTATATCAGTAACTTTTTTATACTCTATCTCATCTTTTATTAGATGATCACTAGGAGTTACAAGAACTATCTCCTCAAAATCTAGTGCCATACATGCCAGTGCAATAGCTGGAGCTGTATTTCTTCCAATAGGCTCTAATAGATATTTATTATTCTCTTTTTTAAGCTCTTCTAGTTGGTCAAGTGCTAGAAAATATTGCTCACTATTTGAAACTATAAATTGACTACTGCAAAGTTTACTATTTCTCTCAACTGTTAATTGAAATAGTGATTTGTCATCAAACAGTTTTACAAACTGTTTGGGCATAAGTGTACGGCTTATTGGCCAGAGTCTTGTACCACTTCCTCCACAAAGAATTATATTAGTCAAAATTTGCCTCTTTCATCATAGCTAACTCCGCCTGCAACTCCTCATATTCTGCCCTCTTGCACTCTATAAATGCTTTTGTAAGCTTTATCTTTTCATTAACACCTACTGGAGTGAGGAGATATGAGTATTGGATTTTATTTTTTGAGTTTATAAATTTTTCAGCTTTTACAAGCCCTTTATCTATCAGAGCGTTTAGTATGTAGTTTAATTTTCCTACGCTGACGCCTAGTTCGTTAGCGAGTGATTTTTGTGTAGTGATTTTATTTAGTTTTCGCAAAACCTGCAAATCTATCTCTTGCAATCTATATCCTAAATCTATATTCAATATTTGAATTATACATCTTTTTGTATAAAAATATCTATTATTTCGCTAATATTACATAACTATTTCTGGAGTGGATATGAAGCAGGTTCAAATAGCGATTATAGGTGGCGGATATGGGGGGCTTAGAGCCCTAGATAGATTAGCAAAAGATGAGAGTTTTTATATTACGCTAATAGATCAAAATCCATACCACTATATGCAAGCAGAGGTCTATGAATTTATAGCCAACAAGGTTGATATGTCGGCTATGATGATAGATTTGCCATCATTTTGTGAGAGCTATAAAAATATCCATTTTCACTGTGAGAAGGTGCTAGATATAGATACAGATGAGAGTTATGTAAATACAGCTAGTAGCTCTATCAAATATGACTACCTCATCATCGCAACAGGTAGTCGTACATATTTTCCTGATTTTATAAAGGGTCTGCGCGAGTATTCACACGGTATAAAAACCCTGCCGATGGCACTACATTTTAAACAGCAATTTGAAAAAGCACTCTATAATCGTATCGAATCACAAAAAATGGGATGCGAAGTAGAGCCTTTTAATATCGTTATCGGTGGGGCTGGATTGTCTGGCGTGGAGATAGCAGCAGAGATGGCGGCATATGCAAATAGCTTTTATCAAAATGGCAATTTTGGATGCCGTGGAATCGATATATATCTCATAGATGCCTATGAGTCAATCCTCTATGGGCTAGATCCATACCTCATAGAAAAATCGCACAAACGACTAGAGAAATTAGGCGTGCATATCTGGCACAATAACCGCATAAAAGAGGTGCTACCAAACAAGATTATATTAGATGATGATAGAGAGTTAGAGTTTGAATTTATGATTTTTACAGGTGGGATTTGTGCCTCTTCACTCACTAAAAAACTGCCATTTGAGCTAAATGCAAAATCTCATATATTGATAGAAGCTGATTTAAGCATTAAAAACCATCCACATATATTTGCCATAGGCGATGTTGCATATATCGCTGATAAAAACAGCAGGCCATACCCACCCACAGCACAATTGGCAGAGCGAAGTGGTGAGCATGCAGCAGCTATGATAAAAGCTGATATTGCTAAAACTGCGAGATTTAATTTTAGTTTTAAAAACGATGGGATACTTATCGCTCTTGGTGGTGAATATGGAGCTGGAGTGCTATATAATAGCCTAAAAATCAGTGGCTACATATCATATAAAATCAAAAAGTTTATATTTGATATCTACAAAAAACCGCTACGAAGTAGAAGTAAAATAGGAAAATCTAGAGCATAGCCCTATATTCACTCTCACTTAAAACTCTCACGCCAAGCGAGAGTGCCTTGTCATATTTACTCCCCGCATCAGCTCCATAGATTACAAAATCACTCTTTTTAGATACACTACCTGAAACCTTTGCCCCTAGGCTCTCTAGTTCATTTTTAAGCAGATCACGACTCACGCTCATAGTACCTGTGATAACTACGGTTTTAGATTTGAATGGATTATCAAGAACCTCTAGTTTTTGCGGGGTAATGGGTTTTATTATCTCTATTAATCTAGCTACTTTATCTCTATTTACTCGCACAAACTCTAAAACTGACGCCGCCATCTCTATGCCAAAACCCTCTTGTGCGATGAGCTCATCATAAGAGGCATCCATAAAATCTAGTCCAAAACTACTACACAGCTCTTTTGATGCTACCTCGCCTATATGCTCGATTCCTAGGGCATTTATAAACCTATAGCACTCACAATTTTTTGATGATTCTATCGCATCTAGGAGGTTTTGACTCTTTTTATCTTTAAAACCCTCTAGTGTTAATAGCTGCTCTTTTGTAAGGGCATAAATATCTGCTAACTCTCGCACAAGCGATGCTTCATAGAGAGCCTCTACGATTTTATCGCCGAGCCCATCGATATTTAGCGATGATTTAGATGCGGCGTAGATGATAGAGTTTACAACCCTAGCATCACAAGAGAGATTTTGACACTTTATCTGTGCACCCTCATCAAGCAATTCACCCCCGCAAACTGGGCACTCACTAGGGCGAGATACTATAATCTCACTGCCATCTCTCTCTTGTGTAATAGATTTTATAATCTTTGGGATTACATCTCCGCTACGCAGTATTATAACTCTATCACCAAGACGCAAATCTTTTCGCTCTATCTCATCAAAATTATGTAGCGTAGCTCGCTCTACCCTCACCCCCTCGATATCTACAGGCTCTACATTTGCAACTGGAGTTATGATTCCACTGCGTCCTACCTGCAACGCTATAGAGCGAAGTGTTGTAATCTTCTCAATCGCTGGAAATTTATATGCTGCTGCCCAGCGTGGATTTTTAACTGTATACCCTAGCTCTATCTGAGTAGATATATCATCGACTTTGATAACCATTCCATCAAGCAACATCTCAAAGTCATCTCTAGAAGTTAGCATCTGATTATAAAAGCTCTCTATCTCATTACCACTATGACAGATCTCTCTCATAGTAGGCTTTTTAAAGCCCAAAGAGTAGATAAAATCCATCTGTTTTGATAGCCTATCTAACTCTAGAGTATGCTCTCCGAGCCCATAGGGGATAAAAACGCGTCTTCTAGATGCACTAATACGGGTATCTAGCTGACGCAAACTCCCCGCTGCTGCGTTTCTAGGGTTTGCAAATAGTGGCTCATTATCTTGTGCTCTTTGAGCGTTTATCGCCTCAAAATCGCTTTTAAATATAACAACCTCGCCACGAATCTCTAGTAATCCATCATATTTAATAGTGAGTGGGACACTCTGGATAGTTTTTGCATTTAGCGTCACATCCTCGCCCTCTATACCATCGCCACGGGTGATTGCTCGCACTAGCACACCACTATCATAGATGAGATTCAGACTCGCTCCATCAAACTTTGGCTCACATAGATAATCTACGCTATAGCTCTTTGCGATACGATTTATCCATATATCTAGCTCATCACGGTTAAATATATCCTCTAAACTCCACATACGGCTTAGATGCGGTGCTTTCTCAAATCTATCTTGGATAACATCGCCTACTCTTTGAGTGGGAGAATCTGTGATTATCAGATTTGGATTATCTTGCTCAAACTTTAGTGCCTCATTATAGAGTTTATCATACTCTTCATCAGTGGTGAGTGGGTCATCTAGCACATAGTAGTGATATGAGTATTTTTTTAGTTGCTCAACTAGATTTTTATATTCATCATAACTCATAACTGCTCTATCACTTTGTCGATTTTCTCAAAAACAACCTCTTTTAGCTTGGTAGGGTTATTATGCAATGAGCGAGATTGCTCTAGCGTCGCATCATCAAATCCTTTTGAGATTATCTCTTTTATCTCATCCGCCTCTTTGTGTCCATAATCGCTCGCTAGCTCTAGTAGTGCATAAGATATCATCGCATCTTTCTCCACGCCCTGCCCTAACCCAAACATCAATCCTAGGCTGTTATATGCTACTGAAATATCAGACTCTAAAGCGATTTTATAATGTTTTAGTGCACTGGCGTAATCTTTTTTGTGCTCGAAACTTTGTGCTAGATAGGCGTGAGCTAGTGGATAGCCCATATCTGCTGATTTTTGTAGCAGTTTAAATGCTTTTGTGCGGTTAATATCTATATCGATACCTGCTTGATACATCAGTGCAAGCTCTGTCATCGCTGGTGGATAATCCATCTCGCTCGCTTTGCTAAAATACTCAAACGATATAGTGGGATCTTGACTCACGCCACGCCCCTCTTTGTGCATCATTCCTAGAAAATATATTGCACTTGGATCATTTGATAGTGAGGCGATTTTATACCACTTATACGCCTCTATATAATCTACCTCTACCCCTAAACCTCTCTCATAAATCCACCCTAGAGAGTTTTGTGCGATGAGATCAGATTTTTTTGCCGCCATCTCATACCAATAGATAGCCTTGTCATAATCTCTCTTTACTCCAAGCCCATTTTCATACATCTGTGCTAGATTGGTTTGTGCTGGGATATATCCTGATGAAGCAGCTCTCTCATACCAATATACCGCTTCGCTATAATCCTTACTCACATATGTCCCTACGCGGTACATATCGGCTATTTTGTTTTGGATATACAGATCGCCCGCTTCGGCATCTTTTAGTAGTTTTTTAAAATTTTGATTATATAAAACTGATGAAAATAGATTTTTTATCCGCATTTATACTCTTTTTATATTATTCGTTATTATATTGTAAATAACTATATAAGCCTATAAAACCATACAGCCAGATATAGTCTATGATACATTATGAAACACTATAGCTTTACAACTTTTGCCCCAAAACCGCCCATATGAGCAGGTGCATCGCTAAAGCTTTTTACACTTGGATGAGCTTTTAAGAACTCTTTTATCGCATATGAGAGTTTTCCTGTACCGATACCATGATATATAAGCACCTCATCAAACCCTTGTATTAGTGCATCTGAGAGAAACTTATCACACCGCTCACACGCTTCTTCGCCTCGCAGTCCATGCAAATCTAGTTGTAGTCCGCTCTTTTGCTCTATCTGTGTAGTGACTCTTGGAGCTGATTTTTTAGGTAGATTTCCACTAGGCTTTAACTCGCTTTGTTTAACTCGTAGCTTCATCCCCTCTATCTCAATAGTTGCATCATTTTTTGATAGTGCTACAATTGTACCTCGCTGTTTGCGATATTTGACCACTTGTCCTATCTCAAACTCTATAGGCTCTGCATGCTGAGTTATTATATCGCTGTGTTGTGGCAACTTTTGCTGAGCTTTGTTTAGCTTTCGATGAATTGCAGCCAAATCAGATTCACGAGCTGCGTTTTTCGCCTCTCTTATCGCCTCATCATAGCTTTGATGCAATTTTGCCTTCTCATCATCTAGTTGTTGCTGTAGTGATTGGCGAAGCTCTTTTAGTTTTTGTTGCTCATTTGAGAGTGACTCTAGCCTCTCATCTAACTCTATGTTTTTTTGTTTTAACTCTCGCTCTAGCTCACTACCTCGCTCTATTAGAGTGTTTAATTTTTCACTATTTTGTGAATATCTACTCTTTGCACTCTCTACTAGATGCTCTCTTATGCCATATCTAATAGCTGTCTCAAACGCATAACTCTTGCCGATAATACCGCGTAAAAACTGATAAGTAGGCTCTCGTCGCTCCTCATCATATAGTGCTGCTAAAAGCTCCACATCATCACGATCAGCCATCAATGCAGCTAGGCGTTTATGGTGCGTGGTGATGATGATTTTTTGATTTTTTTTCACTAGCTCTTCTAATATCACTGCAAATAGTGCCGCCGCCTCATCACTATCAGTCCCTAGCTCTATCTCATCAACCCCCACTAAAACACCGCTATGTTTAAATAGCTCGCTAAATTGCACCATTCGCCCTGCAAATGTAGATATATCATTTTTAACACTTTGTGGGTCATCTATGATAGAGTCGATATATTTAAAGTGCCCGATGTGTGATTTATGCGGATTAACACTCATTGGTATGAGATATTTTGCCATAACAACTGATGCGAGAATCGATTTTAGTAGCATCGTCTTACCACCCGCATTTACACCTGTAATCATCAATATATTTTTATCAAAATCGATATCCACAGGCTTTGCATTTGCGATTGCAGGATGAGAAAACTCTACTAGTTTTATATCGCTATTAGGGGCTGATTTTATGATTGAGAGGTTATTATATCTAGCAAAAAGTACCCTAGCTTGATAGTGATCAAATCTGCTAAACTCTTTATCGATAAATGAGATAAATGGTATAAAACCAGTTAGCTTTAGACTAAATTTTTTAGCATACTCATATAGCAGATGCTCTCGCTCTTGATCTATATATCGCAGCTGCTCTTTAAATTTCAATATAGCATCAGGCACCACATAAAAAAACCCACTACTACTGCGAGATATGACCGAGCCACGCAATACATGGTTAAATCCACCACGCACCAGTAGAGTCTCTTCATCATTTATATAGTGTATCTGCGTATCGACTAGATAGCTAGAGATTTTCTGGGTGTGAAGCAGTCTGCGGAGTGACTCATTTATATCTGATTTAATAGCCTTTGCTCGCATAGAGAGCCCATATATCTGCTCATCATTTGATTCGATAAAATCTCCAACCTCTCCAAAAAAAGAGTCAATCTCATCCCATCCATCAGGGATTATAATCTTATCCATCCATTCTGCTATTAACCCTGTGAACTCGCTATTTTTTAGAGTTCTAAAGTATCTAATGGATTTTAAAATCTCGAATATATCTACAAACCGCAATACGCCTTGCTTTTTAAGATGATTTACAAATCCCTCATAGTGCTCTATGGGTGGCGGTGCTTTAAACTCTAGCTTATCGAGTGACTCTATGTAGCGAAAATGTAGGTTTTGATCTCCCATCATAGTGATAGGTTGTGCTCTAGAGAAAAAGCCCTCAAGGCTTTTGATATGCTCGCTTAAATCTAGCTTTTTAAATAGCTCATCGATTTTAGACAAAACTATCTACACTCTCTAATATTTATAATCTTATTTGGATATTTGCTATCTTTGTGCCCGATAAAACTCTGCGTACCGACACTGTAGTCAAAATTTTTATAATCAACCTCTATATCACCGCACATTAGCACCATTTTTTGATCATACTTCTCTTGTAGTGATATTACTAACTCTTGATCTTGTGTTTTTAGGATACTATAAAATATCGCACCCAAAATCACTAGCGTAACCGTCGCTGATATAGCTGCTTTTTGCTTTGTATTTAGCTCTGTAAAATAGTGCATTACCAAAAACAGTAACAGTACAATAGTAAACCAAATCAGATAACCCATCACTTACTCCCTCTTAGCTTATATGTCAAATCCCCAGCACTAAATCCCACTATTAAATCCCTCTCTATTGTCTTTATAACAGAGCCATCTTTTATGATATCTATACTATCTCCATCGCGGTTTATATCATCTGCTAAAATCAGATTGTATCTGCTAAATTTACCCACAAAATCAATCTCTCTATACTCTTCACTCGCTGCCCAAACAGGGAGTATTATAAGCTCATCGCACCCATCAAAACACTCTACAAACGCATCTAGATTATCGATAGTGCGAGAGTATTTATGCGGTTGCCATATTACGCTAACAGATGGAAGTTTTTTTAGATTTTCATAGACTCTAATAGAGCTCATTGTCGCTTTTATCTCTGTAGGATGGTGTGCATAATCATCTATTATAATAAATTCACGACCCTTGAAGACTACATCAAATCGTTTTTTATTGCCCTTAAAATGTAGTAGATTTGCCCGTATAGATGCTACGCTCATACTTTGAGCTGCTGCCATAATCGCTAGCGATGCATCTAGTGCGATATGCTCTCCAAATCCCCACACCTCGAACTCTCCAAACCCATCAAGGCTAAAGCGGGTATATGGCTCATCATCTATGAGAATATACTCAATATTTGTGATATCACGACTCGGATATAACCTTATCGCCTCTATATCAAGCGTAGATAAAAATGGATCTTCCGCATTTAGCACTCGCAGTTGTGCAAGCTCTATAAATTTTCTATATGCACTATAAAACGCATCTGTATCATAGTTATAATACTCCATATGCTCAGGCTCTGCATTTACCACGATAGAGCAGTATGGATTGGAGTTTAAGAAGCTTCCATCAGACTCATCCGCCTCAAATAGCATTACGCTTGTACTGCCATCATATCGCACATTTGAGCCAAAGCCTTTTGACTCTGCACCGATAATCGCACTACCACTCATAATAGATGAGAGTATCGATGTAGTGGTACTTTTGCCATGTGCTCCAGCTACAGCGTAGACCTGCTTTTCTTGTAGTATCTGTATTAATGCCTCTCTGCGATGAAGCACCTCTATACCTCTAGCTTTTGCCTCTATCACCTCTACATTGCTATCTTTTATGATAGCAGAGTGCACCACTAAATCACACCCATCAGGGATATTACTAGGGCTATGACCGATACGAACATCGATACCTCTATCGATTAACCGCTGCGTTATATGCGTAGCTCTCATATCAGAACCGCTCACATCATGACCACTAAAACGCATATATTTTGCCAGTCCAGAGATTCCTATACCACCGATTCCTATAAAGTGAATCTTCATACCAAAGCCTTTTTAAACTGGTTTATATAGAACTTATCGACCAAATCGATATCGGCGTAGTTTGAGAGAAAATCATCAATATCTAGCTCTCTATCACACGCTATTTTATGAGCTTTCATGCTCTCTTTAAAGCTCTCATCATCACACATTCCGCCTATCATCTCAAATAGCGCACTGCCATCTTGATAGTTTTTCTCACTAAAATGCTCTAGTGCATACTCATAGAGTGCTTTTAGAGTTGCAAAATCCTCTACATTACTCATATCAAAAACTTTTATATTCTCTAGTGCATCTGTGAGATTTTCCATAGCAATATCTAAAACCATAGCATAATAATCAGCCACCAACTCATCACAACGACAATCTAAAACTCTACTCTCTAGCGTAAATAGTGACGCTATAGAGCCCTCTTCTTGTGCTTTTTTAATTTTATCTTTTAATTCATCCACTATTTTACCTTTACCATAGCTGCAAAATCCTCTAACTTATGAGAGTTTAAAACCATATATCTAGGCTGATTTATCATCTCTTTTTTACTCACTGCCTTAGCAGCATCTATACTAAAAGCGACATCATAACCAGCCTCTTTTGCATATTTTAAAAGCTCATCATCATATATTCCAAATGGCCACGCTAGATATTTAATCTCATGAGCCATCTTATCTTCAAGGCGTTTTTTAGAGCCTGCTATTTGACGATTTAGGAGCGTTTGATAATCTTTATCTGATAGTTTTTTTCGCTCTTGTTTAAAATTTGGATGATAATATGTATGTGATTCGACTCTAAAAAACCCTGTTTTCTCTAGCTGTGATAGTTGCTCCCAGCTCATAGCATATGAGGCGTTTGATATGGCACTTGGATATATAAAAAGTGTCACTGGGATTTTATATTTTTTCACTATCGGCGCTAAATCACTATATACGCTAATGTGTCCATCATCTACTGTGATTACGACAGATTTTTTAGGTAGCTTTTTTTTGCCCTCTAAATATTTCATCGCATCATCTAGGCTCACTACGCTATAACCATTGCTCTTTAACCACTCTAGCTGCTCTATAAATTTAGAGTTTTTTATAGTCATAGAGTCCTTTACCTCATCACTAAAACGGTGATAACACAAAACCGCCACACTCTTATCGCTTGAAGCTGCAAAAATCTCGCCAATAACCAACACCACAAAGAGCAAAACTCTCAAAAACATCACAACTCACTCATATTTTTTTGTGATTATATCAAAATATCACAACACTTTAGATATATAAATTTTTCTTAAGCTGTTAATACTATTAATATATATTGATTGACTTAGTAACACTATTAGAATAAAATTAGAGAATTTAAAATTCTATTATTATAGAGACAACAAAGGATAGATAATTATGAATAGACTTAGTTTGCTAGCCATCTCAGCTTTGATAGCATTTAGTGGGTGTGAGCGACCAGGAGGCGGTGGAGCGATGAATGCAGCACCATCTGGTGCAATGCCTGTAGCGACCACTACACTAAAAACCGATAACTTCCCAGCTATACTAGAGGCACGCGGACAGACAGAGGCACTAAATACAGTTCAAATATATGCCAGAGTCAATGGATATCTATCAAAACTACACTTCGATGAGGGCGGATTTGTCAAAAAGGGCTCGCCTCTTTTTAGCATCGACCCAAGCGATCTTAAAAATGCACTAAATTCAGCTCAAGCATCATATGATTTAGCAAAAGCAGCCCACACAAAAACTCTAGCGGATTTAAATCGTATCCAGCCACTAGCTGAGGCAAATGCTGCTAGTAAATCAGATTTAGATAGTGCAGTAGCAGCAGAAGCGAGTGCAAGGGCACAAGTAGCAAGTGCAAAAGCATCCCTAGAGCAAGCTAGATTAAATCTCAGCTACACTCACATCACAGCCCCAGTAGATGGATTTGTGGACAAGCGAAAGGTAGATATAGGAACATATATAAACCCATCACTAAATGGACACCTAACAACTATCTATCAAAACAACCCCATATATGTAAACTTTACATTTAGTGAAAATGACCGCATCGCCCACCAAGAGGCAATTGCAGAGGGCAAACTAAAAACTCCTGCAGATAATAAATATAAAATCAAACTCACGCTAGCAGATGGCACAACACTAGAGCGTAATGGAAATATCGATTTTGTCTCTCCTGTGGTAGATAACACAACAGGAAATATCAACTATAGAGCAAAGCTTGATAATAGCGATAATCGATTAGTTCCAGGACAGTTTGTAAAAGTAAGCGTAGAGGGGATGGAGTATGTAGATGCATCATTTATCCCTCAAAACCTGCTATTAAGTGGACCAAATGGCAGATTCGTATATACGATAAATAACGAAGGTAAAGCTATGCCAAAAGTGGTTCAAACAGGCAACTGGGTAGATGGGAACATTATAATCTACTCAGGGCTTGATGCAGATGATACCATCATATCTGATGGACTTGCTAAATTGATGCCAGGGATGGAAGTTGTTAAAAAAGAGAATATGGCTAAAGAAAATGGTGATAAATAATGCTAAGTAACTTTTTTATAAATAGGCCTGTATTTTCTACAGTTATAGGGATAATTATAGTAATTTTAGGATTTTTATCGCTAAAATCGCTCCCTATTTCACAGCTTCCAAACCTCACACCACCTACAGTTGTAGTGAGTGCACAATATCCAGGAGCTAGTGCTGAGACGATAGCTGATAATATCCTCACACCATTAGAGTCGCAAATCGCTGGTATCGATGGGCTCATGTATATGAGCTCAAAAGCCTCTGGGCTCTCTGGAAGCGGCTCGATTACCTGTACATTTGAGATAGGTACTGATCAAGATATGGCAGCTGTTGAGATACAAAACCGTATCAATGTGGCACTACCAAAACTACCTCAAACTACTCGTGATTTGGGCGTAAATATCCAAAAACGAACATCAGATATCCTACTGATCGTAGCGATAACATCTCCTGATGGCTCGATGGACTCTACAGAGATTAGTAACTATATCTCTACAAACCTCATAGATGAGATTAAACGCATCCCTGGGGCGGGACAGAGTCAGATTTTTGGTCAGCGAGATTATGCTATTAGAGTATGGCTAGATCCAAACAAGATGGCATCACTAAATGTAACTAGCACAGAGGTTGGAGCTGCAATCAGAGAGCAAAACCTCCAAGTAGCTCCAGGGCGATTAGGTCAAGCACCGACAAATGAAAACCAACTACTAACCATTCAACTAACAGCAGATGGGAGATTATCGACTCCACAAGAGTTTGAAAATATCATAATTAGAGCCAAAAATGATGGCTCGATGATAAAAATCAAAGATGTCGCAAAGGTTGAGCTAGGAACAAATAACTATGAGTTCTTTGGTCGTGTAAATAGCAAGCCTGCAGCGATGATTGGTATATTTGCAGATGTTAATGCAAACGCACTTGATACCGCTGAAGCTGTTAAAATCAAAATGGCAGAGCTATCAAAAAAGTTCCCAGATGGTATCACATATGATGTTCCATATGACACTACAGATTTTGTTAAAATATCTATCAAAGAGGTTTTAACTACGCTAATAGAGGCGATTTTACTCGTTTCGCTAGTTATCTATATATTTCTACAAAGCTTTAGATCAGCTATTATTCCTATTTTATCGATTCCTATCTCACTAATGGGAGCTTTTATAGGAATGTATCTGCTGGGATACTCTATCAATACTCTTACGCTTTTTGGACTCGTGCTAGCTATCGGGATTGTCGTCGATGATGCCATTATCGTTATAGAAAATATGGAGCGGATACTACAAAATGAGGATATCTCACCATATAAAGCCGCCATCAAGGCGATGAGTCAAATCACAGGACCTCTTATAGCTATAGTGCTAGTTATGTGTGCTGTTTTTGTCCCATCTACATTTATGGGTGGAATGACGGGACAACTATATAAACAGTTTGCCTCCACTATCGCTATATCAGTTGCATTTTCTGGCTTTATGGCAATCTCGTTTGCACCTGCTATTGCAGCACTTATTCTAAAAAAACATACACATGAGCCACGCGGATTTTTCAGATGGTTCAATAACTTTTTCGCTCGTATGACTGATAATTATGTGCGTCGTTCTATGTTTATGATTAGAAAATTTGTTATTTTTGGCGTAATATATCTATCTACTTATGGATTCATATGGTTTTTCAACTCTACACTGCCAAAAGCATTTTTGCCGATGGAAGACCAAGGCTTTTTTATAGTAAATATAAACCTGCCAGAAGCTGCAACTACAAACAGAACTCTAGATGTAGTTAAACAGGTAGAGCAGATTTTAAGCGAGCAAGAGGGTATCGCAAAATTTACAGCTATTACAGGCTTAAACATCCTCACATTTACACAAGAGCCAAACTCTGCCGTTACATTTGTACGACTAAAAGATTGGAGCGATAGACCTACAAAAGAGACATCACTATTTGGAATATTAGACTCTCTAGCACCAAAACTAGGGATGATACCAGAGGCAAAAGTATTTGCGATGCCACCACCACCGATTCGTGGTATGGGACCATCAGATATGTTTAGTATGAGACTACTGCAACCTGGAAACAATGATGTTAAAAATCACTCTAGTAATGTAAATGATTTTCTAGCCCAGTTGCGCCAAGATCCAAAAATTGCAAACGCATTTACAACTATGAGTATCGGCTCTCCGACGCTAAAAGTAGATGTCGATAGAGAAAAAGCAAAAGCACTAAATGTCAATATCAATGACCTATTTGCAACACTTCAATCAACAATTGGAGCGATGTATATAAATCAGTTTGATAAAAATGGTAAGACATACTGGGTACAGATGCAATCTGATGCAGAGTTTAGACAAACACCAGAGGATATAGGCAAAGCATGGGTAAGAAGCAGTGATGGCAATCTCATCCCTCTATCATCACTCATAAATGTATCGCTAGAGAGTGCACCATCGAGCATTGAGCACTTTAACGGAATGCTTAGTGCAACGATTATGGGCTCTCCTGCACCGATGACAAGCTCTGGTGAGATTATTGAGATATTAGAACACTACGCCGATAGTGCACTACCTCGTGAAACAGGCTATGCATGGGAGGGAATCTATTTCCAGGAAAAACTTGTAGGCTCAAAAGCGATAGTACTACTAGCATTTGCACTACTAATGGTCTATCTAATCCTAGCTGCACTATATGAGAAGTGGATGATGCCAATCTCTATTATGCTAGCTGTGCCATATGCAATTTTTGGAGCATACGCAGTTGTGTGGTTTATTCCGTGGCTTAGCAACAGTGTCTATTTTCAAATCGGACTACTCGCACTAATTGCACTATCGGCTAAAAATGCGATACTCGTTGTTGAGTTTGCTGAAGAGCTTAGAGGGCAAGGAAAATCAATCCTAGAGGCTACACAAGAGGCAGCGAGACTGAGATTTAGACCTATGATGATGACATCATTTGCCTTTTTAGCTGGAATGTTGCCACTGATTTTTAGTAGTGGTGCAGGCTCGGCTAGCCGTTTTGCAATCGGGGTTGCTATGTTTGGTGGTATGCTATCAGCTACATTTATAGAGCGATATTTCATACCATATCTATACTATATGGTAGCAACACTCCAAGATAAGATAAAAACTAGAAAAAGGGTTGCAAATGTTTAATAAATATATAGTTACGCCTGCATTTGCAGCGTTAATGATAAGCGGTTGTGCGATTGGGCCAGATTTTAAAAAACCAGAACAACCAAATCTACCTCAAAGCTTTTTAGGTGATATCAAAAACTATAAATCAGAGCAGAACATCTCAAATGAGTGGTGGAAAAGCTATAACGATAGTAATCTAAATAGCTATATATCTATAGCTCTAGAGAACAATCTAGATTTAAATAGCTCTAAGGCCTCTATAGAGGCTATGATGGGTCAGTTTGATCAAGCCAAATCATACCTCTATCCACAAATTAGTGCAAATGGCTCTATGGATAAAAAAGGTGTAAAAGATGCAGGCAGTGTATATATGCTCCGCGAGGGTGTAACAACAATAAATGCCGCAAACCTCTCTGTAGCTAGCTACGAGATAGACTTTTTTGGAAAAGTTCGCCGTGCAAATGAGGCAGCTCGTGCAATGCTGCTCTCTAGCCAATATGCATATGATACACTAAAGCTTACAACCATTGCTGGCGTGAGTGCTTCATATTTTAAACTAGCATCTCTAAATGAGCAGATAGAGCTAGCTCAAAGAAATATAGAGATAAACCATGAAATCAATAATATAAACAAAATCAAATATGAACACGGCACCATAGCAGAGACAAAATATCTACAATCTAAATCAGAATTAGAGGGTGCAAAAGCGACACTAGCATCATTAGAGGCACTACAAGCAAGCGAGCAAGCCTCGCTAAATACTATGCTTGGCAGATTTAATACAAAAATCAAAACGACTAGACTTATCAATATAGATAATCCAGAGATTCCTGCACTACTGCCATCAGAGATATTGCAAAAACGCCCAGATATTGCACTCTCACAACAGCAACTAGTAGCTGCAAATGCTAAAATCGGAGTGGCAAAAGCTGCCTATTTTCCTAGCTTCAAACTAACAGGACTACTAGGAGTTCAAAGTAGCGAGCTATCAGACTTGCTAAGTAATCCTGCTAAAATCTGGCAGATAGGCCCTAGTATCTCACTACCTATTTTTAGTGCTGGTCGTATAGCTGGAGAGGTCAAAACAGCACAAGCTGAGTATAATCAAGCATTAGCAGAGTATCAAAAAAGCGTATTATCAGCTATCAATGACACAAACAGTGCTATCGTAGATGCAACAAAGGCAAATGAGCAACAAGGCTATCAAAAAAATAGTTTTGAAGCGATAGAGAGTGCCCTATCTCAATCTATACTGGCATATAAAGTGGGTCAAATAGAGTACTCAGAGATGCTACTAGTGCAGCAACAGTGGCTACAAGCGGCACAGCAATATCTAACATCTATGCAAAATAGCCTTATCGCTAGCTCCTTTTTATATAAATCACTAGGTGGTGGCTGGAGCGATAGTAGCGAAAATATCGAAATATCATATCTTCCATCAGGGCGGTAACTCTACCGCCAAAATAGTTAATTTATCCCTTTTTGGATAAATTTTCATAAAAATCATACCTGTTTAATAATTTTTTACTAAAAATATGCTCTTATAAAAGCCTATAATAGGGAGTTTGAAAATCTTTTTAGAAAATATCTAAAAATATTGACACAAATTGATAAAAAAGTGGTATAATTGCGCCATATTTTATATAGGAGTCTTAAATGCTAAAAGTTATATCTGCACTATTGTTAGCTGCACTATTTATCGGTTGTAGCGATTCTGCTGTAACTGAAGAAGTTGCTGCACCTGCGACTGAAGAAGTTGTTGCTGAGGTTTCTGCTGATGAAGCAACTGCTGAAGATGCAGTAGCAGAAGAAGCAGCTGAAGAAGCTGAAGAAGAAACAGCAGAGAGCGATGCACCAGAAGCTACAGAAGAAGCTGCTGAGTAATTTCTCAAATCTTTGCACACCCGTGCAAAGATACACTACCTCCAATCTTTTATAAAAAATCAAACAAAAATATCTTAAAATACTCCACTTGAATCAAGCAGGAGAAAAAATGAAATTATATATGAGTGCATTTGTTGCAACAATGCTACTAGTAGGCTGCGATAATAGCACAGCAGAAAACGAACAAGAGCAACTATTAAACAATAACATAGAGGAGCAAATCTCTAAAATAGATAGCACAATCGATGAGATTGCTAATAATATTGAATCAAATCTTACTACTGATATAGCAGTGGTTGATGATGTAGCCAAAGAGCTTATAGATAGCTCTAAAGAGGTAGCAAAAGAGGCTATCGCAAAAAATATAGAGCCTGTTAAAACAGCTATCAAAGAGAATATAGAGAGCACAAAAGCGGTAGCCAAAGAGGTTATAGAACAAAAAGTAGAGACAGTCGCAACAGAGCTAAAGGCAGTTGCAAAACCTAGTTTTGATGCCAAAAGTGCATTTAATAAAACTTGTGCATCTTGCCATGGCTCAAACGCAGAAAAAGTTGCACTAAATGCATCTGCAATACTAACTACAATGAGTGAATCAGAGATTAAAAATGCACTGCGTGGATATAAAGATGGCTCATATGGTAAAAATATGAAAGCCCTAATGCAAGGACAAGTAAAAGCCTACTCAGTAGATGAGTTAGATGCACTAGCTACATATATAGCTTCACTAAAATAATCATCGGGGCTAAAGCCCCGCTGACAAAAAGCTACAAAGAGTTTTAATCAAACTGGCAAATCAAATTTTTGTAGATTTATCTCTCCATCTTCACTAAAATAAAAATAGTTTAATCTATCTTTTTTAATACTGAGTCCCGCTAGATACCGCAAGGCTATATTTGCTTCAAACGAAGCGATAAACATAACAATAGGTGCTGCAATGCCTGCTGGTTTTCTATCTGTGATTTTAAAAATATCACCAAAGCTAGCTCTATCAAAAAAGCACACCTGCCCATTAAAAGCCTCAACAGAGCTATAAAGCCATGGAGTAGCTGTAGCCTTTGCATACTCATCTATTTTTGCTCTTGTTGGCAGATTATCGGTTGCATCTATGATTAAATCTACTTCTATATTTTTACTCATAAACTCATCTAAATTACACTCATGCGAAAAAGCCTCTACAAATGGGCTACGAGAGCGAATTAGCTCTGCACAGAGAGTTGCTTTATTTTTGCCTATATCATCAGTTTTAAATACAATTTGGCGATGAATATTATGCAGGCTCACATCATCAAAATCTACCATATGAATCTGCCCTATTCCACTAGAGCCTAGTGCAAAAGCAAGTGATGAGCCTAGCCCACCACTACCAATAATAGCTATTTTTTTACTCGCCAATGAGAGCTGAGTCTCCTCACCCCAAAGCTGTACCTGTCTATGAAAAAACTCTAACATATCTATCCTATAGCTTAAACTTCTCTGCTTGCTCTTTTAGTGACTCATTCATTCTTTTTAGATTATCAGCTGCCATCGCAATCTCTTCTATCATCTTGACATTATCGACTGATATATTTCTAATCGTCTCTAATTCGCCCATACTATCTGTAAGCGTTTTTTGATTAGTTAGCGTATCTATCGCCACCTCATCTATAACCCTAGAGGTATCTATCATCATCTCTACGGCTCTAGATGTTTTTACTCTTACATCAACTGAGAGCTCGCCTAGCGATTCTATATCTTTTGAGTTCTCTATCATCTGTTCACTCAAATCACTAATAGATTGCACTATTACACTAACAGTTGCATTTGTCTCTACTAGAGATTTTTGCGTTCTCTCAGCTAGCTTTCGCACCTCATCAGCAACTACCGCAAATCCTCTTCCATGCTCTCCTGCACGAGCCGCCTCTATAGCAGCATTTAGAGCTAACAGGTTTGTCTGATCAGCAATATCAGATATAACTAGCAGCACCTCTTTGACCTGATCTGCTTGATGTGTTAGCTCTAATAATCTATCACTTACATCTCTCTCTTTATCAACACTATTTGATAACTGCGTTACTGTTTGATCTAGCGATTTATCAGCTTCTAGCAGATAGCTTCTAGTTTGTGCGGCTGTCTCTTTTAGTTTTTCCATATCCTCTGTTATGGTTGTAAAGTTGCTATTTATGTTAATTAGATTCTCAACAGCGTTTGCTGTACTACTTGCTCCAATCTCTAGATTTTTGCTAGAGCTGTTTGTATTGACTGCCAATTCGCTACTAATAGATAGATTCTCATTACTACTCCTATCAAGCAGCATAAATACTTCTCTAATTTCAGCAATCAGTAGCATAAGTGCACCACTCATTGTTTTAAGCTCTGGTGCACCTGTACAACTAATCTGATCTGGCAGATATCTATCTTTTGCCATAGACTCCATTGTACTAGAGAATGTTTTTATAGATGAGACTAATCTATGTACAATAATAAATCCTAAAATAAAAGTGGCAATAGAGACTGTAATAAATACAAAAATCGTTATCCACATCTTTTTACTATTCTCATCATAGGCAGATGTAATCTCTTTTTCAATAGATCTAATGTGAGCATCTTCTAAAACTTTTAACTCATCTATATAGGCAGTTACTTTAGAAAACCACTCAGATGCTGAGACGCTCATCTCTTGGCTCATTGCAGATTTTTGTGCAATATTTATCATAGTAAAAGTATCTTTGCCATTAGGAGAGTTCTCTATATCCTCTAGTGCTTTGGCATGATTGGCATCGAAATGTTTAAATGCGGCGATAGAGCTATTATAGCTATCTAATATAGAGCTAAATAGAGCCCAATTTCTCTCATTAAATTTGCCAGCAGTAAAAACACCATTTAGCGTAGCACGAATACGACCCATATTCTCTTTCGCATCTAAAATAGCGTAGTGATTTAGCATCTCATTTTTTCTCTCAGACAATGGTATCTCATAAATAAGCTCTTCAAAGCCCTTGAGAGAGCCATTTATCATAGCTGTATAGAGCCCTATTGCCTCAACTCCAGATAAAGTTCTGCTATCGACTCCATTTCGCAAATCCTCTATCTTCATAAAAAGTTTGCTCTCTGGCACTAACTTTTTATACTCTGCTATTACACTATCAGAAAGCAATCTTTGATCTTTTACAAGCCCTATATCTGAATCACTGCTTGCTAAAAATCCAGCACTTCTGCCTCGCTCTTTTTGAAGCTCATGAATTACAATACTAAGCTTCTCGCTCTCGTTGAGCTTTAGCATAACATCTGCTATTATCTCTCTGTTTTCTATCTGATCCATCACGCGAGGAAAAGAGAAGAACATTAGTCCAAGTACAGGCACTAATACCAATAAAAAAAGTTGCTGATTTATACTGATTCTAGAAAACATAATAAGCCTTTTTAGTTATACAGATGATATAATTTTATCTTATCAAAATAAATATATACTAAATCTACTATGGCATCCGTTTTTTTATTGCAGCCCTAAATCCCCAATCTCGTCTAGATTCGTTTAGATGAGTCTTATCAAGCTCTATTATCATCAACTCCTCTGTATTTGCCAAATCCAAATCGATATCGCCATCAGGATTTAGCACCATAGAATCACCATAAAATTTCCATGCATGAGAGTCATCATGATACTCTCCTACACGATTTATACGCAGAATATAGCAGTTGTGCGTAAATGCTCTCATCTTTAGTAGCTCTCGCCATCTATTGTGTGAATCAAATGTAGAGGCACTTGGTACGATTACACAATCTAAATTTTTACTCTCCACGCTACTCCATAGCTCATCAAAATGGCTCTCAAAACCTGCCATTACGCCAAATTTAAAACCATTTAGAGAAAATGTCATCATCTCATGCAACGGCTCTATAGGGTTGGCAAAAAACTTCTCCTCATTCCAGTGTGGATAGTTGATAAGTAGCTGCTGATTATAGTATGTAGTTGAAGTAGGGGCGATTTTAGCTATAGATTTAAATAGCTCCTTTTTTTTCACAATAACTATGGGTGCAACTATTGTTATGCCATATTTTTTAGCCTGCTCTTTTAGATACTCTAGCTGAAAACTACTCTGCTCTTTTATAAGATTTATAGGCGTATTTACTAGCTCTTTGAAAAATGGATTTAATATATACTCGCCGAGCATTATAAGCTTTACATCTTTTGAGTGTGCCGCTTTTATATAACTATCAAGCTTGTTGCTTCCCATCCCAATAGATGGTAGCTGTAGTAGTGCAACTTTCATAAACTATCCTTGGTTTTTTATCGTCTCTATCTGCAGTTTTGCATCCTCTAGCAGTTTTTGAGCTGCTTGAATCTCTTTTATACCGCTTTCGTATGCTTTTACACTCTCATCCATCGGTAGTGATGGATCTAGCAGTTTTTCTAATATCTCTTTTGCTCTATTTAATCTATCTTCAAAGCTAATATTTTCACTCACAAAACACCTCTAATATAATCTTCAAACTTCTCAATCTCCACCAAAAACGCATCGTGCCCATAGTCGCTATCGATATGTAGATAACTGCTATTGCTCATCCCTAATGCTATCATCGACTTATGGATATCTTCCATCTCGCTCGCCATAAAAAGCATATCTGAATCAAACCCGATTAGATGCAACTCTGCTGTGATTTTTGATAGTGCCTCATCCATACAATCAAGACCATGTGAGAGGTCAAAAATATTTATCGCTTTAGTGATATAGAGATATGATAACGGGTCAAACCACTTGGTGAAATTGTGCCCATTATACTCTAAGTATGATTCGATTTGAAATTTACCAAACAGCTCATATCGCCCATCATTTCGGCGATACTCTCTACCAAATTTACGCCTCATAGACTCAGGCGAGAGAAAGCTAATATGCCCCGCCATTCGACCTACTGCCATCCCCACAAGACCATTTTCTCTAATATCTTCTGGGTCATAATATCCATTTAAAAATGCTGGATCTTTTAGTATCGCCTCTTGGGCTACTTTATTAAATGCTATCGCCCATGGTTGAGTCGCTGCAGTCGCTGCCATAGAGATGATTTTTTTAGCAAAAGATGGAAAATATACCCCAAATGCCAGTGCCTGCATCCCACCCATAGAGCCACCTATGATAGCGTGGACACTATAGATACCGAGTCTATCAAACAGTATCTTTTGAGCTCGCACCATATCAGAGATTGTCACTACTGGAAACTTATATCTA
Organism: uncultured Campylobacterales bacterium; assembly: GCA_964650175.1. Lineage (GTDB taxonomy): Bacteria > Campylobacterota > Campylobacteria > Campylobacterales > Sulfurimonadaceae > CAZYTC01. The sequence goes on along the minus strand of CAZYTC010000018.1, from coordinate 8,579 downwards.
TACGCTTCATCATATGGATAGCGCATAGATATAGGTCCACTAGAGCCAAAACAGCTCCCTATTACATTTGAGCAGATTACAAAATATCTATCCGTGTCGATGGCTTTACCTGAGCCTATTAGCCCATCCCACCAGCCTGCTTTTTTATCATTTTCATATACGCCCGCAGCATGGTGTGAGCCTGTGAGTGCATGGCACACCACTATTACATTATCTTTTGCTTCATTTAGAGTTCCATATGTCTCATAGATGATATCATATGGCTCTAAAATACGCCCACTCTCTAGATAAAGAGGGTTTGTAAAATGCTCAATCTTCGTCTGGATGTTTAACATATCTCTATGATAGTGCCCTTACTAAATCTGCTATCAGATCATCACTACTCTCTAATCCGATACTTAGACGAACAAGCCCTGCTGGCACACCACACGCATTTAGCTCACTCTCATTAAGTTGCTGATGCGTTGTAGATGCTGGGTGAGTAATGATTGATTTAGAGTCACCTATATTTACCACTAGCGAGAAAAGCTCTGTCTTATCCACAATAGATTTCGCCTCTTCAAAGCTCTCTACCTCAAAACTCAGCAGTCCACTAGACATACTATTATCAAAATATTTTTGAGCATTTTTATAGTTTTTATTTGACTCTAACCCAGGGTAGTTTACCCTCTTAACTCTAGGGTGATTTTCTAAAAACTGTGCCACTTTTAGTGCACTATTTGAGTGCTCTCTCATGCGTAGTGGTAGCGTCTCTAGTCCTTGGATAAACAGCCATGAGTTAAATGGTGATTGCACCGCCCCTAAATCTCTCAGTAGCGAGAGTCTTGCACGCAGACAAAACGGCGGTAGTGGAACATCTACATAAACTAGCCCATGGTAACTAGCATCTGGTTCGTTAAAATGGCTATATCTAGGGTTTGCTTTTAACAATTCTGCTAGATTTTCACGCTCTACTATGATTCCACCTATCGCTAGCCCCTGTCCTGTGGTATATTTGCTGGTGCTATGTACCACCACATCCACACCTCGCTCCAATGGACGACACAGTATCGGCGTTGCCACTGTATTATCTACGATTGTGATAATCTTATATTTTTTCGCAATCTCTACAATCGCATCTATATCGGCTACATCGATACTCGGGTTTGTTAGAGATTCAAAAAATATCGCTTTTGTCTTATCATCTACTAGGGTCTCTATCTCGCTAGGATTATGAACATCAAAAAATCGTGCCTCTATCCCAAATCGCTTTAGTGTATGAGATATCTGCGTTAGCGAGCCACCATATAGCTGTGACGCACAGACGATATTATCGCCCGCCTCAGCCACATTTGCAAATGCATAAAATATCGCAGCCATACCACTAGATGTCGCCAAAGCTGCTGCACCACCCTCAACTGAAGCAAAGCGTTTCTCTAGCACATCAGTTGTAGGATTGTTTAATCTGGTATAGATGTTGCCTAACTCTTTTAGAGAAAATAGAGCCGCTGCGTGCTCTACATCACGAAACTCATACGCTGTTGTCTGATAAATCGGCACAGCCATAGTGCCTTGAGTATCTTTATCATACCCATAATGGATTGCTCTTGTTCTTATATCCATCATCATCTCCTATAGATAGTAGTTTGGTGCCTCTTGTGTGATGATAACATCGTGAACATGGCTCTCTTTTAACCCTGCACTAGTTATCTCTACAAACTCAGCCTTCTCCCAAAAAGTTGCGATATCTTTACTGCCACAATAACCCATAGATGCACGCAAACCACCCATCATCTGATGAACAACTGATGCGATAGTTCCACGATATGGAACGCGTCCTTCTATCCCCTCTGGAACGAGCTTATCAGCTGCAGTGCCCTCTTGGAAATATCTATCTGTTGAGCCTTTTGTCATCGCCCCTAGTGAACCCATACCGCGGTATTGTTTATATTGGCGTCCTTGATACATTATAGTATCTCCAGGGGATTCCTCTGTTCCAGCTAGTAGTGAGCCAGCCATAACAGCACTTGCACCCACAGCTAGTGCTTTTGCGATATCGCCTGAGTATCTAATCCCACCATCAGCGATAATCGGCACACCTGAGCGGTTTCCTACTCTAGCACACTCCTCTATCGCAGAGATTTGTGGAACACCCACGCCTGCTACGATACGAGTGGTACAGATAGAGCCTGGCCCAATACCCACTTTTACAGCGTCAGCTCCTGCTTTTATCAGTGCCTCTGCAGCATCACCTGTAGCAACATTTCCAGCGATAATATCTATTACCATCTCTTTTTTAATAGCTTTTATAGTATCAATAATACCTTTTGAGTGTCCATGAGCTGAATCTAAAACTAATACATCCACCTCTGCATCTACTAGTGCTCTAGCTCTATCAATCTGCCCTACGCCAATAGCTGCACCTACTCTAAGGCGACCGAAATCATCTTTGTTTGAGTGAGGGTATTCGATTCGCTTTTTGATATCTTTTATAGTTACAAGACCCTTTAATACACCATCACTATCGATGATTGGTAGCTTTTCAATCTTGTTTTTATGCATTATCTGCTCAGCCTCTTCTAGTGTAATACCAGCCTCGGCAGTAACAAGCGGCATAGGAGTCATTACATCTTTTGCCAGCTTTGTTAAATCCTTCTCAAATCTCATATCACGATTTGTTAAAATCCCTAGTAGTTTACTATGAGAATCAACTACAGGTACGCCAGAGATTTTAAACTCATTCATAAGCATCTCTGCATCTGCTAATGTCGCCTCTGGATAGACATAGATAGGGTCTATAATAATTCCACTTTCAGATTTTTTAACCTTTTTTACCTGTTTGACCTGAGTTTCGATATCCATATTTTTATGGATTATCCCAACCCCGCCGAGTCTTGCCATCGCAATTGCGGCACGATACTCTGTTACCGTATCCATAGCAGCTGAAACCATAGGTATGTTTAACTCTATATTTTTAGTTAGCTTTGTTTTTAACTCAACATCTTTTGGTAAAACCTCAGAGTATTGTGGTACTAATAGTACATCTTCAAATGTTAATGCTCTTTTTTTGATTCTCATATTGATCCTTTGAGTGTAGTTTCAAGGCTCAGTGCCCCATTAAATAGAGTCTGCTCATCAAATGCAGCAGCTAAAAATTGAATTGAAAGTGGCATATTTTTACTATCTTTACCCACTGGAACAGAGATAGCAGGCAATCCTGCTAGGTTTGCTCCTATCGTATATAAATCTCCCATATACATAGAGAGTGAATCTTTGATGCTTCCAAACTCTGGTGCACTATCAGTTGATACTGGTAACATTATTAAATCTGCCTCTTTGAATATATCATCAAACTCTTGTTTGATAATATTTCTAACCTTTTGAGCTTTTACATAATATGCATCATAATATCCAGCTGAGAGCACAAAATTCCCTAGCATCACTCTACGCTGAACCTCTACGCCAAAACCTTGAGAGCGAGATTGAACATAGATATCACTCAAACTCTTCTCATTAGCTCTAAAGCCATATCTGATCCCATCAAAACGAGCTAGATTGGTAGATGCCTCAGCAGATGCTGTGATATAGTATGTAGAGATATAGATATTTGGATCCATAAGACTCTTTTCTACTATAATATGCCCTGCACTACGCAGAGTCTCTATCGTTTTATTGTAGCTATCGACCACATCTTTTGATGCACCTTGTAGATAATCTTTTATGACTGCGATTTTTAGCTTTACACCCGCATCTAGCTTATCACTCACGCTATCGCTCATCTCTACGCTTGTAGAGTCTTTTGCGTCATATCCGTTGATAATATCATACAGTATCGCTGCATCTTCTACATTTTGAGTTATTGGCCCTACTTGATCAAACGAGCTAGCATATGATGCTACTCCATATCGACTCACACGACCATATGTTGGCTTCATTCCAACCACTCCACAAAACGCCGCAGGCTGTCTAATAGAGCCACCTGTATCAGAACCAAGAGCAGCGACTGCGAGCCCAGCTGCCACCACAGCGGCCGCTCCACCAGAGCTTCCCCCTGGGGTGCAGTTATGGTTGTGTGGATTTAGCGTTTTGCCATAAAAACTGCTCTCTGTAGTCGAGCCCATCGCAAACTCATCCATATTTGTTCTACCAAAAGCAGATATATTATTCTCAAATAGTTTATCTATTACAGTTGCATTGAATGGGGCTTTGTATCCTTGGAGCATCTTTGAGCCAGCACTCATCGCCCAGCCCTTTACAGATATATTATCTTTTATAGCAACAGGAACTCCATCGCCCATCTCATCTAGTGCGATATAACCATTTAGCTCTGGATATGCCGCTGATTTCTCTTTTATCTCATCTTTTAAAGATTTTATCTCATCTTTTGATAACTTTAGTGCCTCTTTTAGAGTTATCATCTCTTATCTCCCTTTGATTTTTTCACTGCCAATATCCCTAGAGCAATAATTATAAAAATTACTCCAATAGTCCCTAGTATAAACTCTAGTGTAACAGGCTCTGATACTTGCATTACTCGCCCAATACTCTCTTACATCTATCACACGCCTCATCCTCTGATGTGCTATGATATTTCCAACATCTTGGACACTTATATTCGCTCGCTAATGCTACGCTATAGCTCTCTTTTCCTATAATAAATGAGCCTTTTATATCTTTTAGCTCACAGCCACACCATTTAGAGATTACAAAAAATGACTCCGCATCATCTTTTGATATCGTTTTGGCTCTAGTATCTTTTGTAGAGACTACAAGTTCTAGAGTAGATTTTATCACCTTCTCTTTTTTTAGAGTATCTACTATCTCATAGAGTCTCTCTCTAACTTCATTCAGATATGGCTCATCTAGAGTGCTTTTAACATCTGCTATTGGCTCATATACCAAATCAAAAACATCCTCCATATCGCCTTTGACAATCGATGGAGCATTCTCTAAAATCTCATCTGCTGTATATGTAAGGATTGGTGCAATTAGCCCCAACATTGATTTAGCAATAATTGCCATGACGCTTTGAACGCTACGACGCCCAATATCATCACTAGCTTCACAATACATAATATCTTTTGTAATATCTATATAGATACCACTTAGCTCATTTACTATAAAATAGTTTAGCTCACTCATACCGTGGATAAAATTATACTCACTAAATGATTTGTGTGCGTCATCAAAAACCACTTTTGCTTTTGATAAAATCCATCTATCTAGCTCACCCATCTCATCATAAGAGACGATTTTATCTAATCCGTCTAGGTTTGCTAACATAATTCTAAATGTATTTCGCAGTTTTCTATACTGCTCTGCTATCTGTTTTAGGATATTATCTGAGATTTTCAAATCGCTTTGATAATCACTCATCGCAACCCATAGACGCAATATTTCACTACCGTACTCTTTTAGTACCTTCTCTGGTGCTACCACATTGCCTTTTGATTTGGACATCTTCTCGCCCTTCTCATCGACAGTAAAGCCGTGAGTTAAAATCGCCTTATATGGAGCGATATTTCTTGAAGCTAAAGATGTTAGTAGTGAGCTTTGAAACCATCCACGATGTTGGTCACTCCCCTCTAGATACAAATCTGCTGGATAGCTCCCTGCATCATAGTTTCTGCTTTGTAGTACCGCATACTGCGTGCTGCCGCTATCAAACCAAACATCTAGTATATCCATACTCTTTTCTAAATCATCTGGATTTAGCCCGCTACCTGGGTAGAGTAGCTGCTCTATACTCATATCATACCACGCATCACAACCGTGTTGCTCAAATATCATCGCAGTAAAATTTAGAACCTTCTCATCAAAGATAATCTCATCTGTCTTTTTATTTCTAAAAAACGCTATTGGCACACCCCAATCTCTCTGGCGTGAAATACACCAATCTGGTCTACCATCAACCATTGTGCCTATTCTGTTTGAGCCCCACTCTGGATAAAATCTGATATTTTCAATAGCACTCATCGCATTCTTGCGTAGCGTGCTGCTATCACTGCCATAATCTTTATCCATCGCAATAAACCACTGTTTCGTAGCTCTAAATATTACAGGCTTATGTGTTCTCCAGCAGTGTGGATATGAGTGACGAATATCATCTCGCTTTAGTAGTGCATCGCCTAATAGCTCTAGGATTTTCTCATTTGCTTTAAATACATTTACCCCCACAAACTCTTGTGGATTTGGCAATAGATTTAATCTAACAACCGTCTCATCAAATGTCCCATCAGCTGCAACTGGCATAATCACATCTAGATTATATTTTAACCCAACTACATAGTCATCTTCCCCGTGCCCTGGGGCAGTGTGTACCGCACCAGAACCTGCTGTAGTTGTTACATGCTCGCCCAAAACTACGCGTGATTCGCGGTTATTTAGTGGATTTATCGCTATCTTATTCTCTAGTGAGTGCGGGTCTATCTTGCTAGCTATATCGCCAGCTACCACACCCTGCTCTCTTAGGCTCTCATATAGCTCTGCTGCTACAATATAGCCATCGCTAGTTTTAACATACTCTATTGTAGGATTTAGCGAAATACCCGTATTTGATGGAAGCGTCCATGGAGTCGTTGTCCAGATGATGATTTTACTATCCTCATCACGCAGTTTAAAAGCGACAAATATTGATGGTGATGTTCTATCTTCATACTCCACCTCAGCCTCTGCTAGTGCAGTTTGTGCTGCCCATGACCAGTAAACTGGCTTGCTTCGCTGTATCAGCAGTCCCTGTTTTGCGATACTACATAGCTCTCTATAGATGTTTGCTTCAAATTTAAAATCCATCGTCAAATATGGTTTTTCCCAATCAGCGATAACACCCAAAGATACAAATCCATCTCGCTGAATAGATACAAACTCGGCCGCATGTGCACGACAAAGCTCTCTAATTTTCGATTTTGGTAGCTCCTTTTTTTTGGTAGCTCCAATTTTTTCTTCTACTTTTTGCTCTATCGGCAAACCATGACAATCCCATCCTGGGGTAAAACGGACAGATTTTCCATTGAAATAGTGAAATTTAACTACGATATCTTTTAGTATCTTATTTAGTGCATGACCTATGTGAATATGCCCATTTGCATATGGTGGTCCATCGTGTAGAGTAAAGCTCTCGCTAGCTCCTGCTCTATTTTGCTTCATCTTATTATATATATTTTTTGTAGCCCAAGCCTGATAGCGTAGAGGCTCGTTTTGTGGTAGATTTCCTCTCATAGGAAAAGTTGTTTGTGGCAAAAGAAGAGTCTCTTTGTAATCCATAGCACACCTTTTTAAAAAGTTTTGCATTATACACATAAAGTGATTAAATTTTGCTGTCGCTATGCTATACTATCTAAAATATTTTATGGAAAAACTATGAGAAGAGATCTAATTTTTATAGGCTCTAAAATTGCTCTGAATGAGCCGTATGAGCGTTATATACTACGAACAGTCAAACTGCATCTAGAGAAAATTGACTCTATTAGATATTTTGAAGAGGGGGATAAAAATCTATTTTTACACCTTGAAAATCTTCTAAATGAGAAGACAAAACTAATCATAATTACAACCAAAAATACATTTACAATCGTCGGCAAACTACTCAGCACCACCACAGGCGATAATCAAATTTTAAAAAATGATATGCTAATTCCATCTCGTGCTACTAAAATCGCACCTGATAGTTATCTACTAGAGCATGATGGCTCGCTAATTAATGTTATCCAAACCCAAGAGGGCACTACGCTAGGTAAAATCTTAATCAACGATGAGAACAACAATAGCACGATTCATATATTTAATGAGGATTTAGCCACATCACAAGCTCTACTAGAGCCACTTGCACAGATGTTTGATGTAAAACTAGAGCTGTGTGAGCTATGTAGCGGATGGGTAAAAATCAATATTATCACCAAAAAACATAGCAACCTCTCACAATTCATAGCCTCTGCAAAAGCACTACTACACCACAAAGTTATCAATAGCGAAAATATAGCTCTTTATATAATCGACAAACTCTCTAATGCAAACAAAAAAATCTCATTTGCAGAGAGCTGCAGTGGTGGATTGCTTAGCTATTTTTTCACATCTCAAAGCGGAGCATCTACTATTTTTGATGGCTCGCTCATCACCTACTCAAACACCATAAAAGCAAACTGGCTAGCAGTAGATGAGAATACACTAAATAGCTTTGGAGCAGTTAGTTCTCAAACTGTAGAGGAGATGAGCGAGGGGGCGATGGGTGTTAGCGGTGCTGATTTTTCGCTAGCTATTAGCGGTATCGCTGGTCCTACTGGCGAAGTAGATGGCAAGCCAGTCGGCACTGTATATATAGCAGTAAAAACTCAAGAGACCACAAAATCTCTGCGTCTAAACTTTGATGGAGATAGAAATTATATACAAGAACAGAGCGTACTAATGGCTATAAAGATGCTGCTTGATATGGATAAAGAGCTCTTTTTTAGCTAAAAGCGTTTTAGGGCTTGACAAAAAGAGTTAAATCATCTATAATTTCGCCCTCACAATCATAAAACGATTGATGATTGCGTCTCGTTAGCTCAGTCGGTAGAGCATCTCACTTTTAATGAGGGGGTCAATGGTTCGAATCCATTACGGGA